>NZ_CP120210.1:6726087-7368116 GCF_029369745.1 Amycolatopsis sp. QT-25
ACCACGCTGTTCCCGACGGCGGCCCAGGTCGCCGAACACGGTCCGGACCGGGTGGCCGCCGTGGCTCGTGCGCTGGCGGACGGGGTTTCGGTCCACGTCGGCCGTGATCCCGCGGAGTTGCGCACGGAGCTGTTGGGCATCCCGGGGATCGGGCCGCGGACCGCGGACTACGTCCTGATGCGTGTACTGGGCGCGCCCGACGTCCTGCTGACCGGTGATCCGGTGTTGCGCCGAGGCGCGGCCGCGCTGGGGATCGCCGACGACGAACCGTCGCTGGCCGAACGCGGACGGGCCTGGCAGCCCTGGTCCTCGTACGCCGGCATGTACCTGTGGCGCGCCGAAAAGGGAGAATGATGAGCATCGCGTATTGGTCCACAGTGGACACGAAAATCGGCCCGTTCACCGCCGTGGTGGCGGGCGACGGGGCCGTACTCGCCTCGGGCTGGACAGGCGACGTCGCCGAACTGACGCCGCTGATCTCGCCGTCGCTGACCCCCGTCGAGGTGAAGGAGCGGCGTGACCTCGGACCGGTGACCACCGCGATCCGCCGCTACCACGACGGCGACCTGGACGCGGTGGCCGACATCGAGGTGCGGCAGCGGTCCGGCGCTTTCCGGCAACATGCCTGGGAAATCTTGCGAAAGGTGCCTGCCGGCGAGCCGGTGAGCTACGCGGAATACGCGATGCTGACGGGGAATCCGTCGGCGGTGCGGGCGGCCGCGTCGGCGTGCGCGAAGAACGCGGCGGCGTTGTTCGTGCCGTGCCACCGGGTGGTGCGGACCGGCGGGGGCGTGGGGAACTTCCGGTGGGGTGTGCCGGCGAAGCAGTGGCTGCTGAGCCACGAAGCGGCCTGATCTCGCCGCCCGCAAGTGATATGAAAGGTCCCTTCATTGCAAAATTTGCAATGAAGGGACCTTTCATATCACGGGGCGGAGCACGGTCAGGCGGCGTGGATCTCCACCGCGGAGCCCGTACGCGACTTCCGGATCCGCAGCCGCGTCGGGATCCGCTGCCGCAGCTCCTCGACGTGCGAGACGAGCCCGACCACGCGGCCACCGGCGCGAAGCTCGTCGAGGATGTTCATGACGATGTCGAGCGTCTCGGCGTCCAGGGTGCCGAAGCCCTCGTCGATGAACAGTGTGTCCAGTAGCGCTCCGCCGGTTTCGGCGGCGACGACGTCGGCGAGGCCGAGCGCCAGTGAGAGCGACGCGAGGAACGACTCGCCACCGGAAAGCGTCTTCGCGGGCCGGACGGTGCCGGAGTAGTCGTCGAGCACGTCGAGGCCGAGCCCGCCGCGGGTGCCCCGCGCCCCGGCCGCGTCGGAGTGCACGAAGGAGTAGCGGCCCTGGCTCATCGTCCGCAGGCGAGCGGTGGCCGCGACCGCGACCTCCTCCAGCCTCGCGGCGAGGACGTACGAGCGCAGCGACATCTTCCGCGTGTTCTGCCCGCGGCCGTTGACCACCTCGGCCAGCGCCTTCAGTTCGAGGTATCGCTCCTCGACCGGCGCCAGTTCGGCCATCAAGGACGTCATCCGCTCGGCCAACCCGGTCAGGTCCGTGTGCCGCGTCTTCGCCGTCCGCAGTGCCGCGAAGGCCTGCTCGGCCTCATCTCGCGTGTCCTGCGCCGCGTCCGCCGAAGCACCGACGTCGATCTCGTCCTCGGGCGAGATGCCGAACAACTCCGGCTGCGCGAGTTCCTCGCGGGCGGCCCGCTCCATCACCTTCGCGTCGGCGAGGCTGTTCTCCAGTTTCGCGATCTGTTCGTCCGGCCGCGACGCGGCGCGCATCTCGTCGAGATCGGCGAACCCCTTGGCCCGCAACGCTTCCTCGACCAGGTTCGCTTGCTCGTCACGACGCTCACGAGCTCCCGCGACGGCCAGCCGCGCTTCGGCCAGCGCGTCGAGGCGGGTCGCGAAGCCGAGCAGGTGCCGCCGTCGTGCGGCGACGTCGGCGAATTCGCCACGCGCGGTCTCCAGTCGCCGCCCGCGCTCGGCCAGCCGCTCCGTCAGGCCGCGCACCTCGGTCGCCACCTCGACCGCTCGCCGCTCGGCCTCCCCGCGTTGCCCGGTCAGCTGCTCGATCTTCCGTTCCAGTTCGAGGAGCCGCGTCTCGAGAACGGGCTTTCGGCGAGCCGACTCCGACAGCGTGGTGACCAGATCGCGCGCCTCATCGAACCGTGCCCGCAGTGTCTCGGCGGTGTGCTCACCCAGCCGCTCGACCAGGACCGCCAGGCGATTTTCGGCTGCCTGCAACGCGGTTTTCGCCTGCTCACGCCGCATATGTGCCTGCTGCTCCGCGACTTCGGCGCGGCGCTCGTCCTCGGGATCGACCAGACCGCCGGTGTGCGTCGCCGGCGACGGATGCTCGGCCGACCCGCAGACCGGGCAGTCCTCGCCCGCGCGGAGACCGGCGGCGAGCTCGGCGGCCATTCCTTCGAGACGCCGCTCCCGCAGGTCCAGCCGATGCTGGCGCGCCTGCTGATGGCCGTCCACGGCCTCGCCGACCGCCGCACGTGCCCGCTCGACGGCCTGCCGTGCCCTCGGCACTTCGTCGGCGTCGCGAGCCAGCGTGGTCAGCTCGTCGACCCGAGCGCGGGCGCCGTCGAGCTTCACTTCGGCTTCGGCGGCGGCAGCCGCTTCGGTACGCAACGCCGCGAGCTTCTCCGGCGCCGCACCCAGTTCGGCGGCGAAGTCTTCGGCTTGCTTCTGCGCCTTCTCGACGGCGGCGTTCAGCTGCTTCCGGCGAACCAGATCCCGTTGCTGCTGTTCGCTTTCCGCCACGAGTTCGGCGAGCGCGCCCGCTTCTTCCCGCAGTCCGCCGACGCGCGCGCGAAGCTCGGCGGCGGAGCTGTCCGCGGCGTCAGGCACCTCTTGAGCACGAAGCGCTTCAGTCGCCTCGGCCTCGATGAGCTGGTCCGACCTGCGTTCGAGAAGGTCCGCCTCCGCGGCCACACCCGCCGCGCGATGAGCCGCCTCGACCTCTTCGGCCCACTCCGCACGCTGGTCCGCCTGCTCGGCGATCACCGACAGCCGCGTGTACGCGGTGCGCACCCGGCGGATCCGTTCGGCGGTGGACCGGTTCTCCTGCCACACGGTCTCGGCCGTCTTGGCCGCCACGCGGGCCGTCGCTTCCCGTTCCCGTGCCTGGTCGACGCGCCGCGCCGACTCGGCGAGCACCTCCTCGACCCACTCGGCTTGGCCCTCTTCGGGCGCTTCCTGCTGAGCGACCTGCGCGAACCGCGCGACCCACTCCCGCAGCGATTGTTGCCGCGCCTGCACTTCGCGGCCGCGTTCGGCACGCAGATTCGCGAACCAGTTCTCGACGTCGGAGAAACGCTCGGTCCCGAACAGCCGCTCCAGCAGCTCCTCCCGTTCGGCCGTGGTCGCGCGCAGGAACCGCGCGAATTCGCCCTGCGGCAGCAAGACCACCTGGAAGAACTGTTCGTGCGTCATGCCGATGAGCCGCTCGACCGTGCGCGCGACCTCGTCGATGCGCGTGACGCCCTCGGCGACGTGCCCGGCGGGCACCGTGCCGACCCAGCTCAGCACCGCCTTCGCCTGCTGGACGGTCATTCCCTCGCCGCGGCGCTTGGGCCGCTGGTACTCGGGGTTGCGCGCGATCCGCATCCGCTGGCCCTGCACGGTCAGCTCCAGGACGACCTCGGTGACCTGGTCGGGCTCGGCGAGGTCACAGCGCAGCCGTTTGACCTCGCCACGAGCGCCGGGGACGGTGCCGAACAACGCGAACGCGATGGCGTCGAGCAGGGTCGTCTTCCCCGCCCCGGTGTCACCGTGCAGCAGGAACAGCCCGTCGGTGCCGAGCACGTCGAAGTCCACCACCTCACGGCCCGCGTACGGACCGAAAGCGGCGACTTCGAGCCGGTGCAACCTCATACTTCGCGCTCCCTGCCCGCCGCGCCCAGCGCCGCGAGCACGAGCCGCTCCTCGCTCTCCGACGGCGCGGAGCCCCGGCAGTCTTCGAGGAAACTGCGGGTGATCTCGACATCGGACCGCCCGCGGACGGCTTCGGCGTACTTCAGCGCGGCCCCGTCGTGCCCGCCTTCCGGCTGCCAGTCCATGTGCACGGCGTACGGGAACCGTTCACGCAGTTTGCGCATGGCGTCGATCGGCCGGACCCGGTCGGTGACGGTACAGGAAAGGAAGTGTTCGGTGAGGCCGTCGTGCTCCGGATCCGCAAGGAGGTCCGCCAGCTCGCCGCGCAGCATCGCGAGGTGCCGCGGCACCGGCAGTTCGTGCCGCCGGACTTCGGCGGGCCCCCGCGCGCCGAGATCCACCAGCCAGACGGATTTACGTTGGCGGGTCTCGGAAAAGGAGTACGCCAGCGGGCTGCCCGAATAGCGCAGGTGCTCGGCGAGGGTCTGCGGGCCGTGCAGGTGGCCGAGCGCGACGTAATCGACGCCGTCGAACACCGAACCAGGTACCTGCTCGACCCCGCCGACCGCGATGGTCCGCTCGGATTCGGTCGGCTCGCCGCCGGTGACGAAGGCGTGCGCGAGCACCACCGACCGCGTCCCGGACGGCCGGGTGGCGAGATCGGCCCGGATCCGTCGCATCGCCTCGGTGAGCACGCCGGTGTGGCCGCGGGCCTCGGGCACGCCGAGGGCGTGGCGCGCGGGCTCCGGTTCGAGGTACGGGATTCCGTAGAGCGCGACTTCGCCGTGTTCGTCGGGCAGCAGCACCGGTTCGGCGAGACCGTCGATCGTGGCACGCAGGTACAGCCCGCCCGCCGCGGCGAATTCGGCGAACGCGCCCAGCCGCGGCGCGGAGTCGTGGTTGCCCGGTGTCATCATCAGTTTCGCCCCGGCCTGCCGGATCCTGCCCAGCGCGGTGGTGGCCACCCGGACGGCTTCCGCCGAGGGCACCGCACGGTCGTAGACGTCCCCGGACACGAGCACGACGTCGACCGACTCGGCGAGCACGACATCCGCGAGATGGCCGAGCACGGCTTCCTGTTCGGCGAGCAGATCGGCGCCGTGGAAGGTACGGCCGATGTGCCAGTCGGACGTGTGCAGGAGCTTCACGCAGCCCAAGGTAGGGCCGCGCACCCGCCGGAGAGGGGAGGCGCGCCCTTGGCGGCACCGCGCTTTCCGACACGCCGGGGACGGCGCAGGTCAGATACGGAGCGCGATCGCGTCGCTGAGTTTTGTCGGTGGGTTCCGCCATGATGTCCCCGACTCGGATCCGGAGGGGAGGTACCGGTGGCGACGGTGATCACCACCGCGGCCGTCGTGCTCGCGTTGCTGCTGCTCGTGGCCGTCGCGCTGCTGTGGCGGCTGTACAACGACGGCATGCGGCGGGTGGACGCGGCGGCGAAACTGGTCGCCGCCGAACGGTCGAAGGCGGATCAGCAGCAGCTCGCGCTGCGCCGGTACGAGGTGGCGTTCGCCTCGATCAGCGGCCGCGGCGAACTGGGCGAGCAGGTGCTCCTGGAGACCGCACGCGCGCTCGGGCTGCGCGAGGAACTGCACTTCACCCTGCAGACGGATCTGGCGGGCGGCGGCGCCGCGAAACCGGACATGGTGCTGCGGGTCGGCGGCGGCCGGACCGTACCCGTCGACGCGAAGGCGAGCATGGCCTGCTGGGCAGAGGCCGTCGAAACGGACGACCCCGAGGAGCGGCTCGACGCGCTGCGCGTCCACGTCCGGCAGCTCCGGTCGAGGGCGGCCGAGCTGGCGGGCAAGGGCTACCAGCGCTGGGCCGACGCGATCTACGGGACGATCATGTTCGTCCCGTCCGACGCGGCCGTGGTGGCCGCGCTGGACACCGAACCGGAACTGCTGCGCTGGCTGCTGGACCGGCGAGTCTTCCTCTGCGGGCCGACGGGGTTCGCCGTACTGGCCTCCGCCGCGCTGTTCGCCGCGACCGAACGGGCACTGGTCGAGGACGTCGAGCAGGTCCGGGCGGGCGCCGCGGCCGCGCACCGGGCCGCGGGCAACGCCGTCGACGCGCTGAACCTCTCGAGCACCCACCTGCAGCGCTTCATCTCGGCCCGGCGGCGAGAGCTGGAAGCGCTCGAGAGCTTCCGCAGCACGGTCTCCCCGCTGACGGACGCCGCGGGCAGCCCTGCGGCGGTGCCCCTGATCAGGAAGGCGGACGAGCTCCCTGCCTCGTGACCACCCTGCAATCAGTCACCTACTTGCCACGTTGACCTGCACCTTCCGGATTGGAGGCTCCATTTCGCCCGGTCCGACAACCTTGCCGGTCACGTACTCGTAGTACCTTCCGTAACCATCCGGACGGTCCGTCCGGGTGGTCCGGACTGACCACTACCAGGCGATAGACACACCGCCTGTTGGCGGTATGCCCGCAGCTTGGATATACGGTGGGGCCTGTGACCGCGATTCGCGATCGCCAGCGCGATCCTGATGCCGACGACGTTCCCGTTGCCTGGGACGAGCGTCCGCTCGTCGGCGCCAGGCGTGGGCTGCCCTGGTGGGCGGCAGTACTGGTCGGCTTCGGGCTCGCCATCCTTGGCGCCTTCGTCGACATGATGCTGCAGAAGGACTTGGGCCTGCTGTTCAAAGCCTGCTACGCGCTCGGCGCGGTGGCCGCCGTGGTGACCGTCCAGCGCCGCGGGCTGTTCGGCCCGATGGTGCAGCCGCCCCTGGTCCTCGCCGTGACCGTCCCAGGAGTCATCCTCCTGACCTCGGACGGCAGCAAGGGCACGGACCTGCTCTCGAGAGCCTTCGATGTCGGAACGCCACTGATCAACGGCTTCCCGACGATGGCCCTCACCACCGCCCTCACCTTGGCGATCGGCCTCTTCCGGATCTACCGCGAGCGCGATCCCGACGCCCCGGTGAAGGTGAAGCCGGGTACCAAACCGGACCGTCGCGACGAGGCCAAGCCCGCCGCCCGTCCCGCCGCGGCCGCCGCGCCGGGTCGGGCCCGCCCCGCGTCCCGGACCGGCCAGACGCCGCCCCCGCCTTCCCGCCGTGGCGCTCCGCGAGACGGTGCGCCGCGAGACGGTGCGCCGCGAGAGGGTGCGCCTCCCCGCCGTCGACCTGTCGACGACGAGCGACGCCCTCGCCGCGACGCCGAGCCGGGCGCCCGCAAACCGTCGCCGTCGAGACGTCAGCCCCGTGGGCCGCGCCCGCCGGAAGAGGGCGAACCCCGCCGCCGCGACCCGCGTGGCGAAAGCGCCCCCGGTGCCCCGCGCCGCCGTCCGCCCCGCGCGGACGACTCGCGCCGTGGCGGACAGCCTCCCCGCCGCCCTTGGGACGACGAGCGGTGAAGCAAGGGACCTTTGCTCTCGCTTGATCCCGTGACCAGCGGAAAGGGCCGCCCGAGGAACTCCCCGGGCGGCCCTTTCTCGTCGCGGGCGTCAGGCCTTGGCGGCCTTGCGCAGCTCGTGCGGCAGCGCGAACGCGATCTTCTCGTTGGCCGTGGTGACCTCGTCGACGTCGCCCCAGCCGCGTTCGGCCAGCCACGCCAGCAAGTCCATGACCAGCACCTCCGGCACCGAAGCACCACTGGTGACGCCGACGGTCTCGACACCGTCGAGCCACGCCTCGTCGACTTCGTGCGCGAAGTCGACGAGGTACGACGCGCGCGCCCCCGCCTTCAGCGCGACCTCGACCAGCCGCTTCGAGTTGGACGAGTTCGTCGAGCCGACCACCAGCACCAGGTCGCACTCGGCGGCCATGGCCTTGACCGCGACCTGACGGTTCGTGGTGGCGTAGCAGATGTCGTCGCTGGGCGGGTCGGCCAGACCGGGGAACTTGTCCCGCAGCTGATCGACGCGCTCCATGGTCTCGTCCACCGAAAGGGTGGTCTGCGACAGCCAGATGACCTTCGACGGGTCGCGGACCTCGACCTTGTCGACGTCCTCGGCGGTGTCGACGAGCTGCACCTTGTCGGGAGCCTCGCCGGCGGTGCCTTCGACCTCTTCGTGGCCTTCGTGGCCGATCAGCAGGATGTCGTAGTCGTCCTTCGCGAACCGGTTGACTTCCTTGTGCACCTTCGTCACCAGCGGGCAGGTCGCGTCGATGGTCCGCAGGTTGCGCTCGGCCGCCTCGGCGTGCACCGCGGGCGAGACGCCGTGCGCGGAGAACACCACCAACGCGCCTTCCGGCACCTCGGAGGTCTCGTCGACGAAGATCACGCCCCGTTCGCGCAGGGTCTCCACGACATGCCGGTTGTGCACGATCTCCTTGCGCACGTACACCGGTGCGCCGTAGAGCTCGAGTGCCTTCTCGACGGCGATGACCGCGCGATCGACCCCCGCGCAGTAACCGCGAGGCTTGGCGAGCAGGACACGTTTGCCCCCTGCCGGCACACCGGCCTCGGTGATCGTCGGACTGCCGGCTGGCGTGATTCCGGGACTCGCAGAACTCATGCCCCCAGGGTACGGGCTGCCCAGGGGGCTCCTCGCACTCACGTTCAGGTGACCAGGGATCCCCTCGAAAGGATGTGCGTGGAGTCACGTCCCGTGAGCCGACCCACCCGTTCGGTTGGGCAGGATGGCTCGGATACGGCAGGCTGGACGCATGAAGCCTCTCCCGCTCCCCCTCCGGGTCGCCGCGGGCCTCGCCGTCATCACCGCCGAGCGGGTTCGCGAACTCCCCAAGCAGCTCACCGGACTCCCCGTCACGGTGGTCAGCCAGGTGCTCCAGCTCTCCATGCGCGTGCAGCAGCACGTCACCGAGCTCGCGATCAAGGGTGACGACGCGCTGTCCGTCCTCCGCCCGGTCGAAGACACGCCCAGCTGGGCCACGTTCGACGAAGATCTCCCGCCGGACGTCGGCGAACGCCGCTACGAACGTGAGTCGTGCGTCCTCCCGCTGCGGGAAGACACCGGAAACTCTGGAGTCCCCGAACCGCGTACCGAGACCGACGGCCACGACCTCGAAGCGCTCACCGAGGATCCGTGGGCCGAGGAGGAGCGCGCGCTCGCCGAGGACCACGCCGACGGCGAGTTCGACAGTTCCACGGCCTTCATCGGCGCGAATCCCGCCGGGTTGGACGACTACGACACGATCACCCTGCCGCAGCTACGGGCCCGCCTGCGCCGGTTCGACCTCGCGCAGCTGGAAGAACTCCTGGCCTACGAACGCGCGAACGCCGACAGGCCGTCGTTCGTCGGCATGCTCGCGCGCCGCATCGGGAACGTGAAGAAGGCCGACGGCGACGGCGCGGAAGGCCAGTGAGCGCCGAGCCCGCCTCCGCTCAGGCCGGTCCGTCCACCACCGCCGAGAACCCGTGGCCGGTCCGCACGGTCGCCCGCAAGGTCGGCGAGTGGATCAACCGGCTCGGCGCGGTCTGGGTCGAGGGCCAGGTCACGCAGATCTCGGCCCGCCAGGGCACCAACACCGCGTTCCTGACGTTGCGCGACCCGTCGGCGGACGTCTCGATGTCGGTGACCTGCCCGATGGGCCTGCTGCGCACGATCGAACCGCCGTTGCGCGAAGGCGCGAGCGTCGTGGTGCACGCGAAGCCGACGTTCTTCATGAACCGCGGTTCGCTGAGCCTGCGCGCCACCGAGATCCGCGCGGTCGGCATCGGCGAACTGCTCGCGCGGATCGAGCGGCTGCGGCGGCTGCTGGCCGCCGAGGGCCTGTTCGCGCCGGAACGCAAACGCAAGATCCCGTTCCTGCCCAAGGGAATCGGCCTGATCACCGGCCGCGCGTCCGCCGCCGAACGCGACGTACTGGTGAACGCGCAGTCCCGCTGGCCGCATGTCGCGTTCAAAGTGATCAACACCGCCGTGCAGGGTTCGCTCGCCGTGCCGCAGATCCTCCAGGCACTGTCCGAACTGGATCGTGACCCGGACGTCGACGTCATCGTGATCGCGCGCGGCGGCGGCAGCGTGGAGGATCTGCTGCCGTTCTCCGACGAGACGCTGTGCCGTGCCGTGTCCGCGGCCGGGACGCCGGTGGTCAGCGCGATCGGGCACGAACCCGACACCCCGTTGCTCGACCACGTCGCCGATCTCCGCTGCTCGACGCCGACCGACGCCAGCAAGCGGATCGTGCCCGACGTGCGCGAGGAGACGCAGCGCGTCCGCCAGATGCGTGATCGCGGCCGCCGCGCACTGCACGGCTGGGTGGACACCCAGGTCCGGCTGCTGACCCAGATGCGCAGCCGTCCCGTGCTCGCCGATCCGCTCGGCCCGATCCAGCGGCGCTCGGACGACGTCGGGATCCACCGCGAACGCGGCCGCCGCGCGATGCTCACCCTGCTCGCCAAGGACCAGGCCGAAATCGCCAGTGCCCGCGCGCGGCTGACCGCGCTCGGCCCGGCGGCGACCCTCGAACGCGGCTACGCCGTGGTGCAGTACACCGACGCGCAAGGCGACCTTCAGGTACTCCGGTCCGTCTCCGAAGTCGCGGACGGCGCGAACCTGCGCGTCCGCGTGGTCGACGGCGCGCTCGGCGCCGTCGTATCGGGCGCGCCGGAGGAGGAGCGTTGACGGCGAGTTTCCTGCCTTTGACCATCGACGCCGCGAAGCGCGCGGACGCGCCAGAGGTACTACGCAACGCGTTGCTGACCGACCACGCCGCCGCCGAGTGCTGGACCGTGCTGCTGGCGGGGTGCCGGGCCGAGGCGTTCTCGTCCGCCGAGGGTTCGTCAGCGCCGTCTTCGACGAAGCGGGGACTCGACGCCCAGTTGCGCAAGCTCTCCGAGGCGACGGCCGAGCACGTCGGCACCCGATGGTGGTTCGCCGACGGCACCCTGCACCGCAGACGGGTGGCGCGAGCCCAGGAGAACCTCGTCGCGGCGATCGCGGAGGGTGACGGCCAGGAGTTCGCTCTCGCCTTCGTGGGTTACGACAACGCCATGGCCGGCGCGGTAGTGTGCGCGGGTATCGGCAAGCACCGACGTCCGGTAGAAGGAAGCACAGCGTGAGCAAACCCGGTGGCGAGACCGCCGAACTCGGCTACGAGCAGGCCCGCGACAGGCTGGTGGAGGTCGTCCGCGAGCTCGAAGCGGGCGGGCTGTCCCTGGAACAGTCGCTCGCCCTGTGGGAGAAGGGCGAGCAGCTGGCGAAGGTCTGCGAGCACCACCTCGAGGGCGCGCGTGAGCGGATCGAGGCGGCGCTGTCCTCCGTCGAAGACGGCTAGAACTCATGGGCGCTCAGCGGAGAAGAGTACTTCGATTCCGGCAACGGTCAGTGACGTTCACCATGCTCCTGTGCCACCGAACCATCGCGGGTATCTGAGAGACTGGGACCCCGCCGAGTTCCTGACCCGGGAGGCCTCATGCCCACCCCCACCCCGTCCGCCAGCTCTTCTCGACGCCGTGAAGCGCCCGACCGCAACCTCGCGATGGAACTGGTCCGAGTGACCGAAGCCGCCGCGATGGCCGCGGGCCGCTGGGTCGGGCGCGGGGACAAGATCGGCGGCGACGGTGCCGCCGTGGACGCGATGCGCCAGCTGGTCTCGACCGTGTCGATGCGCGGCGTCGTCGTCATCGGCGAAGGCGAGAAGGACGAAGCCCCGATGCTGTTCAACGGGGAAGAGGTCGGCAACGGCGACGGGCCGGACTGCGACGTCGCGGTCGACCCGGTCGACGGGACGACCCTGATGGCCAAGGGCATGCCGAACGCGCTGGCCGTGCTCGCGGTCGCCGAACGCGGCGCGATGTTCGACCCGTCCGCGGTGTTCTACATGGAGAAGCTCGCCGTCGGCCCCGACGCCGCGGGCAAGGTCGACCTGGCCGCCCCGATCGCGGAGAACATCCGCCGGGTCGCCAAGGCCAAGAACTCCAGCGTCTCCGACGTCACCGTGTGCATCCTCGACCGGCCGCGCCACGAGAAGCTGATCCAAGAGGTCCGTGAGGCCGGCGCCCGGATCCGGTTCATCTCCGACGGCGACGTCGCGGGTGCGATCGCCGCGGCCCGGCCGACCACCGGCGTCGACATGCTGCTCGGCATCGGCGGCACCCCCGAAGGCATCATCGCGGCCTGCGCGATGAAGTGCCTCGGCGGCGAACTGCAGGGCCGCCTGTGGCCGAAGGACGACGCGGAGCGCGAGAAGGCGCTGGCCGCGGGCCACGACCTCGACCGCGTGCTCGGCAACGACGACCTCGTCCGCGGCGACAACGTGTTCTTCTGCGCCACCGGCGTCACCGACGGCGACCTGCTGCGCGGCGTGCACTACCGCGCGGGCGGGGCGACCACCCAGTCGATCGTGATGCGCTCGAAGTCCGGCACGGTCCGGATGATCGACGGCTACCACCGGCTGACCAAGCTCCGCTCGTACTCGTCCGTCAACTTCGACGGCCACCTCGACGATTCGCTGGAAGACGACGTAGTCCCCCCGCTTCCCTGAGGAGATTCCGTGCTGAAGCGCGTGCTCGTGGTCCTGCTCGCGGCGATGGTCTTCACGCCGGTCGGGCAGGCCACGGGCACGGGCGGCCTCATCGGCGGCCGGGAGGCCGACGAGCCGTATCCGTTCATCGCCTCCCTGCATTCGTCCTCCGGCAAGGTCTTCTGCGCCGGGACGCTGATCGCGGCGGACTGGGTGGTGACGGCGGGGCACTGCGTCGAGGGCAAGAACCCGGCGAACCTGAGCCTGCGGATCGGCAGCAACGACAACACCCAGGGCGGAGAAATCGCGAAACCCGCCGAGATCGTCGTGAACCCGTCCTACAACCCCGCGCCCGAGCACGCGGGCGGTGATCTCGCCCTGGTGCGGCTGGCCGCGCCGGTGACGACGGCGCCGATCGCGATCGGGGCCGTCGTGGCGCCGGGGACGCCGACGCGGCTGCTCGGCTGGGGTCAGTCGTGCCCGACTTCGGGTTGCGGCAAGGGCCCGGCGATACTGCGGCAACTGGACACGAAGATCGTCGAAGGCGTGCGCTGCACCGCGAAGTTCGACGGCGCCGTCGAGTTGTGCACCGACAACCCCGGTGGGAATTCGGGCTCGTGTTACGGGGATTCCGGCGGGCCGCAGATCGCCAAGGCCGACGGGAAGTGGGTCCTGCTGGGCGCGATCAGCCGTCCGGGAAACGCCGACCCGGTATGCGCGACCTCGCCGTCGATCGCGACTTCGGTGGTGGCTTACGCGCAGTGGATCGCGGAGAAGATGACACCGCCTGCGCCCGCTCCGCCCGCTTGAAGCGCAATGAAGGGGCCTTTCCTCGCAAATTTTGCGAGGAAAGGCCCCTTCATTGCGCGCGCTACTCCGCGTTACTGGAGTGCCCAGGGAACAGATGCGCGTCCGGATCCAGCAGGACCGCGATGTTGTTCACCGCCGTCGCCGCTTCCCCGAACCCGGTCGCGATCAGCTTCACCTTCCCCGGATACGCCGCGACGTCACCCGCCGCGTAGACGCGCGCCCGCGGGGTCGCCATCGTCGAATCGACGGCGATCGCGCGGTGGTCGATCCGGAGTCCCCAGCTTTCGATCGGCCCGAGGTCCGCGGTGAATCCGAGCGCCGCGACGACCGTGTCGGCACGCAGCACCTCGGGCTCCGCCCCCTTGATCCGGACCTCGACCTCCGCCAGCGCTCCGTCACGGTCGGAGAACCGGGTGACCTCGGCGTCGGTGATGATGCGCACGCCGAGTTCCCTCGCCTGCCGCACGATCGACTCGGCCGCGCGGAATTTCGCGCGCCGGTGCACGAGGGTGACGTGCGCGGCGACCGGGTGCAGCGCGAGCACCCAGTCGAACGCCGAGTCCCCGCCGCCGACGACGACCACGTGCTGTCCTTCGTGCGCCTTGAACGAGGGCACGAAGTGGACCATGCCGCGCCCGAGCCAGCCCTCGCCGGCGGGCAGCGGCCGCGGGGTGAACTCGCCGATCCCGGCGGTGATCAGCACCGCCCCGGCGCGCAGGAGCTGTCCGCCGTCGAGCGTGACGGTGATGCCGCCTTCGACGCTTTCGAGTTTCTCGGCCTTGCGCCCGAGCAGATACACGGGTGTGAACGGTGCCGCCTGATCGAGCAGGCCCCGCACCAGGTCACGGCCCCGGACCTCGGCGAAACCGCCGACGTCGTAGATCATCTTTTCGGGGTACATCGCGGTGACCTGGCCACCGGCCTCCGGCAGTGAATCCACGACAGCCATCGAAAGGCCGCGGAATCCCGCGTAGTAGGCGGCGAACAAACCCGTCGGACCGGCCCCGATGATGACGAGGTCGTACGACGTCTCCCCAGCGGACTCGCTCATTCGGCACTCTCCAGGCCGGTGGTGGGCGGCGTGATCGAGAACACATTCGATCCTAGCCCTCGCGTGCCGAAAGACACGGAGCGCGCCAGAGGTCCCTGCGCGAAACTTGAGGCATGGCTGAACAGGAATACCGGATCGAACACGACACCATGGGCGAGGTGCGCGTCCCCGTCGACGCCCTCTACCGCGCGCAGACGCAGCGCGCCGTCGAAAACTTCCCGATCTCCGGGCGAGGCCTGGAACGCGCCCAGATCCGCGCGCTCGGCCTGCTGAAGGCGGCGGCGGCGCGGGTCAACGCGCGGCTCGGCGTGCTGGACGCCGACGTCGCCGAGGCCATCGCGAAGGCCGCGGACGAGGTCGCCGAGGGGAAGCACGACGCGCATTTCCCGATCGACGTGTTCCAGACGGGTTCCGGGACCTCGTCGAACATGAACGCCAACGAGGTCATCGCGACGCTCGCGTCGAAGGCGCTGGGCCGTGACGTGCACCCGAACGACCACGTCAACGCTTCGCAGTCCTCCAACGACACCTTCCCGACGACGATCCACGTCGCCGCGACGGAAGCCGTCCTGTCCGACGTGATCCCGGCGCTGGAATACCTGGCCGTCGCCATCGAGACGCGGGCGGCCGACTGGGCGGACATCGTGAAGTCCGGCCGTACGCACCTGATGGACGCCGTCCCGATCACCTTCGGCCAGGAGGCGGGCGCGTGGGCGTCGCAGATCCGGTTCGGTGTCGAGCGGGTGAAGTCGGGCCTGCCGCGGCTCGGCGAACTGCCGATCGGCGGAACCGCGGTCGGCTCCGGATTGAACGCGCCCGAGGGTTTCGGCGCGGCGGTCTCGCGGGAATTGGCTTCGGTGACCGGTCTTCCGCTGACCGAGGCACGCGACCACTTCGAGGCGCAGGCGACGCAGGACAGCGTCGTCGAGACGTCCGGGCATCTGCGCACGGTCGCGGTGTCGCTGAACAAGATCGCGAACGACCTGCGCTGGCTGGGCTCCGGACCGCGCACCGGGCTCGCCGAACTCGCCCTGCCGGATCTCCAGCCGGGCTCGTCGATCATGCCGGGCAAGGTGAACCCGGTGATCCCGGAGGCGACGCTGCAGGTGGTCGCCCAGGTGATCGGGAACGACGCGGCGGTGGCCTTCGCGGGCGCGGCGGGCAACTTCCAGCTCAACGTCAACCTGCCGGTGATCGCGCGCAACGTGCTCGAATCGGCACGGCTGCTCGCGGCGGTCTCGCGGTTGCTGGCGGACAAGGTTTTCGCGGGCGTCACGGTGAACGCCGACCGCTCACGCGAGTACGCCGAGGGCTCGCCGTCGATCGTGACGCCGCTGAACAAATACATCGGCTACGAAGAGGCCGCCGCCATCGCTAAGCAGGCGCTCAAGGAGCTGAAGACGATCCGTGAGGTCGTGATCGAACGCGGTCACGTCGCGAACGGCAAGCTCACCGAAGCCCAACTGGACGAAGCCCTCGACGTGCTCCGCATGGCCCGCGGAGGCCGCTAAGCGCCGAGAGCGACCACGGCCGCGTGAAGCGGTGAGGCAAGCGAAGCCGCCAGCCCACCCGAAGGCGGCAGCTCGGTGAACAAGTGCAGCCACGTCAGCACCGGGCCGAGCAGGAGCGCGTGCACGAGAACCGGGTCGGGCCGTCGTGGGAGTTCCCCTCTCGCGACGGCCCGATCCAGCAGCTGGACCAGATATCCGCGTTCGCGACCCAGGAACACCTCGCCGAACCGCGTTTCCAGCACCGGATCCGCCCGGATGTCGGCGAGCAGCGAAGGCAGCGCCCGCCGCAATTCCGTACCGTCCAAAGAGGACTGAATCACTTCGAGAACCGCTCCGACGTCGCCCCGCAGCGAACCGGTGTCCGGCGGCGGTTCGAGCTCGATGGGATGGATCACCGCGGCGAACACCAACTCCGCCTTCGAGCGCCACCGCCGGTACACCGCCGCCTTGCCGACCCCCGCCCGCGCCGCGACCGCGTCGATCGTGCAGCACCGGTAACCGGTCTCGATCAGCAGCGCCCGCACGGCCTCGCGGACCGCGTCGTCGATGCCTTCTTCCCTCGGCCTGCCTCGCACCATGCACCCAGTTTACGAGACTGGCAGTTCCGTATATCGTCCGGGCATGACCTGGACCAGAACCTCCCGCGAAATCCTGCCCTGCCCGCCGTCCGCCCTCTGGGTGCCACTGGCCGACTTCACCCGCTGGCCCGAGTGGGATCCCGACCTCGCCGGCGTCGAACTGCACGGTCCCGCCGAGGTGGGATCGACCGGTTTCCTCGTACCGAACGGATTCCGCGGCCGGGTGCACTCACGGGTCGCCGAGCCCTTCACCATCACGTCCCTGACCGAGCACCGCGAGATCGCCCTCCGCCAGCCGATCCCGCTCGGTGCCATGGATCTCGTGCTGAACCTGGCCGAGGTCGACGGCGGGACGGAGTTCGTCCAGAAGGTCACCTTCGGCGGGCCGCTGCGTTCGGTCATGGTCGCGATCATCGGCGGCGACGTCGTGAAGCACTTCGACGTCAAATGCGCCAGGCTCGCCGAGCTCGCGGCGACGCAGGCCGATCACGACGCCTGAGGACACCAGCGCGACCCCGATCACTTGGGCGAAGCGGAAATCCTGCATGCCGAGCAGGAGCGAGACGGCGAGCCCGGAGGCCGGCATCAGCCCCACCAGCACCCCGGCCCGATCCGCGCCCAGCAGCGAAACCGCCGAATACCAGAGAAGAAACGCGATCGCGGTGACGACGACCGTCAAGTAGCCGAGCGCGATCAGTTCACGCCAGTCCGGCCAGGCCCAAGCGACGGCCGGGTCGGCGATCGTGCCCACGACGGCACCGCCGGCCCCCGCGGCGAAACACGCCCAGGTCGCGGTCGCCAAGGGGCCGAGCCGCTCGAGCACGCCGACGGCCAGCAGCGTGAACAGCGCTTCGCACACCATCGCCAGCGCCGCGAGCGCCAGCCCCTGCCAGCGCGCCGCGCCGCCGCCGGAGAGGACGGCGATCCCGAGTCCGGCGAGCACCGCCCCGGTCACCGGCGCCCACGACGGCCGTTTCCCGTTGGCCAGCGGGCCGGCGAGCGCGAGCACGAGCGGCGTGCCGCCCAGGAACGCCGCGACCAGACCCGGCTCGGCGTAGCGCTGCGCGAACAGCAGGCACGCCTGGAACCCGATCATCCCGGTCGCCGCCAGGGCGAGCAGCGACGGCACGTCGCGTGCCCCCGGCAACGGCAACGGACGCCCGCTCAGCCGCGCCCATCCCCACAGGAGGACTCCCGCCAGCGCGTAGCGCAGCGCTTGTCCGGTGATCACCGGATACCCGTCGAGCATCCCCGTCACCGGCACGGACGCGCCGACGATCAGCACCCCCAGTACGCCGATCGTCACGGCTCTTCGTTCGCTGTCCATGCTTAGACGATGGCGGCTCTTTGGCCCGGACCGAAGAGCCAAATCGCCCTGGATGGACAGGGCCATAATCAGGTTCGGGAGCAGTCGACGGGGCCGATCGCGCTCGAAGTGTCCACAAGGGACGCTTCTCCGACCACGTTTTCGTGCGGGTCGTGAGTGATAAAGAGCGTTATCGAGAGGTAAGGCAATGCGTCAGGCCGCCAAGCATCGAATGATCCGATCGCCGGAATCCGGCGCGCCCATGAGCATCCACAAAGGACTCCAAGCGGGTCTCGGCGCCCGGTTTTGAGCACTTCGCGCGGCCGCACACAGGGTCGTAATCGGCGAGGACGGTCAGGGCCGAAAGTGTCTTGATCACCTACTGCATTCCGGCTTCGGCTGATCGCAGGTCTGAAGGCAGGCAGGGAAGAAGGCCCTCACGTACTTCGAACAGGGTGAGGGTCGGCTTTCGTCAACTGCGCCGGTGCGCCTGGGCGAACGCTGGGTACATGAAGGCCCCCTTCCTTGTGCCTAGCGCAAGGAAGGGGGCCTTCATGTACTTTTGCGAGAGAGAATCATGGCGGCGGCACAGCACCGCGTTATCGAGAGGTAAGTCGACCTCTCGCGTGCAGGGCGTATGGCCGCTTTGTGCAGGCGGTCTGCCGGTCGTGAAGTCCGTGAAGGCCTCCTTGAGGGACCCTAGGTCCCTCAAGGAGGCCTTCACGGACTTGCCACCCACACGACACCTTTGCCTCAACCCTCAATATCGAGCACGACCCCGTCGGGAATCAGCCGAGAAAGCTCGCCCCGGGTCCGTGAACAGCCTGGGTCTGTCAGGACCAGGCACGCACCCGCGCGATCCGGAATACTCGACGGTATGACCGAGACGGCCGAACTGGGCGACTTCCTCAAGGCACGCAGGGCCGCGCTGGACCCGGCGGATCTCGGCCTGCCGACGGGGTTCAACCAGCGCCGGGTCGCCGGGCTGCGCCGTGAGGAGCTGGCACAGCTGGCCGGGATCAGCGTCGACTACTACACGCGGCTGGAACAGGGCCGGGCGCGCAACGTGTCCGATTCCGTCCTCGAATCGCTGAGCCGGGCGTTGCGGTTGCACCGCGACGAGGAGACCTACCTGCGCAACCTGGCCGCGCCGAAACGCAAACGCGTCGCGCGACCGAGGGCGCAGCGGATCCGGCCGGAACTCCAGCTGATGATGAACGCCCTCCACTCCCCGGCGTTCGTCTTCGGCCGGTACGGGGACGTGCTGGCCTGGAACGCGCTCGGGGCCGCGCTCACCTTCGACTTCGCCGCGTGCCCGCCCGGCGAGCGGAACATCCCGAGGATGTTCTTCCTCGACGAAAGCGCCCGCGAGATGCACCCCGAGTGGGAAACCGTGGCGAAGGAGGTCGTGGCGAACCTGCGGTCCGAGAGCGGGAAGTACCCGGACGACCCGTACCTCGCCCAGCTGGTCGGCGAACTCTCCCTCGGGAGCGAGGAGTTCCGGAAGCTGTGGGCGAAGCACACGGTGCGCGAGAAGGCGCACGCGTGGAAGGTGATGATCAACCCGATCGTGGGTGAACTCCGGCTGCGTTACGAGACGCTGCGGCTGCCCGCCGATCCGGACCAGGCCCTGGTGATCTACACCGCCGAGCCCGGCTCCGACAGCGAGCGGGCGCTTCGCCTGCTCGCCAGCTGGGTCGCCGATCCCGCACCCGCCTGAGCCCCGGCTCGGCCAGCAAGCCGGTGAAGGACTCCTTCCCTCCCTGAAGCCGCACGACGTCATCGACCGGCGAACAGCCCCGCTCAGCGCGAAACTGTCGGTGGCCGGGGTCATGATGGACCCATGTTGCTCACCGCGGTGGTGACCGCGTCGGCCGAACTGGCCGCCACGAGGTCCAGGAAGGCGAAGATCGCCACCCTGGCCGCGGTGCTGCGCGCCGCGGCCGAGCTGGAGCTGCCCGCGGTCATCGCGTTCCTCACCGGGCAGCCGACGCAGGGCCGCATCGGCGCCGGTTGGCGGACGCTGGCCGAGCTGAAGACCGCCCCGGCCGCCGAGCCGTCGTTGACCGTGGCCGAGGTCGACACGGCACTCGGCACGGTGGGGGCGGCGTCGGGTTCGGGGTCGGTGAAGCTGCGCGCGGACACGCTGCGGACGTTGTTCGGCAAGATGGCCAAGGAGGAGCAGGACTTCCTGATCCGGCTGCTCACCGGCGAGCTGCGGCAGGGCGCGCTCGAAGGGATCATGGTGGACGCCATCGCGGCGGCGTCCGAGATCCCGGCCGAGGACGTCCGGCGGGCGTTCATGCTGTCCGGGCAGCTGCCGGTGACGGGCCTGGCGGCCATGACAGGCGGCCGGGAACGGCTGGCGGAGTTCCGGCTGGCCCTGGGCAGGCCGATCCGGCCGATGCTGGCGTCTCCGGCGGAGTCGCTGGACGAGGCGGTCACCGAGCACGCCGAGGCGATCGTCGAGTACAAAATGGACGGTGCGCGGATCCAGGTCCACCGCGACGGCGACGAGGTGCACATCTACACGCGGACGCTGCGGGAGATCACCGGCAGCGTCGGCGAACTGGTGGCGCTCGTGCGCTCCCTGCCCTGCACGTCGGTGGTGCTCGACGGCGAGACGCTGGCGCTGACCGACGACGGGAGGCCGAGGCCGTTCCAGGAGACGATGAGCCGGTTCGGCAGCAGCCGCGAGGAGCAGGTCAAGGCGCTGCTGCTGCGGCCGTACTTCTTCGACTGCCTGCACCTCGACGGCGTCGACCTGCTGGACGCGCCGCTGTCCGAACGGAACGTCGCCCTCCGGCGGGTGGCGGGTGAGCACGTCATCCCGGGCGAGATCGCGCCCGCCTCGGCCGAAAGCGTGCTCGACGCGGCGATGGCCGCCGGACACGAGGGCGTGATGGTCAAGGACCTCGCGTCGCCGTACGCGGCGGGCCGCCGCGGGCGCGCTTGGCTCAAGGTGAAACCGGTGCACACGATCGACCTGGTCGTCCTCGCCGCGGAATGGGGGAACGGCAGGCGCACCGGCACGCTGTCGAACCTGCATCTCGGCGCCCGTGATCCCGACGGAGGGCCGCCGATCATGGTCGGCAAGACCTTCAAGGGCATGACCGACGAGTTGCTGGCCTGGCAGACGAAGACGTTCCAGGAGATCGAAACCCACCGCACGGACTGGGTGGTGCACGTGCGGCCGGAACTCGTCGTCGAAATCGAACTCGACGGCGCCCAGGTGAGCACGCGGTATCCCGGCGGGCTGGCGCTGCGCTTCGCGCGCGTCGTGCGCTACCGGCCGGACAAGGAGGCCGCCGATGCCGACACCATCGACACCGTGCGCGGCCTCCTCAAACCCGGCAATTAGTCACCTGCTTGCGATCCTTGCGCATGCGAGGACCGCAAGGGGGTGACTACTTGCGTCAGTGGCAGCGGCCGGGAAGTCCTCGCGGCGTTCCGCACCCCCGATCGAGTGGCGGCGTGCGGTGGTGACGGGACGTCTCCACCCGATCACCCATAGGGTAGGTGGAATGCAGGCTTCCAAGATCGCGCGTGCCTGGTTCGGCGCGACGGCGCTGGTGGTGCTCGCCGGGCTCGCCGCCCAGATCCCGGTGTCCGCGGGCACCACCGGCGACACCTTCCACACCCCGGCCGGACGGGTGGCCAACCTGCTGGCCTTCTTCACCATCGACTCGAACATCCTGGTCGGCGTCGGCAGCCTGCTGCTCGCGCTCGGGGTCGCGGGCCGGTCGACGCTGTTCGGCGTGCTGCGGCTGACCGGCCTCGTCGGTATCACCGTGACCGGGGTCGTCTTCCAGGTCGCGCTCGCCGATCTGTACGAACTGCACGGCTGGGCCGTCTTCGCCGACACCATGCTGCACAAGGTGTCGCCGCTGATGTGCGTCGCGGGCTGGCTGCTGTTCGGCCCGCGCGGCCAGTTGTCGTGGCGGGTGCTGTCGTGGTCGCTGCTGTACCCGCTGGGCTGGCTCGCGATCACGCTGGTGCGCGGCGCGGTCATCGGGTTCTACCCGTACCCGTTCGTCGACCCCGGCATCAACAGCTACGGCGGGGTCGCGTTCAACTGCGTCCTGATCGGCGTGCTGTTCCTCGGCCTCGCCGCGGCCGCGGTCGGTTTCGACCGCACGTTCACCCGCAGAGACGAAGTCGACGAGAATGGGGATTGGGAGGGCGGCTCCTCGGTCGAGGGCGGCGGTGGAGGTATGGCCGGCTCAGCCCCGGACCCGGCGGAAGGCGTTGAGCGGATCCGCGACGCCGGCACGTACTAGCGTCCGGACCGCGCCGAGCCGCCGATCCACCGGTTTCCCGGCGGCCACCCGGTGCATCTGCTGGGTGTGCCACTGGATCTCCAGCAGGCTGTCGGCGAGCCGGATGCCGGTCTTCGGGGCCGTGCGCCGGGCGCGGACGTCCTCGCCACCGAGCAGGCGGCCGGGCAACGCCGGGTCGACGATCAGCGGCCTGCCGAGGCCGATCACGTCCAGTGAGCCGGAGCGCAGCGCGTCCGCCATTCCGTGCGGACTGGTGAAGCCGCCGGTGACCATCAGCGCGACATCGGTGATCCGCCGCGCTTTCGCGGCGTAGCCGAGGAAGTAGGCCTCGCGGCTGACGGTGCTGGTCTTGCCGGCCTTGCTTGCCTTGGCGGCGCCCATCATGGCCGCCTTCTCGTAAGTGCCACCGGAGACTTCCAGCAGGTCGATGCCCGCTTCACCCAGTGCGCGGACGACTTCGAGCGATTCCTCCTCGCTGAACCCGCCGCGCTGGAAGTCCGCGCTGTTGAGCTTGACCGCGATCGGCACGGCGTCGCCGACCTCGGCGCGCACCCGGGCGACCACTTCCAGCAGGAACCGGCGCCGCCGGAGGGCATCGCCGCCCCAGCCGTCGGTGCGCCGGTTGGTCAGCGGTGAGAGGAACTGGGAGACCAGGTAGCCGTGCGCGCCGTGGATCTGGACCCCGGCGAACCCGGCGTCGACGACGGTCCGCGCGGCCACGCCGAACCGGTCGATGATCACCTCGATCTCCTCGCCGGTCAGCGCCCGCGGCGTCGCGAACACCGAGCGGATGCCGCGGTCGCCGAAGGGCACCGCCGACGGCGCGACCGGCTGACGGGACAGGAAACGCGGGCTCTGCCTGCCGGGATGGTTGAGCTGGACCCACAACCGGGTCTCGGTTCCGTCCGCCGACCGTGCCCACGGCTCGAACTCGGTCACGTCCGGTTCCCTCGGTACCGCGACGTTGCGCGGTTCGCCGAGCGCGGTCGGATCGACCATGACGTTGCCGGTGATGAGTGTGCCGGCGCCACCACGCGACCATGTCCGGTAGAGCGCGGCCAGTTCGGCGGTCGGCCGGTTGCGGCGGTCGCCGAGTTGCTCGCTCAGCGCGGCCTTGGCCAGCCGGTTCGGCAGGATCGCGCCGCACCGCAGTTTCAGCGGCTCGGCCAGCAGTTCCCTGGGCTCGCTCATCGCGCTCTCTCCCGCCGCTACCTACTGAACAGTATTCCTACTCGAAGTAACTTACTCGCGGTATGTCGACTCCTCAAGGCAAACCGATACTGAAGGGATTGTCGATCGCATAGCGTCACAGGTTGTCCTCACCACGTCGAGCGACGTGGGTGGCGGTCGCCGCGAGATGCCCTTCGATGCCCCAGTCGACGACGAGCAAGACCAGGTCACCGGCCGCGTGCACCTGGCGCGGCGCGACCTTGACGGGCTACCCGAGCGCGAGGATCCCGCCGTTCACCCGTACGCCGTCCCGGCGGACGAACACGGCGTCCGGCTCGTAGACCGGGTCCAGGACGTCGGCGGATCCGGTGGTGAAGGCAGCTTGAAAGACGAAGGGATGCCCGGCGGGGCTGTCCCTGCGGCCGCCGCTGGTCGAGCTGTACCGCTCAGGCTCGGCGCTATCGGCCCTTCAGGCGCGGCGCGATCGGCTCCACCCTCGCGCGCACCTTGATCTCTTCCGCCATCTTCCGTGCCCAAAGCTGCAGGCCGGGGATGTCGATTTCGTGCGGACGGGCCGCGCAGAACGGCTCGAGGTTGTCCGCGCCACGCTCCAGCAGCGAGACGGCGCCGTTGCCGTTCCCCCTGGCCACATGGGTCAGCCCCACGGCGAGCTGCGCGAGGCCACGCCACAGCTCCCGCTCCGGCCCGTCGGTGGATTTCCACGCGTCCTCGAACACCTCGTGGGCATGGAACGGGCGGCCCGCGTCGAGCAGGCGCTGCGCCTCGGAGAGGGTGTCCTCCGGGCTCCGTTCGATGCCCTCGGGCTGGCGCTCGACCCCGTCGGCACCGTACGGGAGCGGCCTGCCGAGGCCGTCTCGCGGGCGGGCGTTACGGGCTCGTCCGGTTTCGTCACGGTCCCGGTCGGTCATGCCGACAGTGTCCCACGCGGGTATCCTGGCACCTCGTGCGCTTTCTCGACGGGCATCGGCCCGCTCACGACCTGACCTACGACGACGTGTTCCTCCTGCCGAACCGGTCGGACGTGGAGTCCCGCTTCGACGTCGACCTGTCCACTGTGGACGGCACCGGCGCGACGATCCCGATCGTGGTGGCCAACATGACCGCCGTCGCCGGTCGCCGGATGGCCGAAACGGTCGCCCGGCGCGGCGGGCTCGTCGTGCTGCCGCAGGACGTCGACGTGGCCGCGGTCGCCGACATCGTCACCTGGGTCAAGAGCCGTCACACCGTGTGGGACACCCCGCTCGTGCTGACCGGCGGGGACGCGGTGGCCGACGCGCTGAACCTGGTCGGCAAACGTGCCCACGGTGCCGTGGTCGTCGTGGACGAAGACGGCAAGCCCGTCGGCGTCGTCGACGAAGCGGCCTGCGCCGGTGTCGACCGCTTCGCGCGGCTCGCCGATGTCGCGGAGCCCGCGATCGTCACGGTGCCCCTGACCACCCCGCCGCGTGAGGTGTTCGAGCGCCTGCACGATCACGGCGGCCGTCTCGCGCTCGGCATCGACGAGCACGGCAGGCTCGCCGGCGTCCTGACCGAGATCGCGGCGCTGCGCGCGGAGATCTACACCCCGGCCGTCGACGACG
This sequence comes from Amycolatopsis sp. QT-25, assembly GCF_029369745.1. NCBI lineage: Bacteria > Bacillati > Actinomycetota > Actinomycetes > Pseudonocardiales > Pseudonocardiaceae > Amycolatopsis > Amycolatopsis sp. QT-25. The sequence goes on from NZ_CP120210.1 coordinate 6,750,665, forward strand.
GCGGCAGCCTGCGCGTCGCCGCCGCGATCGGGGTGAACGGCGACGTCGCGGCGAAGGCGGAGGCCGTCCTCGCGGCGGGCGTCGACGTGCTGGTCGTCGACACCGCGCACGGCCACCAGGAGAAGATGATCGCCGCGCTCAAGGCCGTCCGATCGGTGAACCCGCGGGTCCCGGTGGTCGCCGGGAACGTGGTCACCGCGGAAGGCACCCGTGACCTGATCCACGCGGGCGCGGACGTCGTCAAGGTCGGCGTCGGCCCCGGCGCCATGTGCACGACCCGGATGATGACCGGTGTCGGCCGCCCGCAGTTCTCCGCCGTCGCCGAATGCGCGGCCGCGGCCCGCGAACTGGGCAAACACGTCTGGGCGGACGGCGGCGTGCGGCATCCGCGCGACGTCGCGCTCGCACTGGCCGCCGGCGCGTCCGCGGCCATGGTCGGCTCGTGGTTCGCCGGCACCCACGAATCCCCCGGCGACCTGCGCCACGACGAACAGGGCAAGCCGTACAAGGAATCGTTCGGCATGGCGTCGAAGCGGGCCGTCGGCGCCCGCACGCGCACGGACAACACCTTCGAACGCGCCAAGAAGGGCCTGTTCGAAGAGGGCATCTCGGCGTCGCGAATGGCGCTGGACCCGGCCCGCCCCGGCGTCGAGGACCTGCTCGACTCCATCGGCTCCGGTGTCCGGTCGGCCTGCACGTACGCGGGCGCGCGGACGCTGGAGGAGTTCCACGAGCGCGCGCTGCTGGGGATCCAGTCCGCCGCGGGCTTCGCGGAAGGACGGCCGCTGCCGTCGGGCTGGTGAACCGGCGTGCCCGAAGCACTAGGGTGCACCGGGTGAGACGCCTGAGACGGATCGTGGCGGCGGCGATGGGCGACCGCCGCCACGCGGAAAACGGGGAAATCGCCGCACTGCGGTCCGCGGTCGCGGACCAGGCCGCGGAGATCGAGCGGTTGCGCGCGAGGCTGGAGCACCACACCGCGTGGCTCGAAGATCACGGCAGGGCGTTGCGGGACGGCGACGCGCGCACCGCCACCGTCGAGGCAAGGCAGGCCGCCCTCGACGCACGGCAGGAAGCGCTCGACGGCTGGCTGAAAAGCCACGACACAGCCTTCGCGGGCCTGCACATCCGGATCGGAAACCTCGAAGCCGCGCGAGACGTCCGCACGTTCACGCACTGGCTCGATCAGCACGAACTCGTGGCCACGCCGAAGATTTCGATCGTCCTGCCGACACACGACCGGGCCACGCTGCTGCCGCGCGCCGTCGCTTCGGTGCTGGCCCAGCGTTACGAGAACTGGGAACTGGTGATCGTCGACGACGCCAGTTCGGATGCCACGCCCAAGGTGATCGCCGGTTTCGCAGACCCCCGGATCCGGTCGATCCGGGTCGAACACGGTGGTGTCTGTGCCGCCCGCAACGCCGGGCTGGCCGAGGTCACCGGGGACGTCGTCGCCTACCTCGACGACGACAACACCATGCATCCGTTGTGGCTCAAGGCGTTGGGCTGGGCGTTCGGCGAGCACCCGGAGATCACGGTGGCCTACGGCGGTTTCGTCGTCGACGACATCGGCGGTCTGCCGACGCTGTTCTTGCGGCCCTACGAGCGGGAAATCCTGATACAGGAGAACCTCGCCGACATCGGCGCCGTCGCGCATCGAGCGGGTCTTCCCGAGGCCCGGTTCGACGAGTCGCTGGTCGAGATGGACGACTGGGACCTGCTCCTGGCGTTGACCGCGGACCGCGACCCCTTGGTCGTCCCGGCGATCTCCTGCTACTACACGACGACTTCCGGGGACCGGCTTTCCCACGGGCCGACCTACGACGACGACTTCGCCGCCATCCGCCGCAAGCACGCGGGACCGGAGCACCGACCATGACCGATCCTCGCGCTCGACGCCCGCGACCCCGGCACGATCCGCGAGCTCGCCGCGGCGGGTGAGGTGCCGACGGTGGCGCGCCTGCTCGAAACCAGCGCTTCGGCGACCACGCACATGGCCTTCTTCTCGCCGGCGGGCCCGGTTTCGAACCGGGCGCGAAACCGCCGGACCCGACCGTCGTCGACCTGGGCGCGACGCTTTCGTCCATGCTCGGCGTCGAACTCACCGACGACGTGGGCGGACGGCCGCTTCCCTGGGCGAAGCCGGTCACCTAAGCGCCCGAAGGCTGCGATGAAGGGGTCTTTCCTCGCGAATTTTGCGAGGAAAGACCCCTTCATCGCACGCGCTAGCCGTGGTCCTCCAGCATCTCGGTGACGAGCGCCGCGATCGGCGACCGCTCGGACCGGGTCAACGTGACATGCGCGAACAGCGGATGCCCCTTGAGCTTCTCGATCACCGCCGAAACGCCGTCGTGCCGTCCGACCCGCAGGTTGTCGCGCTGCGCGACGTCATGGGTGAGCACGACCCGCGAGGCCGTGCCGAGCCGCGAAAGCACGGTCAGCAGCACGTTGCGTTCCAAGGACTGCGCCTCGTCCACGATGACGAACGTGTCGTGCAGCGACCGGCCGCGGATGTGGGTCAGCGGGAGCACCTCGAGCATGCCGCGGTCGAAGATTTCGTCGAGGACGTCCTGGCTGACCAGGCCGCCGAGGGTGTCGAACACCGCCTGCGCCCACGGCTGCATCTTCTCGCTCTCGGAACCGGGCAGGTAGCCCAGATCCTGGCCTCCGACCGCGTACACCGGCCGGAACACCACGACCTTGCGGTGCTGGCGGCGTTCCATCACCGATTCCAGGCCCGCGCAGAGCGCGAGCGCCGACTTGCCGGTACCGGCGCGTCCGCCCAGCGAGACGATGCCGACATCGGGGTCCAGCAGGAGATCCAGCGCCACCCGCTGCTCGGCCGACCGCCCGTGCAGGCCGAAGGCCTCCTTGTCACCCCGCACGAGCCGGATCCGCTTGTCCGCGGTGACCCGGCCCAGCGCGCTCGAACTGCCCGCGAGCAGCCTCAGCCCGGTGTGACAGGGCAGTTCACCGACCTCGGGCAGCCCGAATTCCGCCGGATCCACCGAAGACCCGCCGAACAGCGCGTCGACCAGGGTCTGCGGGACGTCCACGTCCGCCATCCCCGTCCAGCCCGAGGGCGTCACCTCCTGCGCGCGGTACTCGTCGGCCTCGAGACCGACGGCGCCCGCCTTGACGCGCAGGGGGATGTCCTTGGTCACCAGCGTGACCGACGCGCGTTCCGCCGCCAGGTTGAGCGCACAGGCGAGGATGCGGTGGTCGTTGGAGTCGGTGCGGAAGCCGACCGGGAGCACCGTGGGATCGGAGTGGTTCAACTCCACCTGCAGGGTGCCGCCGTGCTCACCGATCGGGATCGGCGCGTCGAGCCTGCCGTGCTGACGACGCAGGTCGTCGAGCATGCGAAGCGCTTCGCGCGCGAACCATCCCAGTTCGGGATGGTGACGTTTCGCCTCCAGTTCACTGATGACGACCAGCGGAAGCACGACCGCGTGTTCGGCGAACCGAGTCACCGACCAGGGGTCAGAGAGCAGGACCGACGTGTCGAGCACGTAAGTGGACCGCTGGGATTCGGGCGAGATCGAGGCTTTCTCCGGGCCAGAGGCACCGGTCGAAGAACGGCCAGAGGCCTTGCGGGGTGAACGCTGCGCAGTCACGACGGCATCTCCCTCGTGGGCGTGGCACCACGCCCGCACTCGCTGGGCCGGGCACTTCCCTGGCCAACCGTGCCTTCCGACGCTGTCACGTCAGTCGGCGCGGCCACGAGGGCCGGGTGCCGGCCCCCTCGCGCATCCACTGGGCGGCTGTGCCGCCCTGTCGACTACCGCCACGACCAGGGCCTCCCGTGAGAGTCCGCATGGGACGCGAACCCTCACTTCCGGAAGGTACCGGCGTCCGGCCGATCGCGCAGGCAGCCACCACGGTGATTCGCCAAACCGTCATCTCACTGTCGGTCGCGCGACATCGACGCCCGGTCACCATCACGACGAGTAGTGATGATCTCCCTTCGAAGACGCTCGCCGATGCGGCCTAAATGGACCTGAAGGGGTCTGAAGGGGTCTGAAGGGGTTTGAAGGGATCGAAAGTCTTACCACTCTTGGTAGCGGCCTGCCCGTTCCGATCGGGACAGAGAACCGGACCGAGTGAACAGGACCCTGTTCGCCTCACACAATGGGCTGACGAGCAGGTCACGACTTTCGGCTATCCAGTACTTTCTCACCCGCAGGGCACCCCCACCGGATTCAGGTGCCCCGATAACTGAATATCTTCACCAAGGAGTGTGCGAAGTACTGAAGAAGGCAGGTTTCGTTCCGCCGTCGCCGCGGGCATCGGACCCGACGTTCGGCGGGGCCGACCACCCCTTCCTCGGGGGAGATGGTGCGCTGGGTCACCGTGCGGCTTCGCTGGTCGCCGACGTCTGCACGGGCGTCGCCACCACGCCGGTCTCGACCCTCCACTCGCTGGAGCACCATCGCCCCTGATCTTCAGCGTGGAAGACGAAGGCCCCGGAGTGCACGCCGGGGCCTTCGTCCTGTCGCGGGTCAGGAACCGAAGCGCCGGTGCCGCCACGCGTAATCACGCATGGCACGCAGGAAATCGACCCGGCGGAACGCGGGCCAATAAGCCTCGGTGAACCAGAATTCCGAATGCGCCGATTGCCAGAGCAGGAATCCGGAAAGCCGCTGTTCCCCCGAGGTGCGGATGATCAGGTCCGGATCCGGCTGACCGGAGGTGTACATGTGTTCGGAAATGTGATCGACGTCCAGGATCTTCGCGAGCTCACGGATCGAGGTGCCCTCGTCGGCGTGCTGGAGCAGCAGTTTGCGGACCGCGTCGGCGATCTCCTGACGCCCTCCGTAACCGACCGCGACGTTGACCTCCATCCCGGAGCGCCCCTCGGTGCGCTCCGCGGCCCCGCTGAGCGCCTTCGCGACCTCCGGGGGAAGCAGGTCGAGGGCACCCACGATGCGGAGCCGCCAGGGCGTGTGCGGTGCGGCGAGTTCGTCGGTGACGTCGGTGATGATCTTCAGCAGGGGACTCAGTTCCTCGGCCGCGCGGCCGAGGTTGTCGGTCGAGAGCAGCCACATGGTGACGACCTCGACGTCGGCCTCGTTGCACCAGCTCAGGAAGTCGGCGATCTTCTTGGCGCCCGCCCGATGCCCGTCGGCGACGTCGGTGAAGCCCGCTTCGCGCGCCCAGCGGCGGTTGCCGTCCAGCATGATGGCGATGTGGCGTGGATGGCGCCCCTTGGCCTGCTGGATCAGGCGCCTGCCGTAGGCGCTGTACACGACGTCTGACAAGAAGGACCGAAGACTCACGCCACTGGAGGGTAGTCACCCCGCGGGCCTCAGTGGGACGCGCCACGGACACTGGCGAAAAACCTACGGTGCCGTAACCTGGGAGGAGTGAGCGTAGAGTCCGAACAGCAGCCGTCCGGCCCCGCGCCCGTGGTGGACACCCGTCCTCGGTTGAGGGGGCACATCCACTTCTGGTCCTTCTTCGTCGCGGTCGCCGGCGCGGTGGTCCTGATCAGTCTCGCCGCGTCCACCGTGTCGCCTCTGGCCGCTTTGTCCACTTCGGTCTACGGGCTGACCGTGCTCGGCCTCTTCGGCGTCAGCGCGCTGTACCACCGTCGCTTGTGGAGCCCACGAGCGTACGAATGGATGAAGCGCGCCGACCATTCGATGATCTTCCTGTTCATCGCCGGTACCTACACGCCGTTCACCCTCCTGGCGATGTCCCAGCCGACCGGGTACATCGTGCTGGCGATCGTCTGGGGCGGCGCCATCGGCGGCGTCACCCTGAAGATGCTGTGGCCGAACGCGCCCCGCTGGCTGGGCGTGCCGATCTACATCGCACTGGGCTGGGTCGCCGTCTTCGTCCTGCCCGAGCTGGGTGCCCACGCCGGTGTCCCCGCACTCGTCCTCCTCTGCGTCGGCGGGCTGTTCTACACGCTGGGCGCGGTGTTCTACGCGGTCAAGTGGCCGAACCATTTCCCGGAAACCTTCGGCTACCACGAGTACTTCCACGCCTGCACGGTCCTTGCGGCTGTTTCGCACTACGTGGCGATCTGGCTGGCGATGTACTCCTAACCGCGTGGTACCACTGCTCGCCTGAGGTACAGGAAGGGGCCTCCTGTACCTGGCGACCAGGACGGACACACACGTGTTCCCTCTGGCACAAGAAAGTGCCTTCTTCCGCGCCCTCGCCGCACGAGCCATGCTCACCATCATGGCCAAGAACGCACCACCCCGCCCCCTCGACGACGCGGCCCTCAGCGGCTTCCTCGCCGAGCACGCCTTCGGCGCCCTCGCGACCCTCAAGCGCGACGGCCGCCCTCACCTCTCCACGGTCGTCTACACGTGGGATCCCGAGGCGCGCGAGATCCGGATCAGCACGACCGAAGACCGTCTCAAGGTCGAACAGCTTCGCGACGACCCCACCGCATCCCTCTACGTCTCCAGTGCCGACCACTGGAAATTCGCGGTCGCGGAAGGAAAAGCGGAACTCTCCGAAGTCACCCGGACACCCGGCGACACGGCCGGGCTCGCGTATCTCGCCGCACAGCGCCAAAAACCTGAGAACGAAGCGGAGTTCCTCGAGACCATCGCCGCCGAACGAAGGCTCTACATCACCCTGAAAACCGACAGACTCTATGGAACGGCCCTCGACATCGCTTAACGTGCACCTGGAAAAGCCAGGTGAGGAGACGCCCGATGTGGGAAAAGCGGATGGAGTGGCCGCTCAACGCCGCCGCCGTACTGTTCCTGGCGGCCTACGCGTGGCCGATCCTCCAACCCTCGCTCGGCCACACCGGCCGGGTCTGCTGCGAGGTCGTCACCTGGGTCGCTTGGGCGGTCTTCGCCCTGGACTACGGCGTTCGCCTCAAGCACGCCAAGGACAAGCGGGACTTCCTCGAGAAGAACATCTTCGATCTGCTGATCATCGTGCTCCCGCTCATCCGGCAGCTGCGGCTGCTCCGGCTGGTCACGGTGCTCAACGTCCTCAACCGCAACGCCGGTCTGTCGTTGCGCGGCCGCGTCGTGGTCTACACGGTGGGCGCGACGGCGCTCGTCGTGTTCTGTTCGGCGCTGGCCGTGCTCGACGCCGAACGCACACAGGCGGACGCGCCGATCACCGACTTCCCGGACGCGGTGTGGTGGTCGATCACGACGATCACCACGGTCGGTTACGGCGACCGCTATCCCGTCAGCGGGACCGGCCGGATCGTCGCGGTCGGGCTGATGGTGGCCGGGATCGCCCTGCTCGGCGTGGTCACCGCGACGCTGGCGTCGTGGCTCATCCGCCGAGTGACCGAAGCCGACGAGAACGCGCAGGCCGTGACCCGCGAGCATCTCGACGAGCTGACCCGCGAAGTCAAGGCGTTGCGGGCCGAGCTCGCCGAGCAGCGCGCCGGAGTCAGTCCCGCAGCATCGGAGCCGCTAGGTACTGCTCGGGGATAGCGAAGGCGTCCACGAGCGTCCGCGCGTGCGGGCGCAGGTCGGCGCACAGGGCGTTCACCGCGGCGGTGACCGCCTTCGAGCGCCCGGAGGTCAGGCGTCCGTGTTCCAGGAACCAGCCGCGATCCGCCTCGATGTTCGCGAGCGCGTAGAGATCGCACACCCGCTCCAGCAGCTCGCGGGCATCGGTGTCGGCGCAGCGTTCGATGGCGTCGATGAACGCTTCCAGCACCACCCGGTCGACGTGCGCGCGCCCGGCGCGCAGTACATGGTCTTGCGCGTCGTTGAAGACGCCGAACGGATCCGAACCTGCCTTACGCAGGCGCTGCGCGACACCGCCGAGTACATGCTCTTCGCGGTCTTCGAACAGCTTCAACTGCCACTCACGCGAGTACAGCACGTCGCCGTCGTCGGCCTCGGTGAGCCGTTCGACGACCTTGCGCGCGGACGTCCGCTCGATCACGGCCCCGACGAGCTGCTCCGCCACGAACCGCGCGGTCGCGAGCGGGCTGAGGTCCTCGAATTGCTCCTTGTAGCTGGTCAGTAAGCCCTTCGCCACCAGCTGCAGCAGCACGGTGTTGTCGCCCTCGAAGGTGGTGAAGACGTCCGTGTCGGCCTTCAACCCGGGAAGCAGGTTCTCGGAGAGGTAGCCGGAACCGCCGCAAGCCTCGCGGGCGGCCTGGATGGCCGCCGTCGCGTGCCAGGTCGAGACGGCCTTGATCCCGGCCGCACGCGATTCCAGCTCTCGCTGCTCTTCTTCCGGCGCGTCCTCGGCGATGTCGTTCAGCTTCGAGACGAGTGCTTCCTGCGCGAAGTGCAGGGCGTACGACGTCGCCAGCGCGGGCAGCAGTTTCCGTTGGTGGGCGCGGTAGTCGAGGATCACGACCTCCTCCCCGTCGGGCCGCGCGAACTGTCGCCGCTGCTCGCCGTACCGGATGGCCAGTGCGAGCGCGCGTTTCGTCGCGCTGCCGGCGCTGCCCGCCACGCTGACCCGGCCGCGGATGAGGGTGCCGAGCATCGTGAAGAACCGGCGGCCGTCGCTTTCGATCGGGCTGCTGTAGGTGCCGTCCTCGGCGACGTCACCGAAGCGGTTGAGCAGCGCCTCGCGCGGAACCCGCACCTGGGTGAAGGTGAGTCGTCCGTTGTCGACGCCGTTGAGGCCCGCCTTGCGGCCACAGTCCTCGATCTCGACGCCGCTCGCGTTCTCCCCGCGGATCGGCACGAGGAAAGCGTGCACGCCACGCGATTCGCCGCCGGTGATCAACTGCGCGAACACCACCGCGACTTCGCCGTCGCGGGCGGCGTTGCCGATGTACTCCTTCATCGCGCCCCGGTCCGGCGTGTGCACGACGAACTCACGGGTGGCCGGATCGTAGGTCGCGGTGGTGCGCAGCTGCTGGACGTCCGAGCCGTGGCCGTGCTCGGTCATCGCGAAGCAGCCCAGCAGCTCCAGGTCCTTGATCTTCCGCAGGTAACGCTCGTGGTGGCGTTCGGTGCCGAGCAGCTGCACCGCCCCGCCGAACAGACCCCATTGGACACCGGCCTTGACCATCAGCGAGAGGTCGCCGAAACCGAGCATCTCGAACGACATCACCGAGCCGCCGACGTCACCGCCACCACCGTGCGCCGGATCGAAGCCGAGCCCCGGCCGGTCGGTACGGGTGAGGAGGCGCAGCCATTCGAGCACCTGGGCGCGGTGCGCTTCGACGCCGAGGTCGACAGGGTCCTTGAAGTCCTCCGCCGCCATCTGCGCGCGCACCGCGCGGCGGAGTTCGGCCCACCGTCCATCGAGGACGGTGGTCAGCGCGTCCGGGTCGATCTTCGCGGGAAGTCCTGGTGTGTCCACGATTCCTCCGATGCGGTGCGGTCTGCGTTCAGCCTGCCGCACCGCATCGGGGGCCGCAGCACGAATCGGAGCGGTCTCCCGATGCTCGCCCCGTTCTCGAACCGCAGGTCATCGCCGTGCTCAGGACGTTTTCCGTGTTCGCGACGCCATCGAAGCGGCCGGCGCTCACCCGCGGCCCTCGAACGTGTGAGTTGGGCGACTCTCTTCGGGGCGGACCGCGGAATCCCCCGGCCTCAGGAAAGGTCCGGTCCCTGCGAGCGGAGATCGTCCACTTTGGTCATCGCCTCCCGCAGCTCGGCGAGCCAGGCGTCCGCGTGTTCCCCGACCAGCCGGACGGCCCAGGCCAGCGCCTCCGACCGCGACCGCGCGACGCCCGCGTCGACGAGGGTGTCGAGGACGAGGCGTTCCGGCTGCCGCAGCCTGGTCATGACCGGCGCCGAATGCGTGGTGAACAGGTGCCTCGTGCCACCGAGGCGCGCCCCCCAGGCGACCTTGCGCTGATACCGGTGCTCGGCCTGGCGCGCGATCTCGATCCGCTCGTCGCGGGTCTCCTCGCGGAACCGGCTGATCCGGCCGTCCTCGGCCGCCGCGCGGGCGGCAGCGTCGGCAGTGTCGGCGTGGTCGCCGGTGAGCGGCTGGAGTTCGCCGACGATGACGATCTCTTCCCGATCCACCGTGACCTCGGGATCCCCGGTGAACCAGCCGTCCGGGAGCCGCCCGCCGAACCACGCGGCGGCGTCGTCCGCCGAGGGGATGTCCGCCTGCTGCCAGCCGCCCCGGCCCTTCCAGCCACTTCGTCCCATGTGTCTCGCCGTCCTGACGTAGGTGTACATGCTCGCCTCCGCGATTACATGATTACAACGCTACCGACGCTACGCGCGCAACAGCCGATGTTCCGTTTTGTTCTCCCCCGGCGAAAATCCGAGGCAACCTGACGACCGGCGCGGACGTGTTCCCACCAGCGGTCGACAGGGAAGGGGAACCCCATGCTGAAGAAGGTCGTGCTCGGCGCTCTCGTGCTCGGAGCGGCCCAACTGGCGATGATCGCGCCCGCCACGGCGGCCACCGATCCCAGTTGGTACCTCGGCCCGGGTGAAGTGGGGCCCGGTGCGCAGATCTACGCCGAGACCAGAGCCGGCGCGGGCGGCTGCACGCCGAAGGGACCGGTGACCTCGTCGGGTCTCGCCGAGCCGATCACGTGGACCATCGGCGGGAACTTCGGGAAGTACGGCGGTTACGGGCGGGTGGTGAAGACTCCCGGCGAGTACGTCGCGACCCTCACCTGCTCCGACGGCCGGAAGTCGACCCGGCCGTTCACGGTGACCGGTGTTCCGCCTGCCACCACGACGAAGCCACCGACATCCACGAAACCACCGAAGCCACCAAAGCCATCGAAGCCATCGAAGCCATCGAAGCCGACGAAGTCCGCCACGACCGAACCGAAGGCACCGCAGGTCGCGGTGAAACCGGCGGGGGCTCCGCAGACCGGCGGCGGCGCCTTCGGCCCTATGGCGTGGGATTGGTGAGTTGAGCGCGCAGGTCCTCGGCGGTGGTGACCGGGCGTTCGCAGACATAGCCGCGGCACACGTACGCGGCGGCGGCGCCCGCCACCAGCGGCCGGTCGGCGAGCAGCGGCACCCCCTCGGCGTCCGGGACCCCGCTCACGACGACGGCGCCGTCCGGTGCCGACGCGACGGCCGCGGCCAGCAGGTCCTCGCGTGAAGCGGGATCCGGCCCGACGACGGCCACCTGCACGGGACCGGCGGCGGCCGCCTCGGCGACGGTGAGCCAATGCCCGGCGAACCGCGGCGCGTGGGCGGCGAGCCGTCCCGCACGGGCCAGCGCCTGCTCGGCCGCCTCGCGGTAGCGGCCCACCTGCTCGTGCCCCGCCAGCACGGACGCGGTCAACAACGCGTTCGCCAGCGCCGAAGCCCCCGACGGGCTCGCGTTGTCGGTCGGGTCGGAGGGCCGCTGCACCAGCACTTCCGCGTCGTCGGCGGTGTCGTAGTAGGCACCCGGCGAGTCCGGGACACCGAAGTGGGCCAAGGCGAGGTCCAGCAAGGTGACCGCGTCGGCCAGCCAGCGCGGCTCGCCGGTCGCCTGATGGAGTTCGAGCAGCCCCTCGGCGAGACACGCGTAGTCCTCCAGCACTCCAGCCGTCGTGCCGACGACGCCGTCGCGCGAGGTCCGGCGCAGCCGTCCGGCCACGAAATGGGTGTCCATCAGGAAAGCCGCGGCACGAGCCGCCGCATCGATCCAGTGTGGACGATCCAGCCGCGAACCCGCTTTGGCGAGCGCACCGATCGCGAGCCCGTTCCACGCGGCGATGACCTTGTCGTCGCGGGCGGGCTGAGGACGCTCGTTTCGCGCCGTCAGCAGTGTGCGTCGCACCCGCTCATAACGTTCGACGTCCTCGGGGTGCGGCTCACGCAGCCGCAGAGTCGACGCGCCGTGCTCGAAGTTGCCCCGTTCGGTGACCTGGAACAGTCCGGCGGCCCAAGCGCCGTCCTCCTCGCCGAGTACTTCGGCGAGTTGCGCGGGAGTCCACACATAGGTGAGCCCCTCGACGCCGTCGGTGTCCGCGTCGAGCGAAGCGGCGAAGCCTCCTTCGGCCGTCCCGAGGTCGCGCAGCAGGAACTCCGCGGTCTCTTCGACGGTCCGCCGCGCGTAGTCATACCCGGTCACACCGTGGAACTGTGCGTAGAAACGCAGAAGCAACCCGTTGTCGTACAGCATCTTCTCGAAGTGCGGCACTTCCCAGCGCGGGTCGACGGAGTACCGCGCGAACCCGCCGGCGAGCTGATCATCGAGCCCGCCGAGCGCCATCGCCTCCGCCGTGTGCCGCACCGGGGAGAGATCGGCGCCGGTGCGCTCGTGGTGCCGGAGCAGGAAGTTCAACGCCATCGTCGGCGGGAACTTGGGCGCTCCGCCGAATCCGCCATTCGCGGCGTCGTAATCCTTGCGCAGCGAAGCGACCGCGGCTTCCAGCGCCGCGCCGTCCACGACGGACTCCGGCAGCGGTCCGCTCTTCTCCGTGAGGTGGGCGATGATCTGCCGGGCGCCGGAGCGCAGGTCGTCCGGGCGCTCACCCCAGGCTTCGGCGACCGCGACGAGCAGCTGCGAGAACGACGGCATCCCCGGCCGCGGCGACGGCGGGTAGTAGGTGCCGCAATGGAACGGCTCACCCTCCGGGGTCAGGAAACACGTCATCGGCCAGCCACCCTGACCGGTCATCGCCTGCGTGGCCGCCATGTACACCGAGTCGATGTCCGGCCGCTCCTCGCGGTCCACCTTGATGTTGACGAAGTTCGCGTTCATCAGCGTGGCGGTGGCCTCGTCCTCGAACGACTCGTGCGCCATGACGTGGCACCAGTGACAGGCCGCGTAGCCGACCGAAAGCAGGATCGGCACGTTCCGCCGTTTCGCCTCGGCCAGCGCCTCTTCACCCCACGGCCACCAGTCCACCGGGTTCTCGGCGTGCTGCAGCAGGTACGGACTGGTCGCGGCCTTCAGGCGATTCGACATGTCACCAGGGTCGCACGGGGAAAAGCGGGCGCGCAGAACGGCCGTCTGCGCGACACTCATCCGGTGCTCCTGACCATGACCACCACCCGGAACCCCGCCACCGATCTCGGCTTTCTCCTGCACAAGCATCCGGAGAAGGCACAGTCCTTCCCGCTTTCGGCCGGGAAGGCGCACGTCTTCTACCCCGAGGCGGCCCAGGAGCGCTGCACGGCGGCGCTGCTGGTCGAGATCGATCCGGTCGACCTCGTGCGCGGCGGCGGGACGTCGTCGACCCAGTACGTCAACGACCGGCCGTACGCGGGCGGCTCCTATCTGGCAGTGGCGCTGCGGGCGGTCTTCACCACGGCGCTGGCCGGGCGCTGCGCGAACCGGCCGGAACTGGTCGACGAGGCGTTCCCGCTGGAGATCCGCGTGCCTTCGCTGACCGCGCGGGGCGGCGCGGAGGTCGTCCACAAGCTGTTCGAACCGCTCGGCTGGCAGGTCGACGCCTGCCCCATCCCACTCGACCCCGAATTCCCGCGGTGGGGCGCTTCCCGCTATGTCGATCTCCGGCTGACCGGGACCCAGCGTGTCGTCGACGCGTTGCGGCACCTGTACGTCCTGTTGCCGGCTCTCGACGGGGACAAGCACTACTGGATCGGCCAGGACGAGGCCGACAAGTTGCTGCGCTCAGGCGAAGGGTGGCTCGCGGGGCATCCGGAACGGGAACTGATCACCAACCGGTACCTCGAACGCCGTCGTCCGATCGTTTCGTACGCGCTCACCCGGCTGGCGGAAGCGGACGACGTGCCCGCCGAGGCCGAAGCGCGGGTCACCGAGCTGCCGGACCGGCCAGAACCACTGGCCGTCCAACGGCACGGGAGCGTGCTCGCGGCCCTGCGGGCGGCGGGCGCGCGGCGGGTGCTCGACCTCGGCTGCGGCGCCGGGGCGCTGCTGCGCGTGCTTCAGAAGGAGCCGTCGTTCACCGAGATCGTCGGTGTCGACGTGTCCGCGAACGCGCTCGACATCGCCGGCAAACGGCTGAAAAATCAGTCCGATGCGCTCTCGGCGGGAAAGAGTGCCTCGAGCGGGACGCGGATCACCCTGAAGCAGTCCGCGCTGACCTACGCGGACCCGTCGCTGGCCGGCTACGACGCCGCCGTGCTGATGGAGGTGATCGAGCACGTCGACGAGGAACGCCTGCCCGCGCTGGAGCACGCCGTGTTCGGCGTCGCCGCGCCGCGGACCGTGCTCATCACGACGCCGAACGCCGAGTACAACCGGCACTTCGAGTTCCTCGAAGAGGGCCGGTTCCGCCACGCCGACCACCGTTTCGAATGGACCCGCGAGCAGTTCCGCTCCTGGGCCGAGGGGGTCGCGACGCGGCACGGTTACGAGGTCCGGCTCCTTCCGGTGGGGCAGGAGTCCCCAGAATCAGGACCGCCGACCCAAATGGCGGTCTTCACGTCTCGAAAGGAGGCCGTGGCATGAAATTGACCATTCCCGACATGTCCCTCGTCGTGCTCGTCGGGGCCTCCGGCTCCGGCAAGTCGACCTTCGCGCGGACGCGTTTCGCGCCGACACAGATCCTGTCCAGCGACTACTTCCGCGGCCTGGTGGCCGACGACGAGAACGATCAGAGCGCGTCAGCCGCCGCTTTCGACGTGCTCCACTACGTCGCGGCGAAGCGGCTCGAAGCAGGCCGGATCACGGTGATCGACGCGACGAACGTCCAGCGCGCTTCCCGGGCGAGCCTGGTGAAGCTGGCCAGGGAGTACGACGTCCTGCCGACGGCCATCGTGCTCGACCTGCCGGTGAAGATCTGCCAGGAACGCAACGAGTCCCGGCCCGACCGTGACTTCGGTGAGCACGTCGTCCGGCGTCAGCGCGGCGAGCTGCACCGCTCGTTGAAGTCGCTGGAGCGCGAGGGATTCCGTCGCGTGCACGTGCTGCGGAGCGAGGCCGAGATCGCCGAAGCGGAGATCGTCGTCGAGCCGCTGCGCAACGACCGGCGGGAGCTGACCGGGCCGTTCGACGTGATCGGTGACGTCCACGGCTGCCGCGAGGAACTGGAGGAACTGCTCACCGAACTGGGCTACGTCGACGGCGTGCATCCCGACGGCCGCACCGCGGTCTTCGTCGGCGACCTCGTCGACCGCGGCCCCGACACACCCGGGGTACTGCGCCGTGTGATGGCGATGGCCGAGGCGGGCAGCGCGCTGGTCGTCTGCGGGAACCACGAACAGAAACTGGTCCGCGCGCTCGACGGGCGCAAGGTCAGGACGACGCACGGACTCGCGGAGTCACTGGAGCAGCTTTCCGCACAGGATGACGAATTCCGCGCGAAAGCACACGCCTTCTGCGAAGGGCTCATCGCGCACTACGTCCTCGACGGCGGCAAGCTCGTCGTCGCGCACGCAGGCCTGCCCGAGAAGTTCCACGGGCGCGCGTCCGGCCGGGTGCGGAGCACCGCGCTCTACGGCGACACCACCGGCGAGACCGACGAGTACGGCCTGCCGGTGCGACTGCCGTGGGCGCGCGACTACCGCGGCCGGGCGATGGTCCTCTATGGACACACGCCGACGCTGGAGCCGGAGTGGATCAACGGGACGATGTGTCTCGACACGGGCTGTGTCTTCGGCGGCAAGCTGACCGCTCTGCGCTACCCGGAGCGGGAAGTCGTGTCGGTGAAGGCGAAGAAGGTCTGGTACGAGCCGGCACGTCCGCTCGAACCCGCGCGGCCGCTGGGCGGACGCGAACCCGCGGTACTGGAACTGGGCGACGTCACCGGGAAACGGATCGTCGAAACGCGGCACCACGGCCGGGTCGGGGTGTCCGCCGAACAGTCGGCGGCGGCGCTCGAGGTGATGAGCCGCTTCGCCGTCGACCCGCGCTGGCTGCCGTACCTGCCGCCGACGATGGCACCGTGTTCGACGTCCGCCATGGACGACTACCTCGAACACCCCGAGGAGGCCTTCGCCGAGTTCCGCGCGGCGGGTGTCGATCACGTCGTGTGTGAAGAGAAGCACATGGGCTCACGCGCCGTCGTGCTCGTGTGCCGTGACGACGACGTGGCTCCCGCGCGGTTCGGGATCCAGGGGCCGGGTGCGGTGTACACCCGTACCGGACGGCCGTTCTTCACCCCGGAGCAGAACGCGCGGCTGCTCACCGGCGTGCGGGAAGCGGCTGCGGGACTGTTCGAGGAACTGGACACCGGCTGGCTGCTGCTCGACACGGAACTGCTGCCGTGGAGCGCGAAAGCGGACTCGCTGATCTCGGGACAATACGCGGCCGTGGGCGCGGCTGCCCAGTCCGTGCTGCCCGCCGCCGTCGCTTCACTGGACGCCGCCGCGGCTCGCGGCGTCGACGTGGCGGAACTGCTGGAACGAACCCGGACCCGCGAGTCCACTGTGGACGCTTATCGGCAGGCGTACCGGCGCTACTGCTGGCCGACCGACGGCCTCGACGGCGTCCGGCTCGCGCCGTTCCAGGTGCTGGCTTCGGAAGGACACGCGTACCACGACCGGCCGCACGCCTGGCACCTCGCGGTGCTGGACCGGCTCACCGGCGACCTGTTCACGCGTACGCGGACCCTTTCCGTCGACACCACCGACCCGGCATCGGTGGCGCGCGGCGTCGAGTGGTGGCTGGAGCTGACCGGCGCGGGCGGCGAGGGCATGGTCATCAAACCGGCGGCGAACCTCACCCGCGGCGCACGGGGGCTGGTGCAACCGGGAGTGAAGGTGCGCGGGCGGGAGTACCTGCGGATCATCTACGGGCCGGACTACACACTGCCGGAGAACCTCTCGCGCCTGCGCAAGCGGGGTCTCAACCGGAAGCGGGCGCTGGCGTTGCGCGAGTACGCGCTGGGGCTGGAGGCGCTGGAGCGGCTGGCGCGCGCGGAACCGTTGTGGCGGGTGCACGAGTGCGTGTTCGCCGTGCTGGCACTGGAGTCGGATCCGGTCGACCCGCGCCTTTGACGCGCTTCGGACGTGCAATGAGCCTTTTCCAACTTGGTTTGGGTTGGTGGGGTGTGTTGGTGGGCTGGGTATGGCGAAGCTCCTGGTAGATGCGTGGAACGACCAAGAACCATGCACTGCCAGGAGCTTCGCTGTGTTGTCTTACCCCTCGGCGATCACGTTGTCCAGCCAGACACTGGCCGGGTTGACCCGGATCATCCAGCAACACCGGCGCGCGATCAGGTCGCGCTGGCGCCGGCTGTCCTGCCAGCGCCAGGCCCTGCTCGTGCTGGCCCACTTGCGTAACGGCGACACCTACGCCCGCCTGGCCGCCGGATTCCGTATCGGCGTGGCCACTGTGTGCCGCTATCTGCGCGAAACCATCGACCTGCTCGCCCAGCGCGCCCCGTCCCTGACCGCCGCGTTGTGGCAGCTCGCCTGGAGCCACAACAACTACGCCATCCTCGACGGCACCGTCATCCGCACCGACCGCATCGCCGCGAACAAGCCCTACTACTCCGGCAAACACCGCCACCACGGCATCAACCTGCAAGCCCTCACCGACCCCTACGGCCGGCTGCTGTGGATCTCCGACGGACTACCCGGCGCGACCAACGACACCACCGCCGCCCGCCACCACCGCATCTGCGACCTGGCCGACCAGTCCGGGATCCGGCTGCTGGCCGACAGCGGCTACGACAACGTCGCCTACGGGGTGATCACTCCGTACAAGAACCACCGAACCGCCCACCAGCCCAAACGCCCACTCGGACCTGCCTACACACAGGCCAACACAACACTGGCGGCCGTACGCGGCCGAGGCGAACGCGGGTTCGCCACCCTCAAAAACTGGCGAGTACTCACCCGCGTCCGCACCAGCACCCACCGCGTCACCGCACTAGCCAAAGCCATCCTCACCCTCGAACACAGCCTCAGCTAACCAAGATGGAAAAGGCTCAATGAAGGGACCTTTCCTCGCAAATTTTGCGAGGAAAGGTCCCTTCATTGCAGCGCTTTAGTCGGATCTGGCGGCCGGCTTCTCCGTCTTCGCGACCGGCTCGGCGTCGACCTTCAAAGCCTTTGAAGCCTTCGAAGCCTCGGAAGCCTTCGAAGCCTCGCGAGCCTCCTCGACAGGAGCCTCCTCGGCAGGAGCCTCCGCGACGGCGGCCGGCTCGTCGAAGCTCTCCGGAAGCCGCTTCAGGTGCTTGGTCATCGACCGCACCAGCAGCGCGACGGCGATCAAGAACAGGATCAGGATCAGAAACCCCACCGGCGACGACTTGCCGAAGTCCTCACCTTGGCCACCGTTGTCGCCGTTGCCGGGCTGTTGTGCCAGGAACTGCGACGTCGCCGTCACCGGGACGACGGCGAACGCCGGCACCACGACCGCGCTCATCGCGCCTCCGCGGGAAGGATTACGTCGGCGTGCATCTAGCCCTCCTTCAAACCGGCGAACAGATCGTCCTCCGGCAGGGTGCTGTCCACCAGTGAGCGGACCAGCTCGTACTCCTCGGTCGGCCAGACCTCGCGCTGCAGCTCACGCGGGACGGCGAACCAGCGGCTGTTCGGGTCGATCTGGGTGGCGTGCGCCTTCAGCGCGTCGTCACGCTGCTCGAAGTAGTCGCCGCATTCGACGCGGGTGGTCACCCGCTCCATGACGTCGGCCTTCTCCGGATCCCACGACTTGAGCCACTCCTCGTACGGCGACTCCAGGCCGCGTGCGAGCAGGGCGTCGTGGAACACGGTCATCCTGGCGCGCGAGAACCCGTGCACGTAGTAGAGCTTCATCGGCTGCCACGGCTCGCCCGCGTCCGGGTAGCGCTCCGCCTCGCCGGCGGCGTCGAAGGCCGCGACCGAGATCTCGTGCGTGCGGATGTGGTCGGGGTGCGGGTACCCGCCGTTCTCGTCATAGGTCACGATCACGTGCGGACGGAACTCTCGGATGACCTTCACCAGGGCACCGGTGGACTCTTCGAGCGGGATGACCGCGAACGAGCCTTCCGGGACCGGAGGCAGCGGGTCGCCCTCCGGCAGGCCCGAGTCGATGAAGCCGAGCCAGGCGTGGCTCACCCCGAGGATCTTGGCCGCGCGGGCCATTTCCTCACGGCGGATCTCGGTCATGTTGGCCACTACTTCAGGCCGGTCCATGGCCGGGTTCAGCACACTGCCCGCTTCGCCGCCGGTGCAGGTCACGACCATGACCTCGTGCCCTTCGGCGGCGTACCTGGCCATGGTGGCGGCACCCTTGCTCGACTCGTCGTCGGGATGCGCGTGCACCGCCATCAGGCGGAGGCGTGACTGCGGCGGTTCGTTGGCTGACACCATGCTCCGAACGTCCCCTTCTCGTTCCCTATTCCCCTGCGACCCTGCCTGACGGCTCGCCCGGCCGGGCGCGGATACTCGAGGGGAACCACTCGCATACGACCCCATTGTCCCTGCGAGCACGACGACACCGACCGGGAGGCCCGGGTTGAGCACGGGACAGGACGCTCCCACCGCGGAAAGCACCCGGATGGACGTGCCCGAAGGCCGGTACGGCAAACCCCGAGCCGCGAAGCCCACTCACTGGCGGCGCCTGGTGTTCGTGGTGATCGCCCTACTGGTCAGCGGTGGTATCGCCTATGTCGCGTACACGAACTTCGGCAGCGCGCCCATCGAGGGCGAACGTGTCCTGTTCGAAGAGAAACCGGGCGACGCGATGGAGATCACCATCAACGTGACCAGGGACGACGTCAACCGTCCCGGCGTGTGCGTCGTCCGGGTCCGCGACAAGACCGGGGCCGAGAGCGGCCGCAAAGAGGTCCTGATTCAGCCCGGTTCGAAGAACAGCAGGGTGACCACCACCATCAAGAGCATCGGAAAGCCGGTCACGGCTGATATCTTCGGATGCTCATACGACGTACCACGGTACCTGTCAAGGCCATAGCGGCCAACGGGGTGAAACGCGCGCCCAACGCCGAGGCGCGACCGAATTCGACCGGCGGCGATGCCTCGCGCCGTGTTACTCTGATCTACCGGCACGGCCCAAGACGGGCCGTGTTTTTCCTTTATCTCAGCCAGGCCGACGAGCCATGCCGGCCTGGTGGCCGGTTTGTACACCCAAGCCTGGCAGGCCCTACTAGGAGATGGTGACCGTGAGCGACACAAAGGTGACCTGGCTGACCCAGGATGCCTACGACAGGCTCAAGCAGGAACTCGACCACTACATCGAGCTCCGCCCGGTCATCGCTGCGAAGATCAACGACAGCCGGGAAGAGGGCGACCTCAAGGAGAACGGCGGTTACCACGCCGCCCGCGAAGAGCAGGGCCAGCACGAGGCCCGCATCCGCCACCTCCAGGAGCTTCTGCGTTCGGCCAAGGTGGGCGAGCCGCCCGCCAACGACGGCAGCGCGGGACCGGGCAAGGTTCTCACCGTGCGTTACGACGGTGACGACGAGGACGAGAACTTCCTGTTGGCGACCCGTGAAGAGGGCACCGAGGGCGACCTGGACGTCTACTCGCCGGAATCCCCCCTCGGCAAGGCGCTGCTCGGCGCCAAAGAGGGCGAGACCCGCGAGTACGAACTGCCCAACGGCAGCATCCAGAAGGTGACCCTCGTCAAGGCCGTGCCCTACACCGGCAAATGAGACTCCGCGCGCCCGGCCCGACATGGCCGGGCGCGCATATGAGCCGTTAGCGTGACTTCCGGAGAAATCTGGAGGGAAACGATGAGCGAGCTGCCGATCTGCGTCGCCTGCGGCATGCAGTACGCGGAAACCCGGTCCGACTGCCCGATCTGCGAAGACGAACGTCAGTACGTCCCGCAGGCCGGCCAGCGGTGGACCGATCTGAACACCGTCCGCGCGAGCGGAACGTACCGAGCGCGTGTCGAGGAGCAGGGACCCGGCCTCGTCGGAGTCGGGTCCACCCCCGGCTTCGCCATCGGCGAGCGGGCGCTGCTGGTCAAGGCCGAGTCCGGCAATTTCCTGTGGGACTGCGCGGGCTACATCGACGACGACCTGGTCGCCAAGGTGCGTGACCTCGGCGGGATCACCGGCATCGCGATCAGCCATCCGCACTACTACACCACGATGGTCGAGTGGGCCCACGCCTTCGACGTGCCCGTGTACCTGCACGAAGGCGACCGGCAGTGGATCGGCAGGCCGGATCCGGCGATCAAGCTGTGGAGCGGTGCGACCCTCGACGTCGCCCGCGACCTGCGGCTGATCAACCTCGGCGTGCACTTCGAGGGCGGGACCGTACTGCACTGGCCGGGTGGCGAAAACGGCCGCGGGGCGCTGCTCTCGGGCGACATCCTGCAGGTCGTCCCGGACCGGCGCTTCGTCGGCATGATGTACAGCTACCCGAACCTGATCCCGGAACGCCCGGAAGTCGTCCGCCGCGCCGCCGAGATGCTCGACCCGTACGAGTTCGAGGCGATCTACGGCGCCTGGTGGGACGCGATCATCCGCACCGACGGGCACGAAGCGGTCCAGCGGTCGGCGAAGCGGTACCTCCGCCAGGTCGGCTAGCTTCGCGCCAGCCGTTCCAGCAGTGGCCGTACGCGCGGCGGAACCGGCGTCGACAACGCGATCGACGTCGAGGTCCGCCGCACGTACGGCGCGCCGACCACCTCGTCCACCACCCGCTGCAGGTCGTCGTTGTCGCGCGCCACCATCCGCACGAAGAGGTCGCCCTGACCGGTCGTCGCGTGGACCTCGCACACCTCGTCGATCGCGGACAGTGCCTCCGCGACCTCGGCCCGGCGCCCCTGCGCGATCTCCAGGACGGCGAAGGCGGTCAGGCCGTATCCCATCGCCGCGAGATCGAGTTCGGGCGGGAACCCGCCGAGGATCCCGCGTTCGGTCAGCCGGTCCAGCCGCGCCTGCACCGTGCCTCGCGCGACGCCGAGGCGGCGGGCGCATTCGAGCACCCCGAGCCGGGGTGAATCGGTGAGCAACAGCAGCAGCCGCGCGTCCAGCGCGTCGAGTGCTTCCGGCATCGGGCCTACCTCCTACACAGGTTGTCCACTGTGACCGCGCCAACCCGGCCATCACTGGTCAGAGTGCACAGCAAAATCTTTGACCATTGCGCATTTTGTCACGCGCTCGGATCCTTCATGGCATGACGCACACAGTGGAACCCCAGGGTGCTCTTGACGACGTGAGCTACGACCAGCTGCGTCAGCTCGTCGGCCTCGTCGACCACGACTCTTCGACCGACCCCTTCCCGGTGAAGTCGATGGACGCGGTGGTGTTCATCGCGGGCAACGCCACGCAGACCGCGTGGTTCTACCAGGTCGCGTTCGGCATGCGGCTCGTCGCGTACTCCGGCCCCGAGACCGGGAACTTCGAGCGCAAGTCGTTCGTGCTGAAGTCCGGCTCGGCGCGCTTCGTGATCACCGGAGGCGTCAAGCCCGACTCCCCGTTGCTCGACCACCACCGCCGCCACGGCGACGGCGTGATCGACCTCGCGCTCGAGGTCGCCGACGTCGACCGGTGCATCGAGCACGCCCGCTCGCAGGGCGCCACCGTCCTCGAGGAGCCGCACGACGTCTCCGACGAGCACGGCACCGTGCGCATCGCCGCGATCGCGACCTACGGCGAGACCCGCCACACGCTGATCGACCGGGCGCGGTACACCGGCGTGTACCTGCCCGGTTACGAGCCGCGCGAGAGCAGCGTCGTCCGCCCCGAAGGCGCGCCGAAGCGCCTGTTCCAGGCCGTCGACCACTGCGTGGGCAACGTCGAACTCGGCAAGATGGACTACTGGGTCGACTGGTACCACCGCGTCATGGGCTTCGTGAACATGGCGGAGTTCGTCGGCGACGACATCGCGACCGAATACTCGGCGCTGATGAGCAAGGTGGTCTCCAACGGCAACCACCGCGTCAAGTTCCCGCTCAACGAGCCGGCGATCGCGAAGAAGAAGTCGCAGATCGACGAGTACCTCGAGTTCTACGGCGGCGCGGGCTGCCAGCACATCGCGCTGGCCACCAACGACATCATCACGACGGTGAAGGCGATGCGCGCGGCGGGCGTCGAGTTCCTCGACACGCCGGACTCCTACTACGACGACCCGGAGCTGCGCGCCCGGATCGGCGAGGTCCGGGTGCCGATCGAGAAGCTGAAGGAGCACCGGATCCTGGTCGACCGCGACGAGGACGGCTACCTGCTGCAGATCTTCACCAAGCCGATCGGCGACCGCCCGACGGTGTTCTACGAGCTCATCGAGCGGCATGGTTCGCTCGGTTTCGGCAAGGGCAACTTCAAGGCCCTGTTCGAAGCCATCGAGCGTGAGCAAGAGCGCCGAGGCAATCTTTAACGGCGAGGCGCCATCGGCGCAGCGCCGAGGCAATCTTTAACGGCGAGGCGCCATCGGCGCAGCGCCGAGGCAACCTCTGACCCCGGCAGTTCGCAAGGCGTGAAAGGGCTCTTCATCGCACTTCGTGTGGTGAGGGGCCCTTTCGCTGCGTTGCGGGGCCGACTTCGTCGTCCGGGAGTGGTACACCGGACGAGCACTAGGCTGTTCGACGAAACTTCGCGCTCATCGGAACCGGTGGCGTTTTCGGACCGTCAGTGTGAAGACGTCAGCACGCAGCTTTGGGAAGGGTCCCGATGCCGGACAACGTCGACGCCAGCGAACGAATGGTGGACGACTGGACCAAGCAGATCCAGGAGACCGCCGCGCGCTATCAGGCGATGGCCGCCCGCGTGCAGGGCCAGACCGTGACGGAGCGGTCGAAGGACAACACCATCGAGGTCACGATCGACTCGAAGGGCCTGCTCACGAACCTCGTCATCGCCGAAGCCGCGAGCGGCAAACGCATGGCGGAGGTCTCGTCGCAGGTCATGCGCCTGGTCCAGCTCGCGCAGTCACGCATCCCGGAACTGCTGCAGGCGGCGATGGCCGAAACCGTCGGCACCACCGACGAGACCGCGAGCCGGGTGATCGCGGAGGCGCAGAGCACCTTCCCGGAGGCTCCTCCGGAGGAGGACGTCGCCCCGCCCGAGCCCGACCGGCACCACCGCTTCGGCCCGGAAGAGGAAGAGCCTCCGCCCGCCTCCCAGGCGAATTCGCCCCAGAGTCCACCTCAGCCGAAGCCGATCCCGCGCCGCCGCCGCACGCAGGACGACGATGACGACGAATTCGGCGGCAACATCCTTTCTTAGACGTTCATCCGGCCTGGTAGAGGGGAGAAGCCATGGCAGGCAAGGGTTACGAGCTCGGCGCCGACCTCGACGCGCACGCCAAGCAGATCGACGGCATCGCCGACGGACTGCGCACGGCGGTCGACGCCGCGCAGCAGGTGAGCATGCCGACGGACGCGTACGGGATCATCTGCCAGCCGTTCCGGATGATGCTCGACCCGGTCGAGGAGTTCGGCATCAACGCGCTGACCAAGGCCGTCGAGGCCGCGACGACGGTGGCGAACAACGTGCGGTCCGCCTCCAACGCCTACCAGACGCAGGACGAGAACTTCGCCGCCGAGTTCAAGAACGCACAGGTGCCTGACTGATGCCCGAGGGAAACCCGCTCGTCGCGAAGGCACCGACGGATGGCGACGGTCCCGGGCCGCTGACCGCCGGGAACAGCGAGTACGGCTACGCGGCGGGCATCGGTGTCGCCGAGTCGGCCATGGACGCCTTCAACGGCATCTCGAACGGTGACTGGATCGGCGGCGGTCTCGGTGTCCTGAGTCTCGCGGGCGAGATGGCCAGCGCCGCGATCGACCCGTTCGGCTACCTGATGTCGTCGGTGGCTTCGTTCCTGATGGAACACATGCAGCCGCTGAAGGACATGCTGGACGCCGTGGCGGGTGATCCGCCGGTCATCCAGTCGTACTCGGAGACCTGGGGCAACGTCGCCAAGAAGCTGGAAGACACCCAGGTCGAGTTCTCGAACGCGGTCAAGAACGGGACTTCTGGCTGGACCGGTGACGCGGCCGACCAGTACCGCAAGCAGGCCGCGGAGCAGGCCGAGGCGATCAGCGGCGCGGCGACCGTCGCCGGCGCGATCAGCACCGTGGTGATGATCTTCGGCGAGATCGTCGCGTTCGTCCGCGAATTCATCCGCCAGCTCATCGCGGACGCGGTCGGCAAGCTCATCGCGTGGGTCATGGAGACCGTGTTCTCCCTAGGTTTCGGCACGCCCATCGTGGTCGCGCAGGCCGTCACCGCGATCGCCAAGTGGGCCGCGAAGATCGCCGACAAGCTCAAGGAACTCTGTGACGCGATGCGGCGGGTCTCGCCGCTGCTGGGCAAGCTGGTCGACGTCTTCGAAAAGATCATCAAGATCTTCGGCAAGATCGCGGGCAAGGTCACCGGCCTGGACGTGCTCAACACCAAGAACATCAAGCCGGGCGGCTTCGTCCAGCGCGGCGGCAGCGGCGGCGGGTCCGGTGGATCCGGTGGCGGCACCGGCTCCGGTGACGGCCCGGACGGCGACGGTTCCGGCAGCGGCTCCGGAGACGGCTCCCCCGGTTCGGGCGACGGTTCCACTGGTTCGAACCACTCCGACGGAGACTCGGGTTCTTCGAGTGATTCCGATCGCTCCGGTGATTCCGGCGGCGACGGTCCGTCGAACACCACGCGAGCCGGTGACGGCGGCGGCTCACCGTCCACAAGGGATGGTGGCGGCTCACCCCGCTCGGACGGCGGCTCTCCCGACCGCGCGGGCGATGGCGACGGACCGTCCACTTCGGACGGAAATTCCGGCGGCACGCCGGACGGCGGATCCCCCAACGCCGCCCGCTCCGCCAACGGGTCTCCCGGCGATTCCGCCACTCCGAACCGCACGCCGGACACCGGCTCGCCGAGCCCGAACCGCGCGGACACCGGCGGTTCGCCCAACCACACACCGGACAGTGGCTCCTCCACGCCCCACACCCGCACCGACACCGGCGGCTCTCCCAGCCACCCACCCGACGCTCCGCACACCCGTACCGACAGCGGCGGCTCGCCCAACCACACACCGGACAGTGGCTCCTCCACGCCCCACACCCGCACCGACACCGGCGGTTCGCCCAGCCACCCACCCGACGCTCCCTACACCCGCACCGACAGTGGCTCTCCCGCGCCCCACACCCGCACGGACACCGGCGGCTCTCCGAGTCACACACCCGACGCCACTCCGCACACCCGCACCGACAGCGGCGGCTCCCCCAACCACACACCGGACAGCGGCGGCTCCCCCAGTCACACCGGCGACGGCGGCGGCTCGCCCCGCACGCACGGCGGTGACGGCGGCGGCTCACCCACGCCCCGTTCGGATCCGTCGCCCGGCCAGCACGGCGGTAGCAGCCCCGGTGACGGTGGCAGCCCCACCCGGCCGACCGACAGCGGCACGACGACAAGCGGCACCGCACCGACGGCACCACGTCTCGGCGATGCCGGCCCGTCGCACGTGCCTTCGCAGCGTGGCGGCACCGGTGGCGACGGTTCGCCTGGTGTCCCGCCGCAGGGTCAGCCGATGGCAGGCGGGATACCGCCCCAAGGGACACCGGGTGGCACTCCCGGCGGCAGCCCGGGTTCGCCCGGCGGCAGGCCGCAGGGGGGCGGCTGGACGGGTACGCCCGGTTCGCCGCGCACCCCGGACGCACACACCCCGCGTACTCCCGACACCAACCCCGGCCGCGGTCCCGGCGGACGGCCGGACCAGCCGCAGCCCGTCGCCCGTGGCACCGACTTCGGCCCCGGCGTCCAGCCGCACACCGGCACACCGGGAACGCACGGCCCCGGCCACCGGCCCGGCGGCACCGGCTCCGGCACCACCGGACCGGGCGGCCGCGGCCCCGGTGCCCACTCCGGGCCGCCGCATTCACCGGACGGGCACGGCCCCCGCCAGGACCCGAACGGCCACCCCGGCGGCACGCCGCGCGACCGCGGCCCCGACGGCGAGCCGGATCGTCCGCCGACACCGGACGAGGTCAACCAGCGGCATGCGGAGAACACCCCCGCGGGTAGCTCGTACCACCGCGGTGACTCGGACATGGGCGACCTGCCGCACCGGGTCCGACCGGATCCGGACGGCCGCTACACCGTCGACGTGCACGTCACCCCGGACGGTCACGCCCGCATCGGCAACCGCACCTACACGCCGGAAGAATTCGCGGACATCCTGCGGCGCAACGGGGATTACGACGGCCGCCCGATCCGGCTGATCGGCTGCGACGCCGGCTCGAACGACTTCGCGCGCCGCCTGTCGCGCGAACTCGACACCGAGGTGATGGCGCCGAGCAGGCCGGCGTGGACGGACTCGAACGGGCGCGTCTTCTCGTCCGACTACGAGATCGGCCCCGACGGCCGCACCCGGCCCCGGATCCCGCCGAACGGCGAATGGGACGTCCACCGCCCCGACGGCACCACCCGCCGGGCGAGCGACGACGGCTTCACTCCGGACACCTCGCACACGGACAAGCAAGGCGTGGACGCCGACAGCGCCCGCAGCCGCGGTGACGGCGACGACGACACCTCGTCCCGTCGCGACCAGCCGCCACCGGGCGCGGACCCCGACAGGGCCCCCCAGCGCCAGGACCCTCCCCCCAGCGCGGACAGCGACCTCCCCCGTGACCGGAACCCGCGGTCGGTGCGGCAGGAAGGCGAACTGCTCGACGGCGACCGTCAGCAGAACGTCCACCGCAACCCGCAGCACCAGACCGATTTCGATCCGCCGACCACACCGGGCGCCACCCCCTCGCGGATCGGCGGGCCGGACCCCGACACCGACCTCCGCCCGCCCGCCCGCGGCGAGCGGTTCCCCGGCGAGCAGAAACTGGGACGGAACCAGGCGTACGAGGTCTTCGACGACGCCGGGAACCGGCGCGGCGTCTACCACACGGACGGCACGGGGCGGGTCACCCACATCGACACCCACCACCCGAACCAGCAGCCGCGCGTCAAGGTGGAGGACCCCAACGGCAACGTCGTCTACAAGCCGAACCCGGACTATCACCCGAACCCCGACGTCGCGACCCCGCACCCGAACACGACGTACCGGGTGGAGGTCGAAGGACGGCACCAGACGTTCTCGACCGACGCGGACGGAACCCCGCATCCGTCGGTGGTGTTCCACCGGCCGGACTTCGAGGGCGACCCGGTCACGGTCGGCCGCGGCGACGCCCTCGCGCCGGACCCCAAGGCGTCGTTCGCGAGCGGTGGTCCCTACGCGCCGCACACCCGTTACGAGGTGACCGACTCGGCGGGGGTGCACCGCGGCACCTTCTACACCGACGCCCAGGGACACGTCCGCTGGGCGGACCTCGAGTCCGGCCGGATGATGCGCAAGCATCACGACATCGAAGCGAACAACAAGTACGGCGTCGGCGAAGGCGACCCCCTCGTCCGCCAGCGGATCGACCCCGACGCCGAAGTACCGCACGGGGCAAAGGATCCGGAGCGATTCCGCGGGAACGAACGGGAGGACGTCCGCCTCGACAGGGGCAAGTCGTTCCTCGACAGCCGCCCGAAGGACGCGGACGGCAACCCGATCCTCGAGCCGAACAAGAAGTACGTCGTCACCAGCGAGTACCGGAACCCCGGCCGTGAGGACCACACGCGGTCGATCTACTGGACCGACGAGCACGGCAACGTCGTCGTCGAGACCTACCGGCCGGCGAGTCCCGACCTCAACAACCCGGCGCCGAACATGGTCTACCACATCGACGGCGGGAAGTTCGTCTACCACACCGGTCCCGAGTTCGACGGCGGCAAGGTGGACACCGTGCGCGGCCGTGCCAACGACCTGGAACTGCAGGAAGACGGCGCGGCGCCGAACCGGGACTCTTCGGCACAGGAAGCGTCGAACAAGCAGGCCAAGGGAACGCCGGGCAAGTACGACGGCGGCCACCTCTTCGGCAAGCAGTTCGACAGTCCCGGTGAGCTGCTGAACATGATGGCCCAATGGCGGCCACAGAATCAGGGCCGGAAAATCGCGGGGCCGGATCACTGGCACGCCTTCGAAAGCGACCTCGCCAGCTTCCTCGAGAAAGGCGGCGGGAAGCGGAAGATCGAAGGAATGGAAGTCTTCCCGATGCGGGACGGCAGCCAGGTGCCGCACACGATCCAAGTACGCTGGATCGAGGTCGACGAGTTCGGCAACAGCAACGTCCACATGCGCAGCTTCCCCAACAATCCTCCGGCGAGGCCGTGATGACCGCGGTGGCACCAGCAGAAAGGGACCGCTCCGATGCCCCGTGACGCGGAAGAGCTCCAGCAGCTGAAGTACGACATGGTGTACGCGCTGTCGGACGCGGCGCCCGAGGGCTGGCGCCGGATCGACCTGGTCTGCCGCGCCAACATCGACGTGCACGACTTCACGATCGCCGTGCTGATGTCCGACGGCGGGTACGCGACCATCGAGGTACCGCAGGAGGCCGTGCGGATCGCGCTCCGGATGCGGGAGCTGTACTACGAGGACGGCGAGGGCACCTGGTTCTCGATGCGGTTCATCGTCGACCCGCCGACCCGGTTCCGGATCATCCACAACCTCGAATGGGATCCGCGGTGGCAGCCGTCGATCGACCCCCTCGGCTGGGCGCGGGACCTGGAGGCGTTTCCGCGGGACGCCGAGCACGTTCCGGCGTGGTTGCGGGAAAAACTCGCCGAAGCCGGGCAACCGGTGGCGGAACCGGCGGACGGGGAACGCACCGAGCCGCTCGACGCGGAAGAGCAGAACCGGCTCTGGGTCCGGATCGCCAACGTCATCGCGCTGAACGTCCCGACCGACTGGGCACAGATCATGCTGACCTACCGCGTGATCGGCGGCTACACCGAGCCGGTGGTGATGGTCCGCCGGGAGAGCGACGGCGGTTTGCAGCTGTGGGACCTGCCCGAGCAGGTGCCCTCGCTCCTGGCCGAACTCCGGAGCGGGATGTACCGGCCCGGCCGGGGAACGTGGTTCCAGGCCGTCGCCCACATCCCGCGCGATCTGAGCGCCGAGTACGAGTACACCTGGGACGATCAGCCCGCTTGGGACGGCGAGCCGCCCGCCTCGGAGTTCGCCGCCGAACTGACCGCGTTCCCCCGCGATCCGGCGAGGGTCCCGGACTGGCTGAACGAACGGCTCGGTTCCGGCAACGTGGCCGCCTCCGGTGGGAACGACGACCCCGAGACCGTCGCCAAGGAGGCCCTTGACGCGGCCGCCGAACTGGAACTGGACCCGGCCCGGTACCGCGTCGGCGAGGTGGCCGACGGTGCCTGGTGTCTCGTGGCCGAAGACGGCCGCTGGGCGGTTTTCCAGGCACAGGGCGAAAACCGGCTCGAAGAAGTCGTCTTCGACACCGCGCGAAAGGCTCTCCGGTACTTCGTCGGGCACCTCTATCTGAACCGGGCCGACTTCCGCGGCGAACTCCCGCCGGACGCCAAGCGGCCGACGGAGGACTGGCCGATTCAGCCGGTCGGCGGCGACGTCGGGCTCCAGTTGTACGGCGGGAAACGGGTGGCGACCCTGCCTCCCGGTACCGAGATGGACCGCTACGGCAGTCCTTCCGGCAACACGCTCTACGCGGCGCGGACCGAGTTCACCCATCGATCGCAGCCCGCCGGCGAGCAGCGGTTCGAGTACCACGTGTACCGGACGCTCCGTCCCGTGCGCGCGATCGTCGGGTCGCCGATCCCCTGGTACGACCAGGTCGGCGGGGGCACCGTATACGTGCTCGAACGCTCGATCGCGGAACTGCTCGCCGACGGCTCCCTCGTGGAGATCCCGCAGGCGACGACGCAGCCCCCGCCGCCGCGCACCTGAGGGGAGCATCGATGACCACGCCACCCGCGCCGTTCGGCCCGGAACAGCAACAGCAGATCGTCGCCCAGATCGGCAACGGTCTCGCGTCGATGGCCCCGCCCGGCTGGCGACGGCTGCGGACCGAGCACCGGGCCGTCGGCAGGCACCTGGAGACCGACGTCCTCATCACCGGACCCGACGGCACGACGCAGCCCATCGCACCGCCTCCGGAACTGGTCCAGCTCCTAGGCACGCTGCGGGCCGGGATGTACCAGCCCGGCCAGGGCACCTGGCTGGGAATGACACTGACCTTCGACGCCGTTCAGGGCACTTCCGTCGATTTCACGCTCGACCAGGAACCCGCTTGGCGGCGCACCCCGCCGCCGATCGGTTTCCAGGACGAACTCCGGTTCTTCCCGCGGGCCGACCAGTACCTCCCGCCGTGGCTGCGGCAGCGGGCGGGTCTGGAGCCGGCACCGGTGGCCACTCCGCCCGCGAAAGCGCCGGAAGCCTTGAAGTCGCCGCGGGTCTACGACGGTCTCGACGAGTCCGGGCGCCCGGTGGTGAATCGCGAGCCGCTGCCCCCCGCCGAACGGGATCGCGTGCTGGAGTACCTCGACGGCGCCCCGGTCGTGCTGGCATCGCGGACCTACGACGCCGATGCCTTCGATCCCGAGAGGGAATCGTCGGTGCCGTTGAACTTCCGCACGGACGGCCGGTGGTACTGGCCCGGCGCGGTCGCCTATTACCTGCGTGAGCACGACGTCGCGCCCGATCCCGAACTGCTCGGCCACATCCGGGCGCTGCGGTTCACCCTGCCCGAGGTCGGCGAGCCCGAACGCGCACTCGCGATCGCCGCCATCACCGGTCAGCCGTCCACTTAGGACCAGAGCGGTTCGCGGGCGTCCGGACGGCCGGATGATGCCACCTGATGGATACGTCACGTGACAAGTTCACCGTCCGGGTACTCTTGACGATGGCGGCGAAGGCGACCAGGGAGCGCGCATGGCACGGGGGAACATCGGCAGGGTCCGGGCGACCCGTTCCGCCGGGATGCTCCCGGTCGTGCTGGCCCTCACCTCGGCCGCGCTGCTGACCGGCGCCGCCGTCTACACGGTCGACCACGCCGGTTGCGTGGACCCGGGCCAGTACATCCGGCACGACAACCACATCGAACTCGTCGGCGGCTGCATCGACGGTTCAGATCTGCCTGCCGCGCCTCAGGGCACTTCGCACGAGGCGGACGCGAAGAGCGGCGTCACCCCCAGCAACTTCCGCCCGTAACCGGGCGATTTCTCCCACCACACCGCGCTGACCAGCGTAAACGGAGCAAGGGACCTTTGCTGTCACTTGGTTGGCGTAGCTACGCTAACGGTAGCAAGGGTCCCTTGCTACCGCCTGGGCTCGGCGGCGGTCAGCCCAGGGCCTTGGCCAGATCGTCGACCAGGTCGCTGCCGTCCTCGATACCGACGGACAGGCGCACCAGGTTGTCCGGCACCTCCAGGGTGGATCCGGCGGTGCTCGCGTGCGTCATCCGGCCCGGGTGCTCGATGAGCGATTCGATCCCGCCCAGCGACTCGGCGAGGATGAACAGCTTCGTCTTCGACGCGACGTCGAGCGCGGCCTGCTCGCCGTCGATGTGGGTGAACGAGATCATCCCGCCGAAGCGCCGCATCTGCTTCGAAGCGACCTCGTGGCCGGGGTGCTCCGGCAGGCCCGGGTAGTAGACATGCTCGACCTTCGGGTGCTTCAGCAGCATCCGGGCGATCAGCTCGGCGTTGTCGCTGTGCCGCTCCATCCGCAGCGCGAGGGTCTTGATCCCGCGCAGGGTGAGCCACGCGTCGAACGGACCGGGCACCGCCCCCGCCGCGTTGCGCAGGTAGAACAGTTGCTCGCGCAGTTCGTCCTCGTTCGTCAGGATCGCGCCGCCGACGACGTCGGAGTGCCCGCCGAGGTACTTGGTCGTCGAATGCAGGACGACGTCGGCGCCCAGCGAAAGCGGGTTCTGCAGGTACGGGGTGGCGAAGGTGTTGTCGACGACCAGACGGGCGCCGGCGCCGTGCGCGGCGTCGGCCAGCGCGGCGATGTCGGCGATCCCCAGCATCGGGTTCGTCGGCGACTCGCACCAGATCAGCTTCGTCTCCGGCCGGAGCGCGGCGCGGACCTCGGCGATGTCACCGAGGTCGGCGACCGTGTGCTCGACGCCCCACAGGCTGAGCACCTTGTCGATCAGCCGGAACGTGCCGCCGTACGCGTCGTTGCCGAGCACGAGATGGTCACCGGGTCGCAGGGTCGCCCGCAGCAGGACGTCACTGGCCGCCATCCCCGACGCGTAGGCCAGACCGTGCCGGGCGCCTTCGAGCGCCGCGAGCGCGACCTCCAGCGCGGTGCGCGTGGGGTTCGCGGTGCGGGAGTACTCGTAGTCGCCTTCGCGCGTGCCGCCGACGCCGTCCTGCGCGTAAGTCGAGGTCTGGTAGATCGGCACGATGACCGCACCGGTCCGGGGATCAGGGGTCTGCCCGGCGTGGATCGCGCGTGTCTCGAAGCCCAGCAGAGAGTAATCGTCGGCCATACGGTCCAGGGTACGACCACCCGCTCGAGATCCCATGGTCTGGGACTGAACTCACCACTGCCCGGTCGGTGGCCCGCCCCGCCGGTGCGCGCCGGGAGCGGGCGGATAGCCGGGCGGCGGGGGCGAGTAGCCGAAGTGCGGCGGTGGGACGAGGAAGGACTGCTTCTTGGCCGCCAACCAGCGCGCCGTCGGCGGGATCAGCGCCAGCACGAAGGTCGCGATCGCCGGGACCAGCACCACGATGAGGAGCCAGCCGACGCCGAACCGCAGGGTCACTCCGCTGTACGAAAAGAACTGCGTGCCGAATGCCCGCAGCAGGAAGGTCGAGGCCACGAGCACGACCGTGGCTCCGGCGCCGATCACGGTGAGCGTTCGCCCGGCGCTCTTGCGCAGGAGCAACAGGATCCCACCGCTCAAGAGCAAGGCCGCGGAGAGGAAGTCGAGCACCGCGCCGACCACGAAGAACGAAAACGCGAAATCGACGAGGTAGATGACGTGGAAAGCGAGTCCGGCGAGGAACCAGAGCCCGCCGAGGATCGCGAGGATCCCGGCGATCGTCGCGGTGGCACCGCTCGGCTGCCGCGCCGTTCCCGGTGGCGGATAGCCGCCCTGCGGCGAGTACTGCTGGTAAGTCATCTTTCCTCCTGTCGAAATCCCTGTCAGCCGACGCGCGCAGTACTCACCGACCGCCTTGCCGGGGGATCTGGTTCCGCGGCCGATAGGGCTGGGCCGGGGCGGGCCGCCGCAGGTACTTCCACGTCGGCGGGAGAGCCGCCAGTAGCAGCGCCAGAAGACCGAACACGATCATGGCCAGCCGCAGCACGCCGTCGAAGGTCGCGAACCGGAGCAGGATGTCGAGGTGGATCCGGTACGGCACGCGGAACGCGACCGGCTCCAGCGCGACGGCCGCGATGGCGAGCAGTGAGCCGAGGATCAGCAGGACGGCACCGATCACCGACCGGAAGAACGTCGTCAACGCGCCGATCAGCAGGAACAACGCGGCGAGCAGGTAGAGCACCAGCTCGACGAGCGCGAAGCCGGGCAGGTTCGAGAGGCTGAGGCCCGACGAGAGTCTGATGAAGTAGCGGATCGGGATGAAACCGGACGCGAGAGCCCCGAGGAGCCCGAGCACCGCGGCGACGATCGCCGTCACACCGGAGGGCCGGGCCTGCCGCGCGGGATGGCCGAAACCCGCCGGTCCGGGCTGCGGTGCGGGATATCCGTCCGGACCGGTCACGTCGCTCCCGTCGGCGAGGGGGTGAGTCAACGGCGCTCACCCTAACCTCGCGGACCTGGCCGCGGCAGGCGAATCCGGAAACGCGGGACGCCCCCGGCCGACGGGCCGGGGGCGTCCTGAGCGAAACCGTTCAGTGGTGGCGAATCACCACTGCTGCGGCGGCTGACCGGGCTGCTGACCCGGCTGACCGAACCCGCCGCTGGGCGGCCCCTGCTGACCGGGCTGCTGCCCGAAACCGCCGGGCTGCTGCTGAGGCTGGCCGAAGCCACCCTGCGGCGGCTGACCGGGCTGGCCGAAACCACCGCCGGACGGACCCTGCTGGCCCGGCTGCTGCCCGAAACCACCAGGCTGCCCCTGCTGCGGGAAACCACCCGAGGGCGGACCGGCCTGGCCGTGCTGACCGTACTGACCTTGCTGCGGCTGGCCGTAGTGACCCGGCTGCGGCTGGCCGTACTGACCGGGCTGACCGGGCTGACCGGGCTGACCGGGCTGACCGAAGCCGCCCTGCGGCGGACCGCCGAAACCACCGGGCTGGCCGCTCTGCGGGCCACCGAGCACCGAACCGCCGCCACCGAGACCGACGAACCGCGCGGTCGCCGGGATCAGGCCCAGCACCCCAACGATCAGGATCAGGATGCCGAAGATCAGATGTGGCAGGCCGATCCCGATACTGACCTCGCTCGGGACGCCATCGCCCGACGCGGTCGTGGCACCCAGGAGCAGGATGCCGAAGAGGAGCAGCAGCGCGCCGCCCACGGCGACCGCGATCGGCACGATCTTCTTGAGCGAGGCCGGGAGCTTGCCGGCCAGCGCGAGACCGGCACCGGCCGCCGTCGCGACGATCGACGCGACCAGCAGCAGGATCACGTAGAGCCAGACGGTCCCTGGCGAAGCCAGGCCGAACTGGTCGAGAGCCTTGTTGACGGACTCTTCGCCGATCTTGGAGGCCTGATTGTCGACGCCTTCGGAGAAGTCGCTCGCGTCACCGAAGTAGACAAAGGTGAAGATGAGCGCCAGAAGACCGAGAAGGCCGACGAGGCCACCGGCGATGAACCCGAACAGCGGGTTGGCGCCGCCGGCACCACCGGCGGGGCCGTAACCCTGCGGAGGCCCGCCGAAACCGGGCTGCTGGCCGAAGCCGCCCTGCGGCGGTCCGCCGAAGCCCTGCTGCGGCTGGCCGAAGCCGGGCTGCTGCTGGCCCTGCGACGGGTCGAACCCGCCCTGCTGGGGCCCGCCGAAGCCTTGCGGCTGACCGAAACCGCCACCCTGGGCGCCATAGGCACCGGCGGCCGGGTTGTCGGCCGCGCTCGGCGGCGGGGCGTACGGGATGGCGGGCGGCTGCGAACCCGGCGGCACGAGCTGGGTGGACTCGGCGGTGGGCGATTCCCCGCCACCGCTCATCGGCTGCACGACCTGGGTCGCGCTCGAATCACCGGAACCGGGCTGGGCCGGCTGCACGACCTGAGTGGGCTCCGGCGTGTCGCCGAACCCGCCACCCTGGGGCTGCTCATAGGAAGGCTGCTGCCCGTACTGCGGTTGCCCGTAGTCGGGCTGGGGCGGCTGGCCGGGCTGCACCACCTGGGTCGGTTCCGGGGAACCGAACGGGTTGTCTTGCTGCGGCTGAGGGCCACTCGGGGGTCCCTGCGATGGCTGGGCGCCACCCCAAGGCTGATTCGGTGGCTGCGGAGCACTCATTTGGGTCTTGAACCCCCTAGACGAGGACATAAAAGTTCAACTCACCCGACACGCTATCGGATAGCCGGGTGGGCCGCTCGTAACGCCCCGGCCCGGCCATTCGATGGAATGCCTCTTTACCGTCCCGCGAGAAACGCGAGCAGGTCCTGCCGGGTGACGACCCCCGCCGGCTTGCCGTCGACCAGCACCAACGCGCCGTCCGCGCCCGAGAGCGCGTTCATCGCCGCGCTCACCTGTTCGCCGGCGCCGATGGTCGGCAGCGGCGGCGACATGTGCTGCTCGAGCCGGTCGGCCAACTGGGCCTTGCCGGTGAAGAGCGCTTCGAGCAGGTCGCGTTCGTTGACCGCGCCGACGACCTCGGCCGCCATGACCGGCGGTTCCGCGCTGACCACGGGCATCTGGCTGACGCCGAACTCGGAGAGGATCGACACCGCTTCGGCGACCGTCTCGTTCGGGTGGCTGTGCACGAGGCTCGGCAGCGAGCCGCTCTTCTTCATCAGGACGTCGCCGACGGTGGCACCGCTGGAATCCGGCGGCAGGAAGCCGAAGGAGGACATCCAGCCGTCGTTGAACACCTTGGTGAGGTAGCCGCGGCCGCCGTCGGGCAGGAGCACGACGACGACGTCGTCCGGACCGAGGCCCTCGGCGAGCTTGAGCGCGGCGGCGACGGCCATCCCGCACGAACCGCCGACGAGCAGTCCCTCTTCGAGGGCGAGGCGGCGGGTGATGTCGAAGGAGTTCGCGTCCGACACCGCGATGATCCGGTCGGCGATGTCCCGGTCGTAGGTGTCCGGCCAGAAGTCCTCACCGACGCCCTCCACGAGGTACGGGCGCCCGGTCCCGCCGGAGTACACCGAGCCTTCGGGGTCCGCGCCGATGACCTGCACGCGGCCGTCGCTGACCTCCTTGAGGTACTTGCCGGTGCCCGAGATCGTGCCGCCCGTGCCGACACCCGTGACGAAGTGCGTGATCTTGCCTTCGGTCTGGCGCCAGAGTTCCGGCCCGGTCGAGTGGTAGTGGCTGGCGGGGTTCTCCGGGTTGGCGTACTGGTTCGGCTTCCAAGCGCCCTCGATTTCGCGGACGAGGCGATCGGAGACGTTGTAGTAGGAGTCCGGATGCTCCGGCGCCACCGCCGTCGGGCAGACCACGACGCGGGCGCCGTAGGCCTTGAGCACGTTGCGCTTGTCCTCGCTGACCTTGTCCGGGCAGACGAACACGCACTGGTACCCCTTGCGCTGAGCCACCATGGCCAGCCCGACGCCGGTGTTGCCGGAGGTCGGCTCGACGATGGTGCCGCCGGGCTTCAGCGCGCCCGAACGCTCCGCGGCTTCGATCATCCGCAGCGCGATGCGGTCCTTGACGCTGCCGCCGGGGTTGACGTACTCGACCTTGGCCAGGATGAGCGGTTGCAGCCCCTCGGCCAGTGCGTTCAGCTTGACCAGAGGGGTGTTGCCCACGAGGTCCACGATGTGCTCGACGTATTCCACTCCTACAGCCTAAACGCCGCAGGTCGTGCTGTGTCCACTCAACCGGGCGGGGAAACCGCAGCGGAACAGCTCAGTCCGACTGCTGAGTCCGACAGCCCAGTCCGACTGCGCAGTCCGACAGCCCAGTCCGACAACGCGGTCGAACAGCGCGGTCGAACAGCGCAGGCGAAAAGAGTGGCGTGGGTCGCGTTCGCCTTTGACCCGCACCTCCCTCCGGTGGAGGATGCGAGGTGAGCAACCGCTTAGCGCATCTGGATCGAGAACAAGGGAGTGTCGTTCCATGCCCGAAGCCGTCATCGTCTCCACCGCCCGATCCCCGATCGGCCGCGCCGGCAAGGGATCGCTGGTGAGCATCCGCCCGGACGACCTCACCGCGCAGATGGTCCGCGCCGCGCTCGACAAGATCCCCGAACTCGACCCGACGCAGATCGAAGACCTCATGCTGGGCTGTGGTCTCCCCGGTGGCGAACAGGGCTTCAACATGGGCCGCGCGGTCGCCGTCGAACTCGGTTACGACCACCTGCCCGGCTGCACGATCACGCGGTACTGCTCCTCCAGCCTCCAGACCACCCGCATGGCGCTGCACGCGATCAAGGCCGGCGAAGGTGACGTGTTCATCTCCGCCGGTGTCGAGACCGTGTCCCGTTTCGCCAACGGCAGCTCGGACTCGTGGCCGAACACGCACAACCCGCTGTTCGCCGACGCCGAGGCCCGCACCGCGCAGGTTGCAGCCGAAGGGGCCGACAGCTGGACCGACCCGCGCGAGAACGGCGCCCTGCCGGACGTCTACATCGCGATGGGCCAGACCGCCGAAAACCTGGCGCGGCTGAAGAACGTGTCGCGTGAGGAAATGGACGAGTTCGGCGTCCGCTCGCAGAACCTCGCCGAGAAGGCCATCGCGGACGGCTTCTGGGCCGACGACATCACCCCGGTCACCCTGCCGGACGGCACCGTGGTCTCGAAGGACGACGGCCCGCGCGCCGGCGTCACCCTCGAAGGCGTCTCCGGCCTCAAGCCGGTCTTCCGCCCCGACGGCCGGATCACCGCGGGCAACTGCTGCGCGCTCAACGACGGTGCCGCCGCCTTGATCATCATGTCCGACACCAAGGCTCGCGAGCTGGGTCTGACGCCGCTGGCCCGCGTCGTCTCGACCGGTGTCTCCGGGTTGTCGCCGGAGATCATGGGCTACGGCCCGGTAGAGGCGTCGAAGCGGGCGCTCGCGCGCGCCGGGATGGCGATCGGCGACATCGACCTCGTCGAGATCAACGAGGCGTTCGCCGCGCAGGTCATCCCGTCCTACAAGGACCTCGGGATCGACCTCGACCGGCTGAACGTCAACGGTGGTGCGATCGCCGTGGGGCACCCGTTCGGCATGACCGGCGCGCGGATCACCTCCACGCTGATCAACTCGCTGCGGCACCACGACAAGCAGTTCGGCCTCGAGACGATGTGCGTCGGCGGCGGCCAGGGCATGGCGATGGTCCTGGAACGCCTCTCCTGACGTCCTGACCTGCGAAAAGGAGCAAGGGACCTTTGCTACCGTTTGTCTCGACGTCGAGAGAAGCGATAGCAAAGGTCCCTTGCTCCCCCTGCGCGCAAGAAGGCCCCTTCCCTCAGCCGAGCCGAGGAAAGGGGCCTTCACGTGCCTGCGGTTACTCCGCCGCCTTGATGCAGATCGTGGTCGGCGGCGTCGAGTACACCGCCACTCGCGTCGCTTCGGTGCCCTCACAGGACGCCTGGTCCGCGGCGTTGGCGATCTTCACCAGTTCCGCGTCCTTGGCGGGATCGGTGCAGGCGACCTTCTGGTAGCCGGCGGTCTTCGACAGGTAGCCCTTGAGGCAGTCACCCTGCTTGACGTTGGGGAGCAGGCACAGCTTGTACGAGATCCGGCCGGACATCGAGATGCTGTCGTAGTCGCCCTCCGGGCAGGCCTCGTCGCCGCCCACGCGCGCGGCGATCTTGACGTTCGCCTCCTGCGCGCCGCAATCGGCCTTCTTCGGGTCGTCGGCCGTCCGGGAGAACTCGGTCACGCTGAGGCATTCGCCTGCCTGGGCGTTGCCCGTCCCGGAGAAGTGGTTGAACAGGAAAAGACCGCCGCCGATCACGACGACGAGCACCGGGATGGCGAAGCGCAGCCAACCGAGCTTGGACTTCTTGGGCGCCGCCGGCTGACCGGAAGCGTCGGGTTGTCCCACCGGCATTTGGCCCCCAGGGGCCGGCTGGGAAGTGGTCACCGAAAAACCTCACAGGTGTGAAGAGGAATGAGAACTTCGGTATCAAACACGCACGGTAACCAGCCCCGCCAACCGGGCCCCGAAAGAGTGAATTGCCCTGCTCAAGCCGGCTGTTTGGTGCTCTTCACGCAGACTGTCGACGGCGGAGTCGAGTAGCTCTTGAGATGCGTCGCTGCGGTGTCTTCGCAAGTCGCGACACCGTCGACCACCTTCAGAACCTCCGCGTCCCGCGCGGAATCCGAGCAGGAGACCTTCTGATAGGCCACGCTGTCGGCCAAGAAGTTCTCGAGGCAGTCGCCCTGCTTGGCGTTGAGCATCATGCAGAGCTTGTACGAGGCGAACGTCTTGTCGACAATGAGCTGGTCGTACTCACCCGCCGGGCACGCGCCGCCGGCGTCGGTCTTCACCCCTGCCTTCGCATTGGCCTCGACCGAGCCGCAGTCCGCCTTGACCGGATCCTCGTCGACGTCACCGAACGTCGTGACCGCGTAGCAATCACCCTCCCGGACATCGTCCGTGGTGGACAGGTACCCGACGATCCACGACGACGCGCTGAGGACCACGATCGCGACCGGCACCAGGATGCCCACCCAGAACCATTTGGAACGCCTGTGTTCGGTCATGTCAGCAGGGTATTCGCCACCACGGAAAAGGGCGCCCCGATCGCTCGGAGCGCCCTTTCGCGGAGTGTGACTACGGTCAGTCGCTCTGGAAGTAAGACAGCAACCGCAGGATCTCGAGGTACAGCCAGACCAGCGTGGTCATCAGGCCGAAGGCGACGTACCAGGACCACTTCGAGGGCGTGCCTTCGCGGATCATCCGGTCGGCCTGGTCGAAGTCGAGCAGGAAGCTGAACGCCGCGACACCGATCACCACGAGGCTGAAGATGATCGCGATCGGACCGCCGTCACGCAGCGGGTTGAAACCGAAGAAGAGGCTGGTGACGAGGTTGACCAGCATCATGATCGCCACGCCGACCACGGCGCCGATGATCCACTTCGTCAACTTCGGGGTGACCTTGACCGCACCCGTCTTGTAGACGACCAGCATCGCGATGAAGACACCGGCGGTACCGACGATCGCCTGCAACGCGATACCGGGGTACAGCGCTTCGAACAGGCCGCTGATCGCACCGAGGAAGACACCCTCGACGGCCGAGTACGCCAGCGTGAGCGGGCCACTCGGCAT
Organism: Amycolatopsis sp. QT-25; assembly: GCF_029369745.1. NCBI lineage: Bacteria > Bacillati > Actinomycetota > Actinomycetes > Pseudonocardiales > Pseudonocardiaceae > Amycolatopsis > Amycolatopsis sp. QT-25. Next base: position 6,791,509 of record NZ_CP120210.1, read on the forward strand.
CTTCTTGAAGATGATCACCAGCGAAATCACCAGGCCGACGATCATCGAGCCGACGAGCGCGCCGATCACGGCACCGGGGATGCCCAGGATCTTGCCGGACGCCGACATCGGGATCTGGCTGATCGCCCAGATCGCGGTGAGCACACCGGTCACCAGCGCGGTGCCGAGGCTCAGCGCCGTCTTGATGACGACGTCGTCGACGGTCATCGGACGGTCGCCGGCACCGGCGGAGGTCTGCGGAGGGCCGTAGCCGGGCACGCCGCCCTGGGGTTGGTTGAAGCCTACGTTGGGTCCGTACTCCGCCGCACCACGCGGCAGGTTCCGGAACGCCGGGTTGCTACTGGATCGCACCTGATCCTCCTGGATATACTGGCACCTGCATCGGGTTCAACGACCGCGTGGGCCGCCCGGTTCCCGTCGGAGTAAAGACGACTTTACTCACATTCGGCGTGAGGCCCATCCCCCACACCGTATGCGGCGGAGATCACCGACCGTTCACCGATACCCCACCTGATGACCTCTTGCCAAAACCGCTGATCACACGCGACCCTCCCACGGTGCGTGTCCGGGTAATCACCGGAGGCGTGTCGGGGAACCTATCGATCGTGTGATCTGCGTCGACGTAAAGGCGTCGAGGGCAGCGCACGGCCAAAGGAGTCAACACACCATGGGGTGGACCACACGCCCGAGCGTGCGTTCGCGCGCCTCGACCAGCCTGATCGCGACGTGCCTGCTCGGCGCTTTGTCCGCCACCGTCGCGGCGGCACCGGCCTCGGCCGCCAAGGAAGAAGGCGTCGGCTATCAGGTCACGCCCGGCCAGACGGTCGGCGGCGAATCCAGAGACCGCGATTGGCTCGGTTCCTACGTCGTCGACGGAAAGCACGTGTTCTGCGTCTCCTTCCAGTTGAAGGCGCCGGACACGAACGAGAAGTACCAGCCCGGTGACGAACTCCTCGACAAGTGGGGCGCGAAGCTCCCCGAGGACACCGCCGCCAACATCTCTTACCTGCTGCTTCGCTACGGCGGCACCCGGGACAACGCCGAGGCCGCAGCGCTCGCGCACCTGCTGCACTCGTGGACTTCGAAACCACGTTCATCCGAGGATCTCAAGCCGACCCTCTCGAAGGAGAAGATCGGCTACGACGTCCAGAACCAACTCGCCAAGCTGAAGGCGCAGCACGCCGACGCCGCCACGGCCGTCGAGAAGCTGACCAAGGACGCCGAGGCGAACCGCGGCCCGTGGACCACCGCGATCGCGCCACCGAAGGAAGACCAGCACATCGGCACCGCGGGCGAGTGGACGATCAGCGTCAAGAACGCCAAGGGCAAGGGCGTCTCCGGCGTGCCGGTGCAGCTCACACCGTCGAACGCGACCGTCGAAAGCGGCGAGAGCACGAAGCCCGCGTCGACCTCGAACGCCAAGTCCGTGAAGGCCACCACGGTGAAGACCGGCGAGGACGGCACCGTCACGGTGAAGGTGACACCGACCGGTGACCAGCCGAAGCTGTCCAGCTCACTGTCCGCCCCCGCGGACCGGCCGTACGTGCAGTTCCCCGTCGAGACCGGCGTGCAGAAGGTGGTCTCGACCGGCGGCGAGAAGGAACTGAAGGCTCAGGGTGTCGCGGTCGTCTCGAAGCCGGGCAAGGTCCAGGTGACCAAGGTCGACGCGAAGACCGACAAGGGCATCGCGGGCGCCGCGCTGCGGATCACCGCCAAGGACAAGGCCACCGCCGCCGCCGGCCACGACGGCAAACCGCTCAACGGTGCCGACGGCAAACCCGCCGTCGTCACCACCGAGGGCGAGAACGGCACGGTCACCGTGGAGAACCTGCGGACCCCGCAGGAGATCTGCGTGGTCGAGGTCAGCGCGCCGCCGGGCTACACCAACGCGTTCGACCCGAAGAATCCGTCGTCCGCCTGCGGCGAGCTCAAGCCGGGCGAGACGCTGGCGCTCGAGGTCGCCAACACGCCCAACGAGGTACCGCGCGCCATCCCCGCCGGCGACCGGCCGGTGGCGATGATGCAGGGCACCGTCGAGAACTCGGCGTCGACCGCCGGGATCCTCGGCGTCGGCGCGCTCGCGCTGCTCGGTTCGGTGATGGTGGGCGTGGCCGCGCGGCGGTCTTCGCGACGTTAAGGATCCGGGAATGTCAGTACGACGCGGGTTCGCGCTGGGAGCCGTCACGGTCCTGTGCGCGGACCTCGTCGCGGCCTTGATCATCTGGCCGCCGACGACCGTGGTGGCGGGGACGGCTCAGCCCGTCTCCGTCGCCGTCGCGGGCGGCGCCCCGGCCGCGCCCGCGCAGCAGGAGGTGCCGCCTTCGCCGGACATCGTTCCCACGACGCCGACGGCCGCTTCGCCACCGCCGTCCTCGAAGGCTCCCGAGCCTCCGAAACCCCAGGGGCCGGGGACCATCCAGCTGCCCGCCGGCGGCGCGGCGAAACTCGTGCGCAAGGAACTCGGGCCGGGCGCGGAGCTTCCGGTGCCGGAGAACCTCGGCGAGGTGACCTGGTGGGGCGCCGAACTGAGCGCGGCCACCGGCGCGAGCGTGTTCGCCGGGCACGTGAACTGGAAGGGCGCGACGGGTCCGTTCGCGGAACTGTGGACAGAGCGGATCGGCGGCACCGTCACCGTGGTGGACAAGGCCGGGAAGTCTTGGCGGTACAGGGTTTCCCAGCTGATCACGCTGAAGAAGAACGAACTGCCACAGCGGGCGGACGAACTGTTCGGCCAGTCCGGTCCACCTCGGATAGTCCTCGTGACCTGCGGCGGCCGCTGGGTCGGCGGAGAGACCGGCTACGCCGAGAACCGGGTCGTCATCGCCGACCCGGCCTAGCTACCCGCAAGTAACTTCGCCGCTGTCTTGGTGGTCCTCGCCGTCGTCATACAGCACAATGCCGGTGGACGCGGGCGAACACGGTGAAGGGTGAGGCACATGGCGACTTTTCTGGTGACCGGGGCGACCGGACTGATCGGGCGCCACTTCACCCGGCTGCTGCTCACCAGGGAGGACGTCGAGAAGGTCGCGCTCGTCGTCCGCGTGTCCTCACGGGACAAACTGGCGAAACTCGTGAACGCCTGGCCGCATCCCGAACGCGTCACCCTTGTCACCGGCGACCTCGGCGAACCACTGCTCGGCGTCGGCGAAGAGGAGCGAGAGATGCTTCGCGGCGTCGATCACGTCGTGCACCTCGCCGCCCTCTACGACCTCACCGCCGATGACGAAGCCAGCATCAAGGCCAACGTCGAAGGCACCGCGCAGGCGATCGCGCTCGCCGCCGAACTGAACGCGGGCTGCCTGCACCACGTGTCCTCGGTCGCCGTCGCGGGGGACCACGAAGGCATGTTCACCGAGGAGATGTTCGACGTCGGCCAGCGGCTCCTCACGCCGTACCACCGCACGAAGTTCGAGGCGGAGCGCCTCGTACGCGAACAGCAGGACGTACCGTGGCGGGTGTACCGGCCCGCGGTCGTCGTCGGGGACTCCGCGACCGGCGAGATGGACAAGATCGACGGGCCGTACTACCTGTTCCCCGCGATCGACAGGCTCGCCGGGCTGCCTGACGTGCCGATCGTCGGCCCCGACCTCGGCGACACCAACGTCGTCCCGGTCGACTACGTCGCCGAAGCGCTGAACGCCCTGGTCACCACGAAGGGGCTCGACGGGCGCGCGTTCCACCTGGTCAACCCGGAACCGCAGCCGGTCGTCTCGGTCTACAACGCCTTCGCCAAGGCTGCGGGCGCGCCGACGATCTCCGTGCAGCTCAACGACCGCTTGTCCAAGGGCATCGTCAACCTGGTGAAACTGAGCGAGCACATCCCCGGTTTCACGATCGCGCGCGACGCCGTGCTGGAACGGCTCGGCATCCCGCCGGTGCTGCTGGACACCATGGCGTTCCCGTCGGTGTTCTCGTCGGCGTCGACGCGCAAGGCGCTCATCGGCTCGGGTGTCGAGGTGCCCAGGATCGAGGACTACGCGCCCACGCTCTGGCGCTACTGGCGTGAGCACCTCGACCCGTTCCGTGCCCGCAAGCACGGCCCGCGCGGGGAACTGGACGGCCGCCGCGTGATCATCACCGGCGCGTCTTCGGGTATCGGCCGGGCGACCGCGATCAAGGTCGCGGCCGCGGGCGGGGTGCCGCTGCTCGTGGCGCGGCGCCGTCACGAACTCGAAGAAGTGCGGGACGAGATCATCGCCGCGGGCGGCACGGCGTCGGTGTACCCGGCCGACCTGACCGACGAGGAGTCGGTGCACAAGGCCGTCGACGCGATGCTCGCCGAGCACGGCCGGATCGACATGCTCGTGAACAACGCCGGCCGGTCGATCCGGCGGTCGATCAAACTGTCGTACGACCGGTTCCACGACTACGAACGCGCGATGGCGATCAACTACTTCGGCGCGGTGCGGCTGATCCTCGCGGTGCTGCCGCATATGTCCGAGCGGAAATTCGGGCATATCATCAACGTCTCGTCGATCGGCGTGCAGGGAATCGCACCGCGCTTTTCGGCATATGCGGCTTCGAAGGCCGCTTTGGACTACTTCTCGCGGATCGCCGCGACCGAGACCCACGGTGACGGGATCACCTTCACGACCATCCACATGCCACTCGTGCGCACGCCGATGATCCGGCCGACGAAGATCTATGACGCGTTTCCGACCAAATCCCCGGATCAGGCCGCGGACATGGTGATGAAGGCACTGAAAGAACGCCCGAAGCACATCGGCACGCCTGCCGGACAGGCGATCGGGCTCGCGTACACCCTCACGCCGGGACTCACGGATGCCGTGGCCTACCAAGGATTCCGCGTGTTCCCGGACTCCGCGGCCGCGGGCGGCGAGGGCGGTCTCAAAATCGGGAAAGGCGAACAGCATCTGTCCCGGGCGGCGATGGCGCTCGCCCGGCTCAGCCGCGGCTTCCATTGGTGACACTGCGCACACGGGTGGCGGCCGTTCAGGTGAGGAATCCCAGCTGAGAGCCAACACACGTCGGTGAATCACCAAGCCTGGCAACGGCGACGCCCGGTACGCAGGTACCGTCGTGACCATGGTTCCCGAGCGAGACAACGGCCTGTTGCCCCTGCGGCGCGAGTACACCCAGGCCTGGCACGGCTTCGACCGGAACGAAGTGCGCCAGTATCTGGATCATCTCGAAGCCCAGCTGCGTCGCGTGATCACCGACCGCGACGCCGCGATCACGCAGGCGACCTCGGCCACCCGTGAACTCGAAACCGTCCGCCACGAGGTGGCGAAGCTGAACGCCAGGATCGAGGAGCTGAAGAAGCCGCCGGAGCGGCTCGAAGATCTCGACGAGCGGATGCAGCGCACCGTCACGCTCGCTCAGGCGCGCGCGGAAGAGATCACTAAGCGTGCCGAAGTCGCGGCGGAGAAGCATTGGGCGTCTTCGAGCGAGGCCTCGAAGAAACTCCGTGAGCGCTACACCCGGCTCGTCGCCGAGCTGGACAAGCAGGCGGACGCGTTGCACTCCGAACACGAATCCGCGCTCGCCGAAACGCGGGCCGAGGTCCAGCGGCTGACCGTCGAGGCCGCCCAGCGCCGGGAACTGCTGGACAACGAGGCCGAGCGCAAGCGCCGGAAGATCGAGCGCGAGTTCGAGCAGACGATCGCGGCTCAGCGCGCCTCGCACGAAAAGCACATCGCCGACCAGCAGACGGCCAGCAAGAATCAGGCCGAACGCCGGATCGCGGAGGCCACCGCGGAGGCCAAGCGCCGCGTCGACGAGGCCACGGCCGAGGCCAAACGCCGTCTCGATGAGGCCACCACGACAGCCGCCCAGCGCACGACGACCGCCCAGCGGAAGGTCGAGCGGCTGGCGGAGATCCGCGAGCAGGCCCGCAAGAGCCTGCAGCAGGCCGACGAGGTCCTGAAAGGCAGCGAGGCGCTGCTCGCCGCCCTGCCCGAGGAGTCGGTGATCCCGCACGCCTCCAAGCTCGTCGGCGGCGACAGCAAGGCTGAGGAGACCAAGCCGGCAGGCAAGCCCGCCGAGCCGCTCGCGTCGAAGGCCACCCCTCCGGCATCCGCCAAACCCGCTCCCGCGAAGCGCGCTTCTTCGGCGCCTGCCGCCGCTGCGCCGAAGAACGGACAGAACGAGCAGAACGGCCAGAAGCCGAACGGCCAGAAGCCGTCACCGGCCAAAACCGGCTCCTGACCTGCGCGAAGGAGCAAGGGACCTTTGCTATCACTCTCCTTGAGGAAGTGGTGGCAAAGGTCCCTTGCTCGCTTTTCGGACGCCGTCAGGAGGCGGTGGTGCGAGGCCAGGGGTTGGCCGCTTCGAGCTGGGCGGCAAGGCCGAGAAGAAGTGCTTCCCCACCGGGCGAGGCGACGAGCTGGACGCAGGCCGGGATGCCCGAAGGGTGCACGCCGACCGGCACCGACATCGCCGGGTAGCCCGCGAGATTCCAAAAGCCCGCGAACCCCGCCACGCGTACGGACGGCAAGACGTTGGCGATCCACCGGGCTTCGTGCCACCTGCGGGCCTTGAGCGGAAGAGTCGCCAGCATGGGCGTCACCAGGACGTCGTGGTCGGCGAAGAATTCCTCGGCACGCTCCAGCCAGCGCTCTCGGGTGCCGTCCCGGACATACTTGGCCAGCACACGCCCCAGTCGGACGTGGGTGCGCGTCCGGGGCTGAAGCGCACCGAGATCGAAGCCTTCGGCCTGCTCGGCAGGGCCCGCGACCCAGCGCGCGAAGAGGCCACCGACGGCTCCCGCGCTGTACCGGGGCGCGCCGGACGCGACGGTGTGCCCGGCCTCACGGAACAGCTCTCCGGCCCGTGCGACGGCTCGGCCGAACGCGCGCGGCAACGGCGCCCTCGTCAAGGGGACCTGAGTCGACAGAGTGATGCGAGACGGCTTCGGGTCGGTGAGATCCGCCAGACCGGGCTCTTCGGCGAGGACCGACATCAGCACGGCGGCATCGGCCACGGTGGTCGTCATCGGACCGTGCGTGGACAGGCCGAACCAGCCGTTCTCCCCCGGTACACGGACCCACACCCCTGCCCGGTTTGAGACCGACGAGCCCGCACATAGCGGACGGCAACCGGATCGAACCCAAGCCATCGGTGCCGTGCGCGATCGGTACCAGCCCGGCCGCGACGGCCGCGGCGCTGCCACCCGACGAACCACCCGCGGCGTAGGCCGGATTGCGCGGATTACGCGCCACTCCGTCCGGATCGTCGCTCGACGGCCATACGCACAACTCCGGCACCCGGGTCAGGCCGATGATCACCGCACCGGCCGCCCGCAGCCGTCGCGCTATCTCACCGTCCTCTGTGGATAGCGCCGACGAAACCGCGCGCGACCCCCAAGAGGCGTACTCGCCCTCGACCGGCGCGACGTCCTTGACCGCGATTGGTACGCCGGCCAAGAGAAGGTCGGCCAGGTCCGCGCGTTCGGCTACGGCGGCTGCCTCGGCCAGCGCCTCCTCGGCCCGGACCCGGCGGAACGCACCGACCACCCCGTCCGCCGCCGCGATCCGGGCCAACGCCTCTCGCGTCACTTCGACCGGGTCGAGTTCCTTGGCGCGCACAGCCGCCGCGATGTCCACTGCCGTCTTGACCATCCCCGCACTGTAAAGCGGGCGGCGAAGATCAGCTGCACGCCGAACAGGCGAACTTCGCCGAGTCCGGTTCGTACGCCGGGAAGTCGGTGTAGCCGTCGAGCCGGGCGCCGTAGTAGACGTCGTGGTCGGCCCGAGCGAGCGGGGCATCGAGAGCGAACCGGGCGGGCAGGTCCGGGTTCGCGATGAACAGCCGTCCGAAGGCGACCACGTCGGCCAGACCGGATTCGATCAAGGACTCCCCCTCGTCCCGGGAGGTGGGTTCCTCGGAACGCAGGTTCGCCACCAGCGCCCCCGGCCACAGTGGCCGCAGGTGGGACAACGCCACAACGTCCGGAGTGTCGATGATGTGCAAATACGCGAGCTCGTACCGGCGTAGTTCCTCGAGCAGTCGTGAGTACACCTCCTTTCCCTCGTCTTCCACGATGTCGTTCTCCGGGTTGCCCGGCGAGATCCGCAGAGCGACCCTGGCCGCCCCGATCCGCTCGGCCACGGCCGCCACCACCTCGAGCGGGAACCGGAGCCTGGCGGCGACCGAACCGCCGTAACGGTCCTCCCTGAGATTGGTGTTGCGAGCGAGGAACTCCTGAATGAGGTAACCGTTGGCGCCGTGGAGTTCCACGCCGTCGAATCCCGCCTCGACGGCCCGGCGTGCCGCCGCGGCGAAGCTCTGGACCACCTCGCCTACCTCTTCCTCGCCGAGCGGGCGCGGTTCGACCGTGTCCGTCCAGCCGTCGGCGGAGAAGATCCGCCCGGCCTGCCGGACCGCCGACGGCGCCACCGGTGTCCGGCCCATCACTCGAGGATGGCTGACACGACCCGCGTGCCAAAGTTGCGCGAAGATACGGCCGCCTTCTTCGTGCACGGCGTCCGTCACCGCACGCCATGCCTCGGTTTGCCGTTCCGTCACGAGTCCGGGGATACCTGGACCGCTCTTACCGGTCTGGTCGACCCAGATACCCTCACTCACGATCAATCCGGCGCTTGCACGTTGCGCGTAGTACTCGGCCGTCCGTGGATGCGGCACGCCCGTGACGTCGTCCGCACGCCCCCGGGTCATCGGGGCCATCGCGATGCGGTTCGGCACCTGGATCGTGGTGCCGCGGAATGCTTCGAGCAACTTCGTGAACGCGAAGCTAAACCCTGACACCGGCGTCACGGTCAACCTCGGTTTCCGCGGCTACTGTGGATGGATGCGGATCGGCGAACTGGCGAAGCGGACCGGGGTGAGCGTCCGCTCGTTGCGGTACTACGAGAAGGAAGGCCTGCTGCGCCCCAATCGATGCGACAACGGCTACCGCACCTTCACCGAACACGACGTCGGCAGGGTGCTGCAGATCCAACTCTTCTATTCGGCCGGGTTGTGCAGTGGCAAGATCGCGGAACTCCTTCCCTGTGTTTCCGGGGATCACACACATTTGGTGCCTTCGCCGGGAATGACCGGCGAACTGGAGATCGCCAAGACTCGGATCCAGAACCAGATCTCCTTGCTCACCACCTCTCTATCGGTTCTGGAACGTGTCCTGGCCGCGGCCAAGGGGACCGATACCGCCGAGGTACCGGTTCCTTCCCGGCCCGTCCGGCGGCACCGTGGAATCCATGTCTGACCCGGATCACGCGTTCGGGTCGCGGCCCAGCAATCCGAGCAGCCTGTCCTGCAAGGGTGCGTCTTCGGGCACCTTCACTTCAGGGCCGAAGACGACGATGCCGGGCCCGAAAGCGCCGGGGATCCTCATCTGTTCGGGGATCGCCTGCGCACCGGGCCACATCCGGGCGACCTCCTCCGGATCGATCGTGTCGTCCTGACCGGTGGCACGGGCCAAATCCCAGCCGTGGAGCACCATGTCGGCACTCACGACCTGGTCGATGTGCTGTTCTGCCGTCATCTTCCCTGCCGGTGTCTCATGCTCCGTGGCCGCGAGCGCGGGATCGGTGAGGATGGCTTCCACATCGGCCCGAGCCGCCTGGAAGGCGCCGAGCGGATCGTCCGAGAGCGAGGGCGCCGGCCCGAGATCACGTCCGAAGGGACGCACCATCGCGCCGTGCATGTCGACGATGTGCCCGACGACATCCTTGGCAGTCCACTCTTCACCGGGAGACCTGTTCTCCCACTGCCCGGCTTCGACGGCGGCGACTTTGCTCTCGAAGGCGTCGGCCCGGACCCGGTAACGGTCCGCGACGGTGTTCATCGCGTTCCCGCCCTCTCCGGAGTGGCGACGACCTCGGCCAACTTGTCGAAGCCCTGGCCGACGCCGCTCTCCATCCCGGATTCGAGCATTGCGTCCCGAACTCGCTTCGAGGCGTACCGCACGACCTGGGTCAGCGTGGTGACCTCGCCATGTTCGGCCAACGTCAGCGTCGCCAAGGCCTGTCCTTCCGAGGCATCGCAATCCTCGTTCGTCTCCAGGGAGACGAACCTTTCCGGACGGTCGATCTCCTGGTAGACACCCTGCAGCAACATCTCTGTCCCGCCGTGGTGACGCAGCCGGTAGCGCCACCTTCCGCCTACTCGCAGGTCGATCTCGCATTCGACGACCTCCCAGTCGCGCGGGCCGAACCAGCGGCGCACCAATTCCGGTTTGGTCCACGCGTCGAACACCAACGCCCTCGGCGCGTCGAAGGACCTCGTCATGACGATCTCGAGATCGCCGGATTTCGTCACGCTGAGAGTGCGTCCCATCGTGCTGTTCCTTTCCGCTCGTGCGGTGGTCAATCGGTCTCTTCCCGGCGCTCCGGGTGCTTCATTTCTTCGTCCAGGACGAGGTCCAGCTGCAAGAAGGTTTCGTCCCAGTAGCGGCGGTAACCGCCGAGCCACTCGTTCGCGTTCTTCAGCGGTTGAGCCACCAACCGGCAAGGGCGACGCTGCGCATCACGCCCCCTTGCCACCAATCCAGCCCGCTCCAGCACTTTCAGATGCTTGGAAATGGCGGGCTGGCTCATCGCGAACGGCTCGGCCAACTCCGTCACCGTGGCCTCACCGTGGGCGAGCCGCGCGAGGATCGCGCGGCGGGTGGGATCGGCGAGAGCCGCGAAGGTGACATCGAGCAGATCTTGTGTCACGGTCGCCCGCCTTCCGTTTGTGGTTCGAGCTGTTCTCACGAGTTCCGGTTCTCACGATCCGCGTCGTCAGCAGCCGTCGCTGGATAACCTTGCGGTTTCATAACCATGTGGTAATCTACGGCGGAGCAGATCGAGTTGTCAAGGCCGAACACCGGCTTGAAGAGGGAGAACACGAAACAGGAGGGAGGTGGGACCGAGCCGGTCTCGCACCAAAGGACACGCGAGCGCGTACGAAAGGGCAACTGGGGTTACCGTCGACACCGGCATGGACGACGAACGAAACGAGCCGATGAACTCCGGGCGACCGAAGACGACGAAGCGGTGGGCGGCCGTCATCCTGGGCACGACCGCCGTTCTCCTCACCAGCGTGCAGTGCGGTACGACGAACGACCGGGCCGGATCGGCACAGCCGGCGGGCACGACACCTCCGCCGAGCAGCAGCCTCACTTCGAACCCGTCCACCTCCGGTGAGCCCGCGCCCTCGCCGTCACCGAGGGCGGAGCAGGCACCTGCTCCTGGCTGCGAAGCCGTCGCCGCCGGGATGAGCCCCCGGCAGCGGCTGGCCCAGCTGATGGTGGTCGGCGTGAACGCCGGTGACCCGCAGGCGGCGGTGAAGCTGGTGCGCGATCAGCAGATCGGGGGGATCTTCCTCGGTGGCAACGAGACGGCCTTGTTGCAGAACGGTGCGCTGGACGAGGTCCAACGCGCCGCGAAGGTCCCGGTATCGGTGGCGATCGACGAGGAAGGCGGTCGTGTTCAGCGGATCGACGCCCTCGACGGCACCATGCCCAGTGCCCGGAAGATGGCCTCGACCCTGACGCCGGAGCAGGTGCGGAAGAAGGCGGCCGAGCGAGGACGGCAGATGCGGGCTCGTGGCGTCACCGTCGACTACGCGCCCGATGCCGACATCACCGATCAGCCGGACCGCGACATCGTCGGTGACCGGTCGTTCGGCTCGGATCCGGAGGTCGCGCGCAAGTACGTCCTGGCGTTCGCCCAGGGCCTGAGGGATGCCGGAGTGCAGCCGGTGCTGAAGCACTTCCCCGGACACGGGCACGCCAGCGGGGACTCCCACAAGGGGCTCGTGCGGACACCGCCACTGGCTTCGCTTCGCAAGGTCGACCTGGTGCCGTACCGTGACATCAGCGAGTACGGCGAGATCGGCGTCATGGTCGGGCATCTGGATGTGCCCGACCTGACCGGCGGCATACCGTCGACCCTGTCGGCGCCGGCGTATCGGTTGCTGCGAAGGGATTACGCGTTCAACGGTCCGGTGATCACGGATGATCTCGGGGCGATGAAGGCGATCACGTCGCAGTACCCGTTGCAGACGGCTGTACTCAAGGCCTTGCAGGCCGGGGCGGATCAGGCGTTGTGGTCTTCCGGTGGCAACGTCGGGACGGTGCTGGCAACGTTGGAGCAAGCGCTTGCGTCCGGCGAGCTCCCGGCCGCCCGGGTCGACGAGGCAGTGGTCCGCGTGCTGGCGGCGAAACACGCCTGCGGCTGATCGACCCCAGTCCACGGGGCGATCAGGCCGGTTCACCCGGCGGATGATGTGAGGCGGCCCGAAAACACCATCCTGACCAGGTCGTGTCAGGGATACCCTGAGCACCGCCCTGCCGCTCGACCAAAGAGGATCGCGCGCCTGGTTCCACCAAGTCCCTACGCCGTCTCGCGCTGACGGCCGCCGCCGTTGCCAGACCCAGCCTCCTCGCCGCGCCAGAAGCGTCAGCCGCGCCAATGGCCCCGGCCGCGCCAGTGACGTGAGCCGCGCCAGTGACGTGAGCCGCGCCAGTGGCGATGGATCATCCGGTGCGGACTATCGGTTGTCACCGGAGCCGCCGGGGAGACATCACTGCGGATGGTGAAGTCCAGGGCTGGCCCGCGAGTACACGGTGCATGTTCCGGCGCGATACCGGCCCTCGCGGCCGTACCCGCTGGTGCCGTCGATCCATGGCCATAAACGGACGTCGAAATATGAAGATGAGCTGTCCGGTTTTTCGGGTATGACGCAATTTCGTCTACCCGCAAGGATTTCCGGGGACTGACGGTGAGTCCACATGGACGGGCGCGCCGTAGTCCGCGGCCGTTGACGACGTGCTCTTCACCAGCGATCTGCTGAACACGCTCCAGCGGGAACTGTGTCGACTCCCGCCGGATCTACGCGACGGGCAAGTCGAACGGCGGTGGTTTCGTCGGCGTCCTCACCTGCCGGATGCCAGGCCGGAGCGCAGCGTTCGCCCTGGCCCCCGAGCGTTCCATCCACAAGGTGGCGAAAGCCACCTGGCACGTTCCCGCTCGATCCTCGATTTCCACGGAACGGCCGACGCGACGATCCCCTACACCGGGGAAGCCTGCCAAGGGGCCCGCCGACGCTGCGGTGCTGGTTCTCCGCGTGGTCCGACCGAAAAGGCTGCTTCCCGAACCCGATTCAGCACTCACCGCGGACCGATGTCACCGTCCGGCGCCGGCCAGGTCGCTCACTCCAGCACTACCGGATCGAAGGCGCCGGACATGTTCGGCGGAGCACGGCACCGAACAACGACTCCTCCACTCCGACCGTCATCGACGCCACGCCGGTCGTCTGGAACCTCATTCTCTTGCGCCATCCGCGTCAGAACTCGTCGATTTCCTTGCCGGATCCCTGCACCGGCGCTACGGTCGAATGACCGGATGACCAGTTTCACGAATCTGGTCACAAAGTCAGGCACTGGGAGCGCACGTGGCAGAACGTCCGGACCGCACCGTCGGCCGCGCCGACCGCATCCTCGACGCGGCCGGCGTCCTGCTGTCGCGGCTGGGCTATCGCAAGGTGACCATCGAGGACATCGCGAGCCAGGCGGGCATCGGGAAGGGCACGATCTACCTGCATTGGCCCACCAAGGAAACCCTCTTTCACGCGTTGCTCCTGCGTGAATCCCTCCGAGCCGCCGAGGCCATTCTCGATCGGCTGGAAGAAGATCCGGCGGAAGTCGTCCCGCATCGGTTCCACCGGGCCGTTTTCCTGTACACCCAGCGAAATCCTCTGCTCGGCGCGCTCATCACCGACAACACCGAGATGTTGGGCAGGCTGAAGAAACATCCCTTGCAGGATCAGGACACGGTCGTGACCGATCGGTACCTGAAGACGATGACCGACCGGGGCCTGCTGCGCGACGACATCCCGAACCTGCTCTTTTCCCTCCGCGCCTCGGCGCTGGGGTTCTACCTGATGGACAACTTCACCACCGACGGCACCGGCCTCACCTCCGACGAGAAGGCCGACGCTCTCGCGCACATCATCCGGACGGCGTTCGAGCCGCCGGAGCCACCGTCCACGGCTGATGTGGCCACCACCGCGGCCGAAGTGATCCAGGCGTTCCGGGAGCTGATCTCGTCCTATCGCGCCTGGATCTACCGGAAGGACGGTGCCGGGGAGCCCGCTTGATCCGAGCTCCTCCACCACGAGAAGAAGGGGGCAAGCCATGACCACGATCGCCGAAACCTGGGGAGTCGACGAAGGCCAGTTCTGGCTTCGAGGCGAATTCCCGGCCGACCCGGTCCGGTTCGACGCCGAGACGGGCATGTGGAATGTCCACGGCCATGCCGAGGCGTTGGAGACCCTGAGTGATCCCAAGGTGTTCTCCTCCGACACCGCCCGGCTGATCCCGAAGGAGATCGCACCGGACAAGGACCTGTTCGTCGAGGGCAACCTGCTCCAGATGGACCCGCCGGATCACAAGAAGCTGCGCACGCTGGTGAGTCACGCCTTCACACCGAAAGTCGTCGCGAATCTCGAACCGCGGATCGCCGCGTTGACGAACGAACTCCTCGACGCGGTCGACGGCGCGGACTCGATGGAACTGGTGACGCATCTGGCTTATCCGCTGCCGGTGATCGTCATCGCCGAACTGCTCGGCATCCCGGCGAGCGATCGCAACCTGTTCAAGGAATGGGTCGACACGATGCTGCGGAACAGTCAGCAGCGATCGCTGATCAAGCAGACCGAGGCGGACAAGAAGGCCTCCGAGGAAACGGCGGAGCAGCTGAAGAACCTCGTGAACTACCTTGCCGAACACGTCGAAGACCGACGGCGGAACCCGCGCGAGGACCTGCTGACCAAACTCGTCGAAGCCGAAGTGGACGGCACGAGACTCACGCAGAACGAGGTCGTCAACTTCGCCAACGTGCTGCTGCTCGCCGGGCACATCACCACCACGATGTTGCTCGGAAACACGGTGCTGTGCCTGGATTCCCATCCGGCCGAGTACCGGCGCGTCCGAGAAGACCGGGCGCTGTTGCCCGCCACCATCGAGGAATCGCTGCGTTTCCTCAGCCCGTTCGCCCTCGTCGCCCGCGCCACGACGACCGAGGTCGAACTGGGCGGAAAGACGGTCCCGGCGGACAGCATGCTCGCTGTCTGGGTCGCGGCGGCGAACCGGGATCCGCGCACGTTCAAGGATCCGGGCACCTTCGATCCGGCAAGGGCGCACAACCCGCATCTGGCCTTCGGCCGCGGAATCCATTTCTGCATCGGTGCCCCGCTCGCCCGGCTGGAAGGCAAGACCGCGCTCACCATCCTGCTGGACCGGTTCCCCGCTCTGCGTACCGATCCGGCCGTTCCGCCGTCGTTCATCCCCAGCCCGAACATGACCGGCGTGAACGAACTCCAGCTGTTGCTGAAGCCCTAGCGGCCGGCGAATCGGGAGGCGAGTGGCACCACCACTCGCGGGATCCGCTTTCCGGAGGTGTACCGCAGTTCGGTGATGTTTCCGTTCGGCACCTGGTAGGTGTCGGCGAACGTCCGGAACCCGCGCATGGCCTCGCTGTCCGGGGTGGTGATCCCGGTCAGCAGTGACCACATGACCGCTCGGATGAAAAGGCCGTGCGTGAAGACGGCGATCGGTCCGGGTTCCCGTTCTCCCAACCGCGCCAGGAAGTCCTGGGTCCGGGCGTAGAGGGTCGCGAAGGATTCCGCGCCGTTCACCGCGTGGTGGGGATCGGCCCGAGCCCAGTAGGCCTCGGTGTACGGCTTACGGGTGGCGGTAGTGGTGACCTGTCCATGGAGTTCGCCGAGGAAGGTGAACTCCTGGACAGGCCACTCCTCGAGCTCCGCGCCGGGGAACCGCTCGATCGTCGGCTCGGCGGTCTGCCGCGCCCGTACGAACGGCGACGTCACGATCAACCGAGGCGGTTCGGCCAGCGAATCCGCGATTTCGACGGCTTGCCGCCTGCCGAGATCGGTCAGTACCGAAGCCCCCGGTTCCCCGCCGGCAAGACCCGCGTTGGACTCGCTTTCACCATGCCTGATCAGCCACACCCTTGCCACGATCGCCTCCTAGACCCCGTGTGCCCACGACGATCGCACCGAGCGGAGTTGATCGCGACTTCCAGAATGCCGTAATCGCGACGGAAATGGCGCGGTTTCAGCGGTCGAACTGCCCCGGCGCGCGTCCCTCGCCCGCGGGGCCGCGGTACGCCTGCGCGATGTCCAGCCAGTGGTCCGCCAGCGCACCTTCGGCACGGAGGTCGAGGTCGTCGCGATGACGGCGCCGCGTGACGAGGAGACAGAAGTCCTCCGCGCTCCCGGTGATCCGCTGCCGCGAGTCCTCGGGTCCGAACGTCCACAACCGACCGGACGGCGAGGTGATCTCGAACCGGAACTCCTCCTCCGGCGGGGTGAGGCCTCGGGCCTCGTAGCCGAAGTCCCGCACCCGGACGGCGAAGCCGACGAGGTACGCGAGCCGGTCCGTCCGCTCCGGACGCACGCCCAGCGCGTCCGCGACGTCCTGCCCGTGGGCGAACAGTTCCATCATCCCGGCGCAGGCGAGGATCGCCGGCGGCAGCGGATTGACCAGCCACGGTACGACCTGGTCCGCCGGGACCGCGGCGAGTGCCTTGATGCCGGCGTCGCGTTCGGCGCGCCAGCGGCTGAGCAGGACCTCGTTGGGGTCACCGAGATAGTCGTCGAGGGCCGCGTTGACGGCGGCGTCGAATCCGCGCGCCATCGAGCTCTCCATGACTTCGGCGAACTTCTGCGGCTCGCCCGCGGACAGCCCGGCGATCTTGAAGATGAAGGAGAGATGGGCGATCTGGTGTTTGACCGACCAGCCCGCCGCGGGTGTCGGCAGTTCCCATCCCGCGTCGTCCAGGCCGGCCACCAGGGCGTCGACCTGTTCGCCCTCCGTGGTGAGGTCCTTGATCACGTTCCGGAAGTCAGTCACCGTGCCGTCCTCTCGCCGTTTCCACCCTCTCGAATGATGCGGACGCGCGGAACCGTCGTCTTCTCCTGATGAGCCCGGTCGAATTTCGAGCTTGATTCTGGAGCCGGGTCCAAGTTCTACCCTCGAGTCATGCGAACCGAAGCGACGACGGCGCTGACGGCGTTGACCATGTCCCAGGTGACCGCCCGCGCCGGGGTGCGGCCGGACACCGTGCGCTACTACGAGCGCATCGGCCTTCTGCCCGCCCCGGCGCGGACGACCGGGGCGCATCGGCGCTACGACGAGAACGTCATCGACAGGCTGCGGTTCATCCGCGGCACCCAGCGGCTCGGGCTGACACTGACGGAGATCGGTGACCTGCTGAGCGTGCGCGACACCGGGGTCTGCCCGTGTGAACCCGCCGAAACCATGCTGGAACGCCATGTCGCCGAGATCGAAGCGGAGATGACGCGGCTCGGCGAACTGCGCGCCGAGCTCACTTCCATGCTGTCCGGGATGTCCGGCGACAAGTGCGCCGATCCGCTTCCCGGCGCCTGGTGCCCGCCTGACCGCGAACCCGAAAGAGGAGGTGGATGATGCGTAACGACGATTGGTGCGACTGCGACTGTAGCGGCACCGGCTGCTGCTGACCCGCTTCGGCGGGCCGGCCGGGCTTGACGTCACCCGGCCGGTCATCCGAGGTCAGTCCTGTGGCAGGAGCACCGTCCTGCCGATCCGGTCCTTGCAGACTTCAACCGAGTAGGCCATCAGCCCGCCTGCCTGCGCGTCCCGGAACAGGCGCTGGATCGGCGAAGTGCGCAGGAAGCCCGAACCGCCGCCCGCCTTCAGCGCCAGCTGGGCGACGTCGCGGGCGATCTCGTTCGCGAGCACCTTCGCCGTCATGGTCGCGGGCAGGAATTCCGGCGAGTTCCCATCCGCCAGCCACGCCATGTTCCGCGAGTACATACGCGCGGCTTCGAGGCGCGTGTGGACGTCCGCGACTTCGAAGTGCAGCCATTGCATTTCGGCGAGTGGATACCCGGTCGCCGGAATGACCCGGCTTCGCGAGTGGGAGACCAGAGCCTCCTCCGCCGCGTCGGCGATCCCCAAGGACAAGAAGGCGAGGCCCGCCGCGATGTGGTTCGGGCGTTGCTCGGCCGAGGGCGGGCACCTGCGGTCGCCCCGCAGGACCGTCCCTTCGAAGGAGACGAGCTGACTCCGGCTGGCACGGAGTCCCATCGTGTCCCAGATGGGCACGAAGGTCATCGTTTCGTCCGGCGATACACCGAAGAACGTGGGCACGCCGTCGACGAGCGCGTTCACCAGGAAATGGTCGGCGACTTCACAGCCGGAAACGAATCGCTTGGCACCGGTGAGCCGGTGTCCGCCCTCGGCGGGCTCGGCGTTCTGTTGCGGCATCAGGAACATGTTGCCGCCGCTCGGTTCCGACAGCGCGTTGGCGAACCGCTTGCCGTCGATGAGTTCCCTGGCGTAGAACCGGCCCACGTCGGGAGCGGACAGCTGCGCCAGCCCGACGGCGGCACCGATGTGCATCACCCAGACGCACGCCGTCGACGAACAGGCGGCGCTGAGGATCCGGACGATCTCGCCGTAGGTCCGATAGCTGAGGTCTTCGCCGCCGAACTCCGCGGGCAACGTCGCCCTGTCGAGTCCGGCCGCGTGCAACGCGCGCAGGTTGGCGATGGGCAACTCGGCCGTTTCATCGAACTCGGCGGCACTCGCCGCGAAGTCCCTCGCCAGTTCGGTGACGGTTTCGATCCAGTGGCGTTCGTGGGCGGGCGGGGCGAACGGATGCGTCATGAACCGCATCATGCCGGAATCGCGAAGCCCTCCTCAGCACTCCGAGAACGACGAAGGAAAACTTCTGCGGTCCGGCCGTCACACTCCGGTTCAGGCGGCCATCGCGAATTCACCGGAAGCGGTCTTTGGTCGAACCCACGGCGCCGTCGACGGCTTCGAAATCATCGAAGGCCGTCGATTCCGACCAGCACGAGCAGCACGGCGATCCCGTACTGCTTGCCGAGCGGGCTTTCTCCCGGCCTCCGCCCACGAGCGCGCGACACCCCGGCGGGGCGGTCCGGGCGAGCCGGCCTGCAAAGCCACCACCACGACGGCCAGCAGCGTCGATCCGGCGGATGAAGCGCCGGAGCACCACTTGGCACCGAATCCCGCGATCGCGAAACTTTGGTGGACTGGCTCTCCGGCGGAACAACACCCGCGGCGCTACGCGAGCCTGGCGAGGACGACGGCCGCCTCCTTCGGGTGGATGAGGAAACGGACGTGGCTGCTCACGAGCGAGCGCACGTCGGTCGGGTTGTCCGGGGTGAGCGCGTCCGCCTCCTTGATGAAGCGGTCCTGCAGCGCGAGCGGCATCGACCGGTCCTCGGTGAGCCTGACATACGTGCGCGGGATTCGGCCCCACTTGGCCGCGTCGGCGAGTTCGGTACCGACGTCGAGGCTCTCGTCCGGCTCAAGAGTGTCGGGGTAGGCGAAGAACTCCTGCTTGGTGCCGTCTTCGAGCATCACGGTCTTCAGCGCGGCCAGCAGTGCGGGCTCGGCGGTGCGCCAGTTCGTCCGGAGCGCGCCGAGCGCCGCGGGATCGGCGACCACGACCCCGCCGACGTCGTTGAGCGCGCTGCTCGCGTACTCGGGTCCCTGCATGTACTCGCCCACTGTCGCGTCGACGCAGCACCACGCGGAGATGTAGACGATCCGGTCGATCAGTTCCGGGACCGCGCTGCCGACCCCGGTGAGCGCGAGCCCGCCACGGCTGTGCCCGACCAGGACGACCGGCCCGTGCTCGGCGACCGTGCGCACGACGTCCACCACCTGCTCGACGTCCTCGGCCAACGTGGCACCCGCCTGGTTCGACGGCGTCGTGGCCGGCGCTTCGAGGTCTTGCGGCGCCTGGTAGGCGGCCGTGGAAACCGGCGCCGAAGCCGTGTCCGGGAAGGTCGGCGGCCAGCGTGCGGTGGCCGAGCGGGGCGAGCTCGCGTTGCAGCGGGCCCCAGGTGGACGAGGCACTGTTGGAACCGTGCACGAGAACGTTAGGTCGGAGTCACGGCTCGTAGCCTGACATCCCGGCTTCGCCCCGGTGATGATCAGTCCGCGATGAGCACCTGGCTCGCCCCGTCGAACCGGTAACCGACCCCGCGCACCGTCGTGATCGGCGTCAGCACGGGTTCGAGTTTCCCGCGGATCTTGCGGACGTGGACGTCCACGGTGCGCCCGTTACCGCCGGACAGCCCCCACACCTTCGTCATCAGCGTGAGCCGGTCGAAGACGCGGTCCGGATTCCGGCTCAAGAACAGCAGCAGGTCGAACTCCAGTCTGGTGAGCTCCAGCACCTCGCCGCGCAACAGCACTCGTCGCGAACCGGGTTCGATGCGCAGTGGTGGCGTGGATTCGCCGAATCGTCGCCGTCTTCCGGCGAGTTCGATGACCTGGCCGGAGTCCACCTGGACGGTGCGTGCCGTCAGGGTCACCCCGACAGTGTCCTCAAAGGACCGAAGCAGGCGCGCGGCGATCGCGGCGGCGTGCTCGGAGTCGGTGTTCACCCGTAACGCCAGGGTCAGTTCGACGGCCTGATCCCCGCTCGCCGCGACCGACTGTGTCATCTCACACCACCCGGACCGGATGCCGGACGACGGCGTCGAACAGGTAACCCTGGGTGTTGAGCGGGGTGACCTCCGGCTGGGTGGCGCCGGTGATGTCCGTCGCCCGCGCCCGGAGGATATGGGCACCGGAGACAGCGGGGCGCCAAGGGAATTCCCAGCGTTGCCAGCCCCGATCCGCCGCGGCGTCCACGAACTTCGCCTGCCGCCAACCGGCACCGGTGTCGACTTCCACGCGCCGGATCCGGCCGTTGCCCGACCATGACCGGCCCCGCAGCACCTGCCTGCCACCTGCCGCGAATTCGGCGTTCCAGGGCAGTTCGAACGCGCTCTTGACCACCTGCCGGGCGACGACCGTGCCGTCGGCCGGATAGTCCGGCCCGAGCAGCCGGTAGTACTGCGTGTTCCACGGTGACACCAGTGGCGTTTCCGAAACTTCGATACGCCCCAGCCACTTGATGGACGAGATCCCGACCCAAGACGGCACGACGACCCGCACCGGATGACCGTGGTCCGGTGGGAGCGGGCGTCCGTTCATCTCGTAGGCCAGCAAAACGTCTTGCAACGCCTTCGCGACCGGCAGCGGACGGCGCACCTTCCCCAGATTGACCCCGCCGGTGACGTAATCGGCGTCCAGCCCTTCCGGCAGGACGTCCACCGCGTGCCGCGTCAACCCGGCCTTGGCCAGCACGGTGGAAAGCCGGACACCGCGCCAGCGCGCGACCCCGATCGCGCCGAGCTTCCACGCGGTGCCGGACACCGTCTGTCCTTGCTGAGCGGTGAAGAAACTCCGTCCGTTGCCCGCGCATTCGATCGCGGAAGTGATCGTCTCCGAAGGCAACCGCAGCAGGTCCCGGTAGGTGAATTCGACGGGCCTGTCCGCGGTCGGCGCGCCGCGCAACCCGGTCCCGAAGAGTTTCAGCCGCCAGGTGCCGGCGTCGATCAAGGGAGTGGCGGTGTGGTTTCGTACGAAGAAACGCTCGACCGGCGTCAGACAGCCCTGCCCGCTCAACGCCTCCCAGCGTGTCTCCGCATTGGTGCCGTAGATCTCGAAGATCTCCGGCGGCAAGGGTTTCACGATCGGAGAGGCCGCCGTCGCCGTTCCGGCGGGAAGCGCGCCGAACGCGGTCAGCGCGAGTGACCCACCGGCCGCCAGCCGCAGCAGCGCACGGCGCGATATCCCGTCACCCCGTGCCTCCCCGGCACGCCACTGGGTGAGCCGAGCGCGGTCGTAGGTGGCTTCGTCGGTCGGGCCGGTTCCGGTCATGCGGGTCATTGTCGGCAGCCGTGGTCCGCGCGGACCAGGACGTCCACAGAGCGGAACATCCCGAGTCGGTGGGATCCCGTTCGTGCCCCGGACGGGGATCGAACCCGCACTGGGTCGATTTTAAGTCGACTGCCTCTGCCAGTTGGGCTACCGGGGCACGGGACAGCCTAAGGGATGACCCGGCCCCGAATGCCGTGAAGGCCTCCTTCCCTGCGCTCAAGGCAGGGAAGGAGGCCTTCACGGACCTCCGGACTCAGGACTTCGACAGCCGGTCGAATTCCTCGCGCGGGTTGTTGATCTGGCCGAGCGAGATGACCTCGCGCCGGAAGAGACCACCGAGCATCCAGTCGAACAGGATGCGGATCTTGCGGTTCCACGTAGGCATCGCCTTGAGGTGGTACGCGCGGTGGAAGAGCCAGGCCGGGAAGCCCTTGATCTTCAGGTTCAGCGCGTCGGCGACACCCTTGTGCAGGCCGAGGCTGGCCACCGCGCCCAGGTTCTTGTGGTAGTAGTCCTTCGGCTTGCCGCCGCGGATCACCTTGATGATGTTCTTCGCCAGCAGACGCGCCTGGCGAACGGCGTGCTGCGCGTTCGGCGGGCAGGTCGCGGTCGGGTCCTGCTCGGTGCGCGAGAGGTCCGGCACGGCGGCGTTGTCACCGGCGGTCCAGACGTCGGGGTGCCCGACGACCTGCATCGCGGCGGTGGCCTCGACGCGGCCGCGCTTGTCCAGCGGCAGGTCCGAGCCGGCGAGCACCGGGTTCGCCTTCACACCGGCGGTCCAGATGATCGTGTCGGTGTCGAACTCGGTGCCGTCCGAGAGCACGACGTGACCGTTCTCGAACGACTTCGCCGCTGTCGACAAATAGACTTCGATACCGCGCTTTTCGAGCTGCTCGACGGTGTACACACCGAGCGTCTCGCGCACCTCGGGGAGGATCCGCCCGGCCGCCTCGACGAGCACCCAGCGGATGTCCTCGACCTTGAGGTTCGGGTAGTAGTGCTCCACCGCGAAGCGGGTCATGTCCTCGAGTTCGGCGAGGGCCTCGATACCGGCGAACCCGCCGCCGACGACGGTGAAGGTCAGCAGGCGTTTACGCTGCTCGGGATCGAGCGTGCTGGCGGCCTCGTCCAGCTTCGTCATGACGTGGTTGCGCAGGTAGATCGCCTCACCGATGGTCTTGAAGGCGATACCTTCCTCGACCAGGCCCGGGATCGGCAGGATACGCGCGACGGCGCCGAGCGCGACCACGAGGACGTCGTAGTTCAGCTGCTCGACGTGCCCGTCTGCGGCCTCGACCGTCACGGCTTTGCGCTCGTGTTCGATCTTCGTCACGCGCGCGGTGAGCACGTGGCAGCGCTTGAGCACGCGCCTCAGCGGCACGACCACGTGCCGCGGTTCGATCGCACCGGCCGCCGCCTCGGGCAGGAAGGGGGCATAGGTCATGTGCGGCTGCGGGTCAACGACCGTCACGGACGCTTCGTTGGCCCGGAGCATCTTCTGGAGCCCGTACGCCGTGTAGAGCCCGACGTATCCACCACCAAGGACGAGGATCCGTGTCGGTTCCGACTTAACACCAGCCATATTTCTATAGTCGCACCCATCTGCTGAGATCGCTCGGAGACCCCATCCGGCTGTGACCAGCGTCGCCACGGTTTCCGCACCGATTCAGTTCAGGCCGGCCACCGAGGTCGCGGAGGCCAGGACGTCGCACACCATGTCGAGGGTCAGGCGGCCGGTCTGGACATTGCGCTGCGACACGTGATAACAGCCGAATAAACGCAGGTCGCCGAGGTCCGCTTCGGCTCCGTGGCCGAACTTCGGGCGTGGCGCGGGCACCGGCCAGCCCGCCTCCGCGAGCACCGGCAGCAGCGCCTGCCAGCCGAAGGCGCCGAGCACCACGACGGCTTTCAGCGTCGGCCGCAGTAACGCCAGCTCGGCCGCGAGCCAGGATCGGCAGGTTTCCCTTTCCTCAGGTGTGGGCTTGTTGGCCGGTGGCGCGCATCTCACCGGGGAGACGATCCGGGTCCCCCGCAGCTCGAGACCGTCACCGATATGGGTCGACGTCGGCTGCGAAGCGACCCCGACCCGGTGAAGCGCCTTGAAGAGGACGTCCCCGGAAGGGTCACCGGTGAACATGCGGCCGGTCCGGTTCGCGCCGTGTGCCGAAGGCGCGAGGCCGACGATCGCCAGCGACGCGTCCGGCGGGCCGAAGCCCGGTACCGGCCTGGCCCAGTAGGTCTCGCCGGCGAAGGCCGCGCGTTTGACCACGGCGATCTCCTCGCGCCACGCGACCAGCCGCGGGCAGGCGCGGCAGTCGATGACCTCGGCGTCGAGGTCGGCGAGGGAATGGAACCTCATAACGCTCCCTTCAACGCGTCACGGGCGAGACGGTCGGCGTGCCGGGTCGTCTCCGGCTGACGGAACGAAGGACACAGCCGCAGCACCTGGCGGCACGCGTTGTCCAGCGAGATCTTGTGGCCGACGGAGACATAAACGGGTTTCACCCCGTTCTGGGTGCGCAGGACCGCGCCGACGACTTCACCGTCGTCCAGCAAGGGTGCCCGCGAGCCGCGTTCCGCGCCGGGCTCGTCGTGTTCGCCGACGAACCGGGTCTTGCCGACGCCGATGGACGGCAAGCCGGTCACCACACCGACATGGCACGCGAGCCCGAACCGGCGCGGGTGTGCCAAGCCGTGCCCGTCGCAGACCAGGAGGTCCGGGGCGTGGTCGAGCGCGCGGAGGGCGTCGAGTAGCGGGGGCAGCTCGCGGAAGGCGAAAAGGCCCGGTTCGTACGGGAACGAGACCCGGGAAACGACGGTGCGCTTTTCCACGACGCGGAACCCGGACGTTTCGAGGGTGACCGCGGCGGCGGCGATCAGGTCGCTGCCCTCGTCGTAGGCGACGTCGAGTCCGGTGACCGTGGCGATCTCTTGTGGACAGCGGTCCTCGGGATCGACCAGGCCACGCAGGGTTTCCTGGATCTCGATCGCCTGCCCGGCGGTGCTCGGGCGATCATGCGCCGTGTCGATGTCCACTCCTACAGACTGCCAGTAAGTTGGGGGCATGCCGGACACCAATGCCGATTCGAACACGGCCACCGACGATAAGGACGCCCCGTCGGTGGAAACCAAGGTCGAGCCGACCGACGACCTGGTCACCACGAAGCACACGCTGACGCTCAAGCGCAAGAAGCTCGCCTACACGGCCCAGACCGGGCGGATCGTGCTGCGGAAGGAGGTCATCACCGACGGCAAGTCCGAGGGCCACCAGGCCAAGGCCGAGGTGTTCGTGACCTCCTACACACTCGACGACGCGGAGCCCGGCTCGCGCCCTGTCACGTTCGCGTTCAACGGCGGGCCCGGCTCGGCGAGCGTCTGGCTGCACATGGGCCTGCTCGGCCCGCGCCGCGTGCTTTCGGGTGACGTCGAAGACCCGGTCGCGCCGCCCTACGGGCTGACCGACAACCAGGAAACCCTGCTGGCGCACAGCGACCTGGTGTTCATCGACCCGGTGTCGACCGGTTATTCACGCGCCGTGGACGGCGAGGTGGCCAAGGAGTACCACGGGTACACGGCCGACATCGAGTCCATCGGCGAGGTCATCCGGCTGTGGGTCTCACGCAAACAGCGCTGGCTGTCGCCGAAGTTCCTGGCGGGCGAGTCGTACGGCACGTTGCGCGCGGCGGGGCTGGCGGCTCATCTGCAGGAACGTCATGGGATGTACCTGAACGGGCTCCTGCTGATCTCGTCGGTGCTGGATCTGGGCACCCTGCGGTTCACCGAGGGCAACGACCTGCCGTACTCGCTCTACGTGCCGACGTACGCGGCGATCGCGCATTACCACGGACTTCACGGTGACCGGCCGCTCGACGACGTCCTCGCCGACGCCGAGGACTTCGCGGCCAAAGAACTCCCGTGGGCCCTCGCGCGCGGCGCCCGCCTGTCCACACAGGACCGCGCGGAAGCCGTGGCGACACTCGCCTCCCTGACCGGGCTGAGCGAGTCCTATGTGGATCGGGTCAACCTGCGGATCGAGCACGTCCGCTACTTCACCGAGCTGCTGCGGGACAAGGGCCTCGTCGTCGGCAGGATGGACGGCCGGTTCACCACCTGGGAACCCGACGGCGGCCGCGAGCACATGAGCGACGACCCGTCGATCTCGCGGATCATCGGCGCTTACACGGGCGGGCTCAACCATTACGTCCGCGCCGAACTCGGCTACGAGAACGACCTGCCGTACGAGGTCCTGTCGACGGACGTCTTCAAGGCCTGGTCGTACTCCGACTTCGAGGGTCGCTCGGTGTCCTCTGTGGACTCCCTGGCTTCGGCCATGCGGGCGAACCCGCACCTGCGGGTGCATGTCGCCTTCGGTCACTACGATGGCGCTACGCCGTACTTCGCTTCGGAGCACGTGCTGGCACGCTTGCAGATTCCCGAGGAGCTGCGGGAGAACATCGACACCGCGTATTACCCGGCCGGGCACATGATGTACGTGCACGAGGAGTCGCGGGTGCGACAGGCGAAGGACCTGGCGAAGTTCGTCAAGACCGCCTCGGGGAAGTAACCCTCCTTCGCGAACCCCGCCTTCTGGTGCCATGAAAGGTCCTTTCCTTGCGAATTTTGCAAGGAAAGGACCTTTCATGGCACTCCAGGATCAGATCTTGTCGGACCTGCCGTTCACCATGTCGGCATGTACCTATCAAGAGCTCCGCTCACGGATTCACACCTACGTCAACACAGTCGGCACGGCGTTATCCGCGTGGCGACCCTGAAGAAACTAGGAGTCACGCAAAGCACGTCGTATCGAAGATGCCAGCCTGGCGGGCGGTGGACCCACCTGCTGCCAGGCATCGTCCTTCTTTCCAAAGAACAACCGACCGCGCGGCAACGAGTGGAAGCCGCGTTGATGCTCACCGATTCCCGGGGGATCGTCACCGGATTCGAGGCCGCGCGACGATATGGCCTAAGGCAGTCCGGCCCCCATGGGACAGTCCATTTGCTCATTCCACAACATCGCAAGGTGCGAAGCGTCAAGTTCGCGATCATCGAAAGAACGATCGCCTTGCCGGAACGTCGTGTGCTCGAAGGTGTACCGCTAGCAGCACCGGCCCGAGCGATCTTGGATGGTGTAAGGCGCATTCGGGACCTCGATCCCGTTCGGGCCCTGCTCATCGAAGCCGTCGAGGCGGGCCTCTGCACAGCGGACGAGCTGAGCGTCGAACTGGAGTCCGGAAGCAGGCGAGGAACGGCGCTTCCTCGTGCCATACTCCGAGAACTTTCGAACGATGTCAAATCGGTCCCTGAAGCAGCGGCGCTGGCGATCTGGAAGAAGGCCGGTTTGCCGCCTGCCGAACGGAACGTCAAGATCTTCGATGCTTTCGGCAACTACATCGGCATGCCCGATTCGTGGTGTGATGAGCTCGCCATGGCATGGGAACTCGATTCGTATGCCTACCACTTCGGCCGGGATGCGTACCGAAAGACGCTCCACCGCAACAATCGGTACGCGGCCGCTGGGATCGTCGTCGTGCAAACCTTACCGTCCCGGATTCGCGACGAACCGGACAAGGTTGCCGCTGAACTCCGTGCCGCGGCCAACGCGGCGGCAAAGCGGCCGAGACCCGACGTCACTGTGGTCCGCACCGACCGAGCCGCCTGACAATCAGGCCCGAGCGCGCTATGAAAGGTCCTTTCCTTGCAAAATCTGCAAGGAAAGGACCTTTCATGGCGTCGACTCGAACCGAGGGATCAGCCTCGCAGGTACTGCGAACCCCGCGTAACGGCCGACCAGGCGTCCACGGCACCGTGACCGTAGAAGCCGTTGAACGAAGCGTCACCGGTGCAGGTCGCGGTGAACGACGCGTCCCGGCCCTCGTCCAGGTAGTCGACGGTCCGCGGCACCGGGCAGGCGATGTCCGAAGCCGTGCCTTCGAGGACCCGCTGCACAGCGTCGGGGTTCATGCCGAAGTCGCGCGAACCCTTGCCGTACTGCGAGACGATGAGCGCCGCGACGCCCGCCGCGTGCGGCGACGCCATCGACGTGCCCTGCAGCCACTGGTAGTAGCCGACGCGGCCGTCGGCGGTGGTCGCCTTCTTGATGCCGGCGGTGACTCCCTCGGGGGTGATGTTCCCCGCCTGGTCGATGTTGCCTTCCGCGACGCCGACGTTGCGCGGATACGTCGAGAGGATCTGGTTCTCGAGCGTGCGGTGCCACGGGGTGCCGAAGTAGTCACGGTAATAGCCGCCGGGCGCGGACACCGAGATCTGCTCGACGCCGTAGTTCGAGTAGTCCGCCTTCGCCTGCGAAGGACCGAAGGACGAGACGCCGATCGTGTGCGGGCCTTCGACGGGCAGCGAGAGACAGCTCGCGTTGTCGATCTGCCTCGGGTGCGTGCTGTTCGACGGGTAGCCGGGGCTCGACGCGTCCGGCTGCGGGGCGGCGAGGTCGCTGTGCTGGTTGCCCAGCGAGACGACCTGGGTGACGCCCTTGCGGTGCGCGTAGTTCAGCGCGCGGGTCGTCGCCTCGATGACGGTGCGCTGCTCGGCCTGCTGCGCGGGCGTGTCCGCGGGGTTGGCGGCACAGTTGTACAGCCAGGGGTCCGTGTAGAAGCTCATGTTCACGACGTCCACACCGGCGTCGCCGGCGTAGGTGATCGCGTCCACGGTCGACTGCAGGAAGAAGAAGCCCGAGTCCTGCCCGGCACGGATGTTCACCAGCGTCACGTTCGGCGCGACACCCGAGACACCGAAGCCGTTCACCGCGGCGCCGATCGTGCCGGCGACGTGCGTGCCGTGCCCGTTGTCGTCGTGGTCCGCCGGGTCGACACAGCTGCGATATTCACACGGCCCGTCGACCACGGTGCCGTTGACGTCGGCGACGATGTCCTTGGTGAAGTTCCGCGAAGCCGCGGAGTCGAAGTTCGGCGCGATGTCGGGATGGCTCGCGTCGACACCGGTGTCGATGATGCCGACCTTCACCCGCTTGTCACCCGGCTGCTTGGTCCGCGCGAGGTCCGAACGGACGGACTTGAGTCCCCAGAGCTGATCGTCGAGCGGGTCCATGCCGACGGCCTGCGCTTGCGCCGGCTTCTTGGCGGACGGGGCCGCGGCACCCCGGCCCTCCTTCTCGACGACGCTCGGCTTGACCTTCGCCTTGCCGTGCTTCGGCGCGGTGCCGATCGGCTTCGCTTTGGCCGCGCCGAAGACCGAGCGGTCCGCGGAGACGCGTTCCGCGAAGCCGTTGGCGGGCGCGGTCGCGGTGATCAGGCCGACCGCGGCGTTGCTCGTCACGACGGTGCCCCCGGCGGCGCGGATCGCCTTCTCCACCGAAGCGACATCGTATGTATCAACACCGCGCCCTTCGCGGGCCAGGACGGAGAATTCCGTGGTGGCGCCGGAAAGCTGTGGTTGCGCGGACGCCACCGGCGCGGCGACGATTGCACCGAACAGCGGTACCGCCAGCGCGATGACGAGAGATCTGGGCTTTTTCACTTCCTGCCTCCTGAAGAAAGCTGTTCGTGCAAGCTACGTCAGCGACCTCTTCTTATCAACGAAGTCCCTACGAAAGTCAGGGGACGACCGTTTTCTCCTCCGCGAAATGACAGGCCGACAAATGCCCGCCGGACCGCGTGATCAATTCGGGTTCCTGATCGGCGCAAATGTCCCGCGCCTTCCAGCACCGCGTGCGGAACCGGCAGCCCGACGGCGGATCCAGCGGGCTCGGCACGTCGCCTTCCAGGCGGATCACCTGCCGTTGCCCGCGCAATGCCGGGTCCGCGACCGGCACCGCGGACAGCAACGCCTGCGTGTAGGGATGTGACGGGTGCTCGTAGATCTCCTCTTCGGTCCCCATTTCCACGATCTTGCCGAGATACATCACCGCCACGCGCGTGGAAAGGTGACGGACAACCGAAAGATCGTGTGCGATGAACACATAGGAAAGGCCGAATTCCTTCTGCAGTTCACCGAGCAGGTTCATCACCTGCGCCTGGATCGAAACGTCCAGCGCGGAGACCGGCTCATCGCAGATGATCACCTTCGGCCGCAACGCCAGTGCCCGCGCGATCCCGATGCGCTGACGCTGGCCACCGGAGAACTGGTGCGGATACCGGTTGATGTGCTCGGGATTCAGCCCGACGACGTCGAGCAGCTCACGCACCTTCGCCGCCCGCGACCCCTTCGGCGCCACCTCGGTGTGGATCTCGAAGGGTTCGCCGATGATGTCGCCGACCGTCATCCTCGGATTCAACGAGGTGTACGGGTCCTGCAGCACGATCTGGATCTCGCGCCGCAGCCTTCTCAGTTCGGCTCCCCGTAACGCGAAGATGTCACGGCCCTCGAAGGTCGCGAGCCCGCCCGTGGGTTCCTCCAGCCGCATCAGCACCTGGGCCAGCGTGGACTTGCCACAGCCGGATTCGCCCACGACACCCAGCGTTTCCCCCGGCATCAAGTCGAAAGAGACGCCATCGACGGCCTTCACCTGCCCGATGGTGCGTTTGAAGAGGACTCCGGCCCGCACCGGGAAGTACTTCACCAGGTTTTCGACCCGCAGAATGGGTTCAGACACGGCCGCTCACCACCTCGCCGGCGAAGTGGCAGGCACTGACCCTGCCGAAGCCGAGGTCGTGCAGGGCGGGCCGTTCGGTCTCGCATCGGCTCTCCGCCCGCGGGCAGCGCGGGTGGAACGGGCAACCGGGCGGGACGTTCAGCAGGCTCGGCGGCAGGCCCTTGATGGTCTCCAGCGTCTGTCCTTTGAGGTCGAGCCGCGGCAGCGAGGCCATCAGCGCCTCGGTGTAGGGATGCCCCGGCGAACGGAACAATTCGGCGACGCCCGCCTGTTCGACGATCCGGCCCGCGTACATCACGGCGATCCGGTCGGCGACCTCGGCGACCACCGCGAGATCGTGCGTGATGAGGATCAGCCCCATCCGCCGTTCGGCCTGGATCTCCGCCAGCAGATCCATGATCTGGGCCTGCACGGTGACGTCGAGCGCGGTCGTCGGCTCGTCCGCGATCAGGAGATCGGGGTCGAGCGCGAGTGACATGGCGATCATCGCGCGCTGCCGCATCCCGCCCGAGAACTGGTGCGGGTACTCGCGGACCCGGCGGGCGGCGGCGGGGATGCGCACGGTGTCGAGCAGTTCGATCGCCCGCTTGCGTGCGTCCTTTTTGGACATCCCGAGCCGGACCCGCAGCTGCTCCTCGATCTGGAATCCCACGGTGAAGACGGGATTCAGCGCCGAAAGCGCGTCCTGGAAGATCATCGCGATCTCCCCGCCCCGGACTGCGCGCCGCCGCTCTTCGGTGGCCGTGAGCAGATCCTCACCGCGATAGCGGACGGCGCCGCCGGTGACGACGGCGGGCGGGCTGTCGAGGATGCCCATCACCGTCTGCGCGGTCACACTCTTGCCCGAACCCGATTCCCCCAGCACGGCGAGGGTCTCCCCGGCGTGCACGGAGTAGTCGACGCCGTTGAGCACGGTCGCGACCCCGTCGGACGTGCGGAACTCGACGTGGAGGTCTTCCACCTCTAGCAGCAATTCGTCGGTCACAGCCGCTCACCGGGCCTTCGGGTCGAGCGCGTCGCGGATCCCGTCACCGAGCATGACGAACGCGAGCACGGTGATGGTGACGAATCCGGCGGGGAACAACAGCATGTGCGGGTTCACCCGGAAGTAGTCCCGCGCGTCGCTGATCATCACGCCCCACGAGACGACCGGCGGCCGCACACCGACACCCAGGTACGCCAGCGTCGCTTCCGCGCCGATGAACGCGCCGAGCGCGATGGTCCCGTAGACCAGTACCGGCGCGACCGTGTTGGGCAGCAGGTGCCGGAACACGATGCGCGGCGTGCTGGCGCCGAGGCCGCGCGCGGCCTTGACGTAGTCGAGTTGCTTGGCCACCAGCGTCGCCGACCGCATGATGCGCATCGCCACCGGCCAGCTCAGCGCGGCGATCGAGACCACCACCTGCACGATGATGGTGACCACGCCGGGGTTCGAACCGGGTGCGTTGAAGGTGGTCAGGATGACGATCGCGCCGAGCACGAACGGCAGCGCCGCGAAGATGTCGCCCACCCGTGAGAACAGGCTGTCGACGAGGCGGCCGTAGTACCCGGCGACGATCCCGACCACCGAGCCGATCAGGATCGTCAGCACCGTGGCGAAGACGCCGACCAGCAGCGACGCGCGTGCGCCGTGGATGGTCCGCGCGTAGACGTCGTAACCCTGGTTGTCGTAACCGAACCAGGCGTCCGCGGACGGGCCTTCGTTGGCGTGGAGCAGATCGCTGAACCCGGCGGGCCGGGAACTGAACAGGTCGGGCGCGATCGCGATGAGCACGACGAGCACGATGATGGCGGCGGAGATGATGAACGACGGCCGTTTGCGCAGCATCCGCCAGGCGTCGCCGCCGAGACTGCGCGGTTTGTGCGCCACCGCGGAATCGTCGGCGACTCCGGCGCCGGCGACGTCCACGGAGGACATGCCACCCGCCACATTGGGGTCAGTCATAACGGATCCTCGGGTCGAGAACGGCGTAGAGCAGGTCGACGGTGAGACTCACCAGCAGGTACACCATCACCAGCAGGACGACGACGCCGGTGACGGTGGCGCCCTCCCGGTTCTGGATACCGCGGAAGATGAGCCCGCCGATGCCGTTGATGTTGAACACGCCTTCGGTGACGATGGCCCCGCCCATGAGCGCGCCGATGTCGGTGCCGATGAAGGTCAGCACCGGGATCACGGAGTTCCGGAGCAGGTGCACGCCGACGACGCGGCTGCGCGGCTGGCCTTTCGCGACGGCCGTCCGGACGTAGTCGGCGTGCCGGTTTTCGGCGATGCTCGTCCTGGTCAACCGGGCGATGTAGGCCATGGAAAGGCTGCCGAGCGCTATTCCCGGCACGATCAGTTCGCCGATCGTGGCGTCCTCGGAGACGCTCGCGTCGATGAGGCCCAGCTCCGAACCGAGGACGATCTGGAGCACGATCGCGGTGACGAACACCGGGATCGAGATCAGGAACGTGGTGGACATCAGCACGAGGTTGTCGAGGAAACCCTTGCCGCGCAGGCCGGTCAGGATGCCGGCGGACAGGCCGATGATCGCTTCGATGGCCACCGCGATGAGGGCGAGCCGGACGGTGACCGGATAGGCGTTCCCGATCAGTTCGCCGACCGAGACGCCGTTGAAGGTCTCGCCCCAGTCGCCGGTGAACAGGTTGCCGAGGTATTTGAAGTACTGGACGAAGATCGAATCGTCGAGGTTGAACTTCGCGGTCATCATCTCGATGTAGGCGGGCGGGCAGGCGACCTGACCGCATTTGCCGGCGAACGGGTCACCGGGCACCGCCCACACGAGGGCGTAGATGAGGAACGTCGTGCCGAAGAAGACCGGGATGAGTTGGAGTAGACGTCGGAGGATGTACTGGGACATGAGCGTGCCGTCCTGGGGATCGCGTGGTGGGAGCTGTCGGTCCGGCGGGTCGTGAGTGGCGATTCGGCTTGGTACCCGAATCGCCACTCACGACCGCACGACCACGCGATTACTTCGCCGCGACCTCGATGGACGCGTAGTCCGCGAGTCGACCGAAGTCGAGCTTCACGGTCTTGAGGCGGTTCGACTTACCGCCGACCCCCTTCTCTTCCCACACGGGGATCTGCGGCAGATCCTTCGCGATCAGGTCTTCGGCCTGCTGGTACAGCTTGATCGCGGCCGCCTTGTCGGCGGTCTGGTCCGCCTGGGTCAGCAGCGCGTCGACGGCCGGGTTGTTGTAGGTGGAGTCGTTCGACGAACCGGTGCTCTTGTAGCGCGGGTTCAGGTAGTTCTCGATCGACGGGTAGTCGGCGGCCCAGTCGGAACGGCCCATGCCGGTCAGCTGGCGGTTGTTGACGATGCTGCGCCACTGCCCGAAGTCGGTCGCCGGCACGAAGTCGCATTCGACGCCGAGCGCGTTCTTGATGCTGTTGCACGCCGCGACCAGCGGTTCCTTACGCCCACCGTCGGCGTTCGACGCGATGGTCAGCTTGCCGGTGTAGCCGGACTTGGCGAAGAATTCCTTGGCCTTCACCGGATCGAACTCGCAGTATTCGCAGATGCCGGGCCGGTAGCCCTCGATACCGCGCGAGACGTAGCCGTCGGCGGGCGCGTAGGTGTCGTTCATGACGGTCTTGACGATCTGCTCACGGTCGATGGCCAGTGAGATCGCCTTGCGCAGGTCCAGGTTGTTGTAACCGGGTACGTAGTACGGGAGCGCGAGCGCGCTGATGCCGAGCAGCTTCCCTTCGACCAGCCGCTCACCGAGGTCGGTCTTGTACTTGCCACCGGCCTTCGCCGCGGGCGGGAGCGCCTCCATGAAGTCGAGGCGATTGCTCAGCAGATCCTGGTACGCGGTCTCCTGGCTGGTGTAGATGCGGACTTCGAGGTCCTTGAACTTGACCTTGTCCTCGCCCTGGTACTCCTCGAACCGCGTGAGCTTCATGTTCTGGTTGGGCGTGCGCGAAACGAACTTCAGCGGCCCGTTGCCGATCGGCGCCTTGGCGAACGCCTCCGGGTCGGCGAAGAACTTGTCCGGCAGCGGCGCGAAGGCGAGGTAGCCGATCTTGGTGGAGAACACCGAGAACGGGCCCTTGAGGGTGACCTGGAACTCGTAGTCGTTCACGACCTTGAGCCCGGACATCTCCTTGACGGCGGGCTCTTTGGCGCTGATCTCGTCGTAGCC
This sequence comes from Amycolatopsis sp. QT-25, assembly GCF_029369745.1. Lineage (NCBI taxonomy): Bacteria > Bacillati > Actinomycetota > Actinomycetes > Pseudonocardiales > Pseudonocardiaceae > Amycolatopsis > Amycolatopsis sp. QT-25. The sequence goes on from NZ_CP120210.1 coordinate 6,825,945, forward strand.
CTGGATCTGCTCGAAGAACGACGCGTTCTGCATGCCGTTCTTGCCGTTCGCGCTGTAGTTCCAGGCGTCGACGAAGTTCTTGGCCTTGACCTCGGTCCCGTCGTGGAACTTCCAGCCCTTTTTGATCTTGATGTCGAAGACCTTCGAATCGGTCGTGGTGATCGATTCGGCCATCAGGTTGTACGGTTCGGCGGTGTCGGCTTTGTAGCCGACCAGTGCCGAGAAGACCGGCTTGAGGGCCTTGGACCCGCCGAGCTCGTTGGTGTTGGCGGGAATCAGCGAGTTCTCCGGCTCGGTGCCGTAGACCGAAACCGCCGCGTTGGCGTCCGTGGCGCCGGATCCCTTGTTCTCCCCGGACCCACCACCCCCACAGGCCGTCAGCAGCAGGGCCGCCGTGGCCACCACCGCCGTCGCTCCCCAGAACCCGCGTGAAGCCCGCATGTCCCCTCCAACTCTCGTCGTCGGATAGCCCGGCGGGCGCCGGTCGCGCCCTACCGCCCAGAAGGTGAGACGACGCTATGGGACAGGTGAAGCCGATCACAGTGCGTTGATGTTGCAAATGTGTGACAGTCTTCCGGACCACCCGGTCAGAGCACAACGTTGGTAGGCACGACGCTGCGCCGAATGGCCCCATCCGGACTGGAGGTCACCACTTGATCACCTAAAGAAATGGCTTCGTTCAAGAGAAAATGGACGGTCAAGCCAACGAGAGCGCGATGCCGTCGAGGATGTCGTGTTCGGAGACCACCAGCCGGTCGGGACCACCGCGCGTGGCGAACTGCTCGGCCAGCACCTGCACGATCACGGAGCCACCACCGATCACATCGACCCGGCCGGGATGGATCACCGGGTTCGCCGCACGGGCCGCGTGGTCGGCCGTGAGCAGCGACCGCGCGACACGGTCGATGTCCGCGTGGGAGAGCTTCGAGAGATGGGTGCGCTCGGAGTCGTACTCTGGCAGACCCTGTGCCACGGCCGTCAAGGTCGTGACCGTCCCGGCGACCCCGATCCACGTCTTGGCGGTGGACACGTCCACGACGTCGAAGGCCTCGGTGAGGACCTTGGCGGCCAGCTCGCGGGCTTCGGCGATTTCGGCCGCGGTCGGCGGATCGGACTTCAGCGCGCGTTCGGTGATCCGCACACAGCCGATGTCGACCGACTTGGCCGCGATCACCTCGGCCTGACGGCCGTCCCAGGTCCCGACCACGAGTTCGGTCGAGCCGCCGCCCACGTCGACCACCACGAACGGGCCGTCGTCGGGATCCTGCTCGCCGACGGCGCCGGTGAAGGACAGCCGCGCCTCTTCGTCCCCGCTGATGACTTCGGCCTCGGTGCCGAGCACCGCACGCGTCATCGCGAAGAACTCGTCGCGGTTGCTCGCGTCACGGGTCGCCGACGTCGCGACCATGCGGACCTTTTCGACACCTTTGCGGCGCGCGGCGATCGTGTAGTCGGCCAGTGCCTCGCGGGTGCGCTCGAGCGCCTCGGGGGCCAGCCTGCCGGTGGCGTCCACTCCTTGGCCGAGGCGGACGATCCGCATCTCCCGGTGCAGGTCGCGCAGGTCGACCGTCCCGTCGTGCCGGGGGGTCAGCTCGGCGACGAGCAGGCGGATGGAGTTGGTCCCACAGTCGATCGCGGCAACACGAGGCATGCTCCGGAGATTACAGCGGAGCGAAGCTTCTCCGTCGAGGGTGGTGGCGGGGCACGGACGGAGCAGTCGACGCGATCAGGGGGATCTGGTACCGCCGGTGCCCGTTGGCGTCACCGTGGTGGTCGTTGTGGTCGTCGTCGGCGAAATACAGGTCGACGGCGGAGGCGAAGTCTTGGTCGAAGTCGTGTTCGTGGTCGTGGGGCTGGTGCTCGATACCGTCTCCGTCACGGTGACCGCCGGGCATTGCGGCGGCTTCGAGGTCGTCGGCGATTTCGAGGAGGACGAACTCGAACTCGTACTGGTCCCCGGCAAGGTGCTCGACGGCGGCGTCACCGAACCGGGTGGCGTCGACGGCACCGGAGGCGGCGGTACCGACGCGGGCGGCGGAGCGGCACCGGCGTTCGGGGCGCCGATGGGCACCCGGCTGTCCGGCGTCGGCAGCACACCCGTGCGGTAGGCCTCGGCCCAGATCAGCACGGTGTTCACGTAGGTGTCGGAGTGGTTGTAGCGGAAGACGGCCGTGCGCAACTGGTCCGGTTTGGACAGATCGAGCCCGCCGGAGCACAGGTACCGCCCGGTGCCCAGCGCCGCGTCGAAGATGTTGTTCGGGTTGGACTCGCCGTCGCCGTTGCCGTCGGAGGCGTAGCCCTTCCACGTCGAGGGAATGAACTGCGTCGGGCCGACGGCGCGGTCCCAGACCGCGTCACCGTCGAACTTGCCGCCGTCGCTGTCCGGGATGGCCGCGAACGGTCCGGCGCCGTTGAGCTGCGGGCCGAGGATCGGTTCGAGGGTGTTGCCCTTCGCGTCGACGTAGCCGCCGCGAGCGTGGTTGGACTCGATGCGGCCGATACTCGCGATCAACGCCCAGTCGATGTGACAGGTGGGCTGTTCTGCGATGAGGATGTCGGCGGCGTTGCGGTACGCGGCGAGCGCGGTGACCGGGATGCCCAGCGGTCCGTCGGGGAGTTCGTCCGCGGGGAGCGGGAGCGGAGTCGGGGCGTTCGGCAGGCTGCCGTCGACACCGATCTGCTGGACGAGCGGGTTCTTCGGGTCGTAGCCACCGACGAGGGCGACGTTGTCGGAATGGACCGTGCTGGCCGTCGCGGCCCAGCTGCCGGCACCGATGACCGCGGCACAGGCCGGGACGATGGCGAGGACGCCTCCGGTCACCGCGGCGATCGTGCGGTGACGGAGACAGAGTCCGCGGACGGCTCGAGGTACGCGTCTCAGGCGTGAGCCCACGAATACAGCACCGGTCACCGCGCCTGGCACGTGCCTCACGCGCATACCTCAGAACCCTCCCGGCGGATCGCGACCCGGCGATCCGGTACCTGCCCGCCCCGTCAACCCCGGCCACGCCCAGCCTGCCGCATACGGTCACCGGTTTCACCCCATTGGGGAGGACCAGTTGGTCGACATCGGGTGAATTAACCCACCTGGAGGAACTATCTGTGCACCGGGGGCCGGTGTTACTCCTGGCAGTCGCCCGACGGCCACCCGTTGGCCTTGAGCAGCGCGAGGGTCTCGTCGCCGAACGGGTTCACCCCGGGACCGGCGGCAAGCGTGTGCGCCAGGTGGACGTGCAGGCATTTGACGCGTCCGGGCATCCCGCCCGCGCTGACCTCGTGGCCGAGCGGGTCGATGGCGTCGCGTTCGGCGAGGTAGCCCTCGTGGGTCCGCTGGTAAGCGGCCGCCAGCTCGGGGTCCTCGGCGAGCCGGTCGGTCATTTCCTTCATCAGCCCGGACGCCTCGAGCGTGCCCACCATCGAAGTCAGCTTCGGACAGGTCAAGTAGTAGAGCGTGGGGAACGGGGTGCCGTCGTCGAGGCGAGGACTGGTCTGCACGACCGACGGGTGGCCGCTCGGACAGCGCGCGGCGACGGCGCGCAGCGCACGGGGGGCCCGGCCGAGCTGGTCCGCGATGATTTCGCGGTCGGCGTCGGTCACAGGCTCGAAGGAAGACTTTTCCGTGCTGTTCACGCCCGTAAGGCTAAACGGAGAGCTTCAGCCGCCCGCGACCTGATCCCACAGCTTCTCGTACCAGGAGCCCGCGGGCACCGGCTGCTGACCTTGTGGCTGCGCCTGTTCGGGCGCCTTGTCCTCGGGGAGCTGCACGATGTACGGCGTCTCGCCGGGCTTCACGAAACCGAACCGCTTCCGCGCTTCCGCCTCGATCTGCGCGGGGTCGCTCAGCTCGGCCTTGCGGCCTTCCAGCTGAGTGACGCTCCGCTGGAGTTCGGACTGCAACTGCTGCTGCTCGGTCACCTCGGACTTCTGGCTGAGGTACGTGCGCAACGGGACGGCGATGGTGAACGCGAGCGCGCACACCACGATCGCCACCACCGCGGCCCGGCGGGTGGTGGACATGCCGAGCACCTTCGCGGCACCCGATGCCCGTTTCGCCGCCAGGCTGCGGCGCAGCCGGGTTCGGGCGCGGACCTCCGTCGTCGTCGTGCGACGGGCACGCTCCGGACGACGGCCCCTGCCGGAGCCACCGCCGCCCGCGCGCCCGCTGCTCCGACGGGTCGTCCGCGCCCTCCCCCGGTCCGACATGGCCGCTTACCCCTCCGGGGTGAACCGCGGGAACGCGAGGTCGCCGGCGTAACGCGCCGCGTCGGCGAGGGTCTCCTCGATACGGAGCAGCTGGTTGTACTTGGCGATCCGCTCGCCGCGCGCCGGGGCGCCGGTCTTGATCTGGCCGACACCGGTCGCGACGGCCAGGTCGGCGATGAAGGTGTCCTCGGTCTCGCCGGACCGGTGGCTCATCATCGACTTGTAACCGTAGGAGGTCGCCAGGGAGATCGCGTCGAGGGTCTCCGACAGCGTGCCGATCTGGTTGACCTTCACCAGCAGCGCGTTGGCGGCGCGGCGGGTGATGCCTTCTTCGAGACGGTCCGGGTTGGTGACGAACAGGTCGTCGCCGACCAACTGGACCTTCTCGCCGATCTCGGTGGTCAGCTGGACCCAGCCGTCCCAGTCGTCCTCGCTCAGCGGGTCCTCGACGGACACGAGCGGGTAGTCGCGGACGAGCTCGCCGTAGTAGGCGGACATTTGCTCGGCGCTCTTCTTCGCACCCTCGAAGGTGTACGCGCCGTCGGAGAAGAACTCCGTCGCGGCGACGTCGAGCGCGAGCGCGACATCGCGGCCCGGGGCGTATCCGGCCTTCTCGATCGCCTGGAGGATCAGGTCGAGCGCTTCGCGGTTGTTCTTCAGGCTGGGTGCGAAGCCGCCTTCGTCACCGAGGCCGGTGGCCAGGCCGCGGCCCTTCAAGACCGACTTCAGCGAGTGGTAGACCTCGGTGCCCCAGCGCAGGGCCTCGCGGAACGACTCGGCGCCGATCGGCGCGATCATGAATTCCTGGATGTCGACATCGGTGTCGGCGTGCGCGCCACCGTTGAGGATGTTCAGCATCGGCACCGGCAGCACGTGCGCGTTCGGCCCGCCGAGGTAGCGGAACAGCTCCAGCTCGGCCGACTCCGCGGCGGCCTTCGCGACGGCGAGCGACACGCCGAGGATGGCGTTCGCACCGAGGCGGGACTTCGCCGGCGTGCCGTCGAGGTCGACCAGCTTCTGGTCGACGATGCGCTGGTCGACGGCGTCGGTGCCGACCAGGTCCGGGCCGATCTCGTCCAGGACGGCCGCGACCGCGCGCTCGACACCCTTGCCGTTGTACCGGCCGGTGTCGCCGTCACGCAGCTCGACGGCTTCGTGTTCGCCGGTGGACGCACCCGAGGGGACCGCGGCCCGCGCCAGCGTGCCGTCGTCGAGAGCCACCTCCACTTCGACCGTCGGGTTGCCTCGCGAGTCCAAAATCTCGCGAGCGCCTACCTGCTCGATGAGCGCCACGCCATGCTCCTCATGTGGGTTGTGCCTGCGGTGACCGGGCTCAGCCTAGCCGTCGGCGCCGTTCACCCGGTGGAGGCACGCGCCACACTGCACGCCGATCGGACTTCTCCGACCTTCCTCCCCGCCACCACCCTCGACCGAGGAGCCGCGCTCCGCAGCACCTATTCCGGAACTGGTTCACCTGCCCGGACTTCACGCCAGCCGGACGGAAGCTCGACGGTGTCGGAGAACTGCTGCCAGAAAGTCCAGCTGTTGCCCCCGATGTCGGAGACGGTGAACACGCGGGCGCCGTAGGGCTGGTCCTGGGGCGCGTCGATGTCGGCGTCGTCGCCCAGTGCGGCGCGGACGCGCTCGTACTGCGCGTCGGCGTCGGGGACGTACACGATGTTCAGCTGCCCGACCGGGCCGTCGACACCCTTCGCCTGCCAGTATTCGGGGCCGACCCCGGCCAGCTGGATCTTGGCCGGACCGGCGCACAGCGTGGCCTGGAACACCTCTCCGGAGGCGTCGGCGAAGCGCACTTCCTCGGTGAACCCGAACACTCTGACCAGCCACGCGACCGCCTCGGTCGCGTCGGCGTAGTAAAGGTACGGTGCGAGCCCGAGGTAGCCGGGCTTATCCGTTTCGGCGCTGCTCATGGCAGGACAGTCCACCATGACCGTTTCAGCGCCTCGTGGACGGCCCCGCCCCGGCGTATCGTGGAGCGGACCATGATGGATGCCGAACCCGCCCCAGAACCCGGTCAGGACCCGTCCGGCGAGTCGCGGTTCCGTGCCTTCCGCCAAGCGGAGGCGCTGGTCGAAAGCCGCAGGCCGCTCGACGCCCTCAAAGCCCTCGAACCCCTGCTCGAAGAGGAAACCGACAAACCGAGTGTCCAGTTGCTGGCGGGCCGCGCGTACTTCCACTCCGCGCAGTTGCGCCGGGCCGAACGCGCCTTCACCCGGGTGCTGGAACTGGATCCCACCGATCATTACGCCCGATTCGTGCTCGGGCGGACCCTTCAGCGCCTCGGCCGGTTGACCGAGGCGCTCGCGCAGATGCGGATCGCGTCGGCGATGCATCCGATCCCGGAGTACCTGGAAGCGATCAGCGAGGTCAGCGCGCGGATCGCGTTGCGCGACTGACCGCCGCGGGAGCAAGGGACCTTTGCTCTCGATCCTGATCGCCGTCACCCTCGGAGCAAGGGACCTTCGCTGTCACGTGGACCTGGCCCGCAGATGGGCGCGCTCGCCCTGCTTGCCGAACAGCACCAGCAGTTCCACCGGGCCCGGCCCCGCGCTCCCGAACCAGTGCGGCACCCGCGTGTCGAACTCCGCGGCCTCGCCGGGCCCCATCGTGAAGTCACGGTCACCGAGGAGCGCCCGCAACCGTCCACTGAGGACGTACATCCATTCGTAGCCCTCGTGGGCCCGTTGCACCGGCTCGACGTCCTCGACCGGGATCAGCAGTTTGAACGCCTGCGGCTGACCCGGCTGCGCGGTCAGCGACCAGGCGGTGAACCTGCCGAACTTCTGCGCTTTCATCCGCACCCGGGGGTCGGCCGGTTCGGGTTCGCCGACCAGTTCGTCGAGCGGGACCTGATGCGCCGCGGACAACGTGAGCAGCAGCTCCAGCGTCGCCTTCCGAGTGCCCGATTCGAGCCGCGAGAGCGTGCTGGCGGAGATGCCCGTCGCCTCCGAAAGCGCGGAAAGGGTGGTGCCGCGCTCCTTGCGAAGCCGCTTGAGCTTCGGGCCGACTTCGGAAAGCCGCCGTTCGATGTCCTCCATCCCGCCAGTTTGCCAAATCGGCAATGAACTTTGCCAGCTTCCGAAGAATTCCGGATGCTCGGCAGCATGAACAACGACTACGACGTGGTGATCATCGGTGGTGGCGTCGCGGGCCTCAGCGCGGCGCTGGTCCTGGGCAGGGCGCGGCGCAAGGTCGTCGTGATCGACGGCGGTACCCCGCGCAACGCGCCCGCCGCGCACGCGCACGGATTCCTGACCAGAGACGGCATCCCACCCAAAGAACTGCTGGCGAAAGGCCGCGCCGAGGTCCGCGGCTACGACGTCGAGATCGTCGACGACGTCGTCCACCGGTTGCGGCACGACAAGGCGGTGGAACTGGCGAGCGGAAGGGTCATCAGCGGCCGCCGGATCGTGGTGACCACCGGGCTGGCCGACGAACTGCCGGACGTCCCCGGCGTCGCGGAGCGGTTCGGCGCCGACGTGCTGCACTGCCCGTACTGCCACGGCTGGGAAGTGCGGGATCAGCGCTTCGGTGTGCTCGCCACCTCCGAGAACTCGGTCCACCAGGCGCTGATCGTCTGGCAGTGGAGCAAGGACTTGACCTTCTTCACGCATACGCGGCAGATCTCGGCCGAAGACCGGGCGAAGCTGACCGGGCTGGGCATCCGGATCGTCGACGGGAAGGTGTCCGAGCTGGCGGTCGGGAACGACCGGCTGACCGGTGTCCGGCTCGTCGACGGCGAATTCGTCGAACGCGATGTCGTGTTCGTCGGGCCGAGGTTCGTCCCGCACGACCGGCTTCTCGGTCAGCTCGGCTGCGCGCGCACCGAAAGCGGTTCGATCGCGGTGGACGCACAGGGCCGCACGAACGTGGACGGCGTCTGGGCGGCGGGGAACGTCGTCGATCCGATGGCGCAGCTGGTCGTCGCGGCCGGCGACGCCTACCGGATGGCGTCGGCGCTCAACTTCGATCTGGTGCTCGAGGATCAGGGCGCGACGCTGGCGTCCGCGTAGGCGTCGGCCGCGCTGAAGACTTCCTGGGCGTAGGACACGGCCGGATCGAACATCCGCATCGCCTTCCACCAGCCCTCCGGGGTGGCGACGTCGTCGCCGGCCGCGCACAGGTAACGGGAGGCGGCGAAGGCGGCGTCGTCGAGGTCCTCCGGGTCGGGCTGTTTGCCATCGCTCCTGGCCCGGGCGGCGTGCTTGGCCCAGACGTCGGGCGGCAGCGTGATCGGGCCCGGTCTGCCCTGCGCCGCCTCGACATGGGCGATACCCGCGAGAGTCGCCCACGAGAGGTGACAACCCGGCTTCTGCCGCCGAAGCCACATCTCGGCGCGGCCGTAAGCGGACAGATCGGTTTCGGCCAGGCGGGTCTTCCCCGCCACGCGTTTCGCCCAGATCTCGAGTTCGGCCGCGTCGGAAACGGTGGGCCGGTCGGGCGGCGCGGCGAGCCCGGCGCGCGGCGTCATCACCCCCGGTTGCGGTCTCTGGTCGGGGACCGCGAGGGCGGGCTGGGGCCGGGCAGGCGGGGGCGGTTCCTCCCCGCCCGGCCGGCTCACCCCGACGGTCATGATCAGGACCACACCCGTGAGCACGAGCCCGCCCGCGAAAGCGAGCCTCGGGACGTACGGCGGCAGAGGGTGCGCGAAGTGCTCCGGGGCGTCGGTGCTCGACTGGGTGGTTTCGGCCACCCGGTCAGGTTACTTCGCCACAATGCCGGGCGAAGACCCATTCGGCGCATGAAGCCGACTGACGGTGAAGCGAATCGACGATTCCGGCTGTCGCGGAACATCGGCACCGCGCACTTGACCTCCAGTCAAGTGGAGATCGCAGTCTGGATCCATGTTCAGTGAAGCGGAACTCGACTACCTCGCCACTCAGGGACTCGGACGGCTCGCGACGGCACAACCGGACGGCACGCTGCAGGTCAGCCCGGTCGGCTACACCTACAACACCGAGACCCGCACGATCGACATCACCGGCTACGACCTGGCGAAGAGCAAGAAGTTCCGGAACGTGGCCGCCAACGGGCAGGCCGCGTTCGTGGTGGACGACATGCCGTCGCAGGATCCGCCGAGGATCCGCTGCCTCGAGATCCGCGGCCGGGCCGAGGCGCTGACCGGTGCCACCACCCCCGACGGCCATCTCGACGGCGCGGTGATCCGGCTCCACCCGTCGCGGATCATCAGCCTCGGCGTCGACGACCCGGACCACGACCCGCTCGACCTCGTCCCGCACAACCGCGACGTCTGACCGGGGAAGGGAAAGGGGCGTTCCCGACGAATTTTGCCGGGAACGACCCTTTCTTCGACAGAGTCAGCGACGGGCACCGTAGACCGCGTAGGCACCGAAGCCCACAACGGCGAACACCACGGCGGTCCACAGAGCGGTCGCCACGCCGGCGGGTTGGAACAGCCAGGTCGCCACCAGGTCCACGGTGTCCGTACCCGACGACGCCACCGTCACCACAAAGGCGACCACGAGTGCGAACAGCGGCAACGTCCACCCGAAGGCCCCGCCGAACAGCACCGCGGCGAGCCCGGCGAGACCGAGCAGTCCGGCCGTGTTCCGCACGATGATCTCCAGCGGAACCCGCTCCGCCTCCCACAGCCGCGGCAGGAGCACGGCTCCGACGCCGAGGCCGCCGATCACCAGCAGATGCAGGCCACGACGGGGAATCCACCGGATCGCCGCGGTCCGGTCGAGATCGACGTCCTGCCCGCTCAGCCCGGTGGCCAGTACCGCGACCGCCACCGCGAGCGCCAGGGAAACCGGGATCTCCGACCAGCGGTCCCGGGCCAGGAACCACAGCACGGCCATGCTCACCACCAGCACCGCGAACGACGCGGGCAGGGCACGCGAGCGCGCGTACAGCACCGCCCACCTCATCGGGTGCCGCCGAGGAGGATCTCGAGTTGGTCGCCCTCGCAGGTCAGGCCCGCCTGCCGGTGCGCGATGATCCGCGTGCGCTGCACGTCGGACGGCAAGGCACGGAAGGTCTCCCAATCGCGGAGGACCTCGTTCTTCTTCTCCTCGCTCAGCCAGGAACCGTCGAGCATCTTCCACTCACCGAGGAACCAGCTCGACGAAATCGACCGCGCGGTGAGTTCGTCCAAAAAGGCCCTGTCGGCGCCGTAGAGGGTGTAGCAGGTCGCCGTCCCGGCGCCGGCGACCAGTGCCCGCGTCATGGCGTCCGAATCCTCGGCCGAGCGGAAGGACCAATCCAGCAAATCCACGAAGAGGGTGTCGGCGGCACGCGGCGGCACCTCGTCGGAAGCCACCCGCCGGTTCAAGGCCGTGACCCTGACCGGCGCGTCCGGCAGTGTCCCCAAGAGCCGCAACGCCTCTTTGCCAGGCCCGGCGAACCGGGCGAGGTCGGGTTCGAGCAGGCGGGGAACACAGACCGGGCCGTCGCAGACCATCGCCGTCGCGCGCGGATCGACGGTCTTGGCCTCGGCGTAGGTCGCGGGCAGGATGGGCGTCGCGATCGCGACCGCCACCAGCGCGGGGACGACGGAGAGTGCCTTCGAGCGCTTGGAGCGGGCCGCCAGCAAGAGGAATCCGGTCGCGGCCAAGCCGGCGAGCCAGATTCCCTGGCCGAGATCCACCCGGCTCGCGGTGGTGATGAACGGATCGTTGGTGACGTCCATCGCGGGAGAGAGCGAAGAGACCCTGGCCGGAACAGCGCCCATGAGCACGCTGCCCTCCGACCCGGCGATCTGGAGCACGATCACGGTCACGAGCGTGGCCACGGCCACCGCCGGCGCGGTCAGCGGATGCGGCAGCAACCGGCCGATCCCCAGCCCGAGCCAGGCCCCCGCGAGCATCGCGAGCACGCCGACCACGACTATCGGCAGCCAGCCGAAGGTGAAGAACGGACCGCTGAAGATCACTTGGACGGCACCGACGGCGAAGATCAGCAGATAGCCCAGCACGAGCAGTCCGCCCAGCGCGCCGGCGAGTTTCGCGGCCCGGTGCCAGCCGGGCCGCGGCGTCGTGGTGAGGAGTTCGACCATCCCGGACCGACTGTCCCGCATGCCTTGGACGACCCCGGCGCCGATCGCGATCGGCCACAGGAAGACGAGCAGGAACCGGCTCCATTCCGCGGCGGGGACCCAGTTCTCGGTCCAGGCGAGCGGCGCCTTCGACCACGGCCCGCTGAACGAATACAGGAAGCCGAACGCGACGACGAGGATGGCGAGCGTCGCCCAGGGGGCGATGGAGCGGCGGATCTCGGTCCGCAGGATACGGACGTTCACCAGTTCCCCCTCCCCGGCTCGTGCCCCAGCAGCGCCGAGTAGCCGCGCTCGATCGGGCTGTCGCCGACGTGTTCCTCGCTCCCGGCCGCGGCCAGTTCGTCCGGAGTGCCCTGGAAGACCAGTTTCCCGTTTTCGAACAGGACGACGTCGGTGCAGGCCGTGGCGACGTCCTCGACGAGATGCGTCGAGACGACCACGCAGGCGTCACGGCCGATTTCCTGAAGGAGGTCCCGGAACCGCACGCGCTGCGCCGGGTCGAGTCCGGCGGTCGGCTCGTCCAGCAGGAGGATGTCCGGATCGTTCACGATCGCCTGCGCGATCCCGACCCGCCGCACCATGCCGCCGGACAGCGTCTTCATCCGGTCGTCGGCGCGATCGGCGAGACCGACCCGTTCGATCGACCGCTGCACCGCCCCCGGGATGTCCTCTTTCGCCATTTCCTTCAGCCACGCGATGTACTCGACGAACTCGCGGACGGTGAAGCGCTTGTAGAACCCGAAATTCTGCGGCAGGTAGCCGATACGACGGCGCAGGCGGCGCTGATCGGTGAACCCCCCGACGGATTCACCGAGCAGCGCCAGCCCTCCCTCCGCCGGCCGGAGCACCGTCGCCAGTGCCCGGATCAGCGTGGTCTTCCCCGCCCCGTTCGGGCCGAGCAGACCGTGCACCCCCGTGCCGAGTTCCAGGTCGAGCCCGTTCACGGCGAACTTGCGTTTGCCGACCCGGACCTTCAGTCCCTCCGCCTTGATCTGCCACGCGTAGGTCGTCGACGCGACCTCCGCGGCCCCGACAGCACGCATCATGTTCTCCCCTTCGTTCATCGTTCGGATCCGGTGAGCAGGCCGAAGACGCTCCGCCGGAGCACCACCACGGCCGCGGTCAGCGCGAAGATCGCGCCCCACACCGGGAGCAGCCGGGGTTCGAGCGCGGTGGCACGTCCTTGCGAAGCCACCGCGGGCGCCAGGATCACCGCCACCCAGACCCCGGCGAGGACACAGGCCGCCCGTACCACCCCGATCAGCCCGCCGAGCGCGAGCGTCCCGGTGGTGAAGGCCAGGCTCGGCAGGAGACCGAGCCCGAATCCGCCGTCGCCGAGCCAGCCCGAGAGGGCCTGGATCGGCAACACGACGGCGAGGACCGCCGTCGTCCGGCGCAGCAGCAGGTAGAGCCCGGCCCTCGGCGTGGAAGTGACGAGTTCGTAGGCGGGATCGAGCCCCTTGGACCACGAGACCGCGACCCCGAGCACCGGCAGCAGCGGTGAGAAGAGCTGGGCGAAGGAGTAGTTCTCGCTCGCCGTCCACCCAGCCCAGTCCAGGACGAATCCGAGTGCCGGGATCAGGACGATCATCACCAGCCAAGGCAGCATCACCGGCGTCACCCAGGTGTGCAGCCATCCGGTCCACCGAGTTCGCATCGGCCCCGGCCCCGCCTCGGCGAGCTTCGTGTCCAATCCGGCCCAGACCTCGTCCACCAGCGCCGACACCGCCGGCATGCCGACCGCGGACAGCCTCCCCCGGCATTCCGCGCACTTTTCGAGATGGGCTTCGACCGCCCAGACCTCGTCACCGGCCAGACCGCCGTCCCCGTGGACGTAACCGGCGAGAAGCTTTTCGGACACGTGTTCCTTGTTCACGACAGCGCCTCCCGCATCGCGATCCGAGCCCGCCTCGCGCGGGTTTTGACGGTTCCTTCCGGCAGGCCGAGCAGGACCGCGGTCTCGCGGACGGTCAGCCCGTCGAGCACCATGGCCTGCAGGACCTGGCGTAGTTCGGGAGCGAGCCGGCGCAACGCGTCGCCGACGTGGTCACCGACCGCACCGGCCAGCGCCTCGTCTTCGGCGGCGGGCGCGACGGCCGTTTCGGCGATCGGCGGTGGCTGCGCGTATTTCGCCCGGCGGCGGAACGCGTCGACCAGCCGCCGCGCGGCGATCGTCCACAGCCAGCCGACGGCGCTCCCGCCGACGGCCGAACCGGCGAACGCCCCCGCCGCACGCCAGACCGCGAGGTAGGTCTCCTGCATCACCTCGGCGACGATCTGCTCGTCGGCGCAGCGACGGCGCAGGCGCACGGCCAGCCACGGCGACGTGCGGCGGTAGAGCTCCTCGAACGCCGCCCGGTCACCTTTGGCGGTGCGGCGGACGAGCTGCTCCTCGTCCGGTTCCGTTCCCTTCACATCCGGCAAGACGCGGAGGCCGCCGAACCGGTTCTCACTCGATTGTGTTCCGCGTCACAGCGGCTTCGGCGTTCGGGCCCAGTCGTCAGGAAGTCGGCCAGAACTTGCGCCAGCCGTCGGCCTCCAGCGTCGCCGGTTCCACACCGGCGTCGCGCGCGGCCTGTTCGGCATCGCGGATTTCGCGCGCGAACCGCTTCGCCACCGCACGGAGCTCACCTTCGGGATCGATTCCCGCCCTGCGCGCGATCGCGGCCACCCGGAACAACTGGGCCGCCGCTTCGGAACCTTCGGGGAACAGGTCGAGCGGGATCCCGGCCCGGCCGCTGCGCTGGCCGAGCTTCCCGGCGAGCGCCACGGCGGGCTGGCCGAGCGCGACGCCGTCCACAATGGACTGGCGGCTCTTCTCGGCCTGTTTCAGTTCTTCCCACTTGAGGTTCTGGTCGCTGACGGTCTCGACCCGTGGAGCGTCGGCGAAGACGTGCGGATGACGTCCGACGAGTTTCGCGACCAGTTCGGACGCGACCTCGTCGATCCCGAACGGATCATCCGCGTCTTCGCGGGCGACGCGGGCGTGGAACAGCACCTGGAGCAGGACGTCGCCGAGTTCCTCGCGCAAGGCGGCCCGGTCGCCCTCCTCGATCGCGTCGAGCAGTTCGTAGGTCTCCTCGACCAGGTACTGCCGCAGCGATTCGTGCGTTTGGACGGCGTCCCACGGGCATCCGCCCGGCGAGCGGAGGCGGTCCAGCACCTCGGCGGCCTCGACCAGCGGCGGAACGGGCGCTTCGAGCACCCGCGCCCCGGCCCCGATCAGCGCCGCGGCCCGGGGTTCCCGTCGCGAACCGGCGATGAGCACGAGGTCACGCACCTGCGTGTCTCCGAACGCCGGCACCCCGAAGACCTCGGGATCGACATCGGAGGCCGCGTACACGGCACCACTGCTTCGCAAGATCGGAAGTGCCGCTGCGGGCAGCGTCGCCCCGCGGGCGATCACGACGACGGCAGCGGTCACGGGTTTTGCGGGGCGGCACCGTGCACAGGCAGCACGATGCCCTTCTTCGAAGCTTCGTTGGGCGCGAGGTCCATGCCGACGACATCCCACACGCCGTAGCGCGGGTTCACCTTGAGGTCGACCTGGTCGAGGTACGACTGGAGGATCCGGACACCGACCTTCGCCAGCTGCTGAGCGTTGGGCCGCGCGGCCTGATCCGAAGCGACGGGCTTGTCCGAGGTCCGCTCGCGCACCACGACGACGACCCACAGCGGCTGCTGGGGTGTCGGCTTGAACGCGGCGACGGTGTTGGCTTCGAGACCGAACAGGACGGTGGCCGCGGTCGCGGGCGACTGCATCGCCGGCAGCTTCTGCCCGGTGCCCGCCTGCATGCCGGGCGTCTGCTCGTCCTGCGCGATCAGCTCGGCGGCCGCGTTCGGCGAGGCGGCGAAGCGCCGGGCCTTCTCGATCGCCTGCTCGCGCAGCTGGTCCGCGTCGGAACCGGTGGCGTCGGTCGAGGAGACCGAGCTGAAATCGAACGTGACGCTGAGCTTGTCCAGGTACTTCATCGCGAGCTGGGTCTGGATCGCCGCGTCGACCAGGGATTCACGGTGGTCCCGCACCCTCGCCACGAGCTGCTGGACGCTGAGCTCGGGATCGTCCTGCGGGTTGGCCTCCATCGGCTTCGCCAGCGGATCGTTCCGCAGCGCGTTCACCACGAGGGACTCGTCGACCCCGATGCCTTCCCGCCGAGCGGCGCGCTCGGTGAGGTCGTGCAGGATCTCCTGGCGGACGATCTCGCGGCCGACGAGGTCGAGCTTGTGCTCCTTGGCGAGCTGCTGTCCGTACGGGTGCTCACGAACGGCCTTGTCGATCAGCTGCTGCACGCGATCCACCGAAACGGTCCTGCCGTCGACGACCACCGCCGTGCCGACCTGCCCTGGTCCGGCGTTGCATCCGGCGAGCAGGAGAGAACCGGCAAGAACCCCGACCAGCGCGCGACGGCGCCCCATGATCCGCATCACAGCGCCTACCCTCTCACACCGCTCCTGGCGTGGAAACCGGTCGTGAGTGGCGATTCGGCTTCCGTCCCGCATCGCTTTGCGCCACGGCCTCCTACGCGACGGGTGCCGGCGACTTCATCAGATTCGTCAGCAGCTTCGCGCACCAGTCCAGCAGTTCCTCGTCCCGCAGTACCGGGGCGCCGATCCGGCCGCCCGCCGGGCCCTCGGTCGGCTTCGGCACGGAAACCGTGTTCGTCACCGCCTTGTAGAGAGCCTTGGGATACAAGCGCTTCAGCCGCACCAGCTGCGAATCCGCCAGCGACAGCGGCGCGAACCGGATCGACGTGCCCTGCACGGCGACCTCGGTGACCCCCGCCGCGCGGCAGGTGTGCCGGAACGCGGCGACGGCGAGCAGCCTCCGCACCGGAGCGGGCGGCTGGCCGTAGCGGTCGATCAATTCCTCGCGGACGGCGTCGAGCCCCGCCTGGTCGGGCGCGGCCGCGATCTTGCGGTACGCCTCCAGCCGCAGCCGCTCGCCGGGGACGTAGTCGTGCGGGATGTGCGCGTCCACCGGGAGATCGACCCGGACGTCGGCGAGTTCTTCCTCCTCCGGCGTGTCCGCGCCCGCGTGACGGCGGAACGCGTCGACCGCCTCGCCGACGAGCCGTACGTACAGATCGAAACCGACGCCCGCGATATGCCCGGACTGCTCGGCACCGAGGATGTTGCCCGCACCGCGGATTTCGAGGTCCTTCATCGCGACGGCCATGCCCGCGCCCAGTTCGGTGTTCTGCGCGATGGTCGCCAACCGGTCGTGCGCGGTCTCGGTGAGCGGCGCCTCCGGCGGGTACAGGAAGTACGCGTACCCGCGCTCTCGCCCACGCCCGACCCGGCCGCGCAGCTGGTGCAGCTGTGCGAGCCCCAGCAGGTCGCCGCGTTCCACGAGCAGCGTGTTCGCGTTCGAGATGTCCAGCCCGGTCTCGACGATCGTGGTGCAGACGAGCACGTCGTACTCGTTCTCCCAGAAGCCCTGGATGATCTTTTCGAGTTTGTCCTCGTTCATCTGCCCGTGCGCGGTGACGACCCGAGCCTCCGGAACCAGCTCGCGAATACGTTTCGCCGCCTTCTCGATCGAGGAAACCCTGTTGTGCACGTAGAAGACCTGGCCGTCGCGCAGCAACTCGCGCCGGATCGCGGCGCCGACCTGCTTGTCGTCGTACGCGCCGACGTAGGTCAGGATCGGGTGCCTGTCCTCGGGCGGGGTGAGGATCGTGGACATCTCGCGGATCCCGGCGAGCGACATCTCGAGTGTCCGCGGGATCGGCGTCGCCGACATGGTCAGCACGTCGACGTGCGTCCGCAGCGCTTTGATGTGTTCCTTGTGCTCGACGCCGAACCGCTGTTCCTCGTCGACGATCACCAGGCCGAGGTCCTTGTACCGGATCCCGGTCTGCAGCAGGCGATGGGTGCCGATCACGATGTCGACGTCACCGGAGGAAAGCTGTTCGAGAATCGCGTCGGACTCGGTCTTGTTCGTGAACCGTGAGAGCCCCCTGATCTTCACCGGGAACGAACTCATCCGTTCGGTGAAGGTGTTCAGGTGCTGCTGCGCGAGCAGGGTCGTGGGCACCAGCACCGCGACCTGCTTGCCGTCCTGCACCGCCTTGAACGCCGCCCGCACGGCGATCTCGGTCTTGCCGTAGCCGACGTCACCGCAGATGACGCGGTCCATCGGGACGCCGCGTTCCATATCCGCCTTGACCTCGTCGATCGCGGCGAGCTGGTCGTTGGTCTCGGTGAACGGGAAAGCGTCCTCGAGTTCGCCCTGCCACGGGGTGTCCTGCCCGAAGGCGTGTCCCGGCGCGGCCTGCCGCGCGGCGTAGAGCTGGACGAGCTCGGCGGCGATCTCCTTGACCGCCTTCTTCGCCTTGGCCTTGGTGTTCTTCCAGTCCGAGCCGCCGAGCTTGTTCAGCGTCGGCAGCTCGCCGCCGACGTAGCGGGAGACCTCGTCGAGCTGGTCGGTCGGCACGAACAGCCTGTCCCCCGGGTGCCCGCGTTTGGAGGAGGCGTACTCCAGCAGCAGGTACTCGCGGGTGGCGCCGGCGACGGTGCGCTGCACCATCTCGACGAACCGCCCGATGCCGTGCTGGTCGTGCACGACGTAATCGCCCGTCTTGAGGGCGAGCGGGTCCACGGCGTTGCGGCGCCGCGACGGCATCTTGGTGCTGAAGTCCTTTGTGGACGTCCCGGCGCCGGCGCCGCGGCCGGTCAGATCCGATTCGGACAGCACGACCAGTGCTCGCTCCGGCGAGACGAAGCCGTCCGAAAGGCCGCCGCAGGTCACCGTCACGACGCCGGGCGTCAACGGACCGGTGATGCCTTCCGCGAGCGACGCGGGCACGTCCCCCGCCGAAAGCTGCTCGACGGCGCGGGCCGCGGTGCCGTGCCCGGCGACGACGAGGACCGCCGTCCCGCCCGCGGCCGTGTGCGCGCGCAGATCGGTCGTCGCCCGCTCGACCTCGCCGCGGTAGTTCGGGGCGGCCTCGATCGAGACGCGGTAGACGTCGGGATCGTCGGTGGCCAGCTGCGTCAGCGTCCACCAGGGGCGCTTCGTCTCTTGAGCGTGCTTCGCGATCTCCGCGAGGTCCCGGTACGCCGACGCGCCGAGGTCGATCGGTGCCTGCCCGCCCGCGGCGGCCGTCGTCCAGGACGCTTCGAGGAACTCCTGCCCGGTGCGGACCAGGTCGGCCGCGCGGGCGCGGATCTTCTCCGGATCGGCCAGCAGGACATGTGTGCCCTGCGGCATCGCGTCGGTCAGCAGGTCCAGCTCGCCCTCGCACAGCACCGGGATGAGCGCCTCCATGCCTTCGACGGGAATCCCGCCGGAAAGCTTGGTGAGCATCTCGGTGAGCTGGGCGTCCGCCTCGTACGTCGTCGCCAGCTCGGCGGCCTTCGCGCGCACCGGCTCGGTGAGCAGCAACTCACGGCACGGCGGCGCGCTGACGTGCCGGATCTCCCCCGGCAGCGACCGCTGGTCGGACACCGCGAACGCGCGGATCTCGCTGACCTCGTCGCCCCAGAACTCGACTCGCACCGGATGCTGCGCCGTCGGGCCGAACAGGTCGAGGATGCCGCCGCGCACGGCGAACTCGCCGCGCTTCTCGACCATGTCCACCCGGGTGTAGGCGAGCTCGACCAGCCGCTCCAGCAGCCCGTCGAAGCTCTGCTCCTCGCCGACCACCAGATCGACCGGGGCGAGCGAGCCGAGGCCGGGCGCCATCGGCTGGATGAGGCTGCGGACGGTCGCGACGACGACGCGCAGGCCGTCGGCGCCCGTTTCGAGCCGGTGGAGCACCTCCAGCCGCCGCCCCACGGTGTCCGCCCGCGGGGACAGCCGCTCGTGCGGCAGCGTCTCCCAGGACGGGAAGTCGGCGACGGCGCCTTCGCCGAGGAACGACTTCAGCGAAGCGGTCAGCTCGTCGGCCTCGCGGCCGGTGGCGGTCACCGCGAGCACGGGGCGACCGGCGCCCTCGTCCGCGGCGAGGGCGCCCGCGACCAGCTGGCGGGTGGCGATCGCGCCCTGGAGTTCGAGCACCGGGGCACCGGCCCGCTCCACGACCCCGCGCAGGGCCGGATCGGGAAGGATGGAATGAAGGAGTCCGGACAATGGAGCGTTTGTCACCGTCCCAGCCTACGTGGGGGCACCGACAGTCCGCCGCGCGATTACCCGGGCAGTGCGCCGGCCACCTTCGTGAGCTGCTCGCCGAACTCGGCCGGTTCCTGTGTCGCGACGCGGATCAGGACGTGTTCGGCGCCCGCGGCCTGGTATTCCCGCAACCTGTCGGCGACTTGCGCCGCGCTCCCGGCGATCTGCACCTGGATCTTTTCGACGAAGTCCAGCGGAACGCCGTAATTCCGCTGCGCGTAGTCCTCCAGCCGCTCGCGTGCCCTGATCGGGTCATTCTCGATGAGGACAGTCGCGAACAACGCGGCCGTCACGGGGCGGACGGCCGCTTCGCGGATCTTCGCGAGCCCGTCGGCGTAGTCCGCGACGTCGGGCGGGTACGGCAACCAGCCGTCGTAGAGCCGTCCCGCGCGGTCCAGCGCACCCGGTGTGAAGGCGGCCAGCCACACCGGCGGACCCCCGGGACGATGCGGCTCCGGGTACTCCGGAAGCGTTTCGTAGTGCAAGACCTCGCCGTGGAACGGGCCGCTCTTCCCGCTCCAGACGTGCCGCCACAACGCGACGATGTCGTCGAGCCGGGCGCGGCGGCGTTCCCACGGAACGCGGGTGAAAGCGAATTCGGGTTCGCTGCGGCCCGCGAAACCCGCGCCGACGCCGAGGGTGATCCGGCCTCGGCTGAGCAGGTCGAGCGAGAGGATCGCGTTCGCGGAAAGGACCGGATCGCGCAACGCCGGAAGCAGCGCGGCGGTGCCGAGGGTGACCCGTTCGGTGGTGGCGGCGAACGCGCCGAGCAACGTCAACGGATCGACGGGCGCCCGTGCGAGAGTGTCGCCGACCCACACGGAATCGAAGCCGAGGCGTTCGGCTTCGACGGCGATGGCGACCATTTCTGGCGCGGTGCGCCCGGCGTCGAGGATGGACCGATAGGTGGGGACGACCAGACCGAATTCCATGCCGGAAGCATCACCGTGGCGGGGAATCGTCTCAATTCCTTCGAGGGAATGGCGGCGCCGCGTGCGACTCGGCCAAGATGACGACCATGGTTTCCGGATTCGGCCCCGCGCTCCGGGGCTGGCGCGAGCGACGGCGGTTGTCCCAGCTGGAACTGGCGCTCCGGGCCGGAACCACCCAGCGGCACGTGAGTTTCCTGGAGGGCGGCCGGTCGATCCCCGGCCGCGGCCTGGTGCTGCGCGTCGCGGAATCACTCGAACTCCCGCTCCGGGAACGCAACGGCCTGCTCCTCGCGGCCGGGTTCGCCCCCGGATTCCCCGAAACCGAATTGACCGACCCGAGGCTGCGGCCGGTCCTCGACGGTATGCGGCGGCTGCTCGACGGGCACCGGCCGTATCCGGCCATCGTGGTCGACCGGTACGGCGTGCTCGTCGCCCGCAACGACGCGCTCGACCTGCTCTTCGAGGACGTGGCGCCGGAACTGCTGGAGGAACCGGTCAACACCCTGCGGCTCGCGCTGCATCCGAAGGGGATGGCTCCGCGGGTGCTGAACCTCGCGGACTGGGCGCGGCACATCCTGGAACGGCTGACGCAGGAGATCGCGCAAGCGCCCGACGAGCGGCTCGCTGAACTGCTGATCGAACTCAAAGGTTACGTTCCGGAGCCGGGCCCGCCCGGGCCCGATCACCTCGGCTTCGCGGTGCCGATGCGCCTGTCCACTTCGGCGGGTGAACTGCGCCTGATCACGGCCATCACGACGTTCACGTCCGCCGCCGACGTCACGGTGTCGGAATTGAAACTGGAGACGTTCCTTCCCGCCGACGCCGAGACCGCCGCGATCCTCACCGGATGACCGGTTCGTTGCCTCGCGGGTGATGGACGAGGCTGGCATGCTGATGCCATGCGCAGAACCGCCGTCGTCGCGTTCACGTCCCTGTTCTTGCTGGTCACGGCCTGTTCCGGGGCGTCGAGCGAATCGGTGCAGAGCGCGCCGCCGGTCGCCTCGAAGCCCGCCGTGACGGCGCTCAAGGTCGAGCAGGTGACGGCCGGGCTCGAACACGGCTGGGACGTCGGCTTCCTGCCGGACGGGAAGATCCTCGTCACCCAGCGCCCCGGGAAGCTGGCCCTAATCGACGGCGGCACGAAACGTGACGTCGCCGCCGACTTTTCCGACGTCCACGTACGCGGCGAAGGCGGTCTGATGGGGATGGTGATCAGCAAGGACTTCGCGACGTCGCGTGAGTTCATCACCTGCCAGACCCACAAGGAGAGGGACAAGGCCGTCGACATCCGGCTGGTCACCTGGCGGCTTTCCGACGACGGCGCGAACGCCACGAAGGTCAAGGACCTGCTGACCGGGTTGCCGGTGAACGCCAGCGGCAGGCATTCGGGCTGCCGTCCCGCGTTCGGCGCGGACGGCGCCCTGCTCGTCGGCACCGGCGACACGGCCCGCCCGCAGCACCCGCAGGACCGGACGAGTCTCGGCGGCAAGGTGCTGCGTATCGACGCGAAGACGGGCAACGCGTTGCCGGACAACCCGTTCATCTCGTCGGCGAACCCGAACGAGCAACGCGTGTTCACCTTCGGGCACCGCAACGTCCAGGGTCTCACGGTGCGGCCGGGCACCGGACAGGTGTTCACCGCCGAGCACGGGCCGACCATCGACGACGAGGTCAACCTGGAACGCGCGGGCGCGAATTACGGCTGGGACCCGTCGAAGGGCGGCACCGAGACCGGCTACGACGAAGGCGTGCCGATGACCGACAAACAACGCTTCCCGGACGCCGTCGGTCCTGTGTGGACGACCGGTGAGATCACCGAAGCCATCTGCGGCGCGGACTTCCTCACCGGATCGCAATGGGGCCCGCTCGAAGGTTCGCTCGCCGTGACCGCGTTGAAGGGGCAGAAACTCCTGCTGTTCCGCCTCGACGACACCGGCAAGGTCACCGAAGTGACGCTCCCGCCGGAGTTCGACGACAAGTTCGGCAGGCTCCGCGCCGTCCGCGGCGGCCCGGACGGCGCGCTCTACATCACGACTTCGGAAGGCGAGGACGACAAGCTGCTCCGCGTCACCCCCGGCGCCTAGCGGCCGAGGTGCGCGCCGCCGTTGACGTGGACGACCTGCCCGGTGACATGCCGTGCTTCCGGGCTCGCCAGGAAGGCCACCACTTCGGCGACGTCCGCGGGCTCGCCGGCGCGTTTGGTCAGTGTGGTGCCGATCAGCCACGCCCGGCGCTCGTCGGAGAGCCGGCCCCGGAAGAACTCGGTGTCGCCGACCAGTCCCGGCGCGACGATGTTCGCGGTGATCCCCCGCGGCCCGAATTCCCTTGCCACGTCGACGTTCCATGCTTCCAGCGCGGCCTTGGCGGCACCGTAGGAACCGGCTCCGGTGTGGGCGGCGATCGAGCCGATGGTGACGATCCGCGCGCCGTCCGCGAACCTTTCCCGCAAGGCGCGGGTGACCAGTACGGCACTGAACACGTTCGCGTCGAGGTTGGCCTGCCAGTGCGCGGCGAACGCTTTCAGGTCTCCAGCCGGTCCGTTCCGGAAATCGGTGTTCCCGCCCGCGTTGTTGACCAGGACGTCGACGTGCTCCGGCAGGTCGGCCAGTGCCCGCTCCACCGCGTCCGGGTCGGCCGCGTCGAACGGGACCGGGTGCGCGCCGAGCAACGTGGCGGCCTCGGTGAGGACTTGTTCGCGTCGGCCGGTGATCGTCACCCGGTCGCCTCGCGCGGCGAACACCGCCGCGACCGCGTAGCCGATTCCCGTTCCGCCGCCGGTGATCACGACTTCCCTGTGCTTCCCCATACCTCCAGCATAGGGACACTAGGCTTGCCCGTATGACGAAGATCGACCCGGCGACGACCGCGCTCGTGCTGATCGACCTGCAGACGCGGATCGTGGCACTGGAGACCGTCCCCCTCGAAGGCACCGAAGTCGTCTCGAACGCCGTCCTGCTGCGAGAAGCCTTCAGCGCGGCGGGATCTCCGGTCGTCCACGTGCGGGCGCACCGGCCGAACGTCGACGAGCAGCCGCCCGGTAGTGAACTGGTCACCGAGCTCACGCCCCGCGAGGGCGAGCACCTGGTCACCAAACACACGATCGGCGCCTTCTACGGCACCGGGCTCGACGACCTCCTGCGCGGGCTCGGCGTGAAGACGCTGGTGCTCGCCGGCATCGCCACGGAGTACGGCGTCGAATCGACGCTGCGCGCCGCGATCGACCACGCCTACGAGACCATCGCCGTCTCCGACGCGATGGCGGGTATCGCCGCGATCTCCCACGAATCGGCGATCACGAAGGTGTTCCCGCGACTGGGCGAAGTGCTCACGACCACCGAGACCGCCGCGGCGCTGGGCTGAACCGTGATCGACAAGATCGCTTGGCTGCACCTGGTGGACGGCCGGATCCTGAGCACCCGCTCTCGCGGCAAGTCCGTGTTCTACCTGCCCGGTGGCAAACGTGAACCCGGCGAAAGCGACGCCGAGACGCTGATCCGGGAAATCCGCGAGGAACTGACCGTCGAGATCGATCCGGCCAGTATCGAGCCCGCCGGGGTCTTCGAAGCGCAGGCCGATGGGCACGCGTCGGGACTCCTCGTCCGGATGACCTGCTACACCGGCGAATTCAGCGGAACACTCGCGGCCAGCAGCGAGATCGACGAGGTCGAGTGGCTCGGTCATACGGACAGGGACCGGGTCTCCGCGGTGGACAAGATCATCTTCGACCACCTGCGGGACACCGGCCTCCTGCGCTGACGAGCGCTACTCGAGCTTGACCAGGCACAGCACCCGCGCCTGCGGGAGCCCGCCGCCGGACCGCTGCCCAGCGATCTTCCCGTCGGTCGACGGCACCTGGGTGCACACGGTGCCGTCGTCGAGGAGGACCGCCGTGCTCTTCTCGATGGCGAGCACCTTGTAGGCGGCGTTCACGCAGTCCACCTTCGTGAGTTTCTTCGTCTCGACCACATCGGCGGGAAGGCAGTCACCGACGACCGGCGGCCGCTCACCCGGATTCTTCAGATTTCGAGGCACGACAAGGCGCCGTCACTGCTGTCCTTCTTCCCCCGGAAGAAGGACGCATCGGTCGTCGGATGGTCGTCGCATTCGGATCCATCCGAAAGCTTCAGTCCGATTTCGGACTTTCCGTCCTGTTCGCCGACGACCTTGAAGTTTCGCGTCCGGCGTTCCGCGTTCGGCTTTCTCGAAGCTGTCCGCGTTGCCGACGTCGCCCTTCAAACAGGCGCCGACCGAAGATGCCCAGCCGCTGATCTTCATGGGGGCCTAGCGCTCATCGCGGGGAAAACGTCATGGCCGCGCGACGCAGGTCTCAGTACAACCGCAGCTTCGGTTTGTGTTCCAAATTGGACAGACCGTTCCACGCCAGGTTGACCAGATGCGCGGCGACCTCGTCGCGCTTCGGCTTCCGGGCGTCGAGCCACCATTGCCCGGTCAACGCGACCATCCCGACGAGCGCCTGCGCGTACAGCGCGGCCAGCTTCTCGTCGTAACCCCGCGCGGCGAACTGCTGCGCGAGGATGTGCTCGACCTGGCTGGCGATGTCGTTCAGCACCGTCGAGAACGTGCCCGTCGAACTCGCGACCGGCGAATCCCGCACCAGGATGCGGAAGCCGTCGTGCGAGTCCTCGACGTAGGAGAGCAACGCGATCGCCGCCTGCTCCAGCATCACCCTCGGATGTCCACCGTGGAGGGTGGAGACCATCCGGTCGAGCAGCAGTTGGGTCTCGCGGTCGACGACGACGGCATAGATGCCTTCCTTGCCGCCGAAATGTTCGTACACCACCGGTTTGGAGACGTTCGCGCGGTGCGCGATCTCCTCGACGGACGTGCCCTCGAAACCCTTCTCCGCGAACAGGGCCCTGGCGACGTTGAGCAGTTGCTGCCTGCGCTCGGTCCCTGTCATCCGCACCCTGGCCACCGGGGCGACAGGACGCGCCCCGGTGACCGCTTCACGTTTGGTCCGCCTTCTCCCCGCCATCGCAGAAGACTAGCGTGACCTCGCTATTTGCTTTCAGCGGCGATGCGCGCGAGGCGCTGTGGAGTCGGCCAGCGCACGTCGTAGGCCCAGCCGAACTTCTCGAACATCCAGATGAGCCGCGCGGAGATGTCGATCTGGCCGCGCTGCACACCGTGCCGTGCCGAGGTCGGGTCGGCGTGGTGCAGGTTGTGCCACGACTCGCCGAAGGAGAAGATCGCCAGCGGCCAGAAGTTGGCCGACTTGTCGCGGGCGGCGAACGGGCGCTCACCGATCATGTGGCACACCGAGTTGACCGACCAGGTCACGTGGTGCAGCACGCAGACGCGCACCAGCCCGGCCCAGAAGAAGGCGGTCACCGCGCCCCAGAACGACCAGGTGATCAGTCCACCGAGGATCGCGGGCAGCACCAGGGTGAGCAGGCTCCACAGCCAGAACAGGTCGTCGACCTTCTTGATGGCCGGGTCCTTCACCAGGTCCGGCGCGAACCGCTCCGCGTTGGTCTGGTCGCGGTCGAACAGCCAGCCCATGTGCGCGTGCCAGAAACCCTTGGCGATGGCGACCGGAGTGGTGCCGAACAGCCACGGCGAATGCGGGTCGCCGTCGCGGTCGGAGAAGGCGTGGTGGCGCCGGTGGTCGGCGACCCAGGTGATCACGGGGCCCTGGACGGCCATGCTGCCGGCGATCGCCATCGCGACGCGCAGCCACGGCTTGGCCTTGAACGAGCCGTGCGTGAAGTAGCGGTGGTACGAAACGGTGATACCGAGTCCGCTGATCGCGTAGAAGACCACGAACAGGCCGACATCGACCCAAGTCAGTCCCCAGCCCCAGGCGAACGGGACGGCCGCGAGCAGCGCGGCGAGCGGGAAGACGACCCCGAGGTACACCGAGAGCTGAACGCCACTCGATCGATGTCCTTCGATTACCGGCTTGGGGCCCTTCGCGGGCTTCTGGGAACGGTCCAGGGTAGCCGTCATGCAGTCACTTCTTTTCTATGCGCAACCCTCAGGGCTTCCCTAAGGGTGACCTTACCTACGTTTCCGTAAGTTACGGTACAGGAGGTTTCGTCCCCTGTGGAGTGCCCGCGAAGGTGAGGCAACCCCCGGGCGCACACGGGCGTCCCCGGCATGGCTATCCTGACCAGGATCGATCCGCCGTAGTGTAATCGGCAGCACTTCAGATTTTGGTTCTGACAGTTCAGGTTCGAATCCTGGCGGCGGAGCAGACGAACAGATGACCAGCGGCGTTTCCGACGGTGGGGGTGGGTGCGGCTGACCGAGGACGCGACGACCAGCGGCAGGCGGCCGGCGCTTGCGGAGATGTCCGACGCCTGGCTTCATGGCCGCGCGCGCGAACTCGGGGCGGCCATCCAGCGCGTCAGCTTCGCCGAACAGCTGGACATCGTCACCAGCCTCGACGAACTCCTCGACGAGACGCAGCGCCGCGGTGAGCCCTTGCTGGTCGCCCAGCTGTTGCGTTACTCGGCGATGGCGAGGCTGGTCACCCGCGGTCTCGCCGCCGAAGCCGAACCCAGGCTCGACGAGATGCTCGCGCACACCAGGCGGCACGGTCTCGCGTTGATGCGGGCCGACGCGCACGCCATGCGCGGCCGCCGTCTGGTGATCGCCAAACAGGAGGACGCCGCCCTCACCGAGATCGCCAGGGCACTGGCCATCCTCGACGACTCCGCCGTCCCCGATCGCCAGGTCGGCAGGCGCAACTGGGACCGGATGCTCTCCACGACCCTGGTCGACTGCTGGCTGGTGCTGAACCAGCTGGGCGTCTACGAGGCGGCCGAGGAGGCCATCGCCCGCGCCGCGCAGGCGATCCGGGACAGCGCGAGCCCGCACGAGATCGCGCTCCAGCTGATCAACCGGGTCAAGATGCTGCTGGGCTGGGGCCTGCGGCTCGAACGCATCGAGCGCTACGACGAAGGAGCGGACAAGTTCCGCACCGCGGCGTCGATGGCGCAGGCGGCCGAAGGCCCGTTCACCGAGTCGCTGTTCCCGCGCAAGGCCGGGGTGCCCGCGATCGACCAGGTCGGCGTCCTCGCCGCGGCGGCCGCGCTGGCCTCCCCCGATTCCTCCCATATCGAGCGGTTGGGCTCGTTGCTGCATCCGGAACTGGTGTTCCCGCACGAACGCGAGATCATCGCCATCGCGCTGGCCCGTTGCCTGGACAACGAGGGTCGCCGCGAAGACGCGCTGCAGGTGCTCAAGGACGTTCGCGAGGACAACGAAGAAGGCTCGCTGCCGTCGATGCGGTTGAACCTCGCCCGCGAGCTGGCCAGGCTCGACACCACCCCGGACTACGCGTCCGGGGCGAGCCAGTCGCTGATCGACTACGCGACCATCCTGGAAACGGAGATGTGGTCGCTGCGGGAATCCCAGATCGCCACGCTCAACGCGCGCCGGGAGCACGAACGCCTGTCCGCCGAGCACGGCGCGATCACCCAGCAGGCATTGCAGGATCCGCTCACCGGGCTGCCGAACCGGCGCGCGCTCGACGAAAAGCTGCGGTCGCTGGCGTCGTCCGCCGACGCCCAGCCGCTCGCGGTCGCGCTGGTCGACCTCGACGGATTCAAGGACGTGAACGACAAGCAGTCGCACGCCGAGGGGGACAACGTGCTCCGTGTCATCGCGAGCACGCTGCGCGACGCCCTGCGCGGCGACGACGTCGTCGCCCGCTACGGCGGAGACGAGTTCATCGTGCTTCTACCTGGGGCTCCGGCCTCGGCGGCGAAGCAGGCGCTCGGTCGTTCTGTGAATGCCGTCGCATCTCTGCCGCACCACCTTTCGCACGGCGTCACCCTCTCCGTCGGGCTCGTTTCGCTTCGGCCGCAGGAGCGGGCCGAACAGGTCCTGGCACGCGCCGATGCGGCCATGTACCAGGCGAAACGCGGTGGCGGGAACCAGGTCTCGTCGGTGAACTCGATGGCCATCGATCCGACGACCGGATGGCCCGGTGAGGATGCTCCGACCGACCCCGCGTGGGACGCCGGGCAGCCCACGTAGGATCAATGCCCGACAACCACCGTTGGTGAAATGTTGGGAGTGCCGTGACCGGCCCGCTGAGCACGTTGATCCTCGCCGCGGGTGAGGGCACCCGCATGCGCTCGTCCACCCCGAAGGTGCTGCACCCGATCGCCGGCCGCCCCTTGGTCGAGCACGCGGTCCGGGCCGCGGCGGGACTGAGCCCGGACCATCTGGTCGTGGTCGTCGGCCACGGTCGCGACTCGGTCGGCGCGCGGCTGGCGAAGGTCGGCGAGGCACTCGGCCGCGAGGTCGTCACAGCCGTCCAGGAAGAACAAAAGGGGACCGGGCACGCCGTCTCGTGCGCGCTCTCGGCACTACCGGCCGGACTGACCGGCACCGTCGTCGTCAGCTACGGCGACGTCCCGCTGCTCGACACCGAAACGCTGTCTTCCCTGGTCGCCGAGCACACCTCCACCGGCGACGCGGTCACCGTGCTGACCGCGATGGTCGAGGACCCGACCGGCTACGGCCGCATCGTCCGCGACGAGAACGGCGTCGTCACCTCGATCGTCGAGCAGAAGGACGCCACCCCCGAACAGCGCGAAATCGCCGAAATCAACTCCGGCGTCTACGCCTTCGACGCCGCGATCCTGGTCGACGGGCTCTCGAGGCTTTCGACGGACAACGCGCAGGGCGAGCTCTACCTCACCGACGTCCTCGGCATCGCCCGCGGTGACGGCAAGGGCGTCGGCGCGCTGGTCATCGACGACCCGTGGGTGACCGAAGGGGTCAACGATCGCGTGCAGCTCTCCGTCCTCGGCGCCGAATTGAACCGCCGCATCGTCCGCGGCTGGCAGCGCGCGGGCGTCACCGTCGTCGACCCGGCGAGCACCTGGATCGAGGCGGGCGTGACCCTGTCGCGCGACGTCGTCATCGAGCCCGGCGTACAGCTGAAGGGTTCGACGTCGGTCGGCGAGGGCGCGCTGATCGGCCCGGACAGCACCCTGGAGAACGTGTCCGTCGGCGCGGGAGCGTCGGTGGTGCGGACGCACGGTTCGGATTCGGAATTGGGCGACGGCGTGAAGGTCGGCCCGTTCACCTACCTGCGCCCCGGTTCCAAACTGGGGACCAAGGGCAAACTCGGCGCGTTCGTCGAAACGAAGAACGCCGACATCGGCGCCGGGACGAAGGTTCCGCACCTGACCTACGTCGGCGACGCGACCATCGGCGAGAACAGCAACATCGGGTGTTCCAGCGTCTTCGTCAACTACGACGGCGTGAACAAGCACCACACCACGATCGGCTCCCACGTGCGGCTCGGCGCGGACAACACGTTCGTCGCCCCGGTGACCATCGGTGACGGTGCCTACAGTGGTGCGGGCACCGTGATCAGGCAAGACGTGCCCCCGGGCGCGCTCGCCGTGTCCACCGGGCCGCAACGCAACATCGAGGACTGGGTGCCCCGGCGCAGGCCGGGCACACCCGCGGCGGAAGCAGCTTCCGCCGCGAAGCAGGACACCACCGCCGTGTCCGATTCGAACAAGGGAAACGACGGGGAGTCGCCAGCATGAGCTCGAAGTCCGGAACACCGAAGAAGAACCTGATGCTCTTCTCCGGGCGCGCACATCCGGAACTAGCGGAAGAGGTCGCCAAGCACCTCAACGTGTCGGTCGTTCCGCAGACCGCGCACAACTTCGCCAACGGGGAGATCTTCGTCCGGTTCAACGAATCGGTGCGCGGGACCGACGCGTTCGTGATCCAGAGCCACCCGGCGCCCATCAACGAGTGGGTGATGGAGCAGCTGATCATGGTGGACGCCCTCAAGCGCGCGAGCGCCAAGCGGATCACCGTGATCATGCCGTTCTACCCCTACGCGCGGCAGGACAAGAAGCACAAGGGCCGCGAGCCGATCTCCGCGCGCCTGATCGCGGACCTGTTCAAGACCGCGGGCACCGACCGGATCATGACGGTCGACCTGCACACCGCGCAGATCCAGGGCTTCTTCGACGGCCCCGTCGACCACCTGCTCGCGCAGAACGTGCTGGCCGCGCACATCAACAAGACCTACCAGAACGAGAACATCACCGTCGTCTCGCCGGACTCGGGCCGGGTGCGGCTCGCCGAGAAGTGGGCGGCGCAGCTGGGTGACCGGCCGATCGCCTTCATCCACAAGACCCGTGACCCGGACAAGCCGAACCAGGCCGTCGCCAACCGCGTCGTCGGCAAGGTCCGCGGCCGGCTTTGCGTGCTGATCGACGACATGATCGACACCGGCGGCACGATCGTGAAGGCCACCGAGGCCCTGCTCGACGAAGGCGCGGCCGACGTCGTCATCGCCTCGACCCACGGCATCCTGTCCGACCCCGCCACCGAGCGGCTGTCGAACTGCAAGGCGCGCGAGGTGATCGTCACCAACACGCTGCCGATCCCGGAGGCGAAGCGGTTCCCGGGCCTGACCGTGCTGTCCATCGCGCCGCTGCTGGCGCAGGCCATCCAGCAGGTCTTCGAGGACGGGTCGGTCACGTCCCTCTTCGACGGCAACGCCTGACCCCATCGCAGCGAGGGACCTTTGCTGTCGCTCTCTTTCGGAGAGTGACAGCAAAGGTCCCTCGCTGCGTTTTCGGCTCCTCGCGAAACGGCGCGCGCCCGGCCACCCGACGGGGCTACGTTGCCGTTCATGGGGAAATTCAAGTTCGGCGTGAACCTGTGGGGCGCCGAGAACCGCGAACACTGGGTCGCGAAGTGCCGCCGCGTCGAGGCCCTCGGATTCGATGTCCTCTCCGTGCCCGACCATCTCGGGCCAGGACGCAACGCGCCGTTCCCGGCGCTGACCATGGCCGCCGCCGTGACCCGACGGCCACGCGTCGGCACTCTCGTCACCAACATGGCCTTCTACAACGCCGCGCTCTTCGCACGCGAAGTCGTCACGACGGTGAAGATGACGGGCGACCGGCTGGACCTCGGCCTCGGCTCCGGTCATATGAAATCGGAATTCGACCGTGCCGGCCTGCCGTGGACTCCGGCGAAGGAACGGATCGAGTACCTCGCCCAAAGCCTGGACCACCTGCGCGAACACTTCGCTGAAGAAGAGATCACGCCCCCGCCGCTGCTCCTCGCGGGCAACAGCGATGGCGTGCTCTCCCTCGCCGCCCGCGAAGCCGACATCGCCGGCTTCGCGGGCCTTCGGCAAGCACCGGGAAAGCCGCCCGGCACCTTCCGACTCGACGACGCCGAGCGCATGGACGAACGCGTCGCCTTCTTCCGCTCGCACACGAACGGCCGGGCTCCCGAACTGAACATGCTCGTCCAGCGGGTCGTGGTCACGGACGACCGGCGCGCGGCCGCCGAGGCCTGGCGCGAAGAAGTCAAAGACCAGGACGGCCTCGACGTCGACGTCCTCCTCGAAACACCTCAACTGCTTTTCGGCACCGTCGCCGAAATCGTCCGCCAGCTCCAGGAGCGTCGCGAGCGGTACGGCTTCTCCTACATCACCGTGTTCGAACCGATGCTGGAAGCATTCGCGCCGGTCGTGAAGGAACTGTCCGGTCAGTAAGCGACGCAGAACCGCTGACGGCGGTGTTCCGGCTTGTCGATCTCGTCGACGAACGCGATCGCGTAATCGGTGCCGCCGATCTTCGAATTCCCGTTCTCGTCGGCGAGGAGCACGTCACCGCCGAGCCGGAACTCACCGGTCCGCTGGCCTTCGGCCCACGCGCCGAACTCCGCGGCCGGGCTGAGGTAGAACCAATCGACGTCCTCGGGAAGCTTCCGGAAAGCTTCCAGCACCTCGGCGTGCGCCCCGGCTTCACCCTTGTACTCGTCCGGGAACTCGGGGGTGTCGATCAGTCGCGGCCCGCCCTCGGCCACGCGCAGGCTGCCCGCCCCGCCGACCACGCCGATCCGCGCACCGTTGTCCTTCGCGATCTGCGCGATCGAGGGCACCGCGTCGAGCAGACCGCTCTGCCCGTGCACCGCGATGACCAAGACGTCGGCGCCCTTGGCGACATCGGCGAGGAAGGCCTCGTCGTAGAGTGACCCCGCCCGGGTCCCCTCGCCTTCGGCGTTCCTCGACACCGCCAGGACCTCGTAACCGCGGCCACGAGCCTCCTCCACGATCTTCCCGCCCGCGTATCCGGTTCCTCCGAAAACAACCAACTTCGCCATTCGCGTTCTCCCTTTTCCTCGGCGACCACGCCGATGCTAAGAACGCGAGTTCGGCTACTTCAACGTAGGCAACGCACCCCGAGGTGAGCGTGCAGGTCAACCGCCCAGCGTGGCGAACTCGGCCTTGAGCTTTTCGCGAACGCCGTTGACGTCGACCGGCACCCGGACTTCCCCGCGGGCCGACGGCTTCGCCTGGACTTGATAGCTGGCGTTCCGATTCGGCAGTTTGAACTTGACCTCACAGGTCATGCTCGTCGTCGTGTCCGGCGCCGCGTCGGCGGCCGCCGTGCAGGACTGCGCGCCGAGGGACTGCGCGGTGAAGTCGACGGTCAGCGTCAGGTGGACGGGCGTCCCGCTCGCCCCGCCGAGGACGGTGTTGGCGACATCGATGGTCGCCCGGCAGGTTCCGACGAAGTCCGCGCAGTCCAGCTTGTCGTTGACGACGCTGACGTTGACCTGGGTGAGCGCGTCGAACGGCTGCCCGATCCCGCCGACCGCGCCGTCCAGCTCGGTTTGGAGCTTTTTGAGCGCGTCCCCCGTGAGCGGCTCGACCCGCATCTCGGCACCGAGCGTCTTGCCGGCCGCCGCCGCGACGAGGGAAGGCGCGAAACCGACGACGCGGTGCGGCGCCGCGGCGGTCACCCGCAGTACCCCGAGCCCGCTCTCGACGTCGTAGACCTCGGTCCCGTCCGGCAACTTCGACCGGACCGGATCGGTCAGCGGGTCCATCCCGGCCACCGCGGTCCGGAGTGTCGACGCGGTTTTGCGCGGATTGAGCACCTCGACGACGTTCACCGGCAGGTCCGAGCTGTCCGTGCGCACCCAACCGGTGCCGTACAGGTCGCTGTTGCCGAGCCCGTGCGCCTTCCAGTACTCCGGCGTCGCCGAAACGTACAGCTGCTTGTCTGCCGAGATGACCTGGACGGCCTTGCCGTCGACCGGCAGCGCACCGTGCGCGCTGCCGTTGCGAGTGATCCGGAACTGCAGTTCGGCGGGTTGACCCGAAGCATCTTTGATTGTCGACTTGTAGACAACGGCCGGTGCTTGTTCCAGCGCCTTGAGCGCGCTCTCGACAGCGCCGCGCTGCTCAGCGCGCCGGTCGACCCGCTGTTGCTCGGCCGGCGAGATCCCCGCCGCGCCGTCGATCGCGACATCGCAACCGGCCACGAGGCAGCACAGGGCAGCGACCGCGCCGATCCTCGACCGTCGTACCGGCATTCCGCCCCCTTTGTCTCACGTGCGAGGAGATCACACCTTAGGAAAGGGCCACGCACCACCGCATTCGCGGGTTCCCGAAGCAGCTGTCACCGACTTGTCACCTGAACGAGCCACCCGGCGGGACCCCCGCGCGACCGGTTGGTCTACACTTTCCCGGTCTCGGCGAGGCGGGTTCCGTGAGCACCTGGTGCCCGACGTGATCGACGCGGCGGCTTGAGTGGCCACACGCGGTCGAGCACGCCTGTGGAATTCGCCGCCGAACACCAGAACCGCCCCGAACCATCCCCACCTCAGCATGATTTCGCTGAACATGTTGGTGAATTGAAGGAGTGCTACACCGTGTCCGAGGTACGCCTGTCCGTCGAGCCCCGCACCGAATTCGGCAAGGGTGCCGCGCGCCGCACGCGTCGCGCCGGCAAGATCCCCGCGGTGCTGTACGGGCACGGCTCGGAACCGCGCCACTACGCCCTGCCCGCCATCGAGTTCGCCCGTGTCGTGCGTGAGAACGGCAGCAACGCCGTCATCACCCTCGACCTCGAGGGCAAGAGCGAGCTGGCGCTGACGAAGACCATCGTCGTCCACCCGCTGAAGAACTACATCGAGCACGTCGACCTGCTGGTCGTCATCCGCGGCGAGAAGGTCACCGTCGACATCCCCGTCGTCGTCACCGGTACCCCCGGCCCGGGCACCCTGGTCACCACCGACCTCGACGCCCTCCAGATCGAGGTCGAGGCGCTGCACATCCCCGAGCAGGTCGAGGTCTCGGTCGAGGGCGTCGTCGCCGGCACCCAGATCAACGCCTCGGACGTGGTCCTGCCGAAGGGCGCCTCGCTGGTCACCGACCCCGATGCCCTGGTCGTCGCCGTGAACGAGGCGCCGTCCGAGTCCGCGCTCGAGGGCGACGAGGGTGCTGCCGAGGCGGCCGAGACTCCCGCCGAGGACGCCGAATAAAGTCACTGATGTGACCGAAGCAGTACTTCCCGGGGCCGGCGAGCAGATCCTGCTCGCCGGCCTCGGCAATCCCGGCCCCCAGTACGCGGGCAACAGGCACAACGTCGGCTTCATGGTGCTCGACGAGCTCGCCCACCGCGTCGGCGGCAAGTTCAAGGCCCACAAGAGCGGTGCCGAGATCCTCGAAGGACGGCTCGCTGGGCGGCGGGTGGTCTTGGCCAAGCCGCGCTCGTACATGAACCTTTCGGGCGGTCCCGTCGTGGGCGCGGCCCGGTTCTACAAGATCCCCCCGGCCGGTGTCGTGGTCGTCCACGATGAACTGGACGTCGACTTCGGCGCGCTGAAGCTGAAACTGGGTGGCGGCGACAACGGGCACAACGGTCTCCGCTCGATCACCAAATCTCTCGGCACGAAGGACTACTACCGTGTCCGTTTCGGTGTCGGCCGTCCGCCGGGACGGCAGGATCCGGCGGATTTCGTGCTGAAAGACTTCTCGACGGTCGAACGCAAAGAGCTCGCTTTCGAGATCGATCGTTGCGCCGACGCCGTCGAAGCACTTATCGGCACCGGACTCGTCGCGGCCCAGAACACCTTCCACGCTGGGTGAAACCGAGCACGTGGCGTTGTGTCACACCACATCACCCGAAGGCGTTCATCACGTCCCTGATCGAGTCGTGAGACAGCGCGAGCTCTTCCGGGGAACTCTCAAACCCGTTAGGACGGAATGCGGAGATCGCATTCCCCACCGAAACCGGAGAGAGTTTCATGTCGTTCACGGCCGAAGACATCACCGGCGCCACTTTCCCCAACGCCCCGATCGGGCGGCGCGGATACGCCAAACACGAGGTCGACGCGTTTCTGGAGCGGATCGCCGACACGATCTCGGACCGGGACGACCTGACGGCCGCCGAGGTTCACCACGTCATGTTCTCGCGCCCGCTGATCGGCAAGCGCGGCTACGACGAACGCGAAGTCGACGATTTCCTCGACACGGTCGAAGAGCAACTCGCTCACCGGACCGGCCAGCCCGTACTCAAGGTGCCCGGCGCGCGTGGAGAGGATGAGGCGACCGCCGAACGCGCCGTTCCGGAACGCGGCCTCGTCGAGTTCCTGCGGGAGCGCTAGTGCCCGTAACCGCATTCGAGGCCAGAACCCGGCAGTTCGACCGTGCGCCGATCGGCGCACGGGGCTATCACGAACCGGCGGTCGACGCGTTCCTCGAGCGGGTCGCGGCAACTCTCGACGGCGACGACGACCTGTCGGTTTCGGACGTCCACAACGTGGCGTTCGCCAAAGCGCCGCTTTCGAAACGAGGCTACGACCCGGCGGCCGTCGACGCGTTCCTCCGGGATATCGAAGGAACGCTGGCCGGACTGTCCCAGTCGGCCGACTACTACATCGCGCCCGCCTTGGAACACACCCACACCCGTAAGCCACCCTGGCGACGCCGCTGACCACCGGGAGATGCCACGAAAAGGCCGGGCCCGCGTCATCGGCGGGTCCGACCCTTTCGGGTCAGCCGGTCGCCGCGTTCTTGGCGATCTTGTCCGCGAACTGGGTGGCGGTCGCGGCCCGTTTCACCTTGCCCGAGGGCGTCTTGGGCAGGCTTCCCGCCGGCACCACCACGACCGCGAAGGGCCGCATGTCGACGGCACCGCGCACCTTGGCCGCGATCTCCTTCGCCAGCGCCTTCTCCGTTTCCGGGTCCCCGGCGAGCTTCGATTCGACGACGACGGCGAACCGCTCCCGGCGGCTGCCGGCGTCGATCCGCACGGCCACGGCGTTCCCCGCCCGGACCCCTTCGACCGAGGTCGCCGCCCGTTCGATGTCGGTCGGATACAGGTTCCGGCCGCCCATGATGATGACGTCCTTGCGACGGCCGCAGATCACGATCATGCCGTCGACCAGATAACCGAGGTCGCCGGTGAGCAGCCAGCCGTTCTCGCCCTGTGTCGCGAGCGGGCCTTCCATGGTCAGGTACCCCGGCGTCACGGCCTCGCCGCGCAGGCGGATCTCCCCGACCTCGCGCTCACCGAGCACGGTGCCCTTGTCGTCGACGATCTCGGCTTCGAGCCCGTCGAGCGGTGGCCCGAGCACCGCGAAAGAGCGGACCTCGTCGGTCCCGCGCCGTGGGTCGTCTTCGGGGACCGGCACCGCGCGGTTGTCCGCCTCGAGCGCGTCGGCTTCGATGACGTCCAGCGTCAAACCGGTGAACAAAGGCGCGAACGACACCGCGAGAGTCGCCTCCGCCATGCCATACGCGGGGAAAACGCATTCGGCGGGCATCTTGAACCGGGCCCCGGCCTCGACGAACGTCTGCACGGCCGTCTCGTCGATCGGCTCGGCGCCGTTCAACGCGATGCGCAGCTTCGAGAGATCGTAAGCGTTGTCGTCCTCGACACGGGCCATTCGCTTGCCCACGATCGCGTAGGCGAAGTTCGGCGCGGCCGTGGTCGTGCCGTTGTACTTGCTGATCAGCTGCGGCCAGATCAACGGTCCCGACAGGAACTCGAGCGGCGTGATCTTGACGAGTTCGACGCCGAACGTCATCGGGACCGTCAGGAAGCCGACCATTCCCATGTCGTGGAACGTGGGCAGCCACGAAACCATCACGTCGACGTCGAAATCGAACTCGGCGCGTTCGACCATCGCCTTGACGTTCGAGTACAGATTTCCGTAGGTGATTCGAACGGCCTTCGGGTCGGCTGTCGATCCACTGGTCAGCTGCAACAGTGCCGTGTCCGATTCGGCCGTCGGCACCGGCTCCGCCAGCGGTTCGGCTTCGAGCAGTTCGGTGATGACCTGGAACGCGATGCCGTGCTCGGTGAGTACCGGCGCCAGCTGGTCGAACGGCTCACCGAGCAGCACCAGGTCGGAGCCGATCATCCGCAGCACGCGAACGGTGTCCTCGGCCCATTCGGCGAGGTCGGTGCGCTGCGTGGGCTGGTGCAGCATCGTCACGCTGCCGCCCGCGAGCCATACCGCCTGGACCGTCGGCGCGATCAGCGACGGCGCCGCCGCCAGGACCGCCACCGCCTTGCCCGGCTCGAGCCCGGCCGTCACCAGACCCCCGGCGACCCGCTTGGCTTGCTCGTGAATCTCGGCCCACGTACGCCGAACCGGCTCCTTGGGCTCCCCGGTGACCATTCCCCGCTGCTGACCTCGCCCCGCCGCGGTGGCGACGAGCGTGTCCACGAACCGACTCATGCGCGTCACACTACTGTCCGCGCCGAAAGACGCGCTCGCCGTCGAGTGAACTCACTCCGCGGCTTCGGAGGTCTCCAGCCACTGGGCCTCGACCTCCTCCTTCTCCGTTTCGACGGCTTTGAGTTCGGTGTTCAGTTCGATGAGCTTCGTCGGGTCGGTGGCCGCGCCGAGCAGTGCCGCATGCAGCTTCTCTTCCTTCGCGTGCAGCTGGTCGAGCTTGCGTTCGAGACGGGACAGCTCCTTCTGCGCCGCACGCTGTTCCGCGGCGCTCTTCTTGGGCGCGGAGGCCTGCCCGTTGCCCTGCTTCCGACCGACACCGGCCTTTTCAAGGCTCTTGACGCGCCGGTCCAAGTACTCTTCGATCCCGCCCGGCAGATGCGTCACCTGCCCATCCCCGAACAAAGCGACGATCGTGTCGCAGACGCGTTCCACCAGGTACCGGTCGTGCGAAACGACGACGAGGCTGCCCGGCCACGAATCGAGCAGATCTTCCAGCTGTTGCAAAGTGTCGATATCGAGATCGTTCGTCGGTTCGTCGAGCAGCAGCACGTTGGGCTCGGCCATCAGAAGCCGGCACAGCTGGAGGCGGCGCCGTTCCCCACCGGAAAGGTCTTCGACCGGCGTCCACTGCCTCGACGCGGGGAACCCCAGCTTCTCGGCCAGCTGCGAAGCGGTGAGCTCCTGCTTGCCGAACACAACTCGCCCCGAGACTTCTTCGATCGCCTGCAGCACGCGCAGATCACCTGGCAGATCGTCGAGCTCCTGCCGCAGGTGCGCGAGGCTGACCGTCTTGCCTTGGACACGCCGCCCCGTTTCGGGGTCGGTGTCACCGCCGAGCAGCTTGAGCAGTGTCGTCTTGCCCGACCCGTTGACGCCGACCAGACCGATCCGGTCGCCCGGCCCGATCCGCCACGTGACGTGGTCGAGCAGGGTGCGGTCGCCGACGGTCAACGTGGCGTCCTCGATTTCCAGCACGGTCTTCCCCAGCCGGCGGCGGGCGAACGCCTGCAGCTCGACCGAATCCCGCGGCTCCGGCACGTCGGAGATCAAGGCCTCCGCCGCCTCGACACGGTAGCGCGGCTTCGACGTCCTGGCCTGCGGACCGCGACGCAGCCATGCGAGCTCTTTACGAGCCAGGTTCTGCCGCTTTTCCTCGGCCGTCGCCGCCAGCCTCGCCCGCTCGGCCCGCGCGAAGATCCAGTCCGCGTATCCGCCTTCGTACTGCTCGACGCGACCGTTGGCGACCTCCCAGGTCACACTCGCGACCGTGTCGAGGAACCACCGGTCGTGGGTGACGACCACGACCGCGATCTTGCGGTTGAGCAGGTGATCCGCGAGCCAGCGCACACCTTCCACGTCCAGGTGGTTGGTGGGCTCGTCGAGGACGACGAGATCCAGTTCACCGGTGAGGGCGGCCGCCAACGCCACGCGGCGCCGTTCGCCACCGGACAGGTTCGCCGTCGCCTTCTCGATTCCGAGAGCGGTGATGCCCAGACCGTCCATAATGGACCGGACTCGCGCGTCAGCGGCCCACTCGTGCTCCGCGCCGTAGCGCTCCAGTACGACATCTCCGACCGTGCTGCCGTCGGGAAGTTCGGTCCGCTGGGTGACCACGGCCATCCGCAGGCCACGGACTTGGCTGACGCGTCCCGTATCCGGCTCGGCGATCCCCGCGAGGACCTCCAGCAGCGTCGTCTTTCCGCCCCCGTTGAGACCGACGACACCGATACGCTGCCCCTCCGCCACACCGAGCGAAACACCGTCGAGCAGCGGGCGCACCCCGAAGGACTTGCTCACCGACTCCAGGTTGACCAAGTTGGCCATGCCTCAGCCGATCCTTTCCGAAAGCTTGCAACACAACGAATTAGTCGGTGTCCATTTCGGACACCCTCATGCGTGCACCCGAGGCGGCGACGGCCGCGGCGCGTCATCCCCGCCGACCAGCCGGGCCCCGGGAACCGGCCCGTGTGCGACACGCACCGTGCGACAGACCCCCGCACCGGACAGCTCCGCGGCGACCTCGACGGCGGACTGCGCGTCCGCGCACAGAAAGGCGCAGGTCGGCCCGGATCCGGACACGGTGCCGGCGAGCGCGCCCGCGTTGACCCCCGCCCGCAACGTACGCCGCAATCCCGGCCGCAACGAGACCGCCGCCGCCTGCAGGTCATTGCCGAGAAGCAACGCCAGCTGCCGCGGATCACCGGAGGCCAGCGCCTCGACCACCGGAGTGTGCGAACCGATCCGAGGCGGGCTGCCCTCTTCGCGCAACCTGTCCAGCTCGCCGAACACCCGCGGAGTCGAAAGACCACGCTGGTCGAACGCCAGAACCCAGTGGAACGTGTGCCTCGACAAGACCGGCACCAGCTGCTCACCTCGGCCGGTGCCCAGCGCCGTTCCGCCGTAGAGAGCGAAAGGAACATCGCTGCCGAGCTTCGCGGCGATACCCGCCAATTCGTCTCGGGAGATGTCGAGCTTCCAGAGCGACGCGAGGCCCACCAGGGTCGCGGCCGCGTCGGCGCTGCCACCGGCCATCCCACCCGCTACCGGGATGCCTTTGCGCAGCACCACTCGGACCTTGGGCTCGCCGTCCGCCTTGCCGACGTGGGCCGCCAATGCCTGCGCCGCCTTCCAGGCGAGGTTGTTGGCCCCTGTCGGCACTGCGCCTTCACCTTCGCCGTACACCTCGACGCCGGGATCTTCAGTGACCGCGACGGTCACCTCATCGGTCAGGGAAAGCGCCTGGAACACGGTCACCAACTCGTGGTAGCCGTCCGGGCGTACGTCACCGACCGACAGGTGCAGGTTGACCTTGGCGGGGACCCTGACGGTCACTGGGGGCGGTACGACGGCGAGCACCAGTCAAGACTACGTGGCCGCTCCCCTTGCGCTGTCAGCAGGAGAAAGGAGAACGGGACGAGTCAGACACGAAACGGGCCGTCCGGACAGGTTTCGTCCTGGGCGGCCCGTTCGCGGGGAAATCAGGCGGCGACGCCCTGCGGTCCGCGGACCGGGTGGGTCACATGGCCGCCGCGTTCGACGATCCAGGCGAGCGCGGCGTCCGCGCGCTCACCGCGCACACCGAGGCGGAACCGGCCGACCGGCGTGTCACCGATCCGGGTCAGGCCGCCGCCGATGGTGGCGAGTTCGACGTCGAAGCGACCGGCGGCTTCCGGCAGCAGCGCACCGACCGAAGCGAAGCCGATGAGCACGACGTCCACCGCTCGATCGTACTTCGACGCCTGCGCCCGTCCGGTCTCGATCGCGGGAAGCAGCGCCTGCGCGGTCCGGCTGTTCGGGTCGGAGACCAGGTCGAGCACGGTTCCCCGTTCGATGATCGCTCCGGCCTCGAGGACCGCGACGTCGTCGCAGACACGGCGGACCACGCCGGCGTCGGGAGTGGTGAGCAACACGGTGACCCCGAGCTCGGCACGCGCCCGGTCGAGCACGGTCAGGACCGCGCCGGACTCCTCGGGCTGCACACCCGCGGTCGGGTCGTCGGCCAGGAGCACGGACGGCCCGGCGGCGAGAGCCTTGGCGATGGCCACCCGGCGCAGCTGCCCCTCGGTCAGGTCGCCCGGCCGCTGGCCGGCCCTGGGACTGAGTCCGACCAGGTCGAGCAGGTTACCGACCCGGGTGCGGCGTTGCGGCCCGTCGAGGCCGAGCTGTTCGAGCGGCGAGGCGATGTTGCCGGCGATGGTGCGCTCGGCGAGCAATTCCGGTTTGGTGCTCACGACACCGACCTGACGGCGGATCTCGCGCAGCCGACGTCCGTCGAGGGTGCCGGTGTTGAGGCCGTCGAGCCGGACGACACCGCGGTCGGGGCGCTCCTGAAGGCCGATGCAACGAGCGAGGGTCGACTTGCCGGAGCCGGCCGGACCCACGACTCCGAAAAGCGAACCGGCTTGGATGTCCACGCTCACGTCGCGCAGGGCGACGACGGGATTTCCGTTGAGGGGAAAGGATTTGGACAGGTTTTCGACAGTGATCACGAAGGGCTCCATGCACATGGGGCGCTGCTTCTTTCGAGCGCGCCAACCGTCACCGAGTAGCCGTCCGGAACGGACGGATTCAGAGATAAGGGAAGAACTCAGGCAGTAACGGTGGAGCGTCGACACGCACTTACCGTGCGGCGACCTTCATCGACGACACGTCGCCTGGTCAGCAGGAGCGGGTGGGTGACCCTGTTCATTCGGCACAGCCTCCATCGGTCCTGGCTGTAGCACCTGCCCTGTGGAGGGTGGTTGCTGCGACGTCGGCGAGCCAGGTCTCTCAGTCGCTCGGGATGGCTCACTGAGTAAAACCGATCCCACTGGATGAAAGCAAGCACGTAGGCGCAGATCACACGTCTGGTCGCGTCCACAATACAGGAACAGTAGTTCATATCATGAGACGCAGAGAGGTGCTCCCGAACTATGGCAGGCGTGCTGCCTGCCAAGACGGCTTTGACTCGGGTAGATCGAGAAGAGGATTTACGCAGCCGTGCTTACCTTGACGAACCCGCGTCCACACCGTGCCGGCCACCCCGGCCGCGGTCGGTCAGACGGCCGCGGCGGCGATCCGAGCGAACTGGTGGACATCCAGCTGCTCGCCGCGGGTCTTGGGGTCGATCCCCGCCTTCTCGAGCAACTCCTCCGCGCGTTCGGCGGAACCGGCCCATGACGCCAATGCGGCACGCAAGGTCTTCCGCCGTTGCGAGAAGGCGGCGTCCACCACCGCGAACAGCCGCTGTCGGTCGACGGACCACACCACTTCACCCCGTTCGAACGCGACCAGGGCGGAGTCCACATTCGGAACCGGCCAGAACACGGTGCGAGGCACCGCGGCGACCTTCCGCGCCTTCCCGTACCACGCGAGTTTGACGCTGGGCACGCCGTAGGTCCGGCTCCCCGGGCCCGCCGCCATTCGGTCCGCGACCTCGGTCTGGACCATTACGAGGCCGCTGGTCAACGACGGCAGCTCGGCGAGCAGGTGAAGCACGACGGGGACCGCGACGTTGTACGGCAAGTTCGCGACGAGCGCGGTCGGCCGTGCGGGGAGATCGTCCGCTGTGATCCGTAAAGCGTCCGCGCCGACGACCTTCAGCCTTTCGGCCCCGCCTCGTTCGGCGACGGTGTTTGGCAGTCGCTTCGCCAACACGGGATCGATCTCCACCGCGACGACCTCGGCACCGGTCGCGAGCAGCCCGAGGGTCAGCGAGCCGAGGCCCGGCCCGACTTCCAGCACGACGTCCCCTTCGCCGATCCCGGAAAGGTCGACGATGCGGCGCACGGTGTTGGGATCGTGCACGAAGTTCTGGCCGAGCTTCTTGGTCGGACGTACGTCCAGCTCGGCCGCAAGCGCCCTGATCTCCGCAGGGCCGAGCAGTTCAGTCACCCGACGATCGTAGTCAGCCGCGGTAAGCCACGATTGGCCGGTGGACGACGTCGTACTCGAAGGTGAGAAAGTCCGGCTGCGCGACTGGGGGCCATCCGATCTCCGATCGCTCGAGGACCTGCTCGATCCCGCGCGGCCTTGGCACCAGACCAACGGGCCCTACTTCGGCGCCCCGACCGCGGCGGCCGCCGAAGCCACGGCGATCGAGCTCACCACAACCACAGCCGAACGGCCCGACCCCCGCGCCAGCCTCGCCGTGTGCGACCAGAGTGACGGCAAGTTGATCGGCCGAGTCAGCTGGTATTGGGAAAGCAGGCAGACCGACTGGCGGCGGATGGGACTGGTCATCTACGACGAGCGGTACTGGGGCGGCGGATTCGGCACCGAAGCCTTGGGACTGTGGACGACTTACCTGTTCTCCCGCACCGACGCACTGCGGCTCGACTTCGCGACGTACTCGGGCAATCCGGGAATGATCGCAGTCGGACGACGGCTGGGTTTCAGCGAAGAAGGCCGGTTCCGACGTGCTCGACGCTGGCCCGGCGGCGTGCACGACGCCGTCGTCTACGGGGTGCTCCGCGAGGAGTGGGAACAGCTGAACCTCTCAGGCAGGCGGCCGACGTGATCCCGCCTCCACCAACCTTGTGGGGTCTTCGAACTGACACGCGTCCCACTCCAGGGTGATACCCGCAGGTCGGCGCACCCGGAGGGTAATGATCATCCACCCGATCGATACCGTGCATTCGTTCGAATTTGCCTCGACAATCGAGGGATGACCAGTACAAACACTTCCCAGGCCTTCCCGCTCAACCTGCCGGAAGGCGACGCCGAACTGCTTCTCGACGAGTTGCAGACACGGCTACGCGAAGGGCGACGTCTGATCGCCGAAGTCGGCCAGATCCTGGCCGAGATCGAGTCACGCGGTGTCCGTGACCTTTACGGATACAACTCGATCGCCGTCTTCTACGAACATGTGGCTCGGGTGCCTCGAGCGGAGGCCCAGAAGGTGACCGCTCGAGCGCTCGCGCTCAACTCGAGACGGGCGCGCGACGGTACGTCGATCGACCCCGTCGCGCCTTTGACCGGTATCGCGGCCTCCGCCGGTGCGCTGGCCGAGGCCGGCATCGACCGGATCGTCACCGTCATGAAACGACTGCCCGACCACGTCACCGCAAGCACGCGGCATGAGGCCGAGAAGGGTCTCGTCGAGCTCGCCGGCGTCGCCAGACCGCGCGACGTCACGGTGGCGGGGACGGAGTTGCTCGCGCGCTTAGACCCGGACGGGAATCCCAAAGAGGATCCCGGTCCCAAGCTTCAGCGAAGCGAGTTCTGGTTGCGGCAGAAACGCACCGGTCGTTGGGATCTGCGTGGCAATCTCGATCCCGAGACAGGCGCCCGCCTGAACGCGCTCATGGTGCCGCGGGCGTATCCGGCTCCGAACGGAGAAGCCGACGACCGCACGCCTGCGGAGAGACGCGGTGACGCTCTCTCGGAGATCGTCGATCTCGCGGAAAGCAGCCCGGATATCCCGTTGCCTCGACAGACGTCGGAGCGGGTCACCGAGGAGTCTCCACTCGCGGAGCCGGTCGGGACACCCGCGAACCGTCCTAAACCGTCCCAGGCACGGTCTCAGGGCTTCCCAAGCCCACACCGTGGCGACGGAGCCGCGCGACCG
Organism: Amycolatopsis sp. QT-25; assembly: GCF_029369745.1. Taxonomy (NCBI): domain Bacteria; kingdom Bacillati; phylum Actinomycetota; class Actinomycetes; order Pseudonocardiales; family Pseudonocardiaceae; genus Amycolatopsis; species Amycolatopsis sp. QT-25. Next base: position 6,870,788 of record NZ_CP120210.1, read on the forward strand.
GGTAATCCGGCCGAACGATCTCGGAACGTGGCCCATATACGGCCTTCGCGATGGTGGACACGGCTGTCGAGACCAAGATCCGGAGGCGCTACGCCGCCACAGGAGCCCTTAACGGCCTGAAGACCACCTTGCGGACGGAACCCACACGATGGCCTTCAGGAAAAGGGAACTATTCGGCGATCAGGCCTTCTTGCCACAGTGCGGCCAAGCGCCGTAGCCACCGCGGTCGTCGCGGAGCTTTTCGGCGACAGCGATCTGCTGGGCCTTGCTGGCCTGGTGCGGGTACGCGGCGTACTTATCGCCACCGTAGGCGTCCCAGGTGCTCTTGTTGAACTGGAGGCCACCGTAGTAGCCGTTGCCGGTGTTGGCGGACCAGTTGCCGGTCGACTCGCACTGCGCGATGCGGTCCCACGCGCCGGCGTCCCCGATGACCGGATCAGCGGGCTTCTTCGTACCGATCTTGACGATCTTGGGCTTGGCCTCGGTGAGGACCTCTTCCGAGACCTTCTCGCGGCCGACCTCTTTGCCGTTGCGGTTGGTGACCTTGTAGGTCACGGTCTTCTGGCCCGGGGTGCCCGGTTCTTCGACCTTGGTCTTGCCCTTTTCGAGCTCCGGGTCGTCGACCTTCTGCTCGGGCGGAGCGATTTCCTCGTTCTGCTTGACCATGGTGACACCGGTCCGGCTGATGTGGACCTCGGCGCCGTCGACCAGCTTGACGTCGAGGCCGCCGACGGCCTCGTCGTCCGGGCCGAGGGTCATCCGGAGCTCACCGAGGAATTCCTTGGTGGTGATCGAGTTGGTCTGAACCTTGCGCGGCTCGTTCGCGCCGTCGAAGACCGTGACGTTCTTGAGGGTCTTGACCTCCACGGTGGCGCCCTCGAGCGGCAGCTCACCGTTCTGCGGGAGCGACGTCCAGGTGCCTGCCTTGGCGAGATCGGCACGGCCAAGCTGGTTCAGCGCTTCGCCGAGGTTGGTCGCGCGGACCCAGGACTCCTGCTGCGGTGAGCCGTCGACGATCAGGTTGAGCTTGCGGCCGCGCTCCAGCTTGATGACACCGCCGTCGCCCACCTCGGCCTGAGGCGAGGGCGAGAGCGAGTCGTGCGCGCCGACCGAAAGGCCGGCGTCTTCGAGGACCTCACCGACCGTGTCGCCGAAGCTGTGGATGGTCTGCTGCTTACCGTCGATGTCGAGCGTGACGCTCTTGTTCATCGCCATCGCGGCCGCGCCGCCACCGCCGAGGGTGAGCAGCACCGCCATGACGGTTCCCTTGAGGAACCGCTTCTTCCAGACGCGGGTCGCGCTCGAAATGACCTCGTCCTTGGTCGCCGCCTTCATCGGCGCGCCCGCGGTGCGGTCTTCGGCCACCTCGTCCGGAATGACGATCGGCGGGAGCATGGTGGTCTCGGCGCTGATCAGGCGGATCAGCTCGTCGACGTCGACGTCGATCTCGGCCATCAAGGTGTCGGCGTCGGGGCCGAGCGCGGCCAGGACGTCCTGGTGCGTGATGCGCGGATCGTCGGAGTAGTCCAGCTCGCCGTACTGAGTGTCGCGGTCGAGCACGGCAACCGAACCGGCGGAAGCGAAGGTGTTCGTCTCTGCGCCGAGGCGCGAGCCATCCTGCCTACTGCTACCAGTCACTGGGTCGTTCCCTTTCCCAAGACGTCGAGGAGCTCGACAACCACTCCACTACGTCCTTCGTCTCGATGCGCACTTCGGCACACCTCTAGAAGTCCGACACCCGCAGCCAGCGCCATCGTCACGGTTCCAGGCCGTACCTCTCCTGGTTCCGCTTCCCCGACGTGCACTGACGTGACTGTGGGCGTAACAGCCGGAAACCGCATGAGCGGATACCGACCGGCACGATCACGGGACAGTAACGAACCTCGTCGGGTTGCGCAAACACCGCCCGGAGTGTCGTGACGTTGGTCACTCATCAGAGTGGACCATTGTTGATCACTGATGTCGCAATCCGTTCAACCGGTGGTGACTGTCGGCAAACCGAAGACCCGCTCAGCGGTCGTTCGCACCGATTCGGCCACCTCGTGCACCGCCTCGCCTCTGAGCGCGGCCAGGTGCCGGACCGTGTAGGCGGCGCAGTAGGGCTCGTTCGGTCGCCCACGGAAGGGATGCGGGGTCAGGAACGGCGCGTCCGTTTCGACGAGGTACCGGTCCGCCGGCACGATTCGTGCCGCCTCGTGGAGCCCGCGGGCGTTGCGGAAACTGACCGTTCCCGCGAACGAGAGGACATATCCCGCGTCGACGCACCGGCGCGCGATGTGCTCGTCCCCCGAGAAACAGTGGAAGACGACCTGGTCGGGCGCTCCCTCCTCCTCGAGGATCCGGAGCACGTCGTCGTGAGCGTCTCGATCGTGGATCATCAGCGGCTTGCCGATCCGCTTGGCAAGATCGATGTGCCATCGGAAGGCGTCCTGTTGAGCGTCGTGGGGCGAGTAGTCCCAGTAGTAGTCGAGGCCGGTCTCACCGACCGCGACCACTCTGGACTCCTTCGCGAGACTCTCCACTTCGGATTTCTCGGCCTCGCCGAATTCCTTGGTACGCGTGGGATGGATCGCCACGGCCGCCCAGACCCGGGTGTCCCAAGTGGACGCCTGCGCGGCCCAACGAGCGGAGGCGAGATCGTCCGCGACGGTGATCAACCGCGAAACACCGGCGCGTTCGGCGCGGTCGACCATGGCCGTCACATCTGCCGCGGTGACCGCGCCGCACGCGTCGAGGTGGGTATGCGCGTCCACCACCGATACCGGCAACCTGTCCGGGATCGGCGGTGGCTCCTTCTTCTCCGCACCCATCAGCTGATCATTTCGAGATCGGCGCCCACTCGGGCCCGGTCTCGCCGAGCTCCGGGTCCAGCTTGGCGAACAACGGCGTCGGCTTCTCGAGCGGCTTGCCGACTTCGATCGGCACGGACTTCCAGCGTGCCTGCTCTGCCTGGTAGTCCCCGGTGATGATGGGGTTGATCCGGCCGGGAATGTCGAGATCCTCGACTTCCTGCAGTTCGGGCTGGGCCGCCCAGACACCGCTGCCGCCGAGTGCCTCGTGCACCTTCTGCGCCGAGTGGGGCAGGAAAGGGGTCAGCAACGTGTTGGCGTCCGAGACGACTTGCAGGGCGGTGTGCAGGACACTGTCACGGCGAGCCGGATCGTCCTTGAGCTTCCAGGGTTCCTGGTCCGAGAGGTACCGGTTCGCGGCGGTGACGACACGCATGGCCTCGCTGGCCGCCGCCTTGAACCGGGACCGCTGGAGGTGGGCACCGGCGGTGTCGAACGCCTTGCGGGAGAGTTCCTTGAGCTCCTCGTCGGCGGCCGCGGGGGCGTCGGGACGCGGAATGGCTCCGACGTTCTTGTGGGCCATGGAGATGGACCGGTTGACGAGGTTGCCCCACTCGTTGGCCAGCTCGAAGTTGGTCCGTCGGACGAATTCGTCCCAGGTGAAGTCGGTGTCCTGGGTCTCGGGACCCGCGACCGAGATGAAGTACCGAAGCGTGTCCGGCCCGAAGTCGCGCAGGAAGTCGTGGACGTAGATGACGGTGCCGCGCGAGGTGGAGAACTTCGAGCCGCTCATCGTGAGGAACTCGCTGGACACGATCTCGTCCGGCAGATGCAGTTTGCCGTACTTGCCGGCCACACCGCCGCGATCACCCTCACCGTTGTGGCCGAAGAGCAGGGCGGGCCAGATCTGGGCGTGGAAGGTGATGTTGTCCTTGCCCATGAAGTAGTAGGAGCGCGCGTCCGGGTTGTTCCACCACTCCTGCCAGGCGTCCGGGTTGCCGGACCGGCGCGCCCACTCGACGCTCGCGGAGAAGTAGCCGATGACCGCGTCGAACCAGACGTAGAAGCGCTTGAGTGGCTGGTCGCGCCAGTCGTCCAGCGGAATCTTCACCCCCCAGTCGAGATCACGGGTGATCGGCCGCGGCCGCATGTCGTCGATCAGGTTCTTGGTGAAGTTGAGGACGTTCGGGCGCCAGTCGGTCTTGCTGGACAGCCACGTACCCAAGGTTTCGACGAACGCCGTCAGGTCGAGGAAGTAGTGCTCGGTTTCGACGAATTTCGGCGTTTCCCCGTTGATCCGCGACTTCGGGTTGATCAGCTCGGCGGCGTCGAGCTGGTTGCCGCAGTTGTCGCACTGGTCACCGCGCGCGCCGTCGTAACCGCAGATCGGGCAGGTGCCCTCGATGTACCGGTCGGGCAGGGTGCGGCCGGTCGAAGGGCTGATGGCGCCACGGGTCGTCTTGGGGACGACATAGCCGTTGCGGTGCAGCGCGAGGAAGATCTGCTGCGTGACGTCGGCGTGGTTGCCCGTGGTGGTGCGGGTGAACAGGTCGTAGGTGAGACCTAGCCCCTGCAGGTCCTGACCGATCTGACGGGTGTACTTGTCGGCCGTCTGCTGGGAGGTCATGCTTTCTTTGTCGGCCTGGACGGTGATCGGGGTGCCGTGTTCGTCGGTACCGGACACCATGAGCACCCGATTGCCGGCCATTCGCTGGTAGCGGGAGAAGACGTCGGACGGGACGCCGAATCCGGACACGTGGCCGATGTGGCGGGGGCCGTTGGCGTAGGGCCAGGCCACCGCAGTCAACACTGGGGTGCTCATGCTTGTTTAGCCTACGGACGTCGTCCAAGGCATTGTTGTCCGGGAGAGGATCGGAGGCCTCGGTGTCCGCCACGCGTCTGCTGGTGCTGGGTGTCGTGCGCATGTACGGGAAGGCCCACGGCTACCAGGTCCGGCGCGAACTTCTCTCGTGGGCGGCCGACAAGTGGGGCAATGTCCAGCCGGGTTCGATCTATCACGCGTTGAAGAAGATGACCTCCGAGGGTCTCCTGGCACAGGTCGAGGACGCTGAGGCGGGTAGCGGGCCCGATCGGACCGCGTACAGGTTGACCGAGGACGGCGAGACCGAATTCCTCGTGCAGCTCGGCAGAGCGCTGTCGAGCGACGACGCGACCGGGTACTCGCTGTCGGCGGCGGTCACGTTCATGCCGACGTTGCCCCGCGCACAGGTTCTGACTCTGCTGAAACTGCAGCTGGCGAATATGGAAGCGCACGCCCAGTCGACTCATTACGCCCGTGAGCATGCCGTCGATCTGGGAAAACCTCCTCATGTGAGCGAGCTGTACCGCTTGTGGAGCGCGCACGCGGAAGCGAACGTGACGTGGATGCGTGAGCTGATCGGCCGTCTCGAAGCCGGCGAGTACGTGATGGCGGGCGAAGGCGACGACGAACCGGTGTTCGGCGCACCGCCCAAGTAATCAAATTTGACTATGAAACGACTCCTGAGGCACAGTACGTCCGACAACTAGTCAAACTTGACTAGTCGAGCATCGGAAAGGGGTAGACATGATCAAGGCACGCGGCCTTGAGCGGTGGTTCCGCCGCAAGGGCCGCAATGGGGGCGAGGTCCACGCCGTCAAAGGCGTCGATCTCGACGTGTCGGCCGGAGAACTGGTCGGCTTCCTCGGACCGAACGGCGCCGGCAAGACGACCACCCTGCGCATGCTGACGACGCTCCTCAAGCCCACCGCGGGTGAAGCGACGGTCGGTGGCTGCGACCTGCTCACCGACCCGCTCGGGGTACGCCGTCGAATCGGCTACGTCGCCCAAGGCGGCGGCACCGCGCCGGCGAGCAAGGTCGTCGAGGAGATCGAGTTCCAGGGCAGGCTGTACCGGATGAGCAAGGCGGACGCGCTCGCGCGCGGGGCCGTCCTCGCCGAACAACTGGACTTGGCCGGACTCGACCAGCGCACCACCGCGACCCTGTCGGGCGGGCAGCGCCGTCGGCTCGACATCGCGCTCGGGCTCATTCACTCGCCTGGTCTCGTCTTCCTCGACGAGCCGTCGACGGGACTCGACCCGCAGAGCCGGGCGAACCTGTGGGACCACATCCGCAGACTGCGCGACGAACAGGGAGTCACGGTCTTTCTGACGACGCACTACCTGGACGAGGCCGACGCGCTCTCGGACCGGTTGATCGTCATCGACGACGGGAAGATCGTCGCCGAAGGAACGCCGGACTCGCTGAAGGCGAGAGTTTCCGGCGACAGTGTCGTGATCGGTGTCTCACCGGAATCGGTGGCGGAGACCGCGGAGGTCGCGGGCCGCCTCGACGGGGCGCACGAGCTGACCGTCACCGACGGCATCGTGCGTTTCCGGGTGCCACGCGGGGACACCGCGATGCCCGAATTGCTGCGGGCGCTGGACGCGCGCGGCGTAGCGATGACGTCCATGCAGGTGCACCGGCCGACGCTCGACGACGTCTTCCTGACCCTGACGGGACGGAGCCTGCGCGACGCCGAAGAGGGCGCGCCGGTCGACGACGCCGAGGAAAAGGAGGCCACTCATGTTGCATGACACTTGGTTGATCTTCCGCCGTGACATGCTCGCGGCGTTGCGCAACCCGACTTGGCTCGTCATCGGCATCATGCAGCCGCTCCTCTATCTGTTCTTCTTCGGGCCGCTTCTGGTGAAGATGCTCACCACACAAGGCCTGTCCGATGTGGACGGCTGGATGATCTTCATCCCGGCGATCATCGCGCAGCTCGCGCTGTTCGGCAGCTCGTTCGTCGGATTCGGGCTTCTCGCCGAGTTCCGCTCGGGCGTGGTCGAGCGGATGCGGGTGACGCCGGTGAGCCGGGTGGCGTTGTTGCTGGGCAAGGTGCTCGCCAACGCGCTGCAGACGGTCGTCCAGGCTCTGCTCGTCATCGCGCTGGCGTATCTGGTGTTCGACCTGAACGCGCCGTTCGGCGGTGTCGCGCTCAGCCTGGTGATCGTCTTCCTCATGTCGGTCGCGTTGGCGTCCTGCTCGTACGCGCTGGCGCTGACCCTCAAGAGCGAAGACACCTTCCCGGCTTTGCTCAACGCGGTTCTCATGCCGTTGCTGCTGCTTTCCGGAATCCTGATCCCGATCACCGCGGGCTCGGCGCCGGAGTGGCTGTACACGATTTCCCGGATCAATCCGTTCCGGCACGTGGTGGATGTCGAGCGGAACAGTTTCCGCGGCGACTTCTCGATGGACGCGTTGTTCACCGGGAGCGTCGTGGTGCTGGTCATGGCTGTGCTGGCCATCTGGTGGGGCGCGAGGACATTCCAACGCGAAAACGCCTGAGACACGCTGTACCGAAAGGTCGCCTTACGGCCGGTCCGCCGACGTAAGGTGACCTTTCGGTCGTACTGGGGCGAAATTCGAGGCAGGTGAGTTCGATCGATCCGGAAGGTGAGCACGGCGTCACCCTGTCCCACCGCGAGACGGTGCGGGACTGGGCGGCGGTGCGCGGCGCCGACATCCGGTTCGCGTCGGTCACCGTCACCGAGAACACCAACTGGCGGGACGTCGCGGCGGAACGCAATCTCGCGGGCGCGCAGCACGTCGGTATTCACACCGGTGCACGGCACTACGCACGGCCCGGTGCCGTCCACGACCAAGCCGACCATTTCGTGCGGACGGCGAGCGCGCTCGGGGCCTTCGCACCCGGTTCGCTCGCGCCGGCGCTCGAAGTGGAGGCGCCCAGCGTCGACGACCGGTTCGTCAAGGCGTGGATCAAACACGTCAGGCACGCCGCGCGCGTCGAACGTGTGCTCGTTTACGCGGGGATCGACTGCTGGACGAACCGCTTGCAGCCGGACAAGTGGGCGGACAGCGAAGTGGTGCTGTGGCTGGTGAGGCACAACGAGATCCCGGGAAGGCCGGGCTGGTTCCACTCGCGGCTGGGCTTGCACCAGCACGGTTTCGGCACCGGGCTGCCCGGAGTGGACGGACCGATCGCGCAGGACGCCGTGGTCTACCCCTTCACACTCACGGACGTACTCCTGTAGTACCCACTCCGTGACGACGGATGCGCGTGTTGTCACCGCGTGGTCGCGGATCTCACTTTCCGGTGAAGATGGGTTGCGGTTCCGGTCACTCGAACGGTGACAATGTCACGTGCGGTTGATGTGCCGGAGGCTGCGGACGGACGTCGGGCCCGAACGGGCACTGGCGGTTCTCGGTGTACGCGCCGGGAACCTCGGGCTGGCGCCACCTGCCGCACTTTGCGGAGAGTGGTTCTCTTCGCGCGCGGTCATCGCGCTGAGTGCTCCCCTGACTCCCGTCAGGGACGTGGCCGAAGCCTTCGCCATCCCCGCACGAATGCCCTTCGTGCGTGACGCGGTGCCTGGTGCCGTCGGAGGCGGCTGGTTCGGTTACCTGGGTTACGACCTGATCGATCCGTCGGGTCGTTCCGGCGCGCTTCCTCCGGCTGTCTGGGGTTGGGTCGACAGGGTGCTGCGACTGGACGCGGACGGTTCGTGGTGGTTCGAAGCCCTGCTTTCCGATGGCGCCCCGGATCCGATCGACGAGGTGGCCGCGGTGGAGTCCTGGCTCGCCGAGGTTCCCGAATCGACGACTTGGCGTTCCGGCCTGTTGTCGCGTCCGCTTCCATCGGAGCACTATGACGCCGTCAAGGCGTGTGTGCACGCGATCGAAGCCGGCGAGCTGTTCCAGGCGAACATCTGCGCTCGCTTCAGCGGAGAGTTCACCGGTGATCCGACCGCGTTGTTCGCCGAAGGCTCGCGTCGCCTCGGTGCCCGCCGGGCGGCTTTCCTGGCCGGCGACTGGGGTTCGGTCGTCTCGTTCTCCCCTGAACTATTCCTTGCCAGGCACGGACAACGTGTCCGATCGACACCGATCAAGGGCACGCTGCCGCGAAGGGACGCCTCCGATGAGCACCTCGCGCAGCGGCTGCGGGAATCCACCAAGGACGTCGCCGAGAACGTGATGATCACCGATCTCGTCCGCAACGACCTCGGGCGGGTATGCGCCACCGGCACGGTGCGTGTCCCCGAACTGCTCGCGGTCCGGCCCGCGCCGGGCGTCTGGCATCTGGAGTCCACTGTGGAGGGATCGATCGCCGAAGGGATCGACGACGCGGCCTTGCTCGCGGCCACCTTCCCGCCGGGTTCGGTGACGGGCGCGCCGAAGATCCGGGCGCTGGAGCTGATCGCCGAGCTGGAGCCGGTCGCGCGTGGTGTCTACACGGGTGCGATCGGGCTCGCTTCGCCGATCGCCGGGCTGGAATTGAACGTCGCGATCAGGACCTTCGAGATCCACGAAGGCACGATCGAGCTCGGAGTCGGCGGCGGGATCACCGCCGACTCCGACAGCGAAGCGGAATGGCAGGAATGCCTGCACAAGTCCGCTCCGCTGGAGCGCCTGCTCGGCTGAGCTACTTGGCGGGATCCAGCAGGAGCTTGCCCATCGTGCCGCGAGAGCGCAGGGCCTCGTGGGCGGCGCGCGCGTCGGACAGGGCGTACTCGCCGCCGGCGATGGCACGGACCCGGCCCGCGAGGGCCAGTTCGAAAAGCTCGTCGAGCGCGCGGCCGAAAACGTTTCCGGGGAGTTTGAAGGCGTGCGGCAGCCACATGCCGGACACGGTCGTGCTGTGTCCGAGGAGATTGCCGGCCTCGATCGGCTTCGGTTGCTCCCGGCTGGCCATGCCGTAGAACGCGAGGCGGCCGAACGGCGCGAGGGCGGCGATGCTCTGATCCGTGACGGTGCCGCCGGTCATGTCGAGCACGATGTCGACACGTTTGCCACCGTTCGCCTCACGAAGCGCGTCGGTCATGTTCTCGGCACGCGAGTCGATGGCGACGTCGGCGCCGAGTTCGAGGGCGAGGGCCCGCTTCTCGTCGCTGCTGGCGGTCGCGATGACCCGGCTCGCTCCCCAGGCTTTCGCGAGCTGCACGGCGATGGAGCCGACCCCGCCCGCGGCCGCGTGCACGACGACGGATTCGCCGGGTTCGAGGTGGGCGGTCTTGCGCAGCAGGAGTGCGGCGGTGGCGCCCTGCACGATGAAGGACAACGCGGTCAAGTCGTCGACGCCGTCGGGCACCTCGAAACTGGTGACTTCGTCGGCCACCGCACGCTCGGCGTAACCGCCACCTCCGCTGAGCAACGCGACGACGCGCTTGCCGTCCGCGGTATGGCCGACGACCTCGCCACCGGGCACGAACGGGAGCTTGCTCGGCGCGAGATAGGAGTTCTCGGCCTGGTGCGTGTCGGCGTAGTTGACGCCGATCCGGTCGACCGCCACCAGCAGCTGCCCCGGCCCGGGGACGGGATCGGGCAGGTCGACGGGGGTGAGCACCTCGGGTCCGCCGAATTCGGTCACCTGTACAGCGCGCATTCGCATCCTCCTCGTCGAGACGAGACATTCTTGCATATGTCTCATCCATGAGACATGACGTGATATGTTTCACTCATCGAAACCGCACTCGGACGCCACCTGACCGCGCCGCGCCCGGACGCTCTGCGCGCGTTCACGATCGCGCGCGCCCGGTTCCTGGAGGGGCGACGGGTGGACATGGGCGACCTCGCGGGCGAGCTGGGGATCAGCCGCGCCACCCTGCACCGATGGGTCGGCGGCCGGGATCAGCTGCTCGGCGAGATCCTGTGGTCGATGACCGTCGAGGTCTTCGAAGCACGCGCTTCGGGCGAATTCGGACGCGGCGCGGAAGGGATTGCGGAGCTCGTCGGCACCTTCGTCCGGACCGTGAACGGCTCGAAACCGTTCCGGGAATTCCTGCGCAACGAGCCCGAGCGGGCACTGCGGATCCTGACGACGAAGGCCAGCGTGGTGCAGAGTCGCGCGATCGCGAAGATGCGCGAGTTCCTGGACGAAGAGGTCGCGGCCGGACGGCTGACCCCGCCTTTGCCGGTCGATGACCTAGCCTATCTGCTGGTGCGGATCGGCGAGTCTTTCCTCTACACCGACGTCATCACCGGCGCGGAGCCCGATGCCGCGAAGGCGCATGCGGCCGTGACGGCCCTGCTGTCCTAGCTCTTACGGGACGCGAGCACGGCGTCGTACAGTTCCTTCTTCGACACACCCGTCGCTTCGGCGACTTCGGCGGCGGCCGACTTGAGGCGTTCGCCGGCCGCGACCCGCGACGACACTTCCGAGACCAGGTCCTCGACGCTCACCGAACGCGGCGGCGCACCCGCGAGAACGACGGTGATCTCACCCTTGACCCCGTCGGCGGCCCAGGCGGCCAACTCCGGCAGGTCGCCTCGTTTGACCTCTTCGTAGGTTTTGGTCAGTTCGCGGCACACGGCGGCCCGGCGGTGGGCACCCAGGACTTCGGCCGCGTCGGCGAGCGTGCTCGCGAGACGGTGCGGAGACTCGAAGAACACCGCCGTACGGGGCTCGTCCTTCAACGAACCGAGCCATTTCGCGCGTTCACCGGGCTTACGGGGGGCGAAACCTTCGAAACAGAAACGGTCACACGGCAGACCGGACAGTGCGAGCGCCGTGGTCACCGCCGACGGACCGGGCAGGCAGGTCACCGGTATGTCCGCCTCGACACAAGCCGCCACCAGGCGGAACCCGGGATCCGAGACGCTCGGCATGCCGGCGTCGGTCACCAGGACCACCGTCTCCCCCGACCGGAGCGATTCGAGCAGTTTCGGCAGGCGAGCGGTCTCGACGTCTTCGTAGAAGCTGACCACGCGGCCGACCGGTGAAACGTCGAGGGCGGTGGTGAGGGAACGCAGGCGCCGGGTGTCCTCCGCGGCGATCACGTCCGCCGCCGCGAGGGCCTCGGACAGGCGCGGCGAAGCGTCGCGGACGTCTCCGAGCGGGGTGGCTGCCAGCACAAGGCGTCCTTCGGTCATTCCCGAAGGTTAACCGGTTCGCAGATCCGGACACCGAGTTCACTCTTCCGCCCGTAGGATCATGCCCCGTGACCGCACTGCTGACCCGTGACAACGAGAGCGTGCGGCCGGATCCGGTCGACGCGCTCCGGCCACCCAGCGATCGGGAGGCCTCCCTCCTCGGCCGCGGCATGCCGACCGATCGCCTGCGCGGCTGGGTCGTCACGCTGGTGCTGACGCTCATCGGCGGCATCGTCCGCATCCAGAACCTGGGAACGCCCACGGACAAGGGCACGCCGGTCTTCGACGAGAAGCACTACGTCCCGCAGGCGTGGCAGATGCTGCGCAACGGCGGTTACGAAGACAACTACGGCTACGAGCTGATCGTGCACCCGCCGCTGGCGAAGCATCTCATCGCGATCGGCGAATGGCTGTTCGGCTACAACGCCTGGGGCTGGCGCATCATGCCCGCGCTGGCGGGCACGCTGATCGTGTTCCTCGTCATCCGGATCGCCCGGCGGCTCACCCGTTCCACCCTGCTCGGCGCGGTCGCCGGGATCCTGGCGATCAGCGACGGCGTCCTGCACCTGCAGTCGCGCATGGGCATGCTCGACATCTTCATCGCGTTGTTCGTGCTCGCCGCGTTCGCCTGCGTGCTGTGCGACCGCGATCAGGTGCGGCAGCGGCTCGCCGTGGCCGTCCGCGAAGGCTGGATCGACGAATCCCGGTTCGGCCCGAAGCTGGGTTTCCGATGGTGGCGGTTCGCCGGGGGCCTGATGATCGGGCTGACCTTCGGTGTCAAGTGGTCTGCGCTCTACTACATCGCCGCGTTCGGGCTGCTCACCGTGTTCTTCGACGTGGCCGCGCGGCGCGCCGCCGGTGTGCAGCGGCCCTGGGTCGGCACGCTGCGCCGTGACGTGCTGCCCGCGCTGTGGGCGATCGTCGTCATCCCGGTCCTGGTGTACTTCGCCTGCTACTGGGCCTGGTTCGCGAGCGAGACCGCGACCGACCGCAACTACGTGGCGATCAAGGACGTCGACCCCGGTTTCTGGGCGTGGATGCCACCCGCGTTGCGGTCGCTCGGCGACTATTCGATGAACGTCCTCGACTTCCACGCGAACCTGGTGACGCCCAAGGACAAACCGCATCCCTGGGAGTCGAAGCCGTGGACCTGGCCGATGGGGCTGCGGCCGATGCTCTACGCGTATGCGGGCGGGACCGACGCGACCGGGTGCGGCGAGTCGACCTGTGTGCGGGCGACGATGCTGATCGGGACGCCGGCGATGTGGTGGCTCGCGCTGCCGATGCTCGGCTGGAGCGCGTGGCGGTCGTTCTTCCGCGCCGACTGGCGCTACGCCGCCGTGCTCGTCGGCTACGCGGCCGGGTTCCTGCCCTGGTTCACCAACCTCGACCGCCAGATGTACTACTTCTACGCCACGCCGCTGGCGCCGTTCCTGATACTCGGGTTGACGTTGATCCTGGGGCAGATCCTCGGCAGCGCGAAACTCGGATTCGAACGGCGGGGCACCGGCATGCTCGTCGTCGCCCTCTACGTGGGGCTTGTCGTGGCCAATTTCGCCTGGTTGTGGCCGATCCTCAACGGCAACGCGATCACCAACGAGCACTGGAACGCCGAGTTGTGGCTGCCGTCCTGGAGGTGACCGCGACCGGTTGCCCCAAGACCCAGCGAGACCGCTGAAAGCGATTTAGACTCCTGCCCGAATCAGGGATTTTGGGGGTCATCATGTCTCGTTGGCCGTATTTCGTGGCCATCGCACTGCTGCTCACGGGGTGTTCGAGTGCCGTCGACGGAAAAGCCTTCCGTGAGGGTGCCGCTCCGGCCGCCACCACCGGCGGCGGTGAAGCGAAGTATCCGAAGTACGACCCGCCCGCGGACGGGTCGGGGTTCAGTGCCCAGGTGCTCGATCAGCCCCTGGCCCTGCCCGTGAAACAGGGCGAAGAAGGCTGCGATTGGCTGGATTCGATCAAACCGGATCTCCAGCCGCTCGGCCTGGTCAGCACCAAGGGCACGCTCAGCGGCTGCCAGTTCGTGTTCCCCGGCAACAAGGGTGCGCAGGTGCACGCCTACAGCCCGTACAGCTGGATCACGCAGGACTCCGCGGTGATGGAACCGGTGGAGATCGCCGGGATCAAGGGCCGGACCTATGCCTTCGATCCGGAACCGGCGACCTTCTGCTCGGTCAACATGGACGTACGCGCCTACGCCTCGATCGCCGTCGACGCCTATGACGTCGACAACGACGAAGGGGGCGTCCGCGCCGAACACTGCGAACTGGCGAAGAAGGTCGCCGAAGTGGTGGTGAAGAAATTCGTCCCGCTCGCCGGTGGCAGGCCGGCGCCGAGCACCGTTCAGGAACCGCCGGCGGAGGCGCTGAAGAACGCCGACATCTGCGAGGTGGTCAAGTTCACCCACGCGAATTACGCGGGTGTCAACGCGGGCCGTGAAGGCGCTCAGAAGGGCGAGAGTCCCGTCGGGCCGACCTGCACCCACGAGGTTCCCTACGCGAAAGCCGTCGGGATGTACACGACCGGCACCGGCGGTCTCGAAGCCGTGCCGCCGAAGCAGGGCGCGGACGTACGGGACGGGAAGTTCGGCCTGCTGAAGGCCAGGTACGAACAAACCGAGGAGACCTGTGCCGTGAGCGTCCAGCTTCCCAACGGTCAGGTGGTGCAGGTCGATTTCATCGGCAAGAAGAAGGAAGCGATGAAGCGGACCTGCGTATCCGCTCAGCTCATCTTGGCGGTGTCGATGGTCGCCTTGATCGAGGGTGACGCGTAGCGCGTTTCCCGATTCGCCTGTGACACTTGGGGCTCAGTTGTTACTCTCCCCTGGTCAATCGCAGTTCGACAGGGGGCATCATGAGGATCCGACCGCTCGGAGCGGCCTGCGCGGCCGTGGCGTTGTTCTTGATCGCGGGCTGCGAGGAGCAGACACCGGGGACCGCGTCCCCACAGGCTTCGGCCGTTCCGAGCACTTCCGAAGCGCCCAGCAGTAGCTCGAGCGCGCCTTCGTCGACTACGCCCGCCAGCGCTACAGCCCCTTCGGCGACCGCCGCGACGGTCACCAAGCCCGCCAACGGCGGGGCGGTGGCGCATACGCCGGACGGCGCCGCGAGCGTGATGGAGGAATTCCATCACGCGCTGGGCGCCAAGGATCTGGATACCGTCTGCCGGATTTCGGCGCCCGCCTACGACGGCGGGATGAAGGAGTGCCGCAGCCTCACGCCGATGCTGTTCGGGATGTTGACGCCCGAGGATCTGAAGAACCTGAAAGCCACCAGGGTCGATCGCGCGAAGGTGAAGAGCAAGGGGCCTGACCAGGTGACCGTCCCGCCGACGGCGATCGCGCCGAAGGCGACGATCATGGACGGGGAACCCAAGATCTTCACCATGGCCTGGCGCGACGGGACCTGGGTCATCATCGACTGAGGGCGAGCGAGGGACCTTTACCGGCGTTCGTTAGCCCACTAACTGACGGCAGCAAAGGTCCCTTGCTCTCTTTACGCAGGTCAGCGCGGGTGCCGCTGAGGCTGCGGTTGCTGGCGGGACTGCGGCTGCGAAGCGCGGCGCGGGACGATCTGGGTGACCGGGCCGTCCGGCGACTTGCCCGCGCGAGCGAGCCAGCCTTCGACGTCGCGCCGCACGGCGGTGAGCGTCGGACGACGGCGTGGCTCCTGGTCGAGCGACGCGATGAGGATCCGGGCGTGCGCGCTGCGGTTCGGCAGCTTCGACACCGGTTCGGCGCGGGCGGCGGCCATCAGCGCGGCCATCGGGGTCTCCCTGGTGCCGCGTGGAGGCTGGCCCGACAGCGCGTAGCTGACCGTGGCGGCGAGCTGCCAAGCGTCCGAAGCCGGGCTCGCCGGCGAGCCCATCGCCTGCTCGGGAGCGACGAAGTCCGGCGTGCCGATCATCATCCCGGTCGCGGTCATCTTCGAGTCGCCCTGACTGCGGGCGATGCCGAAGTCGATGAGATGGGCGAGCCCGTTGCGGTCGAGGATGATGTTCGACGGCTTCAGGTCCCGGTGCAGCACCCCCTTTTCGTGCGCCGCGGCGAGCGCGCCCGCCATGGTCGACCAGAGCCGTCCGGCGGCGATGTCGTCGAGCGGGCCCTGCGAGTCGACGATCTCGGCCAGCGAACGCCCTTCGAGGTACTCCATGACCAGCGCGAGCCCGTCGGGCTCCTCGACGAGGTCGTACACGCGGACGCAGTTGGGATGGTTCACCACGGCCAGCGCACGGGCCTCACGCTGCATCCGCTCTTCGGTGTCCCGGTCCGGCGCGTGCGCGATCTTCAGCGCGACAGTGCGGTTGAGCTGCGTGTCGATCGCTTCCCACACGGTGCCGAAGCCACCGTGGCCGAGCCGCCGGACGCGCTTGTAGCGACCACCGCCGGAGTTGCGGGACCCCGGAGGCTGCGGGATCGGGCCGGGGGCCGCGGCCAGCGCGGGAGGTTCGGGCGCCTGCGCCAGCGCGGTCGCCGGGTACTGCTTGGCGGGCGGGGGCGGCAGTTGCTGCTGCGGTTTCGGCGCGGGCGGCTCCGGGCGGTACGGCTCGATCTTCTGCCGGGGCTGCGGGTCCGGCCGGTTGATCACCGACCACGGCGGCGGGCCGACCAGCGCGACCGGGATCAGGCCCAGCACGCTGAACGGCAGGAAACCGAGCCAGAAGTGCACGGCGGTGTTCGCGCCCATGCCGATGCTCGCCAGCACCATCAGCACGAACGGGATCCAGAAGAACCGCGAAGGCCATTTCGGTCCGCGGCGGAACGCGGTCCGCGCCTGCAACATCACGAAGAGCAGCGACAGCGCGGGCAGCCCGACCAGCAGGAGCAGGTAGAAGATGTAACTCAGCTGCATCCCGCTCGGATAGAACAGGACCTCGTACACGTTCTGGCCGCGGCCCAGGTACTCGCTCTGCGCGCCGATCAGCGGACTGTAGTCGGCGTTGAAGGTCGAGAGGTCACTGCGGGAGAAGCCGGACTCACCGCCCGCCTCCGACGAGGCGGCCTCCTGGTAGACCTGCGAAACACCGGTGGCCAGCAGCCACGGCAGCAGGAAGACGGCGACGACGCCGATCCCGCCGAAGATGGACAGGGTCACCACGTCGTAGCGGTTGCCGGTGCCTTTGCGGATGATCGCGACGATCATCGCTCCCAGTGCGGGCAGCAGCGCGACCAGCGCTCCCGCGGTGCTCGTCGCCCACACCCAATCCCCTGGCCAGATCCCCGGCCCGAACAGGCTGTGCGCGAACGAAAGCAGCGCGCTCGCTAGTCCCATGGACCCTGCTCCCCTCGCTCGTGAAGGCCGTTTCCGGCGATTTTGCCCCTAGTCCAGCTTAGGACGCTCCATGCCCGTCCAGGGTTGCCGGGTTGCCGCGGGTGTCTCCTCGCCGTTATCACCGGGCATCGGCGTGGCCGGAAGTCCATGATGGGGTCCGGGTACCCGAGCGCGAAGGAGCATTCGATGCACGCCGAGACGTATCAGCGGAGCCTCGAAGACCCGGAGGGTTTCTGGCTCGAAGCCGCACAGGCGATCGAGTGGACCCGTCCGCCGACGCGGGCACTCGACGCGTCGAAGGCGCCCTTCTACCGATGGTTCCCGGATGGCGAGCTGAACACTGCGTTCAACGCGCTCGACCGGCACGTGCGGGACGGCCGCGGCGAGCAGACCGCGCTCATCTGGGATTCTCCCGTCACCGATTCGGTACGCCGGTTCACCTACGCGGAACTGCTGGACGACGTCGCGCGTTTCGCCGGCGCGCTCGCGTCGCTCGGTGTCGGGAAGGGCGATCGCGTCATCGTGTACATGCCGATGGTCCCCGAGGCCGCCGTCGCGATGCTCGCGTGCGCCCGGCTCGGCGCGGTGCACTCGGTGGTGTTCGGCGGGTTCGCGCCCAAGGAACTGGCGGCGCGGATCGAGGACGCGAAACCCAAGGTCGTCGTGGCCGCCTCGTGCGGGATCGAGCCAGCACGGGTCGTGGAATACAAGCCGATCATCGACGAGGCACTCGCGGGCACGGCCCATCGACCGGACAAGGTCGTGGTGCTCCAGCGGGAGCGTGCTCGCGCCGAACTGGGCGAGCGGGACGTCGACTGGACCGAACTGGTCGCGAAAGCCTCCCCCGCGGCTCCGGTGCCGGTCGCGGCCACCGATCCGCTGTACATCCTGTACACCTCCGGCACCACGGGGAAACCGAAGGGCGTAGTGCGCGACACCGGCGGGCACGCGGTCGCGCTGGCCTGGTCGATGGGCGCGATCTACGATATCCGGCCTGGCGATGTGTGGTGGACGGCGTCCGATGTCGGCTGGGTCGTCGGTCATTCCTACATCGTGTACGCGCCGCTCCTCATCGGGGCGACATCGGTCGTGTACGAGGGCAAGCCGATCGGAACCCCGGACGCCGGCGCATTCTGGCGGGTCATCGCCGACCACGGGGTGAAGGCGCTGTTCACCGCGCCGACGGCGTTGCGGGCGATCAAGAAGGTCGACCCGGACGCGGCCGAAATCGAAAAATACCAGCTCAGCGAGTTCAGCACGTTGTTCATGGCCGGTGAACGGCTCGATCCGGAGACCTATCACTGGGCACACGACAAGCTCGGCGTACCGGTGATCGACCACTGGTGGCAGACCGAGACCGACTGGCCGATCGCGGCGAATCCGCGCGGGCTGGAACCGATGCCGGTCAAACCCGGTTCCGCGACGAAACCGGTGCCGGGCTGGGACGTGCGGATCCTGGACCAGGCGGGTGACCCGCTCCCCGCCGGACGGGAGGGCGCCATCGCCCTCAAGCTGCCTCTTCCGCCGGGATCGCTGCCGACGTTGTGGCAGGACGACGAGCGGTATCGCGAGGCGTACCTTTCGCGGTACGACGGCCACTACCTGACGGGTGACTCCGGATACGTGGACGAAGACGGCTACCTGTTCGTCATGGGCCGCACCGACGACGTCATCAACGTCGCGGGCCACCGGCTTTCGACCGGTTCGATGGAGGCCGTGCTGGCGTCCCATCCCGCCGTCGCCGAATGCGCGGTGATCGGCGTCCGGGACCAGCTCAAGGGGCAGCTTCCGCGTGGCTTCGTGGTGCTGAAGTCGGGCGTGGAGTTCGACGCCGAAACGCTCAAGGCCGAATTGGTCGCGCTGATGCGGCGGGACATCGGCCCGGTCGCGGCCTTCCGTGACGTGTCCATTGTGGACGCCTTGCCGAAGACGCGCTCCGGGAAGATCCTGCGCAAGACCATGCGCGGGATCGCCGACGGCCGCGACGAGCAGGTGCCCTCGACCATCGAAGACGCGAGTGTTCTCGATGCCTTGAAAGCGGTGCTGCGCGGCGCGTGACCGATGACCGGCACGGCGTACTGGTCCGATCGGGTGTTGTCGTGTTTGCCCTATTGGTCTATACCTCTATCAGCAGTGAGTCTCCAGGTACCCGACCGGAGGTGCTCCATGAGTAAACGCCTGTCCAGAACCGTGCTCGGCGTGGCCGTCCTGAGCCTCGTGACGTTCGGCCTGCCCGCGACGGCGAGCGCGGGACAGCACGCCAAACCCGAACGGACCGTCACCGACGTCGTCCCCGCGCCCGTCGACGCGAAACCCGATCCTCGCGCGAACTTCCGGCTCAACCCCGCCACCGTCATCCGCACCGACCGCGAAGGCAGGCAGGTCGCCGAATACCTGGCCGGACTGCTCCGGCCCGCCACCGGCTACCGGTTGCCCGTGGTCACCGGCCACCGCGGCGGCGGCCCGGCCATCTCCCTCGAAACCGGTCGCGCGAGCGATCGGGTCGGCACCGAGGGCTACCAGCTCAAGGTCTCCTCTTCCGGCGTGAAGCTGACGGCGAACACCGACGAGGGACTGTTCCTCGGAGTGCAGACGCTGCGTCAGCTGCTCCCGTCGGCGATCGAAGCGAAGACCGTCCAGAAGCGGTCATGGGTGGTTTCGGGCGGCACAGTGCTCGACTATCCGCGCTTCGGCTACCGCAGCGCGATGCTCGACGTCGCCCGGCACTTCTTCACACCGGCGCAGGTCAAGCTCTACATCGACCAGATCGCGCAGTACAAGATCAACACCCTCCACCTGCACCTGAGCGACGACCAGGGCTGGCGGATCGAGATCAAGAGCTGGCCGAAGCTGGCGACCGTGGGCGGGCAGACGGCCGTCGGTGGCGCTCCCGGCGGCTACTACACGCAGGAGCAGTACAAGGACCTCGTGCGCTACGCGGCTTCGCGGCACATCACGATCGTTCCCGAAATCGACATGCCGGGGCACACCAACGCGGCCCAGCACTCCTACGCCGAACTGAACTGCGACGGGGTCGCGGTCCCGCCGCGTACCGACATCGAGGTCGGCTACAGCTCGCTGTGCATCAACAAGGACATCACCTACAAGTTCGTCGACGACGTCATCCGCGAACTTTCGGCGATCACCCCCGGCAAGTACCTCAACATCGGCGGTGACGAGGCCCACTCGACCACCCCGGCGGACTACCAGACCTTCGCCGCGAAGGTGCATCCGATCGTCGCGAAGTACGGCAAGACGATCACCGGCTGGCACGAAATCGCCAAGACGAAACCGCCGGTTTCGGCCGTTCCGCAGTTCTGGGGCACGACCGGTACGGACGCCAACGTGGCCGAGGCGGCGGCACGCGGCAACAAGATCCTGATGTCGCCGGCGAACAAGGCATACCTCGACATGAAGTACCACCCGCAGACGCCGCTCGGGCTGAGCTGGGCCGGGCTGATCGAGGTCAAAACCGGTTACGACTGGGATCCGGCCACGTTCCTGCAGGGTGTTTCGGAGAAGAACGTCATCGGCGTCGAGGCCCCACTGTGGTCGGAAACGCTGATCACCAGTGACAACATCGAGTTCATGGCGTTCCCGAGGCTGCCTGGGCACGCCGAGATCGGCTGGTCGCCGAAGGCTTCCCGGACCTGGGACGCCTACCGGCTCCGGCTGGCGAAGCAGAGCCCGCGGTGGGTCCAGCAGGGGATCGACTTCTACCGGTCCACGCAGGTCGACTGGAAGTAGAGCGCTACGACCGGTCCGTTCCTCGCGAAATTCGCGAGGAACGGACCGGTCCTCGTTCGGCCGCCGCGTCGAGGCGGGCGGTGATGGCGGCGCGGGCCAGCGCGTAGGGCTCCGTGCCGCCGAACATCACCGAATCGGCGTTCGCGGCCCGGCCCAGCGCGTTCAGTTCGAAGGCCAGTTGGTTCACGTCGACCGATTCCCGCAGGTGCCCCGCCTTCCGCGCCTCGGTGACGGTGGACCGGATGAACTGGGCGAAGCCCCGGCTCGCTTTCGCGACCGCGTCGTGGACCCGGCCGGTCCGCGCGTCGAACTCGGCGCCGGTGTTGAAGAAGAAGCAGCCGCCCGGGAAGACGCGGCGTTCCGAGTAGTCGAGCCAGTTCGCGCACAGCGCGCGCAGCCGGGTGATGCCCTGCTCGACCTCCAGTGTCGGCTCGACGACGTTTTCCGCGAAGATCGCGCTCGCCGTCTCGACCGCCGCGAGCTGCAGTTCCTCCTTGGAACCGAACAACGCGAACACCCCGGATTTGCTCAGTTCCAGCTCGGTGGCGAGCCTGCCGAGGGACAACCCGTCGAGGCCTTCGACGGACGCGATGTCGACGGCGCGCCGGAGCACGATCCGCCTCGTCGCGTCGCCGCGGGCCACCCGGCCGTCAACCGGCATTCCGTTCCTCTCGCCGCCGTTTCGCCGATTCCAGGCCGTCACGGTACTGCCGGGAAAGCGCGGGCGCCGCGAGCACCCGGTCCAACAGCGCCCAGTACGCGTCCCGGCGGTCGTCGTCCAGCGGGGCGACGTTGGTGAACGACGCGACGTACACCTCGGCGATCGTCGGATTCACCGGATCGCGTTCTTCGAGCGTCATCCGTCCCGTGGTGGGGACCTCGCCCGTCCGGAGCACCCGCAGGTACCAGCCGCTGCGGCCGGAGTCGATCATCGCCGGGATGACGTCCTTACGTCCCGTCTTCATCGCGAGCTTGAAGCACGGCGTCCGCGGCTGCGAAACCTGGACCAGCGCCTCTCCCCACGCCCAGACGTCATCGACACGCACGTCGTACTCATCGACACCGGTCACCGAAGCGTTCTCGCCGAAATCACCCGCGACCACCGGGAACCCCTGCTCCGACCAGGCCGCGTAGTGCGTCGCCGGGTAGACGTAAACAGCTTTGTCGACGCCGCCGTGGACGGTGCGATCCGCCTGGTCGTCACCGGCAAGATTGATCTCGTCCAGTTTCAGGAACGGTGCCTCCACTCGCGATTTCGCGATGGCGCTGTACACCGGGACGTCCCGTTTCGTCCCCAGCACCGACGGCCGCCCGACGAAGACCTCGTTCACTTCGAGTGTGCTCACCTCTAGAAGATAGCACGATCGTTCGTATACTTTGAGGCTCATGGACTTCCTCGCACTGACGACCCGGGCACATCACGTCACCGGAACCACGATCGCCGGAATCGGCGCGGACGATTGGGGCCGTCCGACCCCCTGCGCCGAATGGACCGTCCGCGACATCGTGAAGCACCTGATCGACAACAACGAGCACCGCGCCGCGCAGGCGACGGGTCTTCCCCGGAAGACCCGACCGACAGCGGACGGCGACCTCGCCAGGTCTTATGAGGAGAGTTCCGCCGAATTCCTCGCGGCCTTCGGCGCCCCCACGCTCGAAAAGATCTTCGACTTCGGGGACTTCGGTCCGCTCCCGGCAAAGAACGCCTTGGCCGTGCTGTTCGTCGACACGCTCACGCACAGTTGGGACCTTGGTACCGCCCTCGGCCGCGGATACCGTTGGGACGACGAATTGGCGACGGCCGCGTTGACCGTGGCGAGCCGCTACCCCGACGCGATGCCGGTGCGCGGGCCCGGTGGCGCCTTCGACCACGCCGTCGAAGCACCGCCGGGCGCCACGCCGGGCGACCGGCTCATCGCGTTGCTGGGCCGTTCGGCCCAGCCGATCCCTCATCGCTGAAACCGGGAGCAGGCCAAGAAGCGGCGTGCCGTCCACCGCTCTCCCGAGCCTTGAGTAGACAGCGTCTACGTCAGTTTGATAGACAGTGTCTACAAGATGAACTCGCGGTTACGGAGATCTGGATGGGCTACCAACGTTTCGTCGCGCTCGGCGACAGCTGCGCCGAAGGGCTGGCCGATCCGCATCCGTCGGGTGGCTTCTACCGCGGCTGGGCCGACTTCGTCGCGGCACGCCTCGCCGAAGACGAGCCCGGTTTCCGCTACGCCAATCTCGCGGTCCGCGGCCGCAGGCTCGACCAGATCCACGCCGAACAGAGCCCGGCGGCGACCAGGCTCCGGCCGGATCTGATCGCGTTGTTCGGCGGCGGCAACGACGTGATGAGCCGTGGCTGGGACGCGCGCACGGTCGCCCGGCGCGTCGACACGGCCATCCGCACCTGCACCGAGATCGCGCCGGTGGTCGTCACCTTCACCCTCAGTGACATCTCCCACCGCATGCCGATGGGTCATCGCATGCGCCCGCGCCTCACCGCGCTGAACGACGCCGTCCGCGAGGCGTCCGTCAGTTACGGCGCGACCCTCGTCGACCTGTGGCCGGACGACGCCGCGCACGATTCCCGTTATTTCGGCCCGGATCGGCTGCATCTTTCCGAACAGGGCCACCGCCGCCTGGCGGGGCACGTGCTCGGGAAACTCGGTGTCAGCCATGACCCGGCGTGGCTCGCCCCACTGCCCGGTTCGGCCGGGCGTCCCGGCCTGCGCGCGGATCTGCAGTGGCTGAAGCGGGAGGTCCTCCCGGTCGCGGTCACCCGCTTCCGCAATCGGATCGCCGGCCGCCAGCCGGGCGACGGTTTCCTGCCGAAACGCCCCGAACTCCTGCCCGTCCACGAGGAGACCCGGTCGTGGGCGCCCGAACCCGCTTGATCGACACCGCGGCGAACCTCCTGGCCGAAGAAGGCGTCGGCGCCGTGACGCTGCGCGGCATCGCCAAGGCCGCCGGTGTTTCGCACGGCGCGCCGCTACGGCATTTCTCCGGCCGCGCCGCCCTGCTCTCGGCGGTCGCCACCCGCGGCTACACCGAACTGCTCGATCGGGGCACCGGCCTGCCGGAGGGGACACCGCGCGAGCGGCTCGTCGCGGCCTGCCACGGTTACCTCGATTTCGCGCTGGCCCATCCGGCGATGTTCGAGCTGATGTTCCGTCGCGACCTCATCGACCCCGGCGATCCCGAGCTCGCGCGGGTGAGCAGCGCGGTGTTCGATTTCTTCGCCGCGATGGTCGCGGAACTGCAGGAAGGCGGCTGGCATCCGTCGACCGACCCACGGCTGCTCGCGTCCTCCCTGTGGGCGTCGCTGCACGGTCTCGCCCAGCTGTGGCTGTGGGGCGGGCTGGCGGGGGCGAGCTTCGCACCGTCACCGGAGAGGGCGCTGGCCGTCACGCTGGATGCCTATCTCGGGCCGTGAACAGACGCTCGGAGTCCTTTCCCGGTATGGATTCCGCGGCCCTGCCCGGTCACGGCCGAACACAGGAAGACGCCGCCGAGCGGAGCATCGCCGTCCGGGCCGGGAAAGAGCGCGGGTGGCGCACATCCCCGAGCAGCAGATCGGCCAGTTCACGGCCGGCGGACCCGAACAAGCGGCGTCACCGGGGAGCGTCCGTACCAAGGACGTCACAGGTCCGGTCGAAATCTTCAGGGGCCGGTCCGGCCCGGTTACCGTCGAACGGGTGCGCGTACACGATTTCCGGCCGCATGAGGTCGACGCCGTGCCCGGCGAGGCCGAACCGGCGATGGAAAGGGGACGCCGCCGCGAGCCTGTTCGGGCCCGCGCCGACCACCGCTACGTCGATCGCCATACCGCCCCCTTGCCGGGAGGCGGACATCCCGCCCGAATATTGTCGGACCTCTCTCCTAGATTGATCCGCTCCAACCCAATCAGGAAGGAGGGCCATGCCCGATCATGACACGCTGCTCGCGCGCGTCCGGAAACTCCTCGCGAAGGCGGAGGACCCGGCGGTCACCGAGGCCGAAGCCGAGTCGTACAACACCAAGGCCGCCGAACTGATCGCCCGGTACGGCATCGATCAGGCGTTGCTGGCCGCCTCCGGGGCGACGGCGGACGAGATCACCCAGATCATGATCCCGCTCGACAACCCGTACAGCCGGGACAAGGCCGGACTGCTCACGAACATCGCGCATCCGCTGCGCTGCCGGGCCCTGCTGCACCGGCTCGGCCAGTCGGTCACCGCGGTGACGGTGTTCGGCTTCCGCTCCGATCTGGAACGGACGGAACTGCTGTACACGAGCCTGCTGCTGCAGGCGACCACCCAGCTGACCCGGGTCCGCCCGGAGAACCGGGTGTTCGCGGGCGAATCCCTGGCCGCGTACCGGCGCACCTGGCTGCACGGTTTCTCCGGCGCGGTCTACGAACGGCTCCGCAACAGTGAGGACACCGCGGCCCGCACCCACACCACCGCGGCGGGTCATCGCTCCGCCGAACTGGTCATCCAGGACCGGACGGCGATGGTCAAACAGGCGTACGACGAACAGTACGGAGACCTGCGCTCGGCACCGCCGAGGCGGTTGTCCGGCAGCGGCTACCTCGACGGTCATTCCGCCGGCGAGCGCGCCAACCTCAACACCACCGGGATCACCGGACGGCGCCGCGCGCTGCCCGTGCGCTGACCGGCCGCACCACCTCGCACGGATGACGCCGTGCCCGAAAACCACCTCGTGAGAATCGCGTGTCCTCGGCTCTACTGAGGACATGATCGTGATCGAAGACCTGGCCACCCGGCCCGGCTTGCGCGAGCCCGCGCTCGCCCTCGGCGGTGTCGGCGGCGAATTCCTCCAGCACGACCCGGCCGGTCTGCTGGCGAAGTCGTCCCATCTCGCCGCCCGCTGGCCGGAATACTTCCTCATTCTGCTGGAAGACGATGTCCCGGTGGCGAGAGCGGCCGCCGTCCCGGTCGGCTTTCCGACGGCCGAACGTCCGGAACTGCCGGACCACGGCTGGGACGCCGCCTTGCTCTGGGCCGCCGAAGATCTGATGAGCACCCGTGAGACGAATACGCTGATCGCGCTCGAAGTGATGGTCGCGCCAGGCCGTCGTGGTGGCGGCCTGGCCACAAAAGCGTTGGAAGCATTGAGAAAGCGCGCCTGGGAAACAGGTATGCGCAAGCTCGTCGTGCCGGTCCGTCCGGCCGGGAAGGAGCATTCGCCAGCACTGTCCTTTGAGGACTACATCGCCCGTCGTCGCCCGGACGGGCTGCCGGAGGATCCGTGGCTGCGCACACATGAGCGGCTCGGCGCCCGGTTCGCCAAAGTGGCGCCGTTCGCGATGACGGTCACCGGCACCTTCGCCCAGTGGAAGGCGTGGACCGGCGTCGAACTCCGGGACGGCCTCACGGCCGTACCGGGCGGGATCGCGCCGGTGCTCGCTTCCTCGGCACTGGACCTCGGCGTCTACGTGGAGCCGAACGTCTGGTTGGAGCACCTGGTAGTTCAGCCCGGCACCTGCTAGATTTTTCTGGCATGTGCAGGAGTGCGGCATGACCGCCACCGGACCGTCCGGCGACGAGCTGCTGCGGCTACTGGGTGCGCTGGCGAATCCACACCGCTTGCGGATCGTCGCGGCGTTGCGCGCGGAGCGCGCGTACGTGAGTCAGTTGGCGCGAGAGCTCGGCATCAGCCGGGCGCTGTTGCAGCTCCACCTGCGCAAACTGGAGGCGGCCGGGCTCGTGTCGGCCGCACTGGAGCTGTCGGAGGACGGGAAGGCGATGAAGTTCTACGAGGTGAGTCCGTTCGTGGTCGAGCTGAGCCCGGACACCATCGCCGCCGCGGCGCCGACGCTGAGCACACCGGCACCCGGCAACGAGGGGGAACGACCGTGAAGTGGCATCAATGGCAGGAGGTCGCCGGGCTGATCGGCATCTTCGTGTTCCTCACCGTGGTGATCACGGTGGTCGTGTGGCAGTTCGGCGCGACCGTTCGGGCCAGGGGCGCCCTCGCGCGCGAACAGGAATACCGCAGGCTCGCCGAAAAAGCCGTGCGGGCGCAGGAAGAGACCGAACGCAAGCTCACCGAACTCGACGGACACCTCGCGGATCTGCGGAAAAGCGTGGGCACGGTCGAGCGAATCCTCAAGGAGGTCGACTAGACACCGCCAGACCACCGAGGAAAGGCCCTGGGCCGCCGAGCGGCAACTCGACGGCCCAGGAAAGAAGAAGCAAAAAACCTCGCCCGAGGCATCTCACTCCTTCACGCAAAGGACTGTAGTTCATGCTGCCCGAAAAGATCGCCGCCTGGTCCCTGCGGCACCGCGCGGTCACCCTCGTCGGCTGGGTCGCCCTCGTGGTGTTCGCCCTGCTGCCGGGAATGGTGCTGAACGGCGAAAGCCGGCGAAGCACCGATCCCGGTGAGTCCGGTCGCGCGCAGACCGCTTTGCACGCCCAGAACGCCTTCGAACCCTTACGCGAGAACGTCCTCGTCCAGGCGAAGGAACCCGGCTCACGACCGTTCGCCACCGACGAGGAACTCCGGCGGGCGACCGAAGACCTGGTCACCACCCTCACCCGATCCGGCTCCGTCACCGACGTGCGCTCACCGCTGGCCGCCGACGGCGCCGACCGGATCTCCGCCGACGGCGCGTCCGGCCTCGTCGGCTTCTCGATCGCCGGCGGGAAGAAGGACATCCGCCCGAACTTCGAAATCGCGGCCGCGCTGGTCGACGAGGTCGCTTCCCGGCATCCGTCGGCCCGGTTGGGCCAGTCCGGAGATCTCAGCCTGTCGACCGTGGTCGACAAGGGCATCCGGGAGGACGTCAAGCGGTCGGAACTGTTTTCGCTGCCACTGACCTTGATGATCCTGCTGATCGTCTTCGGTGCGCTGGTCGCGGCGTCGGTCCCGTTGCTGCTGGCGGGCACGACCGTCGCGGCGACCTTCGGCTTCCTGTCCGTCGTCGACGACTTCACCCCGATCAACAGCGCGACGACGGTGATCACCCTGCTCATCGGGATGGCGGTGGGCGTCGACTATTCGCTGTTCTTCCTCAGGCGGCAGCGAGAAGAACGCGCGCGTGGCCACTCCGTCAACGACTCGATCCGCAGTGCGGCGCGGACGTCCGGACACGTCGTGGTCGTCTCCGGCGTCACGGTCGTCCTGTGCGTGAGCGGACTGGTGTTCACCGGACTCGACAACTTCACCGGTCTCGCGATCAGCACGGCGTTCGTGGTCGGATTAGCCGTACTCGGCGCGGTCACCGTGCTGCCGGCCCTGCTTTCGCTGCTGGGCGACAAGGTCGACCGCGGCCGGATTCCCTGGCTGGGCAAGCGCCGCACCGCGGCGGAGAAGTCACGGTTCTGGTCCGCGACGGCCCGGGTCGTCACCCGGCGGCCGTCACTGTGGGGAGGGCTCGCGGTGGCGCTGCTGATCCTGCTCACGCTGCCCGCGCTCGGCATGCGGCTGCAGGATCCGACACCGGCGGAGAGCCTGCCGCGGTCGGTCGCGACGATCGACGCCGCCGTCCGCACCCAGGAAGCCTTCCCGGGAGTCGTCTACCCCGCGACGGTGGTGCTGACGGCGGAAAACGGCGGCCCGGTCGACAGCCCGGCGCTGCGGTCGGCGATCACGGATCTCGACCGGCGGATCGGGGAGACCTCCGGCGTGCTGAACAAACCCGTCGCGGTGGCGAACGTCGACGACGCCGTGGTCGTCCGCGTCCCGCTGTCGGGCGCGGGCCGCGACGCGGAAGCCGATGCCGCACTGGCGAAGCTGCGCACCGAGGTACTTCCCGAGACGATCGGCGAGGTGGGCGGCGTCGAGTTCGCGGTTTCGGGCCGCACGGCGAGCGCCCGCGACTTCGCCGACCGGGTCGTCGAGCGGATGCCGCTGGTGTTCGGGTTCGTCCTGCTGGCGGCGTTCGTGTTGCTGCTGCTGGCTTTCCGGTCCGTGGCGGTGGCGCTGGGGTCGATCCTGCTGAACCTGCTGTCGATCGGCGCGGCCTACGGCGTGCTCACCTGGATCTTCCAGGACGGCCATTTCGCTTCCCTGCTGGGATTCACCCCGTACGGCGGAGTCGTCGGCTGGCTGCCGATGTTCATGTTCGTCCTGCTGTTCGGGCTGAGCATGGACTATCACATCTTCATCCTCAGCCGCATCCGTGAACGCCGGGCCGAAGGCGCCGTCACCGCGATCGTCCAAGGCACCGGCACCAGCGCGGGAGTGATCAGTGGCGCGGCGGTGATCATGGTCGGGGTGTTCAGCGTCTTCATCACCCTGAGCGCGATCGAATACAAGATGCTGGGCGTCGGGATGGCGGTCGCCGTGCTGATCGACGCCACCCTGGTCCGTGGCGTACTGCTGCCCGCCTTCCTGGCCTCGCTGGGAGAACGGGCCTGGCGGCGTGACCGTAAATCCGTGGCCCCCGAACGCGACCCGGAACTATCGTCGCCGCATGCCTGACGCGCTCTTCGCCCACGCCCGGCTCGCATCGATCTACGACGCCTTCGACGGCGCTCGCGACGACCTGGATCACTACCTCGCCATCATCGGCGAACTCGGGGCGAAGAGAGTGCTCGATGTCGGCTGCGGCACCGGTTGTCTGGCCGTGCTCCTGGCCGGGCGCGGGATCGAGGTCGTGGGAGTCGATCCGGCCGAGGCGTCGCTGAAGATCGCGAAGGCCAAGGATCCGGAAGGGAGGATCACCTGGATCCACGGTGACGCGAAGGCCGTGGGCGCGGCGGGCGCCGATCTCGCGGCGATGACCGGGAACGTGCCCAGGTCTTCCTGACCGACGACGACTGGCGCCGGACCCTCGAAGGCGTCCGCACCGCGTTGGTACCCGGTGGTCACCTGGTGTTCGAGATCCGGCGCCCCGGTCGCCGCGCGTGGGAGGACTGGGCCGCCGACACCGCGCACGTCGTCATCGACGTCCCCGGCGTCGGCGAAGTCGAGCAATGGCGCGAAGTCACCGAGGTGGACCTCCCGTTCGTGTCGTTCCGGTACAGCTACCGGTTCGCCGACGGCGAGGTCGTCACCTCGGACTCGAAGCTGTGGTTCCGCGAACGCGACGAACTCGAATCCTTGCTGGCCGAACACGGCTTTCGCGTCCTGGACGTCCGGGACGCCCCCGACCGTCCAGGACGCGAATACGTGTTCATCGCTCAGCGTGACTAAAGGATCTCCCCGTCCGGAACGGTTTTCGGCCCGGTGATCTTCACATCGCCCCGGACGACGACGTTCTTCCCGAAGGTGACGTCACCGTCCACCGCGAGGCTCGTGCACTCCTTCAGCGAAGGCGCGGAAGGGATACGCGCGTCGAAGTCCGGCAGGAGCTTGTAGAACTCCTTGCTCAGCGACACCACCGGCGGGGTGGTGAACTCCGGGATCATCTCCCCGCCCTCGTCGAGTACGTACGCGTCGGACCGGACGACGAGCAGGTCGTCGGTGGTCTTCACCGGCGCGAAGCGGCTTCGCGGGATCTCGATGGCCCGCGCGCCCTCGACCGAGCCGATCGCCGCGCCCATCGCCGTCTCGAGCTGGATCACCGGCGTACTGGCCGAATCGGCCGGGTCGACGGTCTTCCGGTTCACGATCAGCGGCAGCTGGGGCGCGGCCGGGTCGGCGTCCTGCAGGGCCTTCAGCCGCTCGAGGTCCACCCAGATGTTGTTGGTGTTGTAGAACCGCCATTTGCCGACGTCGCCGAACGAGTCGTCGCCGTCGGGGACCTGGGCGGATTCACGCAGGACGATCCTGCCCCCGCGCCGCGCGAGGTGCCCGCCCTTGCGGTCTGCCGCGGTGCCGAGCACGGTCTCCATCGCGAACGGGACGTTCTCGCTCGCGAGCCACGCGGCGATCCGCGCGTCCGGCAGCGCGCCGAGATTGTCTGCGTTGGACACGAAACACCAGCGGATGCCCTCCGCCAGCAATGTTTCGAGCATCCCGCTCACCGCGAGCGCGATGTAGATGTCGCCGTGTCCCGGCGGGCACCATTCGAGTTCCGGGTTCGCGGGCCAGGCGACGGGCCGCCCGTCGGCGGTGATCTTCGGTTCGCGGCCCTGCAGGAAGTCGGCCGGGATGACGTCGTCGGCGAGATCGGGATACTTCTTCAGCAACTCCAGCGAAGGTTCGCGGGTGCCCGCCGAGTTCATCAGGATCAGCGGAAGCCGTGCGTCGTACTTCTCGCGGGTCGAAAGCACCTGCATGGCGATGACGTCGAGGAACGTCTTCCCCGGCTTGATCTCCAGCAGCGACTTCGGCCCGGTGAGCCCCATGCTCGTGCCCAGCCCGCCGTTGAGCTTCAGCACGGCGGTGCGGTCCAGCACCCGGCGCGCTTCTTCGGCGTCCGGCTCGGGCAGGTCGACGAGCCTGCTGATGTCCTCGAGCGGTTCGAGCTCGTTGCCCGGCAATTGGCCGGCGCCGGGTTCGGACATCTGCTCGAGACGCCGTCGCAGGGCCGCCAGCTCCATGGCGTGGGCTCCCGCGGAACGCATTTTCGCCAGCGTTTCGGCGAACTGATCGGACAGGTGCGCGTCAGAGCTCATTGTGCCCTTTCTGAACCACTGCGTCGGGGCGTCAGTCTATTACCGGTCGAGGCGCTAGGCCTTGCTCCGGGGTCAGTACCCCGGTCATGCGGACGTCATGCGGTTCCGCGGGCAACTCACGCACGAGTTCCGCGTCACGGACGACGGCGATCAGCGCGGCGCCAGGCGCGGCGAAGGCCAGCGACCGGTCGTAGTAACCGGCGCCGCGGCCGAGCCGGACGCCTTCGTCGTCGACGGCGAGCGCGGGGATCAGCACCAGATCGGCCGTCCCCAGCGTGTCGGGACCGAGGCGGCGCCCCGTCGGTTCGAGCAGCCCCCGCAACCTGCCCGGCCCAAGACTCGTCGGGTCTTCGTAGACGGCCCACTCCAGCGGTCCCGGCGCCTCGGGGACGATCGGCAGTAACACACGTTTGCCCAGGTCGAGAAGTTGATCAAGCAGTGCCGTCGAACCCGGTTCGGTACCGAACGGGACGTAGGCGCAGACGATCTCACCCGGCAGCCGAGCGGCCGCGACGGTGAGCTGCGCGGCCTCCCGCAGCCGCTCTTCCTCCACCTGCGAACGTCGTTCGGCGGTTATCCGGGAACGCCACTCCGCTTTGCTCGGGTGTTCATTGCCAGGCTCGACCACGCGGTCAGGTTAGGCTTCACGTCTATGACAGGCGCAGCGACCACCCCGGCGGCACGGACCACGAGGAGCTTGCCCGATCGGGCGATTTCCGCGGCTTCGGACCGCATCATTCCTGGTAACGGTGGTGAACTTCAGTTCACCGACGGGCTTTTACCGCGTGCCTGGTCGAACGAACGGATCGAGATCCCCCAGTCATGACGGAGTCCATCGCCGAGGCAGCCGAGACCGAAGACGCGGGACAGTTCCGTTCCGTCGAGGAGCAGATCGCGCTGACCCTGGACGCCGCGGTGCGCCCGCGCCCGGTGCGGGTCGCCATCTCCGAGGCCCAAGGTCTCCTGTGCGCCGAAGAAGTCGTCGCCGAACACGCGTTGCCCGGTTTCGACCAGGCGGCCGTCGACGGCTACGCGGTACGAAGCGTCGATGTCCGCACCGCGGCCCAAGAGCCGGTGCAGTTGCCGGTGGTCGGTGAGATCGCGGCCGGTTCCCGCCAGCCGCGGCGGCTCCAGCCGGGCCAGGCCGTACGGGTCGACACCGGGGCGCCGCTGCCCACGCTCGCCGACGCCGTCGTCCCGACCGCCTACACCGACGGTCACCAGGCCAAGGTCACCGTGCACAAGTCCGTGCCGTCGGCAGGCTACGTCCGCCGGACCGGCGAGGACGTGCAGATCGGCGACGTCGCCGTACGCAAGGGCGACACCATCGGCTCGGCCCAGGTCGGGCTGCTCGCCGCGGTCGGCCGGGCGAAGGTCCTGGTCTACCCGCGGCCGCGGGTTTCGATCGTGTCCGTCGGCGACGAACTGGTCGACATCGACCGGACCCCGTCGGTCGGGCAGGTCTACGACGTCAACTCCTACGCGCTGTCCGCCGCCGCGCGCGACGCGGGCGCCGAAGTCAGTCGCGTCGGCATCGTCGCCGGCGATCCGAAACGACTGCGCGAGATCGTCGAAGGCCGTCTGCTGATGTCGGAGATCGTCGTCGTCGCGGGCGGAGCCGGCGGAAGCGCGGGCGACGAGGTGCACGCGGCGCTGTCCGACCTCGGCCACATCGACCTGACCCGCGTCGCCATGCACCCCGGTTCGGTTCAGGGCTTCGGCAGACTCGGCCCCGATTCGGTGCCGACGTTCCTGATCCCCGGCAATCCGATGAGCGCGCTGGTCGTGTTCGAGGTCCTGGTCCGCCCGCTCATCCGCGCCGCACGCGGCACCCGCAACCCGCACCGCCGGATCGTCGGCGCGCGGCTGCTCTCCCCGATCACCTCGACCAAGGGCCGCAAGGGTTTCCTGCGTGGACAACTTCTGCGTGACGAGGGCAACGGCGAGTACCTGGTGCAGCCGCTCGGCACCTCCGGCGCGCATCTGCTGGCGTCGCTGGCCGAGGCGAACTGCCTGATCAACATCGACGAAGACCTCACCGAGGTCGCCGCGGGCGAGCAGGTCAAGGTGACCTTCCTGGCCCAGCGGGCGTAATGGGCGCACCGATTTCCGGCGTCGCGTATCCGATCGAGAGCAGGCATCCGGGCTGGCCCGCGAAGCTGGGGCCGCTCCGGGTGCCCGCCGGGATCCTCGCCGTCCGGCCGGTTCGGTTACGGGACGCCGGCGAATGGAGCCGCGTCCGGTTGCGGGACCGCGAGCACCTCGAAATGTGGGAACCGACCGGTGTCGGGCCGTGGCCGGATCGCAACGCGTACTGGTCGTGGCCGTCACAATGGCTGGCTCTGCGCGGGTTGGCCCGGCGCGGGCAATGTCTCCCCTTCACCATCACGGTGGATGGGCGCTTCGCCGGGCAGATCACTGTGGGTAACGTCATACGGGCGTCGCTTCGTTCCGCCTGGATCGGCTACTGGGTGTCATCGGACATCGTCCGGGGTGGCGTGGCGACCGGCGCCGTCGCCCTCGTCACCGACCACGCCTTCGCCTTCGGCGGGCTGCACCGGCTCGAGGCGACCGTTCGTCCCGAAAACACGCCCAGCCTGCGAGTTCTCACCAAAGCCGGGTATCGAAAAGAAGGCCTTTTCGAGCGATATCTCGATGTCGCGGGCGGCTGGCGTGACCACTTCTGTTACGCCGTCACCAAGGAGGAGACCGGTGACGGATTGGTGTCGCGGCTCATCGCGCAAGGCATCGCGGAGCGCGTTTGACCCCGTCACCGGGCCGTTCCGCCGATCGCGTTACCACAACCTGTGAGTTTCACCTAATTCGGTGAGGCATTTTCCGTGATCGAAACCGGCGAGTCTGCGCGGCGTGTGTGACTGTTGTGGCTAGCGTGACTACAGCAGTGGATCGGGGGAGGTGACGGGAGATGCCCAGTTCGGTGATCATCGTCGCGCTCGCAGCGGCATGGCTCGTCGTTCTCGTGCCCATGGTCGCCCGTAAGCGCCAGCAGGTCGCGCGGACGACGGACTCGGCCTTGGCGGCGCGAGTCGTGCGGAGTGGGAGCACGCGCCACGAGGGACCGGAGGAGTTCGCGATGGCGGAGAACACGGAACCATCGGTAGAAGACGACCTGGCCGAACTGGAGGCGGAGCTCGACGCCGACCTCGAAGACGAGGCACCGGAAGCCGAACCGCTTCCCCAGCCCTCGCGCGCGGCCCGTCCCGAAAGAGACCGCCAAGGCGCCGGCTACCGGCCGGGCCGGGGCGGTTTCGACCCGGAGGCGGCGGACATGGCCGCCCGCGCCAAATACGCGTTCCGGCAACGGGTCGTCATCGCTCTCCTGGCGCTGGTCGTCACCACCGCGGCCGTCGCCGGCTTCCTGACCCCGACGGTCTGGTGGGCCAACGGTGTCGTCGACGCCGTCCTCATCGGCTACCTCGCGTACCTACGCCGCCAGGTCCGTATCGAAAACGAGATCCGGCAGCGCCGCCTCGCCCGCTTCAACAACAGCCGCGCCCCGCACCACCCGGCGAACACCGGCGACGAAACCCACGAGTCCCGCGACGACGTCGAAGTCACCGCCGCCGAACGCCCGCCCGCCGTGCAACGCAAACCGTCCCCGACGTCCCGTCTCCGGCGCCAAGCCGTCGTCGTCGACCTCGACGACGAGGATCCGGCCTTCCACGAGCTCGACGAGCCCGGGACCAGGCCTTTCCGCCAAGCTGTCGGAGAGTGACCCCCCTCGTCGGGAGCTCCGTAGACCACTGATAGGCTCATGGAGCTCCCAATGAGGGGTCAAGCTTCACCAGGGGCTGTAGCGCAGTTGGTAGCGCGTCTCGTTCGCATCGAGAAGGTCAGGGGTTCGATTCCCCTCAGCTCCACACATGAAGTTGCAGATGAACCCCCTAAGAGCCCGGAAAACCCAGGTCAGGCGCTCGTAGGGGGTTCATCTGTGTCGGGGGTTTGGTCGGGGCACGTTGGGTCGTTTACTAGAATCTCGGCCGGGCTGTCTGGATCTTGATCCGGGTCGCCATCCAGGCTTCTTGCGAGCTCAACGAGGACTTTGGCGATCTTGTGCGCGTCTGGCGGATCGTGTCGCACACCCCGAATCCGGACCTTTGACACATGGGTTCGGGGCTTGCGTCCCCGCCTCTTTGGTTTGGCCACCAGAGTCACCACCATGTCGCGACGGTCGTAGGTCACGCAGATGGGGACGAGGACTTCGCTGTTCGTCATCGAGGCTGCTGACACTGATCTCGATCTCTCGTCAAGGATAAACTCGCGGCATTCGGATGTCTCCTTTTGTGAAGCGCCGCAGGTTGGCTGTTTCGGTGGGCGCCCAGCTCGTGCACGGGCCGTTCCGGCCTGGTAGCCCAGCGATGAGTTCCTGGACCTGATCGGCGTGGAGTTGGCGGGCCTACGTGGTTTGGGGCCGATCGCCGGGCGGTGGAGCCAGTTCAGTGGGTCTGGCAGCTTCCGAAGCAGGGTGTCGCGCGACGGCAACGCGTCTCGTGAGTGCCCGGGCACTATCGTTGAAGCACTCGATCCGAGTAGCACCCTTGGTGGCAGGATCGTCACACAAGGTTACATAAGGGATGGATGCCGCAGAATGGACAGGTCACCCACACATATTGCCGTCGGCTCGTGCGCGCGCTCGGGGCTTGAGGTAGGCAAGGGGGTGGCGTCGTAATGGCCCTCAAGAAGTCGGACTTGTACAGCTCGCTCTGGCGGAGCTGTGACGAGCTGCGTGGCGGCATGGACGCGGGCCAGTACAAAGACTACATCCTGACGCTGCTGTTCGTGAAGTACGTGACAGACAAGGCGAAGTCTGATCGCACCTCCTTGATTGACGTCCCTGACGGCGGCTCCTTTGACGACATGGTCGCCCTCAAGGGCGATAAGGAGATCGGCGACGGGATCAACAAGATCATCGGCAGGCTCGCCGAGGCTAACGGACTGGAGAAGGTCATTGACCTGGCCGACTTCAATGATGAGGAGAAGCTCGGCAAGGGCAAGGAGATGCAGGACCGGCTCTCGAAGCTGGTAACGATCTTCGCTGACCTGGACTTCCGGGGTAGCCGCGCCGAGGGGGACGACCTGCTCGGCGACGCTTACGAGTACCTGATGCGGCACTTCGCCACGGAGTCTGGCAAGTCGAAGGGCCAGTTCTACACCCCGGCCGAGGTCTCGCGTGTACTCGCCAAGGTTGTCGGCATCGGGCCGGGTACCCGGCAGGACCACACGGTCTACGACCCCACGTGTGGGTCGGGCTCGTTGCTCCTCAAGGTTGCAGATGAGGCCCCGCGTGGCATCACCATCTACGGCCAGGAGAAGGACAACGCCACCTGGGCGCTGGCCAGGATGAACATGATCCTTCACGGCAGCGAGGACGCGGACATCCGCAAGGGCGACACGATCACGAGCCCGCAGTTGATCGCGGGAAGTCAGCTGCGGACCTTCGACTTTGCCGTCGCCAATCCGCCGTTCTCGATCAAGTCGTGGAGCAACGGCTTGGAGAATGAGTACGGGCGATTCGAATTTGGCCGGCCGCCGGAGAAAAATGGCGACTACGCTTTCCTGCTGCATATCCTCAAGTCTCTTAAGAGTAACGGCAAGGCTGCGGTCATCCTGCCGCATGGCGTTCTCTTCCGTGGTAACGCCGAGGCCAGCATCCGCAGGGAGTTGCTGCGTCGCGGCTATATCAAGGGCATCATCGGCTTGCCTGCCAACCTATTTTATGGCACAGGGATCCCAGCCTGCATCATCGTTCTCGACAAAGAGAATGCCCAGGCACGCACCGGCGTCTTCATGATCGACGCATCCAAAGGGTTCATCAAGGACGGCAACAAGAACCGCCTCCGTAGCCAAGACATTCACAAGATCGTCGATGTCTTCAACAAGCAGACCGAGATAGAGTGCTACTCGCGCATGGTGCCGTTGCACGAGATCGCCGATCCGAAGAACGACTACAACCTCAACATCCCCCGTTACATCGACTCCTCAGAACCTGAAGACATCCAGGATCTCCACGCGCACCTTCACGGTGGGATTCCGGACCGCGATCTGGACGCGCTGGGCGGGTACTGGGAGGCGTTCCCGAGTCTTCGTGCCACGCTCTTCGTGTCAAACCGCCCTGGCTACAGCGACCTCGCGGTCAGCGTGACCGAGGTGCAGCAGACCATTCTGGACTCGAACGAGTTCCAGAAGTTCGCCACCGATGTACGCAGTCAGGTTGACGACTGGTTCGCCACTCATCGACCCATTTTGCAGGCGCTCGACGCTAATACCGTCCCCAAGGACCTGATCGCTCATATCAGCGATGACCTCTTGGTGCGATTCAAAGACACGCCGCTGCTCGACGAGTACGACGTGTACGAGCAACTTATGACGTACTGGCACAGCGTCATGCATGATGACGTCTTCCTCATTATGAACGAAGGATGGCTCGACGCGGCGAAGCCTCGCAAGACCATCGAGGACAAGGAACGCAAACTCACCGAGACCCCGGACCTCATCGTTGGTTCGGGCCGGAGCGCCACCAAGTACAAGATGGACCTGGTCCCACCTGCGCTCGTGGTCGCTCGCTACTTCGCGAACGAGCAGGCCGAGGTGGACACACTGAACGCGGTGGCTGAGGAAGCCGGCCGTGCCGTTGAGGAGTACATCGAGGAACATGCCGTCGAAGACGGCCCGCTTGCCGAGACTATGGACGACGGCAAGATTTCCAAGGTCCTTGCCTCTGCCAGGCTGAAGGTGGCCCGACACGAAGGGGCTGACCCAGAAGAGGTCAAGGCACTCCAGCGTTTGATCAAGCTGTACAACGACGAGACCATCGCCAAGAAAACCGCCAAGGAGGCCCAGGCCGCGCTCGATCTTACGGTCCTCAAGAAGTACGGCGACCTTACGTTGCCCGAGATCAAGCAGCTTGTGCTCGATGACAAGTGGGCAGCCATGGTCCGCGACCGCATTGCTGGCGAAGCCGAAGCCCTCACTCTCATCCTCGTAGCCCGGATTCAGCAGCTCGGCGAGCGCTACGCCGAGACCGTCGGCAAGCTCGATGTCACGCTCAAGATGCTTGACGCAAAGGTTGTTGGCTACCTCGCCGACATGGGAGTCAAGTCGTGACCATTGCTGGCAACGTTCATGCCCCAAGTCTGCCTTGGAAGCACGTACTTCTTGACGACGTTGCTGCTCGAGGCAGCGGACACACGCCGGACAAAAAGCGGGCGGACTATTGGAATGGCGGCATCCCTTGGGTCTCACTCAAGGACACCTTCAGGCTGGACCGAGGCCCAGTTCTAACAACAACTGAGACCATCACACGCATGGGATTGGCGAACTCGTCGGCGGTGGTACACCCTATGGGTTCGGTTGTCCTCCTGCGGGATGCTGGAATTGGGAAGAGTGCCGTCCTTGGTGCCGACATGGCTGTGAGCCAACACTTCATGGCGTGGAATTGCGGCCCCCGCCTCGATAACTGGTATCTTTACTACTATCTCCAGTACATGAAGCCTGAGTTCGAGCGAATCTCCAATGGAAGCACAATCAAAACCATTGGACTCGACTACTTTCGGCAGCTTGAGATTCCCCTGCCGCCGATTGAAGAACAGCGCCTGATCGCCCAGGCGCTTCGCGACGTCGACGATCTAATCGATATGTTGGAGCGGATGCTCGTCAAGAAGCAGGCGATCAAGCAAGGCATGATGCAGAAGCTTCTCACTGGTCGCACGCGCCTGGCTGGTTTCACGAAACCATGGGAGCTGAAGCGGCTCGGCGACCTGTTGGCGTACGAGCAACCTGGTCGCTATCTGGTGTCCACCACCGAGTACGGTGATGTCGGCACGCCAGTTTTGACTGCTGGCAAGACCTTCGTTCTCGGTCGCACAATGGAAACGCACGGCGTCTACTGCGCGGTGCCAGTAATCATCTTCGATGACTTCACGACAGCATCAAAACTCGTCACCTTTCCTTTTAAGGCGAAGTCGTCGGCAATGAAAATATTGGGTGCTCGCCCGGGCGTGAATCTTCGCTATGCGTACGAACGGATGCAGTTGATCGACTACACAGTCGTTGATCACAAGCGACGGTGGATCGCAGAGTACAGCAAGATCGAGATCGAAGTACCCGAGAATGCCGAGCAATGCGCGATCGCGTCGGTCCTCGACGACGTAGACGCGGAGGTCAATGCGCTGGAGGCTCGTATCGCCAAGACTCGCGCGATGAAGGCCGGCATGATGCAGGAACTGCTCACTGGCAGCACTCGCCTGCCTGTGGTGGTCGCGTCATGAACACCAACTGGGCGTTGAAGGAGCTGGAAAAGTTTATCGACCAAACTGTGATGCGCAACGCAAGCGGTGGCGGCCTCATTACCACGAGGAATGTAACGGCCGTACCTGATGCTGAGGTTACGAAGCAGGCGCAGGTGGTCGAACAGATCCTCGACCGCGTTATACCAGGGTGGCCGTCGAGATACAACGAGACTCGTAACAATCGGTGGACCGGCCACCGTGAAGCAGTGATACGCGCGCGTGAGGCCTTGCTCCGCAAGCAGGAGCTTGATGAGAATCTCGGCGAGAACGCGCCAGAGCTGTCAGCCGCCGAACTGCATCCTTGGATCTGGGGTGGAGCCAAATCACTCTGGCAGTCTGGGCATTTCCGTGAAGCAGTCGAGGGTGCGATTAGGAAGCTCAACGCTGAGACTCAGAACAAGGTCGACCGTCGCGACGTGAGCGAGACGGACCTGTTCAGACAGGCGTTTTCGCTCGACGATCCGAAAACTGGCAGAGCGCGCCTGCGGCGAATGAAAGACGATGGTAGCGACACCTACAGGTCTGTACAGCGTGGTGCGATGAACCTTGCCGAGGGTGTGTTTGCTGGTATCCGGAACCCTCTCAGTCACGAAGCCGATCAAGAGCTTAGCGAACAGGAAGCACTCGAATACCTTGCTGCGTTGAGTGTCCTTGCTCGTTGGGTCGACACCGCAGTGGTGGCGCGGGTGGAGGGCTAATAATGAGTAACGTCGGCCAACCTGAACGCAAAGCTCAGGACCATGTCATTGAGCTGTTCCTAGATTCGTTGGGTTACGAGTACCTTGGTAACTGGGGGCACCGCGACGGGAACTCGAACGTCGAGGTCGAACTGCTTGCGCAGAACCTTCGCGCCCGCGGCTACAGCGACAACCTGATCAACAAGGCGGTCGACAAGCTGAAGAGCGACGCTTCGCTCGGTGGTGGTCGTGATCTATACGAGGCGAACCGTGACGTCTACGGCCTGCTGCGCTATGGGGTGAAGGTCAAGCCTGGCGTAGGCGAGCGCACGGAGACGGTGTGGCTCATTGACTGGGCGCGGCCAGAAGCCAACCACTTCGCGCTGGCGGAGGAAGTGACGGTGCTAGGCCAGCACACCAAGCGCCCGGACATCGTGCTGTACGTCAACGGTATCGCGTTCGGGACGATCGAGCTCAAGCGCTCGAAGGTCGCCGTCTCCGAAGGCATCCGGCAAAGCTATGGGAACCAGCGGCCCGAGTTCATCCGGTCGTTCTTCACGACGGTGCAGCTCGTGATGGCCGGCAATGATGTGGAGGGGCTGCGCTACAGCGTCATCGATACGTCGGAGAAGTACTGGCTGGCGTGGCGTGAGCCGTCCGACATCGTCGACCCCATCGATCGTTCCTTGATCCAGCTCTGCTCGAAGGAGCGGCTGCTCGAGCTGGTCCATGACTTCATGGTCTTCGATGCGGGGCAGAAGAAGACGTGTCGGCATAACCAGTACTTCGGCGTCAAAGCAGCCCAAGAGCGCATTGCGAAGCGCGAGGGCGGCATCATCTGGCACACACAGGGCTCAGGCAAGTCGCTGACGATGGTGTGGCTGGCCAAGTGGATCCGCGAGAACCAGCCGGACGCCCGCGTGCTGCTCATCACCGACCGCACCGAGCTGGACGAGCAGATCGAGAAGGTCTTCAGCGGGGTCAACGAGTCAATCTACCGGACCAAGAGCGGTGCCGACATGCTGGCCACCCTCAACACCAGCGACGAGTGGCTGATCTGTTCGCTGGTCCATAAGTTCCGCGACTCTGAGGACAACGCTGCTCGAGACCAAGCGGAGAGCGAGTTCATCCGCGAGCTGACCGCGACGATCCCCAAGGACTTCCGTGCCAAGGGCAACATCTTCGTCTTCGTCGACGAGGCCCACCGAACCCAGTCGGGCAAGATGCACGACGCCATGAAGGCACTCATACCAGGCGCGATGTTCATCGGCTTCACCGGCACACCGCTGCTCAAAGCGGACAAAGCAACTACGATCGAGAAGTTCGGCAGCTTCATCCACACCTACAAGTTCGATGAGGGCGTGGCCGACGGTGTCGTACTGGACCTGCGTTACGAGGCGCGCAACATCGACCAGGAGCTGACCTCGCCCGCGAAGGTCGACAAGTGGTTCGAGGCCAAGACGAAGGGCATGACAGACCTGTCCCGCGCGGAACTCAAGAAGCGCTGGGGCACCATGCAGAAGGTCGTCAGTTCCGAGCCGCGTGCCCGGCAGATCGTCAACGACATCCTGCTCGATATGGAGATCAAGCCGCGTCTGTCGGATGGCCGTGGCAACGCGATCCTCGTCAGTTCGAGTATCTACCAGGCGTGCAAGTTTTACGAGCTGTTCACTCAGGCCGGGTTCAAAGGCAAGTGCGCCATCGTCACGTCGTACACTCCGCAGGCGAGCGACATCGCTAAGGAGGACTCCGGCCACGGCGCCACCGAGCGGCTGCGCCAGTACGAGATCTACCGGCAGATGCTGGCCGACCACTTCAACGAGCCTGCCGACAAGGCGATGACCAAGGTCGAGCAGTTCGAGAAGGACGTCAAGGACCGTTTCGTCAATGATCCGGGACAGATGCGTCTCCTCATCGTCGTCGACAAGCTCCTCACCGGCTTCGACGCGCCGAGTGCGACATATCTGTACATCGACAAGAAGATGGCCGACCACGGTCTGTTCCAGGCGATCTGCCGGGTCAACCGCCTCGACGGCGAGGATAAGGACTACGGCTACATCGTCGACTACCGTGACCTGTTCAACTCGCTTGAGTCCGCGATCACCGACTACACCGGCGGTGCCCTGGAGGGCTACGAGAAGAAGGACATCGAGGGGCTTCTGTCCGACCGGCTCGAGAAGGCCCGGGAGGATTTGGACGAGGCGCTGGAGAAGATCCGGGCGCTGTGCGAACCGGTTGCACCGCCGAAGAACACGCTTCAATACCAGCAGTACTTCTGCGCCCGTGAGCATGGCAACGCCGAGCAGCTCAAGGCCAACGAACCCAAGCGAGTGGAGCTCTACAAGTCTGTCGCGGCCGTGACCAGGGCATACGCCAACCTCGCCAACGAGATGAGCGCCGCAGGCTACAGCGACGGGGAAGCCGCTGCGATCAAAGACGAGATCGCGCACTACGCCAACGTGCGTGATGAGGTCAAGCTTGGTGCTGGCGAAAACGTCGACTTCAAGCAGTACGAGGCCGGCATGCGTCACCTGCTCGACACCTACATCAGTGCCAAGCCGTCCGAGGTGGTCTCCGACTTCCAGGACGCCGGCTTGATCCAGCTGATCGTCGATATGGGGGCCGGTGCTCTCGGCAAGCTGCCCGCGGGCATCAAGAGGGAACCTGAAGCGGTCGCGGAGACGATCACCAACAACATACGCAAGCTCATCATCGACGAGC
Source organism: Amycolatopsis sp. QT-25 (assembly GCF_029369745.1). NCBI lineage: Bacteria > Bacillati > Actinomycetota > Actinomycetes > Pseudonocardiales > Pseudonocardiaceae > Amycolatopsis > Amycolatopsis sp. QT-25. Next base: position 6,913,679 of record NZ_CP120210.1, read on the forward strand.
GGGCGATGAACCCGAAGTACTACGACAAGATGTCGGAGTTGCTTGACGCCATCCTCGAGGAACGCCGCCAGGGGGCACTGGACTACCAGGAGTACCTCGTGAAGTTGCTGGAGCACGCGACCAAGCTGGGTAAGGGCGAATCAGATACTCCATACCCGGAGTGGGCCGACAACGGAGCCCGCCGTGCCCTGATTGACTTCTGTTATCCATCCATCGGGCTTGCGATCGAGATCGACGCGACCATCTGGCACACCAAGCCTGACTCGTGGGTGGGCAATCCGATCAAGGAGAAGAAGGTCAAACGCGCGCTCGCACAGACACTGCCGGACGACTTCGACCGTCTCGACGAACTGTTTGAGCTGGTGAAGGCGCGTCATGAGTACCGCTAGTGCTTACCTAACCGTCCGCGGTATCAACGTCGATGTGGTCTACAAGGACATCAAGAACCTCCACATCGGCGTCTACCCGCCACTGGGACGCGTCCGGGTCGCCGCCCCGTTTCGGCTTGACGACGAGCGTGTCCGGTTGGCCGTGATCCAGCGGTTGCCATGGATCAAGCAGCAGCGCGAGCAACTTCGCTCAGCCGCGCGCCAGTCTGAACGAGAAATGATCACGGGCGAGTCTCACTACGTGTGGGGGATTCGTCGCCGAATGAAGGTGATAGAGCGCCCCGGACGGGCTCACTTCGAGGTAGACGGCGAGCGGTTGCTGCTCTATGTGTCGGCTGGCACCACAGCAGAACGCCGACGCGACCTGATCGATCGTTGGTACCGGGAGCAGCTACGACAAGCGATCTCACCCCTGATTGCCAAGTGGGAACCGAAACTGGACGTATCGGTACCGCGCTGGACCATCAGACGGATGAAGACCAAGTGGGGATCATGCAACCCCGGCAGCGGGCACATCTGGTTCAACGTCGAACTCGCCAAGAAGCACCCAGACTGTCTCGAGTACATCGTCGTCCACGAAATGACGCATCACCTCGAGCGTAACCACGGACCACGCTTCACTGCACTCATGGATAGGTTCATGTCGAACTGGCGGAGCCTCCGTGATCAGCTAAACGAGGCGCCACTCGGACATGAAGAATGGAGTCAGACTGTATGAATTGGTTGCACGGCTGTCGAATGAGCTTGGAGGATCACGATCGCGGTCGTCCGTGGGTATCTCGCGTGGGGACGCCGCGTTCGCGCAGCTTGTTCAGCACCGTGGTGTGGTTGACGCCCAGGTGTGCGCCGACCCGCGCGAGGGACCAGCCGAGGTTGTAGAGGTAGATGGCGTCGTCGACCTGCTCGGGAGCGAGCCCACGGCGGCGCATCAGCACTTCGTGTCGTTTGAGGATGTTGCTGACCGTGCGCCGTTCGATGCCGAACCGGGTGCCCAGCTCGTACACGGTTGCTCCGGCTTGGTACCCAGCGATGAGGTCCTTGACTTGGACGGCATCGAGTTGCCGGGCACGACCTGGTTTCGGCCGGTCAGCGGGCGGCGGAGCGGGCGTGGCGGGGTCGGGCAGCTTCCAGAGCAGCGCCTCCAGGGCTTCTACCTGGGGTTTTGTGTTGTAGTAAGTTCCCCCAAGGTCCACAGCAGCTCAAAGGCCCTTCCCAGGGAATCGGGAAGGGCCTTTTGCTACCCATACAGCAGCAAGGTCATCGCAGGCCGCCGTCGATGAATTTCGACGAGCTTGACCTCTCGCGCCGCAACGACCCGGCATGGCGGCTGCTGCGTGCCGACAACGCACCGCTGGTGCTTGGGTTTCCATCTTCCGGACGAGGCCGGCCTCTACATCGACCTCGTGGAGGATGCGCTGGGCAAGTCCATGCGACTGGAGCAAGAACGCATCTCGTACACGGCCATCCAGCGGGCAACCCGGGAGTTCGCCTAGGACGGATCACCGCGATGACGGCTCACCACCTCCGCGGCGGCCCCGCTTGATGCGGTCGTTCGTGCTACCCAGTGAGCATGCGAGCGATCGCGGAGCACCAGCGGGATCGTGGCCAGCGCGAGCGCGGCGCCGATCCACGGGATGGCGGTCAGCGAAGCTCCCAGGTTCAGTGCCCCGGCGGCGAACGCCGGAGTGAGGCTGATGCCCAACTGGAAGGCCGAGACCGTGGTCGCGCCGGCGAGAGTCGGGGCGGAAGCGGCGATGGTGAACACCCGCCCGTAAAGCGCCGGATTCAGCACGAAGGCCGCGGCTCCCAGCAGGAACACCGTAGGCACGACAACCCAAGTGAAGGTGGCGAAGAAGGCAAGTAGTGCCGAAAAGACCACGATGCCGACGACGCCACCAAGCAGCGCATGGTGCGGGTGGCGGTCGGAAATCCGGCCGCCGAGGGACAGCCCGGCGAAGGCACCGATCCCGAACAACGCGAGCACCGCGGGGATCCAGACCGCCGGGAGGACGTCCGCCAGCATCGCCGCCAGGTAGTTGAAGGACACCATGTACGCGGCGGTGCTCAGGATGGTGATCGCGTAGATGCCCCAAAGGCGTGGTGTCCGCATGGCGAGCAGTTCTCCCGAAAGGCTCGGCGCGGTGGACGCGGTGGCGGGCAGGCCGACGGCGCACACCCCCACACCCAGCACGGTGAGCGCCACGACGCCCCAGAAGCCGCCGGTCCAGTCGGTGAGGCTGCTCAGCAGCGTGCCCGCCGGTCCCCCGGCCACCATGGCGACGCTGAGTCCGGCGACGACGACACCGGAGGCGCGGGCGTTGTGGTCGGGGGTCACGAGGCTGATCGCCGTCACGGCGGCGACCGCGAAGAAACCGGCGTAGGCCAGACCGGCGACGAACCTGGTGATCAGCAGGATCCAATAGTCGTCGGCGAGCAGACCGGTCGCGATGGCGGCGGCGAAGACGGCCTGCGTGGTCATCAAGGCCGTTCGCCGGGGCCACTTCAGGCTCAGCACGGCGAACGGTGGACCGCCCAGCACGACGCCGAGGGCGAACGCGGTGATGAGCGCGCCCGCGGACGACAGGGAGACGCCGAGATCGGCGGCGGCCGAGGGCAGGACCCCGGCCATCAGGAACTCGGCACTCCCCATCGCGAACAAACTGAAAGCGAGCAGGTAGACCCCGGTGGGGAGGCGCTTGGTCTCGATCATGGCGCCAGCTTCGGCGGCTTCTGGCTGTTTCGGCAAAGAACTTTGCCGGATCCGGGACGACCTGCTGTGCTGACGCGATGGGAAGCGACCCCACCGTCACCGCGGCGATCGAACTGATCGCGCCCCGGCTGCGCCGCGCCCGGGAGAAGAAGGGCACGACGCTGACGGAACTCAGCCGCGCCACCGGCATCTCCACCAGCACCCTGTCCCGGCTCGAATCCGGACAACGCAAGCCGAGCCTGGAACTGCTGCTGCCGGTGATCGCCGCGCTGGGTCTGCGTGTCGACGAGATCGTCTCGTCACCGAGAGTGCTCGAAACACCCTCGGACGGCCGCGTTCTCATTCCGCTCACGCGGCACGAGAACGGGCCGCGTGCCTACAAGATGACGATCCCGGCGGGCGACGACGAGCCCCGCCCTCGAACGCACGCCGGCCGTGAATGGCTTTACGTGCTGCGGGGCAGGCTCCGGCTCGTACTCGGGGACCAGGACGTCGTGCTCGGTCCCGGCGAGGCCGCCGAGTTCGACTGCCGGACACCGCATTGGTTCGGCGCCGCCGGTCGCGGGCGGGTCGAGGTACTCAGCTTGTTCGGCGAACAGGGCGAACGGGTCCACGTCCGCGCCCGCACCCGGTGACGTCAGACGCGTTGCTGGATACGGAGCAGATTCCCGGATGGGTCGCGGACGGCGCCGTCACGCAGGCCGTACGGCTGGTCGGTGGGCTCCTGGATGACCTCGGCGCCCGCTTCCTGGAGGTGTTCGAAGAGGCCATCGAGGTCGTCGGAGGAGAACAAGATGCTCGCGTAGGTGCCCTTGGCCATCATCTCACCGATGACCCGACGCTCGTCCTCGGTGACACCCGGGTCGACGGCGGGCGGGTGCAGCACGATCGACACCGGCTGCCCCGGCGGGCCCACGGTGATCCAGCGCATGCCGTCGTAGCCGACGTCGTTGCGCACTTCGAAGCCGAGGATGTCGCGGTAGAACACCAGCGCGGCTTCGGGGTCGGTCTGCGGGAGGAAGCTCCCGTGAATGGCGATGTCCATGACGGTCACGCTAGGTGAGACCGGTTCGCGACGCTTCTCGATTCCTGATCGGTCCGCGGCTGAAAAATCCGCTTCGTCAGCCGTACGGTGACCTCGTCACCGATCTCCTTCCGGAGCGGCAACATGCTCGCTTCGTAGTCGTGGCCATCGACGGTCCCGCTGACCTTCACGGCCTTGCCGGTGCCGAAGGACTCGGCGGAGTCCGGCTTGTTCACACAAGGTCAGCCGCTGTTGGAGTCGGGGACGCTCGGCGGTGAACGTCACGTCGATCGCCTGCGGTGTCCGTCAGCCATGCTTTTCACTCCTGCTTGCCGCCTGGATGGCGGCGACGCTGCGGTCCACGTCGGCTTCGGTGGTACTCCAGTTGGACACGGAGATGCGCATCAGCCGTTCGCCGTGCCAGGTGGTCGCGCCCATCCAGCACTCGCCGGACCGCTGGACGGCTTCGACGACCCTCTCCGTTTCGTCGCCGAAGCTGACGAGGACCTGATTCAGCACCACGTCGTTCACGACGGTGATACCTTCGCTCGCTTCGAGTTTCTCGGCGAACCTCCTGGCCAGCGCGCAACAGCGTTCGACCATCTCGGCGATCCCGGCGCGGCCCAGTTCGCTGAGCGCCGCCCACGTGGCGAACCCTCGTGCCCGGCGGGAGGACTCCGGGACGAAGTCGCTCGGCGCTCGCACCCCGTCATCTCCCTGGCCGGTCAGGTACGCGGCGGTAAGTGCCATCGCGGCCCGGTGCGATTCAGGGTGGGCGCAGAAGGCGTAACCGCTGTCGTAGGGGACGTTGAGCCACTTGTGCCCGTCGACCGCCCAGGAATCGGCCGTCTCCAGTCCCGCGGTCAGCCGCCTGAGCGAAGGGGCGGCGGCCGCCCAGAGCCCGAACGCGCCGTCGACGTGAACCCAACCGCCGTGCCGATGGGCGATCTCCGTGGCTGCGGCGAAATCGTCGAAAGCACCGGTGTTCACATTTCCAGCCTGGAGGCAAACGATTGCGGGCCCGTCGAGCGCCTTCTCGAGCTCGGTGATGTCGAGAGCACCTTGGCCGTCCGCGCGTACCGGCTTGACGGCGTCGGTACCCAAGCCGAGTAAGCGGAGGGACCGGTCGATCGTCGCGTGCCGCTCTTCACTGGCGACGACCCGCAGCGGCGGCGCCCCGTGCAGCCCGCGGCGTTCGACGTCCCATCCGGCCCGTGCCAGCAGGTGATGCCGGGCGGCGGCCAGGCAGACCGTGTTCGCGCCCTGCCCGCCGGTCACGAATCCGAAGGATGCGCCGGACGGGAGGCCGAGGACGTCCTTGAGCCATTCGCCCGCCACTTCCTCGACGATCGCGGCGGCGGGCGAGGTGACCTTGTTGAACGCGGGCTGGTCCCAACCGGTCGCCAGCATGTCGGCCGCCGTCGCAGCTTCGAGCGCTCCGCCGGTGACGAAGCCGAAGTACCGCGGCCCGGTGTTCGCCACCAACGCAGGCTCGACGGCGTCGGCCAGTCGCCGGATCACGTCGGCGGGTGGGACCGGTTTCTCGGGCAGGTCACCGAGCTTTTCCCGGACGCCCGTCGTGTCGTGCGGGAAGACGGGACCATCGGCGACACTTTCGCGGTAACCGGCCACGCGAGTGGCGACATCGGCCAGCAGGCCGCGTAACTCTTCTTCGCCGCGGCGGTTCATTCGCTCATGATTTCACGACCGAGGCCGTGAAGGTTCCTTCTTGACCCAGGCGCCGGCCAGGAACAGAGCGCCGATGAGCAGCAGGATGATCGTTCCGGTGTCGAACCCACCCAGCAGTCCGAGCAGGACCGCCCACGCGACAACCCCCGAGCCCAGCCAGTCCAGAAGGTGGCCGACGTGCGTTTTCTCCATTGCTTCGGGGAAAGAGCCGCTGCGCGGTCTCGGCGTTGGAGTATTCCTGCGCGGTCTCCAGCAACGCGTGGGCCGACCCGGTGCCAGAGATGGCAGGGCCAGGGAACCGGAGCGAACAGGCACACGAGGTAGGAAGGGTCGTCTGAGCGAGCACAGAGCAGGAAGACGAGACCGTCAGGGGGCACACTGGGAGATCCTCCGGCTCATGACAGCTCGTACCCTGAACCGGAAGCGATGTCGGTCCGGCACGGAACAGGTACGGAACAAAGGGTGTGACCAGGGCGTCGTGTGACCTTGGGAAACCTTGTTTGACCTGCGCCGGAATGCCCCGGTACCGTGTCGTGTTAGCACTCTTGTCGGCTGAGTGCCAATGCACGAAGGAGCAGCAGTGCCCACCTACCAATACGCCTGCAAGGAATGCGACCACGCTTTCGAGGCCGTGCAGTCGTTCTCCGACGCGAGCTTGACCGAGTGCCCGCAGTGCTCGGGGCCGCTTCGCAAGGTCTTCAGCTCGGTCGGCGTGGTCTTCAAGGGCAGCGGTTTCTACCGCAACGACTCGCGCGACTCGAAGGCCAACACGACCTCGGCGGGCAAGTCCGAGACCAAATCCGAGACCAAGACGGAGTCGAAGACCGAGTCGAAGTCGGAGACCAAGAGCGCGGCATCCTCCTCCACGGCTACGACGAAAACGGCCGCCGCCGCTTCCTGACGTCCCGAGTTGTCCACAAGCCCCCGGTTATCCACAGCCGGGGGTTTTCGTTCTTTCCAGGGCATCGCGCGGCCCCTAGCGTCGAGATCACCACCGATCGACGAGGGGGAATCCCGTGTTCCACGATCTGCCCGTCCTGCGAAGACTCCACGGCAGGCCCGCGCGGCTGCTCCGTCGCTGGCTCGCCCTGTCCCTGCTGCTCAGTGGCCTGGTCACGCTGTTCTTGCCCGCGTCCGCCCGCGGCACGCCCGGCACCGCGGCCGTGGTCTCCGCGCGGGACCTCCCGGCCGGGACGGTGCTGCGCGCCGGGGATCTCAAGCTCGTCGACCTCCCGGACGACGTCCGTCCACAGGGCGCCATCGGCCGGCCCGACTCGGCGGAGGGGCGGATGCTCGTCGGTGCGGCACGAGCAGGTGAAGTGCTGACCGACGTTCGCCTGTTGGACGCGGCCATCCCCGGATCGGGTGATCCCCAGAGTTCGACCGTCCCGGTGCGGCTCGCCGACGCCGGGGTCGCGGAACTGCTCAGGCCGGGTCAGCGGGTCGACGTCGTCGCGGCCGCCGAAGCCGGGCGAGAGGCTTCTGTGCTGGCCGATCTGGCTGTCGTGGCGGCGGTCGGCGAGCAGGGCGACCGTGAGCCGAAGACCACCGGCACCAGGAGCAAGGGACCTTTGGTGCTGCTCTCCCTGCCCACCGCGATCGCGACACGAGTCGCGGCCACCTCGCTGGACCGGTCCATAACGGTTACCCTCCGCTAGCTCGCGCCCTGCCCTGTGGAGGCGGGCGCCCGCGTCCCCCGGTACGGAAGAACGGGACGGTCGGCGAACCGTCCCAGGTGAAAGAGGAGAGCGTCTTGATCAAGGGCTTCAAGGACTTCCTGATGCGCGGGAACGTCGTCGACCTCGCGGTCGCGGTGGTCATCGGCGCCGCGTTCACGGCGATCGTCACGGCTTTCACGAACGGCCTGATCAAACCGTTGATCAACACCATCGGCGGATCGGACGCCGCCAAGGGGCTGGGGTTCAACATCCTCGCCGGGAACGACGCCACGTTCCTCGACTTCGGGGGCGTGATCAACGCGGCGATCAACTTCGTGCTGATCGCGGCCGTGGTCTACTTCGTGATCGTGCTGCCGGTCAAGCACGTCCAGGAGCGGCGCAAGCGCGGCGAGGAGGCGGGCCCGGCGGAGCCGACCGACGTCGAACTGCTCATCGAGATCCGCGATCTGCTGCGCGCGCAGCAGAACCGCCAGGGCTGAGCCGGCTCACCGGTCGTGATGAGGCGGCCGGTTCTCCAGGAACCACGAGTCGGAGTTCGGGGGACGCTGCCCCGGCTCTCGCTCGTCGGAGGTCGTGTCCGGCAGGACGTCGCCGAAGATCTCGTCGACCCGGCGCTGTTTCTCCGCGCGAGAGGCCGCCGCGGCGGGGCGCTTGTCTTCGTCTTCACCTGGCATGACGTCCATTTTCGCACCGGTCGCGGGGTACGTGTGCCGATGGGGCCATCGGCGCATGAGCATTGTCGACAAGGCGAAAGGGCCGGCCGCGCAGTCCATCCACAAAGCGGGAGAGGTCGCGGGCGAAGTCCGCGAGAAGGCCGGCCCGCTGGCCGGGAAGGCGGGCGACGTCGCGGCCAAGGGTGTCTCGGCGGCGTCGGCCGGGGCGAACAAGGTCACCGGTGGCCGGTTCGAGGACAAGATCGGCCAGGTCACCGAAAAGGTGGAAGGGATGGTGCAGCATGACAAAACGGCGAGCCCGGGACAGCGCCCGGACCCGCCGCGAAGGGTTAGCGCTCTGCTTCGGCAGCTTCGTGCCGTGCTGCCGGGACGCTCCTGCCTCACTGTGTGACGGCTTCGAACACGCGTGTGCGGCGCCTGATCACACAAGTGACGCCTCCAGCAACACGAGAGCGGCGCTCAATCACGCAAGCGACGCCAACACGCCAGAGCGGCGCCCGACCATACGAGCGCGGCGCCGATCACACCAGGCACGCCCTCGACCTCGTCCTCGCGGTGAGAACGGGCCCACTCCGGCGCGGCGGCTCAGGCTTCTTCGAGACCGGACAGCTCGTCGATCACGTACGGCACCAGCGACGAGAGCGTCGCCATGCCGTCGCGGACGGCCGCGCGTGAACCCGCGAGGTTGACCACCAGTGTGCTGCCGGAGACGCCGACGAGCCCGCGAGAGATACCCGCGTCCACCGCTCCGGCGGCGAGCCCGGAGGCGCGCAGTGCCTCACCGATGCCCGGGATCGGGCGGTCGAGCACACCGGCCGTCGCGTCCGGGGTGCGGTCGCGCGGGGAGACCCCGGTGCCGCCGACGGTGATCACCAGGTCGGCGCCGCCGATCACCGCGGTGTTGAGCGCGTTGCGGATCGCGGCCGTCTCGGCCTCGACCACCACGACACCGTCGACGATGAATCCGGCCTCTTCGAGCAGCTCCGTGACCAGCGGTCCCGTGTTGTCCTCGTGTTCGCCGTGGGCGACCCTGTCGTCCACGATGACCACCAGTGCGCGGCCCAGCCGTTGTGCGCTCCGTTCCATGGTCACACCGTATCCGGTTTCCGCCGATCTTCGCTCCGGCGGTACCGCCAAGTTGTGACGATTCCCGGACGTGCGCCGCGGATCCGGCACACCACCGCGGGAGCACCCCTGGCGCCGGGAAGGTGTGAACACCGGTCACCGGCGGGGCCGGGTTCATCGGCCCCCACAGCACCGATCTGCTGTCCGATGACGAACGAGGGCCATGAGGTTGTTGTTTCGACACCCTCCTGCGCGCCGCGCACGGTTCGGCGCCTCCGCCCGGGCACACCGGGCCGCCGCCGGTTCCTGAGTGGCGACGTCGTCGACCGTGCTGAATGCGGCGGGCCGGGTACGGAAACGGGTGTTCGCCTCGTCGATGGTCGTCTACGGCGAGGGCCGCTACGAATGCGCCCGCCACGGGAGCGTCCCGCCGTCGCCGCACGAACAGTCCGATGTGGACGTCGGATGCCTCGAGCCGATGTGTGGCGCGGAACTCGGGTGGCGGCTCGTCCCGGAGACACGCCACTGCGGCCGCGAAGCACCTATGCCGCCACCAGGCTCGCGCAGGAACACCCGGCGGCGGGCGTGGGTCCGGCGAACCGGCGGGACGGTCTGGGCGCTGAGCTGCGGGAACCGACCGGTCCCCGAAATCGGGAACAGACCGGGCCCCTGCCGAGTTGTCGTTCCCGGCAACGGAATCGACTTTGGGGGGTTTGGTGGGCATCACCGTCGGAGACATCGAGATCGAAGCGCTCGGGGACGGCCTGATCAGGCTCCCGCTCGCCTTCTTCCCGGGTCTCGACCCCGAAGCCCACCCGGACGTCTTCGACGAGGACGGCACCGTGCACGTCCCCACCGGCGCGTTCCTGATTCGCGGCAACGGCCGCACGATCCTCGTCGACACCGGCCTCGGCCCGCGCGAATTCGCCTTCCCGCCGGGGATGACGCCCGCCAAGGGCGATCCCACCCCGCCGATGGGCACGGGCGGTGACCTCGCGGCCGCGCTGGACAAGGCCGGCTGCCCGGTCGACGAGATCGACACCGTTTTCCTCACCCACCTGCACAACGACCACATCGGCTGGATCGCCCCCGAAGGCGACCTGACCTTCCCTGGCGCTCAGGTCGTCTTCGGGCAACTGGACTGGGACGCCCTCATCGCGCCCGCCGGGGCGGCCGAATGGAGCCGAGTCGGCATGGAGACCGCTCGCGGCGCGGGGCTGACCGAGGCGATCAGCGGCGACGACGTCGAGATCGCGCCCGGGATCGTGGCACGGCACGCCCCCGGTCACACCCCTGGCCATTACGTCCTCGACATCACCGCGGACGACGAGCGCCTGCTGCTGCTCGGGGACGTCCTGCACACACCCGCCCAGCTGACGGACTCCCGGGTGGGCTTCCTCGGCGACGTCGACCCGGATCGCGCGCTTCGCACCCGGCAGCGTTTCCTCGCCGAAGCGGAAGAGACCGGCGCGATCATCGCGCCGGCCCATTTCCCGGGCATGGGTTTCCTGCGGCGGTAAGCCCCCGCGCTACTTCCCGCAGAGCACCTTGTCGGTGAGCAGCTGATCCGCCTTGTGGTAGGCCTGTCCCAGGTCGGCCGCGGAGTCCCCGTAGGTCATGGACAGCTCGTAGGTCCGGCTGCCATCGGGTGTGCCTGCCATCAGCGTCCCGTAGCCGTGGAAGCCGCCCATGCCCTTGAGGACGGTGCCACAGCTCGCTTCCTGGACGTACAGCCCGAGACCGTAGCCGCCTTTGGGGTGCGGTTTGCGCATCTCGGCCAGCAGCGGGGTGGGCAGGAGCTTTCCGCCCAACAGTGCGGAAAAGAACGTGTGGAGGTCCTTGGTGGTCGAGATCAGCTCACCGGCGCTCGACGCCCACGACGGGTTCTGGTTGGTGATGTCGACCGTCTTCCACTGCCCGGCCTCCTCATAGCGGTAGTAGCCGTGCGCGTGCGGCCCGGGGATCCCCGGCCACGTGCCCGGTACGACGGTGTCCCGCAGACCGAGCGGCCGCAGGATCCGCCGCTGGAGCTCGTCGCCGTACGCGTTGCCGGTGACCTTCTTGATCAGCAATCCGGCCAGGACGTAATTGATGTTCGTGTAGGTCCAGTCCGTCCCCGGTTCGAACAGCGGCGGCTTGGACAACCCGAACCGCACCAGCTCCTCCGGCCGGTACGTGTGGTGACGGTTGTCCAGGAATTCCTTACCCACCAACGGGATTCCGGGCACCACGGTGCCGTCCGGCCGGATCGCGCCGGTGTAGTCCACCAGACCACTGGTGTGCTGCAACAGCATCCGCACCGTGACCCGCCGATCGAGGCCGAACTCGGGCAGGTGGCCCGCCACCGGTGCGTCCAGGCCCACCTTGCCCTCCCCGACCAGTTGCAGCACGACCGTCGACACGAAGGTCTTGGTGTTGCTGCCGATCCGGAACCGCCCGTTCGTCGGCGGCTCGGCGGCCGAGCCCAGCTCGCGCACTCCCGCGCTGCCGGTCCAGTCGCCCCCTGCGTCGTGCACCCGCAACTGCGCCCCGGCGAACCCAAAGGCGGCGATCTGCTCGACCATCGCCCGCAGGTCCACCCGGTCCCGCCCGTTGCCCGCGGCGGCCACGCCCGGCGTGACCCCGGCCAGCAGTGCGGCCGCCACCGCGGTGATCCCGGCACGCCGGAAGAATCGCTTCGCTGAAGTCGTCATGGCGGCAACGATCGCCGTCCGCGCTGACACCGCGGTGACACACCACTGACACGGTCAGGAGATGGCCAGCGGCAACCGGACTTCGAATCGGCAGCCGGGCCCGTGGTTGCGGACGCCGATGCGGCCGCGATGGGCTTCGACGAGTCCTTTCGCGATCGCCAGCCCGAGTCCGCCGCCGCTCGCCAGCCCGCCGCGTTCGGGGGTGCGTGCCGTCGTCCCGCGGAACGCGACGTCGAAGACCCGGCCGATCTCGTCGTCGGCGATCCCGCCGCAACCGTCGGAGACCGCCAGCAGGGCCTCACCGCCTTCGATGCCGATCTGGACCGCGACCGTCCCGTCCGGCGGCGTGTGCCGCACCGCGTTGGACACCAGGTTGCGCACGATCCGCGCCAGTTCCGGGTCGCTGCCGGAGACGACCGGCCACACGTCGGCGTATTCGAGCATTCGCACGCGTTTCTGTTCGGCGAGTGGCGCCTGCGCGGCGACCGCGTCGCTCACGACGTCGCGCAGCGGCACGGCGGTCATGGTCAGCCGCAGCGCGCCGGCGGTGATCCGCGAAAGTTCGAACAGGTCGCCGACCATGCCGGACAGCCGCATGGTCTCGCCGCTGATCCGCCGCGCGTAGCCGGTGATCTCGACCGGTTCGGCGACGACGCCGTCCGCGACCGCCTCGGCCATCGCCTGGATCCCGGCCAGCGGACTCCGCAGATCGTGGCTGATCCACGCGACCAGTTCGCGCCGCGACGCCTCGGCGGCGCGCTCCCGTTCCCGCGCTTCCCGTTCCCAGACGCTGCGGCGTGCGATCGCGCGGCCGAGCACGAGCGCGGCGGGCACGATCACCAGCGCGACGAGCAGGCAGACCAGCGTCATCGTGGTCAACGCCGGGGTGAACATGAACCCGCTGATGCCGAGGACCGCGATCAGCGTCGCGAGTACCGGGATCAGCACGAGGATCGTCATCGTACCGGCCAGCGAACCGCGTCTGAGCAGGTACAGCACCAGGCCGCCGAGCAGCACCACCGGCAACGCGAACATCAGCGCGAACGGCAGGATGTGCCAGGCGTGCGCCAGCATCTCGCCGAACGACTCACCGGAGCCGATCATCGCCGCACCGGGTCGTACCGGTAGCCGACGCCCCATACGGTGGTGACGCGGACGGGTTTCGCGGGATTCTTCTCGATCTTTTCCCGCAACCGTCTCACGTGGACGGTCACGGTGGACTGATCGCCGAAGTCCCAGCCCCAGACCTTTTCGAGGAGATCGGCGCGGGAGAACGCCACACCGGGATGGGTGAGGAAGAACGCGAGCAGGTCGAATTCCCGGCTCGTCAAGGGAAGTTCCGCGCCACCGAGGGCCGCCTGCCGCGCCGACATCCGCAACGCGAGGTCGCCGTCGGTGAGCACGCGTGCCGCCGGTTCGGGCCGGGGCATCCGCGCCCGCCGCAGGACCGACGCCACCCGCAACGCGAGTTCCTTGGGACTGAACGGTTTCGTGACGTAGTCGTCGGCGCCGAGCTGGAGTCCGGCGATGCGGTTCTCCTCCTCGCCGAGCGCGGTCAGCATCACGACCGGCACCTGGCTCACCTGCCGCAGGCGGCGGCACACCTCGAGCCCGGTGAGGCCGGGCATCATGACGTCGAGGACCACGAGATCCGGCCCGGTCGCGGAGAACAGCCGCAACCCCTCGGTGCCGTCACCGGCGACGTCGACGTCGAAGCCCGCGACCTCGAGGTACCGCCGGACGACGTCCCGCACGGTCTCGTCGTCGTCGACCACGAGTACGCGGCCTTGCTCTGTCATGTCGTCCACCTCATCGTCTGTCGGTGAACCCGCGGCGACGATCGACGTCGGTGGGCCGCAAGGGAAGCCCTGCCACCTCGACAGCGGGGCCTTCGGCCGACCGGGTTCACGCGTATTGTCCCCTTTCCCGCATTCGTTCTCGGCTCCGCCAACAGGTATTCGCCAGCTCGTCAGCACCATGAAAAGGGCCACGCGCGACCGGGGTTGGCAGCCGGTCGCGCGTGGCCTCTGGTTCCGGCCCGCTGGGGGTTCGAGCCGGGGTTGGTCTCGGCCGCGCACCGCGGCCGAGCGTTGGGGGTACTAGTTCGGCGTGATCGGCTGACCGCCGAGGGTCACCTCGATCACCTTGCCGTCGGCGAGCGAGAACTTGACCTTGTCGTTCGGCGCCCTGGTACGGATTTCGGCGACGAGCGCGTCCGCGTTGGGGATCGACCGGTCGTCCAGCTTCGTCACGACGTCACCGGATTTGAGGCCCGCCTTCTCCGCGGGGCTGCCCGGCGAGATCTCACCGAGCTGCGCGCCGCCGGTCGGTGCCGTCTGCACCCGAGCGCCGATGAAGGTCTGCTTCGCCTGGCCGGTGCTGATGATGTCGTCGGCGGTGCGGCGTGCCTGGTCGATCGGGATCGCGAAGCCGATGCCGACGTTGCCGCCGCTCTCACCACTCTGGCCTTGCGCGGACTTGGGGCTGTAGATCGCCGAGTTGATGCCGATGACCTGGCCCGCCATGTTCGCGAGCGGACCGCCGGAGTTACCCGGGTTGATGGCCGCGTCGGTCTGCACCGCCGACATCACCGTGGTCTGATCGCCACCGCCACCGGCGCTCACCGGCCGGTTCAGCGCGCTGACGATGCCCGCGGTCACCGTACCCGCGAGTTCGAACGGCGATCCGATGGCGACCACCGGCTGCCCGACCCGCAGGTCGTCGGACCGGCCGAGCTCCACCGGGGTCAAACCGCTGACCCCGCTGACCTTCACCACGGCGATGTCCGTCGTGGGGTCGCGGCCGACGACGGTCGCCGTGCCCTTCTTGCCGTCCTGGAACACCGCCTGGATCTGCCCGCCACTGGCGGCGACCTCGACGACGTGGTTGTTGGTCAGCACATAGCCGTCGGTGCTGAGCACGAAGCCGGAGCCCTCGCCCGCACCCGACCGCCCGGACACCTGAAGCTCGACCACGCTCGGCGACAGCTTCTGCGCCACCGCCTCGACCGAACCGGCGGGCAGGTTGCCCGTCTGCTGGGCGGGCTTCGGCGCGTCGAGCGCGTTCACGGAAGAGCCGCCGGACGCGTCGCCGGTCAGATAGCCGACCGTGCCGCCCGCGACCCCGCCGACGACCAGCGCGATCGCCGCGACGCCGGCGAGCAGCTTGCCCGACGTGGCCTTCGAGGCCTGACGCTGCTGCGGCACCGCGTAGACCGATGGTCCCGGCTGGGTGTACGGCGTCTGGTGCCCCGGGACCTGGTGTCCTGGGGTGTATTGGCTCTGCGTCTGATGCTCCTGCTGCGCCTGTGCGTGGGGCGACCAGGGGTTGTACTGCTGTTCCTGGGGGTAGGCCTGCTGCGCTCCGCTGTGCGGGGTGGCGTGGCCGCCGAGGCCCGTCGCGTCAGTCTGCTGCGGGGCGGGCTGCGCCGCCCAGCTCGCGCTCTGCTCCGCGTCCGGCTGAGCGCCGGCGGGCCGCGCCTTGTCGGCGTCGTGGCCGCTGGGATCGTTCTCGGTCATGTCTTCACCTTGCGGGATGGTCCTGAGAAGTTCCTGAGCCAAAGCTGTGCATCGCACATGAGTATGGCCCCGTCAGCGGGTGGCGCGCAGCCTGTCCGTGTCTCCCGGCGTCGTCTTCACGCTTCTTCGGCCTCGGCCGCCTCCATCGTTTCGGCGAGCATCAGCTCGCCCGCCTGCTCGGTGAGCGTTTCCCTTGCCACGTCGGACAAACCGTCGTCCGAGACGACGACGTCGGCCTCTTCGAGCCCGGCGATGGTGGAGATGCCGACGATCCCCCATTTGGTGTGGTCGGCGAGCACGACCAGTTTGCGGCCCGCTTCGACGAGCGCGCGGTCGGTCTCGGATTCGGTGAGGTTCGGTGTGGTGAAACCGGGGCCGTCGGCCATCCCGTGCACGCCGAGGAAGACGACGTCCAGGTGCAGCGACCGCAGGCTCTGCACGGCCACCGGCCCGACCAGCGCGTCCGACGGGGTGCGGACGCCGCCGGTGAGGACCACCGTGCGCTCCGGCTGGTTCGCGCCGCGCAACACGTCGGCGACCTGGATGGAGTTCGTGACGATCGTCAGGCCGGGGATCTCGTCGAGCGCCCTGGCCAGCGTCCACGTGGTCGTGCCCGCGGAGACGCCGATCGCGGTACCCGGCCGGACCAGCCCGGCGGCGAGGGCGGCGATGGCCTCCTTCTGCGCGCGCTGGCGCACGGATTTGGCCTCGAAACCGGGTTCGTCGGTGCTCTTGCCCACGACGGAGGTGGCGCCGCCGTAGACCTTCTCCACCAGTCCGCGGCCCGCGAGCACGTCGAGGTCGCGGCGCACCGTCATATCCGAAACGCCGAGCTTCGCCACGAGATCGCTGACCCGGACCGCCCCGGTCCGGCGCGCCTCCTCGAGGATCACCGCTTGTCGCTGCCGCGCGAGCACGAAGCCTCCCTGGATGAACTACACAAAATCCTACATGATCGAACATGTGGCGACGAGCCGATGTGCCTGCCACCATGAGGTCATGGCCAGACTTCGCGATGTCGGTCCGGGCATCCGCGTTCGACGGCTACGAAGTCGCACCCTATGGCGGAGACGACCTTTCGGTGTTGGTCGAAACAGTGTCGGGCCGGCGGCTCAACCGGGTACGGGAAGCGAAGTTCTGCCTCGTTACTCCGCCGCCGTCTCCTTGACGCCGTCGATCGGGACGCCGCGGAAACTCAACACGAAAAGCGAGACGGCGCCGAAGAACAGCGCGATGTCGGCGACGTTCCCGACGAACCAGCCGTGGTAGTCGATGAAGTCCACGACGTGCCCGCGCGCGAAACCGGGCTCGCGGAACAGGCGGTCTCCCAGATGCGTCGTCGCGCCACCGAGCAGCAGCCCGAGCGAGATCGCCCAGCCCGCCGAACGGACCTTGCGCGAGATCCACAGCAGGGCGACCACCGCGACCGCGGCCAGGATCGCGAAGATCCAGGTGGAGCCGGCGCCCAGCGAGAACGCCGCGCCCGGGTTGTAGAGCAGGCGGAACCGGATGAAGTCACCGATCACCGGGATCGGCGCGCGGCCGGTGAGGGCGTCGACGGCCCACCATTTGGTCAGCTGGTCGGCCACCAGCAACACCGCGGCCACCAGCAGTGTCCACAGCAGACGGCGGGGCGGCAGCTCAGGCGCGGTCTCGGTGCTCATCACCCGTCAGAGTAATCACCCGGTCAGGCGGGGGCTCCCGGGAGCCGCAGGGTCATCAGCGCGCCGCCTTCGGAAGCTCGTCCCGCGTAGACATCGCCGCCGTGTCGCTGTGCCGCGTGCTGGACGATGGCGAGGCCGAGCCCCGAACCGGGCAGCGTCCGCGCCTCCGAGGAGCGGTAGAAGCGGTCGAACACCTTCGGCAGGTCCTCGTCGGCGATGCCCGGCCCGGAGTCCTCGACCTCGAGTACCGCGGTGCCGTCGCCGACCGGGTACAGCCGCACCCCCACCGTCGAGCCCTCCGGCGAGAACTTCACCGCGTTGTCCAGCAGGTTCAGCACCGCGCGTTCCAGCGCGGTGGAATCGCCGGTCAGCACCCAAGGCTGGAGCGAGACGTCGAACTCGATCTCACCCGCGCGGCGGCGCGCCCTGTCCAGCGCGCGCTCGACGACGTCGACCATCTCGACCCGTTCGTGCTCGATCCGCGGCTCGTCCTGGCGCGCGAGTTCGACGAGGTCGCCGATCAGCTGGGTCAGCTCGTCGAGCTGACCGCGGATGTCGGCCTCGATGTCACTGCGGTCCTCGTCGGACAGCGTCCGCGCTCCCGGCCTGCTCGCCGAAAGCAGCAGCTCCAGGTTCGTGCGGAGCGACGTCAGCGGGGTTCGCAGCTCGTGCCCGGCGTCCGCCACGAGCTGCCGCTGTCGTTCCTGCGATTCGGCGACCGTGCCCAGCATCGTGTTGAAACTCTGGGTGAGGCGGGCGAGTTCGTCGTCGCCGCTGACCGGGATCGGCCGCAGGTCACCCGTGGTGGCGACGCGTTCCGCCGCCGACGTCAGCCGGTCGACCGGCCTCAAACCGGCTCGGGCGACGGCTGTTCCCGCGGCCGCGGCGACCAGGATCCCGGCGCCACCGATCAGGAACAGGACCACCGAAAGCTCGTTCAGAGTGCGTTTGGTCGGGCCGAGCGACTGGGCGAGCACCATCGCCTGCCCCGCCCCCTGCGGAAGGGCGACGACCCGACTGTCGGTTCTCGGGTCGGTGCGCAGGGAGAACGCCTTGTCCCCGGTGGCGACCGCGATCTCATCCTCGCCGTACGGCGGGCGGCTGCCGGACTGCGGGAAGGTCAGGCGGATCTTTTCCCCGACCGTCAGCTGGCCGATCTGCAGGTCCGCGCTGGCCAGGAAGGCGCCGGGCACCTGCTGCAGCTCGGTCTGCACCTGTGGCGAGTCGACCGCCGCGTTCGCGCGGGCGAGCAGGTTGTCGTCCACCTGCTGGTAGAGGTTGTCTTTCACGACGAGATACGCGCCTAGCGACACCAACGCCACCGCCCCCGCCACCGAAGCGGCCGCGAGCAGCGTCACCCGGCCGCGGAGCGAGAAGCGCCGCGTGCTCCACCGGTCGCCGCGCGGATCCTTTTCGGACACGTCGACGACCGGGACCGCGTCCGTCACGGCGGGGTTTCCCTCAGCACGTAACCCACTCCCCGCACCGTGTGAATCAGCCTCGGTTCGCTCCCGGCCTCGGTCTTGCGGCGCAGATAACCGACATAGACCTCCAGCGCGTTGCCCGAAGTCGGGAAGTCGTATCCCCACACTTCCTCCAGGATCCGGCTGCGGGTCAGCACGTGCTTCGGGTAGGAGAGGAACAGCTCCAGTAGCGCGAATTCGGTCCTGGTCAGACTGATCTCCCGGCCCGCCCGGCGCACCTCGCGCGTCCCCGGGTCCAGGGTGAGATCCGCGAACGAGAGGATTTCGGCGTTCTGGCCGGCCTGCGGGTCCGGGATGGCCCTGCGCAGAAGTGCGCGAAGGCGAGCGAGAAGCTCTTCGAGCGCGAAGGGCTTCGGCAGGTAGTCGTCGGCGCCGGCGTCGAGGCCGGACACCCGGTCGGACACGGTGTCCCGCGCGGTGAGGACGAGAATGGGCAGGTCGTCACCGGTGCTTCGCAGGCGGCGGGCGACTTCCAGGCCGTCGAGCCGCGGCATCATCACATCGAGGACCATCGCGTCGGGTCTGTTGGCGATGATCGCTTCCAGGGCCTGCGCGCCGTCCCCGGCCAACTCCACCTGGTAGCCGTTGAACTCAAGGGATCGCCTGAGTGATTCACGGACGGCCCTGTCGTCGTCCACTACGAGGATGCGCATGGCGACAGTCTTACGCAGAGTGCTGAGACTCGCCTAAGAACACACACAGAACCAACAAAGGAAATCCGGCGGTCCAGAAGACATTTCAGCCGGTCTCGGGCCCTTTCGCAACGGGTGCGTTCCATCTGCGCCACAAAGCGAGCATCCGGACCCCGACCACCGCCGCGGCTGCTACGGCCGTCACCGGACCCGGCGGCAGTCGCAGAGCGTGACCGATCACGACGAGCACGGCCCCCGCGAGCGCGGCGACCGCGTAGATCTCCTTCCGCAGCACGAGCGGGATTTCCCGGAGGAGAAGATCACGCACCGCGCCACCACCGATACCCGTCGTCATCCCGATCAGGCACGCCGCGTAGGGAGTCGCGTCCGCGTTCAACGCGATCGTGGTCCCCGACGTCGCGAACACCCCGAGCCCGAGCGCGTCGGCCAGCAGCACCGCGCGGCGCAACTTCGCGATCTGCGGATGGAAGACGAACACGACCAGCGCCGTCCCGCCGCACACCGCGAGATACGGCCACGTCCGCAGGCTCGTCGGCGGCGTGATCCCGAGCAGGACGTCCCGGATGATCCCGCCGCCGAGTGCGGTCGTGAGCCCGACGACGACCACCCCGAAGACGTCCAACCGGGACCGCACCGCCGCGAGCGCCCCCGAAGCCGCGAACGCGATCAAGCCGAGGAACTCGAGCGCGGTGAGGATCATTACTGGTCGAGCAGGCCACCGCGGTAGGCCAGCAGCGCGGCCTGCACCCGGTTCGCCGCGCCGATCTTGGACAGGACGGCCGAAACGTAACCCTTGACCGTGGCCTCGGACAGGTGCAGGCGCCCGCCGATCTCCGCGTTGGACAGCCCCTGCCCGATCAGCCCGACGACCTCACGCTCCCGGTCGGACAGCGACGCGAGCAGCTTGCGCGCCGGCTGCGCGGCCCGCTGCTCGTCCCGATGCGACTGGACCATGCGCGCCGCGACCCCCGGATCCAGCACCGCGCCACCCCTGGCGAGGTCACGGACCGCCCTGAGCAGCGCCGCCGGATCGATGTCCTTGAGCAGGAAGCCGTTGGCGCCGAGCCTGAGCGCGAGACTGACGTAGTCGTCGATGTCGAACGTGGTCAACATGGCCACGGTCGGCGGATCCGGCAAGGCCAAGATCGCCCGCAGCGCGCGAATGCCGTCGTCCGGCGCCCGCATCTTGATGTCGAGCAACGCGACGTCAGGGTGGTACCGCCGGGCGACCTCGACCGCTGATCTCCCGTCGCTCGCCTCGCCCACGATCTCGATGTCGGCAGCGCCCGACATCATGGCACGCAGGCCCGAACGGACCAGTTCCTCGTCGTCGGCGAACATGAGCTTGATCAACGAAGCCCTCCGGCAGCCGGGGGAGCGGCGTCTCGCGTCCCGTTAACGAAGATTACCTACTGTTGTTCAGGGTTTCGAAACCAGACACGTACGAGTGACCCGTGTGGGTCATCTGTGTCGATCTAGGGCTCGATTCAGACCCTGGTGTGCCGCTGGAGAGTGTGGCTGTTCCTGGGCGGATCCGCAGGTCGAGTGTCACAAGGTGGCCAGTGTCGCGGTCTGGCCACATGCTCCTTCTCGCGCTCACGCGCAACCGCCGTTCGGGGCATTCCGGGCTTTCACCGGGCCGGCGGCTCATCTCTGAGCCCTAGTGCCCAGCCGAGACGGTCACCCGGTAGGCTGTGCCTGGCAGTACATGCCCTCGTAGCTCAGGGGATAGAGCACCGCTCTCCTAAAGCGGGTGTCGCAGGTTCGAATCCTGCCGGGGGCACAAACGGTTGGCGACTAAACGCGCCCTCGAAGCAACGTGCCTCAGGGGACGAGCGACCAACTCCACCAACCCACTCGCAACCGACAATAGAATACGAAGAAGACTAGAAAATATCCCCCACTGTGTCTTTAATTAAATTTTGAACAGATACTTGACGCCGGCTGGCCGCTTCCTTAAGGCTATTAAACACAGAAACTTCATCACCTTGGAAAGTAATGCTCACCCGCCTTTCGGGGCGAGTCTCGACGTGCTCATAGTTGCCCGGAAAAGCCCAGAAACACGTACCACAGACTTCGGGGTCACGCTCAGTCCAGTTTGGGCAACGCTCGCAAGACCAGGATTTTGATCGGTTATCTGAAGCACATAGAGGCATGAAGTTTGCAGCATCAATTGTCGCGGAATCACCAGCAATTCCAAAAGGGATACGATGGTCACACTGAAGCTCTCGACCCTCAAATTTGCCTGCACAAATCGCGCACTTGTAACCGTGTTCTTCATTGATAAGATCGCGGAATTTTTTCGGAATACTTACTCGACCAGTCCGCCCAACAGACATTTCAGGAACAAGGGTATAGCTAGCGATACGTTTGCCCACACCGTTTCTTGCCGAGCTGGTAGTGACAGTCGCTCCAGCATCTCGCAAATCACGAATAGCACGAGGAGGATGTTCGTATCCCATTCCCGAAAGTTGCTCTGTCGTCAGCGACCCGTGTTCGAGCAAGTGGTCTCGCGCCTGAGCTGCGCGCTTCGACATGGGAAGCCCTTTAATCCAAGCAACGTACTCCGCGTCATACTGAGCCTTTGCAATATTATCCACGCGACCATCATAGCCGACACTCCAGCGAGCGACAGAGGCCAAGGAGCAATAAGCTTCTTCACTATTATTATCCCGCAAGAAGCTTAGGAAAAGTGCCTACCGCGCCTAGAACAACGTCTCTGCCTGTGTCACATTATGCCCAAGGCGGACATCAACGACGTCCACACCCCCTAGACGCTGCACCAAAGCAGGGGAAATATATAGCGACTCCACCGTGGTCTGACTCTTTCCCATGAGAGTCGCCTGGGAAGACAAGCCTGCAACGACATGGCGATGCAGGAGCCCAAGCTCTTCTGGAAGCGCATAGCCATACCTATTATCTTCAGTTACGGCGTCGTAGGACACGACAAACGAAACATTATTCTCTACCGCTCTTTGTAAAGTGTCAACAAATACCTCGCGTCGCAGCCCTTTTAGATAGCGATGATCCGGAACATCGCTCGTGCCCTGATAAGGCGGATCGAGGTATACCAGTTCGTCAACATCCGCACTTACAAGTGGTTTCTCATAGGCACACGTCAGCACTTCGGCACCCTGCATCAGTTCAGAAGCCGCTTTTACACGTGCCGCAATATTTTCTGGCCTAGCGCCAAGTCGGCGATGGTCAGCACCCTGATTAAAGCCACCCGTCTTCCGACTGTAACGAACTGCAGCCTTGACACACCTGCACAACAAGTACAGCAACAGTGCCGGGTCATGAGTTACGTTAAACTCATCTCTAACTGCCAAATAGTATGCTCGCGGGTCACTTATCTGCTCTGTCCACAACCGTGTATAGTCTTCAATAAGCTGCAGCGGCTTTTCGACGATCAACTTCCATAAATCCATGAGAGGCTCGTTGACGTCTGACAGTGCAACTGACCTAGCGAGTCCGTAATTGCGGGCCGCCAACGAAATCGCCGCAGAACCTGCGAATGGCTCAACCAGTCGCGGTACCCCGCGCTCCGGAAATAGCGAGAGGATCTGTGAAGCAAGCAACCTCTTACTGCCCTGGTAGGGAAAGGCCTGTGGAATTGCCTTCGGGCCAGCCGCCCTCCACGGCATCTGCGCAAAATTGGCGCTACGCATGACAGTCACCTTCGCATACTAGCCCTCCGGCCCGACACCATGCCAGATAGGTCACCTGTGGCGTGGCGCAGCAACTCTATATCCTATCGTTGACCAGCCAGCGAGCTGGAGCACGGTCGCTCTCTCAGAGTCCCCCATAGCCGCCTAGTGTCGTGTGTCGTTGATTCGTTTACGCCTGTGGGTTCGGGAGAATTTCCGCATGTATGTGGCTGAAGCGTTGCGGTTGCGTGAGGGTGATCGTGAGCGGCTGGAAGCGATCACGCGTGCGTCGACTGTGTCGGCGGGGGTAGCGCGACGGGCGAGGGTCGTGTTGCTGGCTGCCGACGGGGTGTCCAATACCGAGATCGCCGAGCGGGTGGGGATGAGCCGGCCGACGGTGCTGAAGTGGCGTGACCGCTACGCCCGGGCGGGTGTCGACGCGCTGGCGGACTTGCCTCGCCCAGGTCGCAAGGCGGAGATCGACGAGGTTGCGGTGTTGGCGGAAACGTTGGCGAACAAGGGGAAGCCGCCACCGGAGCTGGGGGTGACGCACTGGTCGGCCCGGTTGCTGGCCAACCGGTTGGGGATCTCCTTCGCCAGCGTGGCCAGGATCTGGCGCAAGTGGAACATTCAGCCGCACCGGATCGAGACGTTCACGTTCTTCACCGATCCTGAGCTGGAACCCAAGATCCATGACGTGGTGGGCCTCTACCTGGAACCTCCCCAGGGTGCGGTGGTGGTCAGCGTCGATGAGAAATCGCAGATTCAGGCCTTGGACCGCACCCAGCCGATGCTGCCGCTGCGGCCAGGCCTGCCCGCCCGGCAAACCCACGACTACCAGCGGCACGGCACCACCACCCTGTTCGCCGCGCTGGAGGTCGCGACCGGCTGGATCAGCGCCGACGCCTGCTATCCGCGACACACCAACGCGGAGTTCCTCGCGTTCCTCAAGCGGGTGGCCAAGGCCCATCCCCGCGTGAAGCTGCACGTCATCTGCGACAACTACGCCACCTACAAGCACCCCGACGTCACCGCCTGGCTGGCCACGCACACGCGGATCACCATGCACTTCACCCCAACCAGCTGCTCCTGGTTGAACATGGTCGAGATCTTCTTCGGCATCATCACCCGCCAAGCCATCCGCCGCGGCAGCTTCCTCAGCGTCACCGACCTCGAAGACGCCATCCGCCGATTCATCGACGCCTACAACAACCGCGCGAAGCCCTTCACCTGGACCAAAACCGCAGACCAACTGACCACCAAGATCACCCGTAAAAAGATTTCAGACACGCGACACTAGGTCCCGAACCCAACTCGTCATAGTCAACGGCCGTCCGGGTCCGTCATCGTGATGGCACCGCCCCGCGCCTGCAGCACCACGTCGGCCCGGTACTTCCCCTCGCCAAGGGCGGCGAGCGTGCCGAGGCTGACCATCCGCGTGGTGGAGCCGTCGCGGTCGAACACCAGCAGATTGCCGTCTTGGACGTAGTCACCGCTGTACGTGCCATCGCCCTCGATCGTGACGGGCCTGCCGAGTTCGCGTTCGATTCGCGCGCCCGAGGCCGGGCCGGTGAGGACCTGCACTGACGTCCAGTCACCGGGCGCCAGGTCCTTGAGCGGACGCGCGCCGCCTGACCGGGCGAGTTCGGTGATCGTTTTTTCGAGACCTTCGTCGAATTCCACTGTCACTCCTGGGGTGCCCGAGCCGCAACCCGCCACCAGGGCGAGGAGGGCGAGCAGCGTCACTATCAAGCGCATGGTCAGTATTGGTCCGGAGTCGCCGACGGTTGGCCGGGGTCGTCGTCGCGTCCTGGATCGTCCGTGGGTCAAGGCTCGTTCTTGGTTTCGCGGGTCTCGCCAGGAGGTGATTCGCTGGACGATACCAGTGTGTCGTTCTTGTCGATCACCACCATTTTGCCGTCCTTGACCGCTTGTTCGACCAGGTTCGCCAGCTCCTCGGAGCCGGCGTCCGGGTTGGCTCGGGCGATCGAACGGCCGACTTCGTTGTTGTGCAGGTCCATGGCCACCGGGACGTGGTGGCTGGTCGGGTTCCGCTCGTGGGCCGTGGCGAAGTCGCGGGCCCATTCCTCGCCGTACCGCTGCGTCATCATCGCGTTCCAGTAGGCATGGCGGAAAGCGTCGGCGTGTCCGTCGGTCAAGCCTTTGCCGTCGAACTTGCCCTCGGCGACGTGCAAGGCGTCTTGCCGGATGTCAGCGAACTCTTTGAGTCCGAGTAATCCCTTGCGCATCTGCGAATCGTCGAGCAACTTGGTTCGGCCTGCATGATCTTTTCCTTCGAGAAGACCGC
This sequence comes from Amycolatopsis sp. QT-25, assembly GCF_029369745.1. NCBI lineage: Bacteria > Bacillati > Actinomycetota > Actinomycetes > Pseudonocardiales > Pseudonocardiaceae > Amycolatopsis > Amycolatopsis sp. QT-25. Next base: position 6,938,876 of record NZ_CP120210.1, read on the forward strand.
TCGTTCCGCGAGCCAGCCGGTCAGACCGCTCGGCCACACTGTCGTGCCGTCTGTCTTGGCCTGGTACTTGGCCAGGAGATCGCGGTGCCGCTGTTCGTCGGCGATGCGGTCTTCGCCAGCATCGTCGCGCCCGCGTCCCCGATCTCGCCGGCGAGAACGCGTTCGAGTACGGAGTTCAGTTCGGTGTCGATTGCGCCGGCGCGGGCCAGATGCCTTCCACCTCGACCCGCAAGAGTACGCTCGGCAGGAACCCGCCGGCGTTCTCGGTTTCGACGACCTCGCCGTTGTCGATCCGGAAGCCGTTCTTGGCGGCGAAGTCCTCAGTCGCCTCGATACCACGCACCAAGTCGCGCATGGCCTGCTCGGTGTCATCGATGATCTTCACGGCCGCGGACAACCGCGCGGCGAGATCCTCGAGTTCCTGGGATCGGGCTCGAAGGTGCTCGGCTGCCGCATCCGCTGCCTCTCCGGTCCATCCGGCAGGCTTGGCACCGTCGATCTCGTCCTGCAAGCCGAGCACCTGACGGTTCCGCGCGGCCAGGTGGTCACCGATCTGTCCTATCCCGTCCGGCTGCCACTGCCTGACATCGACCCACGTGACCATCAGCTACCACCCGACCCGCCGAACACCTGTTCACCGGCGCCATCTCGAGCCCGGTATGCGGTAGCAGCGGTGGTCAGCGAGGCCGCATAGGAGTCGACCCCCTCGGCTCACATGCCGGTGGCGTTCCCCCAATGCGGACCGATCACCGCCGCGATCTTGCGGACTCCGTGCCGGTCAATGCGCCTGACAGCGCCGCCACCCGCTCCACATCCAGCTCGCGCACGATTTCCACGGCCCGCGTCGCATGATCGGCCACGGCACGCAGGATTTTCGGATCGGTTTCGAACCTCGTCATTTACCCCTCCCCTCGTTTTGAGGCTATTTGTCCTGTTTCGGAGGTTCAAGTAGCGAAGGTGCGAATGCCGCTGACCGGGTTCGCCGGACGTTTCAGTCGGTGACCACCGAAACTTCCGCCGACGGCAAGGCCGGCACGAGTCCGGCGACCGCGTCGGGTTCCTTGCCATGAGCACGAGCGTGCTGGAGCCAGCCTTGCGGCAACCAGCCGCCCGTCACCAATTGCGGATGCTGCGGATGCTGATTGAGCGCCCAGATGACGAACACCAGTTCCGCGTAGTCCGATTGCAGAAGCCAGGAAACCGGACCGTTGTCGCTGTCTCCGGTGAAGTGCACCGTCGCGGGGGCGACAACGCTCGCCGCGGTCATGGCGGTCCAACGCCAACGGAACACCTGCGGCGTGTACAGGTAGAAGCCATAGGCGCTGACGTAAACGGCGCCTCGCTCGATAGGCATCCATCGAGGCACGGCAGCCGCCTGCGCCGCCGCGCGCGCACGGGACTTGGCGACGGCGCCACCGATCAGTGATCCGGCGACCAACCCCAGCCCCACCGCGCCGGTGCCGAAGACCATCGGTGTACTGACCTGCCAGCTTCCATTTCCCAGCGCCCGAAAGTCGGACAGGACGAATTGTCCTACGGCCCACAGCCGTTCATCATCGGCATTGGCGGGCGGAAAGGGGGCGAGCACTTCCGGCATTCGGCTGAGATCGTGCCCACCCGCCACCATGGCCGCGAGATAACACGTGTATCGCAATGTCTCGTCGCGTTGAGTCCAGGGAGGCGGGCCGGTCGATTTCGTTTTCTTCCGCCCCATTCCGGGCCCCCTTCGGCGACGTTGGTGACCAGATTACGCCGCAGGATAGCAACAGGACCCGGCCGGCACCAGATACCCCGCACGTTCCCGGCATCAAGCGAATTGATGCAGGACAACCCGGCGCATACCATCGAATCCGTATTCTCAATCGGGCCTTACCGCTCTTTTCGCACTTCAGGCCTCGTGGAAGTCGTCGAGCCGATGCGCCTCGACGGACGATTCCGTGGCCTCCAGCCAATGCGGATAGGTCACGTACACCAGTTCCGTGTCCTCATCGGCCACGTAGGTCACCTCGGTACCGGAACGCAGGTAGATCACCTCGCCCGCCTGAGCCGTCACCGACCCCGAGGGGCCTTCGACGGTGAAGGTGCCGGAAGTGATGACGAGGGCCTCGTCGTAGGTCATCTTCCACGGGTTCTTCTCGCCCTTCCCGTAGCGGGCGAAGCCGACGGACATCGACGCGCCGCTCTCGTGCGAGAGGACGTCGGTCAAGAAAATCTGCTGGTCGAGGCGCTGGAACCAGGTCGAAGCGTGATCGCTCGTGAAGTGGTCGACGGACATCCGAGTCCCCCTAAGTGGAATTTTCTCCACTTAGTCAACCGGAGAAAGCTCCACTTGTCCACCGGTTAGGCTCGTCAGGTGCTTCCCATCGCAGGGGCCGGAACTCCAGAGCGGGCGGACGCGGCTCGCAACCGGCAGAAGATCGTCCGCGCGGCGGCCAGACTCGTGGCGGCCAAAGGGATCGACGGACTCGCGTTGGACGAAGTCGCGGCGGAGGCGGGCGTCGGGATCGGGACCGTGTATCGGCGGTTCCCGGACAAGGGCGCGTTGGCGCAGGCGTTGCTCGACGAGAACGAGCGCGAGTTCCAGGAGGCGTTCATCAGCGGGCCTCCGCCGCTCGGGCCGGGGGCGCCGGCGGCCCAACGGCTCAAGGCGTTCCTGGAAGCGTACGTCGACAGGCTCGAGACGCATGGCGAGTTGCTCATGGTCGCGGAGACGGAGACGCCGATGGCGCGGTTCGTCACGGGCGCGTACCGGCTGCACCACAGTCATCTGGTCGCGCTGGTCAGCGAGATCGAGCCGGAAGCGGACGCTCATTTCAGGGCCGACGCGCTGCTCGCGCCACTGGCGGCGGCGCAGTACGTCCACCAGCGGCGGAGCATGACACCGAAGCAGATCAAAGCAGGGCTGAATGACCTGTACCAGCCCGGATCTCAGTGACAGGAGGGGTGGCATGGATCTCGCGGTGAAGTCCGAACTGGTCGAGCAGGTGTGCGCGTTCACCGAATGGCTGGGGGCGGGGCGCAAACTCACTCAGACCGGGCGGCTCACCTTGGCCGACGCCAGGGCGCTGGTGCCGTTGCTGGGCACCGGTGACGGGCTCGACCAGGCCATCGGCGACCGCGTGTACAAAACCAGGTCGAGCGAGGAGCTGCCCGACCTGACGCTCGTCGTGGAGTGCGCCAAGGTGACGCGGCTGGTGCGCAAGACCGGGCAACGGCTGGTGCCGGTGAAGAAGAACCAGGCACTCCTCGGGGACCCGCAGAAGCTGTGGCTCGCGCTGTTCACCGGGTTCGGCCGGCTGGGTCAGGCGTTCCTGCACACCGGATTCGGCGAGTCGCTGCTGCGCCCGGAGTTCGCCGATGGCAGCCGTGCGGCATTGGCCTTGTTGTACAACACCGACGGTGCCGTCGACATCGGGAACTTGTGCTCGATCGTCTGGGAGGTCGTCAGCGCGCCTTGGGTCTTGGACGATCTCACCGAACTCCAGCTTGAGACCTTGCGGCGCTCGAACGACCGCGACACCAAGCTGACGCTCGATGTCCTACGGCGATTGGGAGCGGTGGTCCTTCGGGACAAATCGGCTGAGCTGACCGAACTCGGCCGGTTCGGCATGCGGCGAATCTCGGGCGGGCCGGAAGCAGGTGACCGGATCTATCAGGTGAAGATCACCTTGCTGGAGATCGAAGGCAGCGCGGTGTGGTGACGGGTTTTGGTTCCGGCGGCCATCCCGCTCGACCGGTTGCACGCCGTCATCCAGGCCGCGATGGGCTGGGAGAACTACCACCTGCACTGCTTCCTCGACGGACAGACCTACTACGGCCAGGCCGAGCCTGAGCTGCAGTACCGCGACGAACGGAAAGTGCGGCTGGAAGACTTGGTGCAGCCGGGTGGCCGCCTTTTGTACAACTACGACTTCGGCGACAGCTGGGACCACGAGATCCTCATCGAGGAAGCCACGGCCGCCACGTCCGATGGGCGTTATCCGCGGTGTGTCGCGGGCCAGGCGGCGTGCCCGCCGGAAGACGTCGGCGGTACCGGGGGTTACGCCCGGCTGATCCAGATTCTCGGCGAGCCCGGACATCCGGAACATCCGGACGTACTCGGCTGGCTCGGCCTCGACGACCCTGGCCAATTCGATCCCGCGCATTTCGACCTCGACGAAGCCAACCAGCGCCTGGCCATCATGGCTTAGTGGATCTCCACCGGCCCAACGCGCAGGACGCCGTCATCCAGCGGCACGCACCGCTTCCCGCCGCGGCCCCGCAGCGCACGGAAAGTCCCCGCCGGATAGACGACGTCCATCCACGCGCACGGATTGGCGGGCCGGTGGACTTCGAAGCGCACCGGACCATCGCCCGAGTCCAAAGCAAGCACAGTGCCCCGCGGCACAGCGTCCACGTCGAAGCCCGACAGCACGATGTTCCGCCGGGCCAGCAGCGGATCGCCGGGCACCGACGCGGAGAACAGCGTCACCGCGGCCGAACGATGGGCGGGATGGTCGAAGTAGCGGTCCCCCACCAGCCCCAGTCCCGCGCGCACCACGACGTGGTCGCGCGAGACCGGTGCGGGATCAGGGCGCGCCCCCGAGGAAGGACGGCCCTCGTAAGCGTGCACGGAAGAGACGTGCAACGCGACGATCAGCGCTCGCCCAGTTGCCATTCCGGCCGCACGTAGTGGCAGGTGTAGCCGTTCGGGATGCGCTCCAGGTAGTCCTGGTGTTCGGGCTCGGCTTCCCAGAAGTCACCGGCCTGGGTCACCTCGGTGACGACCTTGCCCGGCCATTTGCCGGAGGCGTCGACGTCGGCGATGGTCTGTTCGGCGATCTGCTTCTGGGTGTCGTCGGTGTAGTAGATCGCCGACCGGTAGCTGGTGCCGATGTCGTTGCCCTGGCGGTTGCGGGTCGTCGGGTCGTGGATCTGGAAGAAGAACTCCAGGATCTGGCGGTACGACAGCCGCGCCGGGTCGAAGACGATCTCGATGCCTTCGGCATGCGAGCCGTGGTTGCGGTAGGTCGCGTTCGGCACGTCTCCGCCGGTGTAGCCGACCCTGGTGGAGACGACTCCGGGGTGCCGGCGGAACAGGTCCTGCATACCCCAGAAGCAGCCGCCCGCGAGAACAGCCTTTTCCGTCACGATTGATCTCCTCTGGTCGTTGACCTCCAGTACAACGTGCCGGACCGCGCCTGTCATCCCCGTCCGGGTGTGACGGAACGCTTACGTCCGCCGTGCGTCTCACGCTAGGTGAAGATCCTGCTCGCGGTATCGGCCTTGCTGTTGACCGCCTGTTCGACGCCGGAACCGGCGCCGACGGCCGAAGACGCCTTCCGGTTCGGCGGGATCTCGATGCCGGCGAGCGGGAAGGTGCTGGAGACGAAATACGACCGGGGCATCGACTCGAGATACGTAGTCGTCCTGGCCCTTCCGGCGGAGGACGTGCCCAGGCTGCTCGATGCCTCCCAGTTCGACCCCGGTGTCATGGCGGACGACCGGATCGTCGACGGCCGCCGCGTGGTCCGGAAGGTCACCGTCCAAGGGACCACGGTGCACCTGGAACTGTTCACGACGTGAGCACGCTGCGTGAAAAAGACGGTCCGTTCGGACTCACCTGGGTGACGCCCTAACGTGTAGCTCCACGTACCACCTGCCGGAGGACGCATGGATCCGCTCCGTGTTCCGCCCGAGCTGTTCCGTTTCACCGACGGCAGCAAGTCCGGGCTTCCCTTGGCGATCCTGCACGCCTTCGGTGAGGCGAACGAGCGGCTCGTGACGGCGCTCGGCATCGACGACGTCCGCACGCGGCTGCGGGAAGTCGGCTGGCTGGAGACGCTCGACGACGAAGAGCTGGTCAAGGCGCTGGATCAGCTGAGGACCCAAGGCCACCTCGACGTCGTCCAGAACCACGCGGGCGACTACCGGACCGCGTCCGAGTACGAGCGCCGCAATCTCCAGTATTCGCTCACTCGGCAGGGCGAAGCGGCGTACGCGGGGGTGGTCCGCGCGAACGAGGTGCTCAACACGACCGGCGCCCTCCGGACGGCGACGCTCGAAGCGCTGGGTGAGCGGCTCGGTGAGCTCGTAAAGCAGGTCGAAGACGGCACCGACAGGCGCGTGTTCAGCACGCTTGCCGAAGTCGAGAGTCACCTCGAGGCCTTCCGCGACAACACCAAGCGCTTCAACGGCGACCTCCAGCGCCTGCTGCGCGCCGAAGCCGACCTCGCGACGTTCCACGAGGTCAAGGCTTCCACGGTCGCGTATCTGCAGGAGTTCCTGAACGACCTCGAGCATCACACCCACACCATCGCCACCCGCATCAAGGAGATCGACGACCACGGCGTCGAGCGGGTGTGGCGGCGCGCGCTCAACGGCGCCGCCCTGCCGAGCCCGGATCAGCGCTGGCTGGAGCTCCGCAAAGCCCGCTGGGGCGGGCTGCGCGCGTGGTTCCTCCCCGAAGACGGGACGACGCCGCGAGCCGAGGACCTGCACAAGGTCGCGCGGCGGGCGATCATCACCTTGCTCCAGGTCTTGGACCGGATCACCGAATCGCGGCGGCGCGCGAGCAGCGCGGTCGCGGATTTCCGCGAGCTGGCGCGGTGGTTCACCGTCGTCCCGGCGCAGGAGGATCTGCATCGCCTGTGGTCCACGATGTTCGGGCTCAGTTCGGCGCGGCACGCGCACCTCGCCCACGCGGACCCGGAAGTGGTCAGTACGACGGCGTCGTGGCTCGACGCGCCGCCGGTCGAGGTGTCGGAACTGCTCCGGTCGGCTGGCCGCACCGAGCGGTTCACCCGGACCGGGCGGGTTCGCGACGTCAGCGCGATCAGAGCCGCGAGAGCGGAGAAAGCGCTGCAGGAACGCGCCGAACTCGAGGCGGCGTGGAGCATGCTCGACACCGGCGGGGTCGTGCGGCTTTCGGCGTTCGAGAAGCTCGACCACACCGTGTTCGAACGGCTGCTGGACCTGCTGGGGCAGGCGCTGGGCAGCAGCCCCCGCGCGGACGGCACCCGGCGGAGCACGACGTCCGACGGCCGGATCGAGATCGTCCTGAGGCCGTCGCGAAACGGCGCTGTCGCCCGCCTGACCACCACGAGTGGCGTCTTCCGCGGCCCCGACTACGAGATAGAGATCAGCACCGCCGGAGGCAGGGCGTGAGCCTCACGAACCAACTGGTCATCGCGGAACGCGAAGAGGTCGCACGCGGGATCCGGGCACTGCTGGCCACCCCGCTGATCGGCGAACGCGGCTCCCCCGAGACCTTCGACCTCATCCGGCGCCGCCGCGAACCCATCCGGCAGTGGTTCGACTACTACTGCGGCTGGACGCTCACCGTCGAGCCCCGGCTCGGCTACGCCCGGCTGGTCAAGGTCCGCGCGGCCGCCGATCCCACCCGCCCGGCGCGACGGACGCGTTCCGGGCGCGCGGCGTTCGACCGCCGCCGCTACGTCCTGCTGTGCGTGGTGGCGGCCGAACTGCTCACGGTGCCGGTGACCACGATCGGCCTGCTCGCCGGCCGGGTCGCGAAAGCGAGCGCCGCCGACGACCTGGTCACGATGTTCGACGTCGCCACCAGAGCGGAACGCCTCGCGTTCGTGGACGTCCTGAAACTGCTGGAGTCCTTCGGCGTCCTCGAAACCGCGGACGGCGATCCGGAGTCCTTTGTGGACGAAGTGACCGCGAAGGTGTTGTTCCGGGTCGACGCGACCTTGTTGCTGCGGATGCTCGCCGCACCGGTCGGGCCGTCGCAGCTGGCCGTGCCCGCCGACGACGTCGCCTTGCGGTTCGAGGAGCTGTTGGAGGCGGTGTCGTACGAGCAGCGCTATGGGCTCTCGTCGGGCCGTCACGAAGACACGCCGAGCGCGTCGGACGTTCAGCGGAACCTGTGGCTGCGGCATACGGTCTTTCGCCGTCTCGTGGACGACCCCGTGCTGTACTTCGCCGAACTGACCGCGGAGGAGCGCGCGTACCTCGGGTCGCCGACCGGGCGCCAGTTGCTGCGGCGTGCCGCGGAACAGGGCGGTTTCGTCCTCGAGGAACGCGCGGAGGGGGTGCTGCTCGTCGACGTCGACGGGCTGGCCACCGACGAGCGGTTCCCGGACGACGGCAGCAACGCCAAGGTCGCCGCGCTGCTGCTGCTCGACGTACTCGACGAACCGCGGACGACCGGCTACCTGGGCAACGCCACCGCCAAGCTGCTGAAACGGTTCCCGCGCTGGGCCAAGACCTACCGGGGCAAGGACGGCGTGCGACGGCTGACCGTCGACGCGCTCGCGGTGCTGACCGGCTTCGGCCTGATCCGCACCGAAGGCGAACTCGTCCGGCCACTTCCGGCCGCCGCGAGGTACACCGACCGAAACGAGGAGGCGCCGTGACCGTGACGAGGTGGATCCCGTCCCGTGCGGGCATCCTCAACATCTGGCGCTACTACGACGAGATCTTCGAGTTCCACGACGGGCGGCTGCTGCTGCGCGGCCCCAACGGGAGCGGGAAGTCGAAGGCGCTGGAGCTGCTGCTGCCGTTCCTGTTCGACGCGAGCCTGCGTGCCAACCGGCTGTCGACCTTCGGCACCAGCGAACGCAGCATGCACTGGAACCTGATGGGCGAAGGCGCTTCCGGTGCCACGCGCGTCGGGTACGTCTGGCTGGAATTCGGCATGGCCGGGGACAAGTGGTTCACCTGCGGCGCGCGGCTTCAGGCGAGTACGCACACGAGCACGGTGCACGCCGACTTCTTCACCACCGGCCTGCGGGTGGGCGACGGCTTGCCGCTGGTCAACGAGGCAGGCCAGCCGCTGACCAAGAACGCGCTGGAGGAAGCCCTCGGCGGGCACGGGACGGTGCACGCCGGCGCGGCCGAGTACCGCGCGGAGATCCGCGCGAAACTGTTCCCCACGTTGAGCGAACAGCGGTACGACGCGCTGATCACCGCCCTGCTTCAGCTCCGGATGCCCAAACTCTCGCAGCGGCTCGACCCGAGCCTGCTGTCCAACCTGCTCTCCCGCGCGCTTCCGCCGTTGGGGCAGCAGGAGATCGCGGAACTCGCCGAGGGTTTCGAACGGCTCGACGCGCAGCGCGAACGGCTGGGCTCGCTGGAGACCGAGGTCGACGCGATCCGCGCGCTCGCCGCGCGGCAGAAGACCTACGCCCAGCGGGTGCTGCGCGCGGGCGCGGCGAATCTCATCGCCGCGACCACCGAACTCGACGAGTTCGCCGCGGCCGCCCGCCGTTCGGCCGAGGAGTACGACGAGGTCGCCGTGAAGAAGGAAGCCGCCGAGGAGCGGGCGGCGAAGCTCGAAAAGGACGTCGAAGAGACCGAAGCCCGCCTGTCCGGGTTGACCGAATCCGACTCCTACCGCGAGGGCCAGGAACTCGACAAGCTGCGGCAGCGGGCCCTGTCCACGCGGGAGAAGGCGGAAACGCTGCGCGCGGACGCGGATCGAGTGCGTGCCGAGGCGGACGCCGACGAGGAGCGGTCGCGGGCGGCTGAGCAGGTCGCGAAACGGCAGGCCGATCTCGTGCGCTCGATGGAGACCGAGGTCCGTGCCGCCGCGACCCGCGCGAATCTGGCCGGGGTGCACGACGAACTCGTCACCGGGCTGACCGAAGCGGAACCGGCCCGGCTCCGTCCGTTGCTGCAGGCCGCCGTCCGCGGCAAACGCGACCAGGTCGAGAGCGTCGGCAAGGCACTGGACGCCCGTGATCGCGCCGTCGGCCGCCGTCACCGGGCGGAGGCGGATCTCGACCGGGCGAGGTCGGACTTCTCGGCCGCGCGGGAAAGACTGGACCTCACGACGGCGACGCGGGAGCTCGCGCTGAGCGATCTGCGCACCCGGCTCGCCGAATGGGCCATCGGCTGCCGTGAGCTGCGGTTCCCCGACGTGGAGGCGCTCGTCCGGGACGCCGAGGCGGAAGTCTCGTTGCTGGGCCGGGTCAGCGCGGTCGCCGAGACGGTGCTGGAGGACATCGTCCGGCGGGAGGCGGCGACCGGTGCCGCGCTGGCCGCGGCGCGTGCCGAGCACGACGAACTCCTCGTCCAGGCCGGCATGCTCGAGACGGAGGACGTCTTCGCGCCCGAAGCGCCACGCACCCGTACGGCGGACCGGGCGGAGATGAGCGGCGCGCCGCTGTGGCGGCTGGTCGATTTCGCCGGCTCGGTCCCGGAGAGCGCGCACGCGGGGATCGAGGCCGCGCTCGAAGGCGCCGGCCTGCTGGACGCCTGGGTGAATTCCCACGGTGTCGTCGAGGGACACGACGTGCTCGCGGAGACCGGGACGCTGCCGGTGGTGGCCTCCGGCCGCTCACTCGCCGACGTCCTCGTGCCGGAACCCGACGCGGAACTCTCCCCGGCGAAGATCCGCCGGATCCTCGAAGTGATCGCCTTCGACGACGTGCTTCCCGCCGGTCCCGCCGCGATCGGCGCGGACGGCGCCTGGCGCATGGGCGGCCTGTCGGGCAGCTGGACGAAGGACGCGCCGGCGTACATCGGTGCCGCCGCCCGCCTGCGCGCCAGGGAGCGCCGGATCGCCGGGGTTCGGGACGAGCTTGCCCTCCGGGAGAAGACGATCGCCGAACTGGACGGCGAGCTGGCCGCGGTGCGCGGCAGGCGGGAGCTGATCAAGATCGAACGCGCCGCCCGCCCCGGTCACGATGATCTCCTTGCCGCGACCAGGGAATCGACCGCGGCCGAGGCGGAGCTGACCGCCGCCGGCGCGGCCGTCCGGCACGGGGAGGCGGCCGTCTCCGCGCTGGAGATCGAGGCCAAGACCGCCCTGCACGAGCTGACCGCGCGGGCTTCGGAAAACGGGCTGCCGACCGAACGCGCGCCGCTGACCGCGCTCGCCACGGCGCTGCGCACCTACTGCGACCAGGGCGAGAACTGGTTGTACGAGCACGGAAACCTGATCACCGCGAAGCAGCGGTCGGAGCTGTGCGCCGAACAGGCGGACCGGTCGGCGGCGAACGCCGCCCGGCGCGAGGACGAGGCCGCCGAAGCCGAGGCCGAACGCTCCGAGCTCAGCGCGATGCTCGACGCGATCGAGGGCAGTGTCGGCGCCGGCCGGCGCGAGGTACTCGCCGAAATCGACGGCCTGCGCGCGAACCTGCGCGAGCTCGCCGTCGAACTCCGTGCCGCGAACTCCGAAGCCAAGAATCTCGCGGTCCGGCTCGGCGCGCTCGGTGTCCGGCGCACGACCGACGCGGCCGCCCGCGAGGGCGCCGCCAAGAAGCAGGACGCCGCCGCCCACCGGTTCCGGAAACTCGCCACCGGCGTCTTCCCGGCGGACGGCGGGATCGAGGACCTGCCGAAGTTCCAGGCCACCCTGTCCGCCGCCGAAGGGGTGCGGTCGGCCCTCGACACGGCCCGGCTGGTGGCCGCGGCGTGGCCGTCCGTGCCGCACGCGCCGAGCAACCTCGGCGAGGCGCTGCACCGGCTGTCCGAGGCCGTGCACACCTGCCGGAACACGCTCAGCTCGCGGGCGGAACTCGATCTGGAGACCGACGAGGACGTCCAGATCTTCACCGCCGTCGTCGACGGACTGCGGGTGGGCGCGGCCGAACTGCTGAAGATCCTTTACGCCGAAGCGGAACAGAGCAGGCACGAGATCACCGATCGCGAAAGCGACCTGTTCGACAAAACGCTGACCGGCGACACCCGCCGCCATCTCGCGGCCCGGATCCGCCAGGCCAACGATCTCGTCGACGGCATGAACACGCGCCTGGACCGCGTGCGGACCGCGTCCAGGGTCGCCGTCCGGCTGGTCTGGCAGGTCTCCCCCGACCTGCCGCCGGGTACCAAGACCGCGCGGGACCTGCTGCTGAAGGATCCGGACCGGCTGACCGCCGAGGATCGCCTGTCCCTGCACAAGTTCTTCCGCGAGCGCGTCGAGCAGGCGAAGGCGGACGACACCGCGACGAGCTGGGAGCAGCAGCTCGCACAGGTCTTCGACTACACGTCCTGGCACCGGTTCGTGGTCGAGGTGGACCGCGCGAACGGGGCGGGCTGGCAGCTGTTGACCAAGAAGCTGCACGGCGCGCTTTCCGGTGGGGAGAAGGCGATCGCGCTGCATCTGCCGCTGTTCGCCGCCGTCGCCGCGCACTACCAGGCCGCGCCCGAAGCGCCGAGGGTGATCCTGCTCGACGAGGTGTTCGTCGGTGTCGACACCACCAACCGGGGGCAGGTGTTCGGCCTGCTGTCCGCGCTCGACCTCGATCTGATGCTGACCTCGGACCACGAATGGTGCACCTACGCCGAACTCGGCGGCGTCGGGATCCACCAGCTCATCACCGGCGGTGACGGCGACGACGCGGTGACCACGGCGCGGTTCACCTGGAACGGCCACGATCTTCTGCCCGCCGGGGTGGGTTGACCGGTCAGGAGGTCATCGCCAGCGGCGGCCCCGCGAAGAGGGCTCCGACCGCCCCCGCCGCGGGGAAGGTGAGGAACCAGGCGCCGAGGATGTCGCCGGCGGTTCCCCAGCGCACGGCGGAGAATCGCCGATCGCGGCCCGCTCGGCGTTGCGAGCCGCGGCGAGTGAAGAACTCGAACAGCTCGGGTTGCCGAGGGCGCTCGTAGTCGCGTGAAGGCCCCCCGGAAACCCGATCAAGGAAATCATCGGATCGGCTCAACCCGTGGTCCGATAGCGAACTCCCCCCCACGGTCCGATCCGGAAACCGCCGTCTCCCAGCAGGCTTGTCGGTATGAACCCCACTTTCCCCGGCCGCCGCGTCGCCGCGGTCTCGATGGTCCTCGGTCCGCTCCTGCTGCTCACCGGAACACTGCTGCGGTCACGCTTCGACTTCTTCTTCCCGGAACAGCTCCGGGCGATGAGCGAGCATCCCGCCCTGATGACGGCCGCGTACACGTGTTTCCTGGCGGGCAACGTGGTGCTGTTCCCCGCGATCATCGCGCTCGCCACGGAAATCGGCCGCACCGGACGGGCACTGGCCGCCTGGGGTGGCCTGTTCGTCCTCATCGGACTCTTCGAACGGACCTTCCACGCCGGGATCGACCAGGCCGCGCTGGGACTGGCCGAACGACGCGGCGCCGGTTTCGCCGAGAGCGTGGTCAGCGAGTCGTACCAGGACCTGCATCTGTTCAGTTTCCTGTCGTTCACGATCATGTTCGGCTGGTACGTGCTCGCCTTCGCCGCGTACCGCGCGAAGGTGCTCGGCGTCGTCGGCTCGATCGGGCTGGCGACGATGGGACTGCTGCCTTTGGGCGTGTTGAAGGGAACCGAATTCGTTTCGATCATCGGCACCGCCGGACTTTGTGTCGCGTTGGTTCCGACCGGTATCCGCGCCTTACTGGAAAGTCCCCGACCGACCCGGAAGACGATACTGCTCACGGCGGCGGCGATTCCGGCATTGGGCGCGCTCGCTTTCGCGAGCACGCTGGGCTGAGGATTTCTCCTCAGCCCAGCCGCACGGGTGTTTTCTCTTTTCTGCCACCGGATTCGTGATCGCGCCCCGCCGGGAGACAGCTCATCAGCAGTACGACACCGACCGCACCGAGAAGCAGGTGCCCGGCGAGGACGCACAACCCACAGAATCCGATCCACAAGGAGATCTTCATTCTCGGATGGTAGGGCCCATTTCCGGAACACGACCCGGATTTGGGAAAGACTTAAGGTCTCCTTTGGGCAAAGGGTCTGTTCGGCGTACGCGCGTAATACCCACCAGCGACACGGTCGCGCGGTGACCAGCGGCGCGTCGTTCGACAACGATGACGAGATGGCCGGAGTCGCCACGGGGTCGCTGGTACACGGTTTCGCGAACCTGTGGCTCGCCGGCGCGCTGCGCACCGAGCACCTCGAGAATCCGGACACCGCGGCGGCGCCATCGCCCGGATCCTCCTCCCCTGAACCCGGTTCAGACCTGCGCGGTCGGCATCACGGTGACCTGCTGGAGGTTCACCCGTGCCGGGAGCGAGGTCAGGAACGCCACGGTCTCGGCGATGTCGTCCGGCTTCAGCCAGGTCAGCGTCTCGCGCGCGCCGTCCAGCCACTCCAGCGCGCCGGCGTCGGTGACATGTCCCTGAAGCTCGGTCTCGACCAGACCCGGCTCGATCGCCGCGACCCGCACGCTCTTCGGGCCGAGGTCGGCGCGAAGGTTCTTCGACAAATGCGTCACGTACGCCTTCGACGCGACGTACACGGCGAAGGACGGGAAGACGGCCTGGGCGCCGATGGACGAGGTGTTCACCAGGTCCGCGACACCCTTCTCGGCCGCCGAAGCCACCAAATGCGGGACGAACGCGCCGATCGCGTTCATCAGGCCCGTCATGTTGACGTCGATCATGCGCTGCCAGTCGCCGGTCGCGAGTTCGTCGATCGGCGCGGCCAGCATCACGCCCGCGTTGTTGAACAGCAGGTCCGCGCGGCCCAGTTTCGCCTCCACCTCGGCCGCCGCGGCCCGCGTCGCCTCGGCGTCGGCGACGTCGGCCGCGAGCACGAGCGCGGTACCGCCGTCGCGCTCGATTCCCTCCGCCAGGGTTTGCAGCCGGTCCGCCCGCCGGGCGATGAGCGCGACCGCCGCACCGGAGGCGGCGAGCCGCCGGGCGGTCGCCTCGCCGATCCCGCTGGACGCGCCGGTGACCACGGCGACCCTGTTCGCGTGCCGTGCCGGGAAGTTCGTCATTTTGTGTCTCCCAAGTGGACTCGTTCTCGCGCTGTGAGTCCAGGAAACCGGGCGCCGCCCGGAGATGGCACGGTCTGTTCAGCCGGGGTCCGGCAGTACCAGGCAGGAGCTCACGACGCGAGCGCGCCCAGGACCAGACCGGCGTGCTTGCGCCAGACGTCATCGCCCTGCGCGGAGGTCAATTCGACGATCCGGCCGAGGGCGAGGATCTGCAGGCCGATGTCGGCGGAGGTGATCCCGGCCCGCAGGCGTCCCTCTCGGTGCGCGCGTTCGACGAGACCGTCGAGGCTCTCCGCGAGATGCGCCCGGCAGGCTTCGAGGGCGCCCTCGGTGACGGTGAGCCCGTCCAGGAACGCCCGGTGAAGAGCCATCATCGCCAGGGTCCGCTCGACGAACAGGCCGATCCCCTCCCACGGGTCCTCGGCGGCCTTCGCGCGCTCGGAGACGGCCGTCCACTCGGCGACGTCCTGCTCCAGCACGGCTTCGATCAGGTCGTCCTTGGTCGGGAAGTGGCGGTACAGGGTGGCGACACCGACGTTCGCCCGCCGCGCGATCTCCCGGACGTCGGTCGCGAGACCGCGTTCGGCGAAGCACTCACGTGCGGCCTCCAGCACCTGCGTCCGGTTCCGCGCCGCGTCCCAGCGCTGACGTCGCGAAGTGGTCATGAGGAATTCTACCTTTTCCGGAGCGCGTGTTTCGGATACGGTGGTTTCCGGATCCAGTGTTCCGGAACAGGAGGCGACCATGTCCACGCTCGTGATCACCGGGGGAACCGACGGACTCGGCCGCGCGCTGGCGGCCGACCGGTTGCGCGCGGGCCACACCGTCGTCGTGGTGGGCCGCAGTGAAGAGAAATTCCGCGCGCTGGCAGCGAACGGCGACGCGCACTTCATCCAGGCCGACCTGCGTGAAGTCGCGGAGAACCTGCGCGTCACCAAGGAGATCGCCGCCCGGTTCCCCGTCGTCGACACGCTGGTGCTGGGGGCCGCGTACGTGCACCGGGACCGGCAGACGACCGGCGAAGGCCTCGAACACAACTTCGCGCTGTACTACCTGAGCCGCCACATCTTCGCGTCGGAACTCCAGGAGGTCCTCACTGCCGCCGAACGGCCGCTGATCCTCGACACCACCGTCCCCGGCACGCCGGGGAACGTCGTCCACTGGGACGATCTCCAGCTCGAACGGGGCTACACCTGGAAGATCGCGAACCTCCAGAGCCGCAGGCTCGTCCTGTTGTCCGCGCTCCGGCTGGCGTCCGGCCACGTGCGATACGTGCTCTACAACCCCGGTTTCGTCCGCACGAGCCACCAAGGCGCCCTCGGCAGGAGTTCGCGCGCGATGGTCGGCGTCCTCGCGAAGACCCTTGGCACTCCACCGGAAAAGGCCATCCTGCCGATGCTCGATCTCATCGCGAACCGCCCGGAGGCACCGCTGAGCGCTTATCGGCGCGGCAAACGCCTCGCACTCGACGACGCCACGCCCGAGGAAGCCGAGCGACTCCATCAGGAGACCGCCCGGCTACTGCGAGGCCTCACTGGACGAACTTGAGATGCGAGCGGTGCCGCAGCCGGATTCCCGACGCGAGGGCGACCGCGCCGAGCAGGAACACGAACGAAAGCACCCCGTGCGCGATCCCCCTGGTCAGGTAGCCGACGTCCGTGTGGTCGATGGCGTAGGTGCCGATCTCGCGGCTGGACCAGAACGGCAGCAGTCGCGCGATCAGGCCCGACGGGTCGGCCATCATCTGCAACCCGATGACCATCAGCAGCACGAGCGTCCCTTCGAGTTCACGCGGCAGCACGGAACTGAGCGCGAGCCCGAACGGCGCCGACACGGCGACCGTCAGCGCCATGATCAGCGCGACCGAGCCGTACCGGACGTCGTGCTGGTCGACGAGGATCAGCACGAAATACGGCGCGGACAAGAGGAAACCGACCGTCCACAGTGCACCCAGGCGGCCGAGGTACAGCTGATGCGGGCGGTAACCCGAGAGCCGCAGCCGGGGTTCCATGGCACGGCTCGCACTGCCGGCGAACAGCGCGGCGGTGCTCAGCGCCCAGCCGAGACCGAGGCAGACGAACCGGATGGACTGGCCGAGGTGATCGCCGCGCCTGCTCAAGTAGAACAGCAACGGCAGCAGCATCAGGATCAGCAGGACCGACCGGCGCCGCAGCAGTTCGCGCAGCGCCATCTCCGCGACCGTCAGGATCTTCTTCACGCGACCGCCTCCCTGGCCGGGGAGAGTTCGAGGACGGTGTCGACCCGGTCCAGCCGGTTCAGCAGATGGGTGACCACCACGATCGCCTTGCCCGCCTCCCGCCATTGCCACACCTGATGCCAGAAGTCGAGGTAGGAACCCTTGTCGAAACCCTGGTAGGGCTCGTCGAGCAGGAGCACGTCCGGTTCGCCGAGCCCGGCGAGCACGAGGTTCAGCTTCTGCCGGGTCCCGCCGGAAAGGTGCCGGGCCTGCCCACCCCGCGCGGGCGTCCAGTCCAGCGCCGCGGCACGGGCCGCCCCGATCCGGGCCGACTCCTCGCGGGCCATCCCGCGGCCGGCGCCGATCAGCGCGAAATGCTCTTCCGCGTCGAGGAAGTCCGCCGTGCCGGCGTCCTGCGGGCAGTAGCCGAGCGCACCACGCACGCGGACCTCGCCCTCGTCCGCGCCGGTGAGCCCGGCGCAGATGCTCAGGAAGGTGCTCTTGCCGCAGCCGTTCGCCCCGATCACCGCGGCGATCTCCCCGGAGCGCACCACGAGGCCGACGTCGTCCAGCACCGTCCGGCGGCCGTATTTCTTCGTGATGCCCCGAGCCTCCAGCAGCACCTCGCCGGGACGGCGCCTCGGCCGTCCCACACTTTCGGCCACGGCCGAGGCGTAGGCGGCGGGCGGCCCGAAGACCCGCATCGGGTCTCCGCCGCTTTCCCGCAGGTGCACCGCCGCCTCCGCGACCACCTGCCGCGCCGCCTCCCCGGCGACACCGCGACGACGCAGCTCGTGCGTCAGCGCGGAAAGCCATCCGTCGTGGTTCATCTTCCCTCCCGCAAGATCGAGGCCACCCCGGCGGAGAACTCCTGCCAGTCGGCGGTGGCGTGCCGCAGTGTTTCCCGGCCGTCCGCGGTGATCCGGTAGTACTTGCGCGCGGGCCCGGCCGTCCCGTCCCGCCAGCTCGCGGTGACCAGGCCGAACCGTTGCAGCCGCAGCAGCACCGGATAGAGCGTGCCGCCCTGGATGGGGCCCAGCCCGGCCGCGTCGAGCGCTTGGGCCAGCTCGTAGCCGTAGGACTCCCGCTCCGCGACCAGCGCCAGCACGCAGGGCGCCAGCACTCCCCGCAGCCATTGGCCTCGCCGGTCCTGATCCACAAGAAGCAATGTAGCAGCACTATCTAGATAGCACCACAAGCTAGTTTGACCTGCGCCGATGTGCGTGGAAAGAAAAAAGGGGGAAAAATCGCCGCCACTGTCGAATCGGTGGGACGCCCTTCGTATAGGGAGTGACAACCGCACGATCGAGGAGGACGCCATGACCCAGTACCTGATAAGCCTGTATCACCCCGACGGCCCCGTCCCGCCGCCGGAGGTGCTCGAACCGGTGATGCGCAAGATCCAGGCGCTCAACGACGAGATGAAGACCGCGGGCGTCTGGGTGTTCGCCGCCGGACTCCACCCGCCGACCACGGCGACCGTGCTCCGCGCCACGGAGAACGGCGGGATCACGATGACGGACGGCCCGTACATCGAAGGAAAGGAGCACCTCGGCGGTTTCACCATCGTCGAAGTACCGGATCTGGACGCCGCGCTCGACTGGGGCCGACGGGTCACCGAGATCACCCACCTGCCGGTCGAGGTCCGGCCGTTCCAGGGTGTGGAAGACCCTTCGTGCGTCCCCTGACCACCGAAGACATCGGCCGTGTCTTCACCGAGGAGTACGGCCGCGCGGTGTCCGTGCTGGTCCGCGTCTTCGGCAACATCGACATCGCCGAGGACGCGGTCCAGGACGCCTTCGCGGCGGCGGTGGACCGGTGGCCGTCCACCGGTCCACCGCCGAGCCCGGCGGGCTGGATCATCACGACCGCCCGCAACAAGGCCGTCGACCGCCTGCGGCGGGACGCGGCACGCGACGACAAGCACGCGCAGGCCGCGCTGCTCAACGCCGACAACGAACCAGCGGAGGAGGCAGGGCCCGTGCACGATGACCGGCTACGGCTGATCTTCACCTGCTGCCACCCCGCGCTGGCCGTCCCTTCGCAGGTCGCGCTGACCCTGAAACTGCTGGGTGGGTTGACCACCGCCGAGATCGCCCACGCGTTCTTCGTTCCCGAAGCGACGATGGCGCAGCGGCTCGTCCGGGCGAAGGGCAAGATCCGCGACGCGAAGATCCCGTACCGCGTCCCGGACGACGCCGACCTGCCGGACCGGCTGCGTTCGGTGCTCGCGGTGATCTACCTCGTGTTCAACGAGGGCTACGCGGCCACTTCCGGCGAGCGGCTGGTGCGGGAGGACCTGTGCGCCGAGGCGATCCAGCTCGGCAGGCTGCTGACCGGCCTCATGCCGGACGAGCCGGAGGCCACCGGGCTGCTGGCACTGATGCTGCTGACCGAAGCCCGCCGCGCGGCCCGCACCGGCGCGGACGGCGACGTCGTGCTGCTGGCCGAGCAGGACCGGTCACGGTGGGACCGGAAGCTGATCGACGAAGGACAGGCGCTGGTCCGCGCGTGCCTGCGGCGCGACCAGCCGGGGCCGTACCAGATCCAGGCGGCGATCAACGCCGTCCACAGCGACGCCGCCGACACGGCGGGCACGGACTGGTCGCAGATAGTCCAGCTGTACGACCTGCTGCTGGAACTGAACCCGACCCCGATCGTGGCGCTCAACCGGGCCGTCGCGGTGGCGGAAGTCGACGGCCCGGCGGCGGCGCTCGCCGCGATCGACGGCCTCGAACTGGAGGAGTACCACCTCTACCACGCCATCCGCGCCGATCTGCTGCATCGCGCCGGCCGCGGGACGGAATCGGCACGCGAGTACGAAGCGGCGATCCGAAGAGCAGGCAACAGCGCCGAAAGACGGCTGCTGGAACGAAAAATGAGCGTGGTCGGTCGTTGATCGGCCGCACCGGGCCCCTTGGCGGCGAGGACGGCACCGGAGTTCACCAGGACGCACCGCGGGCGCCGGTTTCCGCTGGTCCGCCTGCCGCCGATGAGGCTCTGGCGCTCGCAGAACGCCGTCCTGCTTGACTTCACCCTGGGTTCAGGTTCGATGCTGGAGGCATGACCGAAGAGGGGATCGAGAAAATGACCATCCACAAGGGACATTGGCCGGAGCCGGCAGCCGGGCTGGTCGCGGTGGCGAGGGAGTACCCGGACGCCGGCTCGGCGCGGGCGGCGTTCGAGGCGCGGGCGAACGGGGCCGAAGGGCTCGTCTCCTTCACCGCCTACGAGGGCATCGACCACGACGGCGCCTTCACTTACGAGCAGTGGACCGGCGAAGACGCCATCCAGGATTTGGACGGCGCGCCCGTTTTCCGGCTTTACCGCGGGCAGCGCGGCGAAGGGGTGCCCGGCTGCCTCGTGATCGTCTCGGTCGAGTTCGAAGGCCCCGACGAGCGACGGCAACGCGACTGGATCGACCTCGTCTTCGAAGCGCCGGCTTCGGAACCCGCGCGGCCGGAAGGCGGCATCGGCGGGCATTTCCACGTCAGCACCGACGGGACCAGGGTGCTGAACTACGCCGAGTGGACCAGCGCCGCAGCGCACCGCGCCGCGCTCGCGGCCCCCGGCGCCGACGGTATCGGCACCACGGACACGTGGAAGAAAGTGCGGACCTACCCGGGAATGTCGGGTGGGTCGGTCAAGCGGTACCGACCGGTCGTCTCGGCGGTGGCGGCATGAAACCGATCCTGGTCGCCGGTGCCACCGGCCACGTCGGCTCGCAGGTGGTCGCCCGGTTGCGGGCGCGGGACGTCCCGGTCCGGGCACTGAGCCGGAACCCGCCACCGGACGGGGTCCGCGGTGACCTGACGGATCCGGACACGATCGCCCCGGTGCTCGACGGCGTCGACACGGTGTTCCTGATGCTCGCCGGATCCGCCGAGGCACTGGTGCCCACCGTGTCCCTGCTCGGGGAACGGGTGCGGCGCGTGGTGTTCCTGTCCTCGGGAGCCGTCGACGATTCCTTGGCGGAACAGGACAACGCCATCGGCACCTGGCACCGGACCGTCGAGGAGGCGATCGAAGCCGCGGGCGTGGACTGGACCTTCCTGCGGCCGCACGCGTTCGCGGCGAACACCCTCGGCTGGGCGCCGTCGATTCGTGCGGAGGGCGTCGTCCGCGGCGTGTACGGCGAGGCGGCCATGACGATGATCCACGAGCGGGACATCGCCGCGGTGGCCGTCGAAGCGCTCACCGGGAACGGGCACGCGGGAGCGAAGTACGTGCTCACCGGGCCGCGGCCGATCACCCAGATCGAGCAGGTGCGCGTCATCGGCGAGGCCGCCGGCCGTCCGGCGCGCTGGGAGGAGACCCCCTTGGCGGAGACGCGGGCGGCCATGCTCGCGAATACGCCGGACTTCATCGTCGACACGATTTTGAGCGGTTTCCAGGAGCTCGTCGCGAAACCCGGCGAGGCCACCTCGACCGTCCAGGACGTCACCGGCAGGCCCGCGCTGGAGTTCGAGGTCTGGGCCGCCGAGCACGCCGCCGCGTTCCGGTAAGCTCGGGTTCGTGTCGACACCGGTTCATGCCGCGGTGGTCCGCTAGCCGCCGTTCCCGACCTTGGCCCCCGACGAGCCACGCCCGCGGGGTCTCTTCGCCGCGGGCGGATCCAGGAACGGAAACCATGAACCTCTTGTCCACAAAGGACGGTGGCCGGCGCTGGCTGACCACCGTCGGCATGAAACCGCCTCGAACCGTCGTCA
Source organism: Amycolatopsis sp. QT-25 (assembly GCF_029369745.1). Taxonomy (NCBI): domain Bacteria; kingdom Bacillati; phylum Actinomycetota; class Actinomycetes; order Pseudonocardiales; family Pseudonocardiaceae; genus Amycolatopsis; species Amycolatopsis sp. QT-25. The sequence continues at coordinate 6,960,406 of NZ_CP120210.1, forward strand.
CCGTCGACGACGGGATCACCGCCGACGAGGCGTTCCGGCTGGCCACTTCCGGCACCGGTCTCGCCTGGTACGGCGACTTCCCCGGCGCGCGGAACCTCCTCGCCGCGTTGTCCCGCCGGTGCGGTACGGCGGCCGGGAAAGCCTTTCCGGACCAGCGGAGCCATCACTCTCGCCGCGCACTGCTCCTCGGCAGGCTGCTGGTTCCGCTGGATCCCGGCCACGTCCTGCCGCTACGGCGCGGGCCGGACGTGCGCGAGGCTTGCGCCGAGGTCTACGGACCTTCCCAGACCGCGTCGCTGGTGTCCTTGCGCGAACTGCTCGGCGTCGTCGGCGCGCACGAGTGGCGGGTGAAGGGCGTCGAAATCCCGGTGCTCGGCGCGAAGATCCATCCGCACCACGGGGTCTTCTCCCCCGTCCGCGGCGAGTACGTCGATCTGGTGGCGAGAACTCCCTTGCCCACCAAGAAACTGGCCTTCGACATCGGCACCGGGACCGGCGTGCTCGCCGCGGTCCTCGCGCACCGAGGGGTCGAGCGTGTGGTGGCGACGGACAACGAACCCCGCGCGCTCGCCTGCGCGCGCGAGAATTTCGGACGCCTCGGTTTCGGCGGGATCGAAACCGTCGAAACGGATGTGTTCCCGCCGGGCCGGGCACCGCTGGTCGTCTGCAATCCGCCTTGGCTGCCGTTCCGCGCGCGGACTCCGCTCGAACGCGCCGTCTACGACCCGGGAAGCCGGATGCTCAAAGCGTTTCTCGACCGGCTGCCCCGGCATCTCGAGCCCGGCGGAGAGGCGTGGCTGATCCTGTCCGACCTCGCCGAACTGCTGGGCCTGCGCACGCGCGACGAACTGCTGGCCGCGTTCGACCGGTCCGGCCTGGAAATCCGGGGCCGGGAGGACATCCGGCCCCGGCATCCGCGAGCCACCGATCCGGCCGCTCCGTCGCACGACGCCCGCGCGCGGGAGGTGACCTCGCTGTGGCGGCTCACAACCCGAGCAGCGCCCGCGCCTGACTGATGAACACGCGGGCGGCGGGGCTGACCGGCCCCTCCGTCCGCCAGGCCAGCGCCAGTTTCGCGCGCAGCCCGGACGGCCGGGTGATCTCCATGGCGTGCAGCTCCGTGTAGTGCGTCGCCAGCGACATCGGCACCACGGCGACGCCGAGCCCACGGCCGACCAGTTCGGCGACGACGTTCGGGTCGCCCGCCTCCAGCGTCACCCGCGGCCGCGCGCCGTCGGCGCGGAAGGCGGCGTCGACGATCGCGCGCATGCCGGTGCCCTTCGGCAGGCTCACCAGCGAGCGGCTTTCCAGCTCCGACAGCGTGATCGTGGCCTCGGCGATGAGCGGATCCTCCGGCCCGGAGATGGCGACGAGCGGCTCGTCGAGGACGACCTCGAACCCGATCCCGGGCGGCGGTTCCCCGGAGACCCCGATCAGCGCGATGTCGAACCGGCCGTCGGCGACACCCGCGAGCAGGACGTCGGAAGTCGCCTCGGCGAGCGTGATGTCCACGCCCGCGTGGCGTTCGTGGAAGCGCGCGAGCAGATCCGGGAGGTTGACCGGACCGCGCGAGGACACCATGCCCATCGCGACCTGACCGCGGACCAGGCCGGTGAGGTCGTCGACCGCCTGCCGCACCCCGGCGACGGCGGCGAGCGCGGCCCGCGCGTACGGGAGCGCGGCGGCGCCGACCTCGGTCAGCCGCACCGACCTGGCCGACCGGTCGAGCAGCGGCTGCCCGAGTTCGCGTTCGAGGCGGCGGACCTGGGCGCTCACACCGGGCTGCGCGACGTGCAACCGCTCGGCGGCGCGGGTGAAATTCGCTTCCTCGGCCACCGCGACGAAGTATTCGAGCTGACGCAGTTCCATAACCGATGATTCTAGGTGCCAGACAAACCAGATCTTGGACTTCTGGCCGGATCGGGATCACGCTGGTGCCATGACCACCATGCTCCGCTCCGGCGACCCGGATTACGCCGACGAACTCGCCGGTTTCCAGACCGCCGTGCCCCGCCACCCCGACGTCATCGTGCCCGCCGCTTCGGCCGCCGACGTCGTCGAGGCCGTCCGCTACGCCGGCGAGCACGACCTCCCGATCGCCGTCCACTCGACCGGACACGGCGTGGGCGTCCCGTTCGACAGCGGCGTCCTCGTCACCACCCACCGCATGACCGGGATCCGGATCGACGACGGGATCGCACGGGTCGAGGCGGGCGTGCGCTGGGGCGCGGTCGTCGAAGCGGCCGCCGGACACGGGCTGGCGCCGCTCAGTGGCTCCTTCCCCGGCGTCGGCGTCGTCGGCTACACCCTCGGCGGCGGGTTCAGCCTGCTCGGCCGCAAGTACGGCCTGGCCACCGACCAGGTGACCGCGATCGAGGTCGTGACCGCCGACGGCGAACTCCGCCGCGCCACCCCGGACACCGAACAAGACCTCTTCTGGGCGCTGCGCGGCGGCCGTGACAACTTCGGCATCGTCACCGCGCTCGAGTTCCGGCTCGTCCCGGTCACCCGGGTGTACGGCGGCAGCCTGCAATTCGGCACCGCGTCGCTGTCGGCGGTACTCCACACCTGGCGCGATTGGGCGACGGAGATGCCGCGGGAGATGACATCTTCGCTGGGCATGGTCCCGATGCCGGAGCTGCCGATGGTGCCCGAACCGCTGCGCGGGCAGCATGTCGCGCAGATCCGGATCGCCTACCTCGGCGACGCCGCCGAGGGCGAACGCCTGGTCGCGCCCCTGCGGGCCGCCGCCCCCGTGCTGGGCGACACGCTCACCGAGCTCCCGTACACCGAATCGGGCAAGATCGCGAACGAGCCGCCGTTCCCGCACGGCTACCGCGCCGACAACGTCACCGTGCCCGAACTCAACGACGCGATGCTCGACGCGATCCTCGAACACGCCGGTCCGGACGCCCCGGTGCCGACCGTCGTCCTGCTGGATCTGCTCGGCGGCGCGCTGTCCGACCCGCCCGAGCACCCCGGCGTCGGGTGGGACCGTGACGCCCGCTTCACCGTCCGGGCACTGTCCGTCGTGGACGAGGCGGGCATGGCCGAGATCAAGGCCGCCCACGGGAAGTTGTTCGACGCGCTGAAGCCCTGGTCGACCGGCAAACTGCTGACCTTCGTCTACGGCGAGAGCGGCGCGGGTGAAGAAGCGTCCAAGGTCTATTCCCCGGCTGATCTGCGGCGGCTCGCCGAGGTCAAGGCCGCCGTCGACCCGGCGAACCGATTCCGGCTGACGCATAACGTCGAACCGGCGCGGTGATCTCCGAATCCCCTGGTGGACGGCCTCCATCCGGGGGCGAAGGCACCGTGGGCGGGCCCCGTATACTTCCGGGCCGAAACGCCATTAGGGGGCACCGTGCGTACTTTGGACCATGACGAGTTCCTCGCCATGCGTCGATTCCCCGCGCTCGACGGCCTGCGCGCCATCGCGGCCACCATCGTGATCCTCTTCCACTTCGCGGGTCCGAAGTGGAACTGGCTGTCCGGCTGGGTCGGTGTCTACATCTTCTTCGTGCTGTCCGGTTTCCTGATCACGACGCTGCTGCTGCGTGAACAGGACCGGACCGGCCGGATCTCGCTTTCGGCGTTCTACGTGCGGCGGGTGTTCCGGATCTTGCCGCCGTACCTGGTGATCCTTGGCGGGATCGTCATCTTCGTGTGGCTGCGCGGCGAGTTCTTCACCCGTGATTTCCCGCACGCGCTGAAGTACTACCTGACGTTTTTCAACGAGTTCTTCCCCGGCAGCGGCGGCAACGGCACCGACAACTTCTTCAGCGGCTCGTGGACACTGGGCATCGAGGAGAAGTTCTACCTGGTTTGGCCGTTCCTGCTCGTGGTCGCGGGTGCCGTCGGGCTGGCCGCGGCCTGGCGCAAACTCGCGCTGGCGTTCGCCGCGTTCGCGGTGATGGCCGGGCTGGTGGGGGTCACCAGCGGCTGGGTGCTCAACGGGCCGCAGGTGCCGATCTACCGGTCGACAGTGCACTACGCGATCCTGCTGATCGGCTGCGTGCTGGCGATCGCGATGCACTACCGCCGGTCCTACGCGGTGCTCAAACCGCTGACCCATCCGCTCGCGGCGATCCCGGTGTTCGGTGTGTTCGCCGTACTGCACGTCAACATGGAAAGCCTGTGGTGGGAGACCGGCAGCAACCTCGGCCTGCTGATCGCCTACGGCCTGCTTTCGGCGATGTTGCTGGTCGTGCTGATCTCGCCGGGGCCGCTGCGCCGGCTGCTGGCGACGAAGGTGATGCGGTTCGTCGGTGAACGCTCGTACTCGCTCTACCTGCTGCAGGGTCCGGTGCACTTCGCCGTGGTCGCGGCGATCCCGCCGCTGGGCGAGCACCGGATGATCAGCGCGCTCACCGTGTTCGCGGTCGGGCTCGGGATCGCGGATCTCATCCACCGCTGGGTCGAGCAGCCGATGATCCTCACCGGCAAGAAGCTGATCGCGCGCCGCCAGGAGCGCAAGGCGCTGCGTGCGGCCGAAGCCGAACTCGAGCGGCCGAGCGCCGTCGAAGCCCCCAGCGGCGCGCGCTGACCCCGCCTTTCGTCCTCTGGCTGCGGTGGAGCACCGCCTCCAGAGGACTGAATACCGAGGTCAGCGGGAGATCGTGACGATCGGGATCACCCGGTCGGTCTTCTTCTCGTAGTCGCCGAAGCCCGGCATGAGGCTGACCATCTTCGCGTAGAGACGGTCACGCTCGGCGCGGTCTTCGAGCACCACGGTCGCGGTCGCGTCGAACTTCTCCGTGCCGACCTCGATGGTGACCTTCGGGTTCGCCACGATGTTGTGATACCAGGCCGGGTTCTTGTCCGCCCCGGCGTACGAGGCGGCGACGATGTACTTGCCGTCTTCTTCCGCGTATGCGAGCGGCGAGGTCCGCGGCTCGCCGCTCTTCGCCCCGATGGTGGTGAGCAGCAGCAGCGAGCCGCCCTCGAACGGGCCGCCCACCTTGCCCTCGTTCTCGCGGAACTCCTTGATGATGTTCTTGTTCCAGTCCAAGGCTTCGGACATGTTTCCTCCAGTGTGTCGATCTTTACGCCGAGGCTACTCAGCCCCTGTCTGCGCGGCTGAGGACGGACTCGTGGAGCGGACGGAATCCGTGTCCCCTCCCGGCCGGGGCCCCGCTGTCACGGTGCCAGGGCTTCACCAGGTCGTGCCTTGCGTCGATCGCGGAGGTGGGTTCACCGGCAGGCACTCAGCCTTCGCGCGCCTTGCGGCGCTGTTCCTCGGCTCGCTCCCGACACTTGCGGAGGAACTCCTCGTCGTCTTCGGCACTCGTCGCGGCGAACCGGCCCGGCCGGTCGTACTCCGGGAACGCCGGTGTCTCCCGCTCGTACCGGCCGCGCGGGGCGCGGACGGCGCCCTGCGGACGACCGGCGACCAGCCAGACGATCGAGCCGATCAGCGGGACGATCAGCACCAGCAGCAGCCACATCCCCTTCGGCAGGTTGCGGCACGATCCCTCGTCCGTGGTGATCACGTCGACGATGCAGAAGATCCACAAACCGAGCGTGAGAACGCCGAAGAAACCATTGAAATACAGCATCGAAAGACTCCCCAGTTCCAGATGACCGGGTAATTCTTAGCACAAGAGGGCGTCGAGAATTCCCGCGGCCACACGCAGCGCCTGTGCTTCTCCCGGGCACCGCTTGGGCCCTGCGCCGAACGGCCGATCCGACAGATCCACCTCGACCACCTCGCCACCGACCCACCGCCGGGTGAGCCGGACCGGCGGATCCTCGCGCAGCACCCGATCGAGCAGACTCTCGGCGTCCTCACCGGACCGGTGAGCGGCCAGCGCCTTCCCGAGCAGCCTGGCCGTCGCGTCACAGGCCTGGACCAGGAGCCCGATCCGCGCGGCCGTCCGCTCGTCGACGTCACCACCGCAGCGCTCGATCAGCCGTCGCATCGCTTCTTCGGCGTCGTCCGTGATTTCCGTCTGCGGGTGATAGCTGCCGGACACCGTCGCGATGTCGCGGGAAACGTCCGGCAGACCGAGCTCGGCCGACAGCACGGCGACCGGGACCGTCCACGAAATCCGATCCACCTCGCCGTCCTGCAGTTCCCGAGTGAGCGTGAAAGCCTTGTCCCGCAACGACCCCATCGACGCGAGCTCGGCGAGCACCAGCGCCCGCCGCCGCGCGTGGTCCTCCGGACGGCTGAACCGGGCGACCTTCGCCCGCAACCACCCGACGCCCCCCGGCTCGACCTCCTGCGGCACCGGCGGGACAGGGGCTTCGATCAACGGGTTCTCCATGTCGCCACGCTAGGTGCGGAACGCTTCGGTCACGGCCGAAACGAGAGCGGGCCTTCGTTGTTATGGTGACCGGGTGACGGCTATACCCCGTTTCAACAGCTAAAACGCGGTGATCGTGGGACTGAAGTGGGACGAGGGGCCAACTACAAAAGGCTCCGATGAGCGACCGTTACGCCGAGCTTCGGCGGCAGTATCCGAACCTGCCGGATGCCTACTGGGATTTCCTGGCGGCTGGCATCGCTGATCGCGGGTTCTACTCTGGTCGTCATGACTGTTCATCTTGTGGTGACCACAGCAACCCCCGATCGGGAGTCCGGTGAGCAGCTGGCGGGCTCGGCCGTCGCCGCGCGCCTCGCTGGTACCGCTCAGGTCGTCGGCCCGGTGACGTCGTTCTTCTGGCACCTCGGCGAAAGTGGACAGGGCGAGGAGTTCAATGTGACGTTCAAGACGACTGACGCGCGGTACGCCGAGCTGGAGGCGCACATCATCGTGAACCACCCCTGGGACAAGCCCGAGGTGACGGCCGTCGAGCTGGTCCGCGGCTCGGCCGACTATCTGGCGTGGGCCGAGGAGTCCACCCGGCCTCGCTGAGCCTCCAGCCGGGCGAGGAGGTCGGCGACGGCAGGTGTCGAACGGTGGCGGGCGAGTCGGCGCGCCACCGTTTCGATCCGACGTGCCGGACGGACTGACGTGACACCCGCAGCGAGGTCCGCCGCATGGCCCAGCGTCGCCGCGGCCTGGTCGACTTCGCGAGCCTGGAGGTAGGACGTGGCCAGCCACGTCAGATACAGCGCCTTGTCGCGTGCGTGCGTGTCGTCGAAGTCCGCCAGGACCCGTTCGAGCACCGGGACCGCGCGCAACGGTCGCCGGAGTTCGGTCCAACAGCGGCCGGTCATGATGTCGATCTCGGCGGCGTCGACCCAGAACACCCAATCCGGTTCCGGCCGGTCGGACGGCGCGTTCAGTGCCTCGCGTGCGAGGTTCAGCGCACGGTCCGCCTCGGACGCTTCACCGGCCGTCGCGTGCGCCCATGCCTTCCGCTCGAGTAGCAGAGCACCGACTTTTGGTGTGGCGACCAGGCGGGCGACCTCGTACGAACTTGTCGCCAGCGCCGTGCCGTCTTGCCGAGTCGCGGTCTGCTGATACGCGGCGTAGGCGATGGCGTTCCCGGCAAGATCCATCGCCTGTGCGTCCTCGGCGGCTTTTTGGCTGTCTGCGTAGAACCGCTGCGCGGTCGCATACTGACCGCAGTCGAATGCGGACCATCCAGCCTGCTGCTGTTGTTCGGCGAGCAGTGAAAGTATGTCCTTACCGATCTCGGTTGTGTGGCTGGAATCGCGAATCAACTGGCAGGTGAAGTTCACTTCGGCGCTATAGATCGGGAACGTTTCGGCGCCGCCCATGATGTTGTCAAGGCGTCGCAACCGGGCTGTCCGGCGCCGCAATTCGGACACATCGGAGTGGCCAATTCGGCGCATGGTTGGTTGCTCCGTGCGCGCGATCGGAATTGCCAGAGCCGCCATTATCCCGATGAATTCGCGCCGCTGAACGCCACCGCCCATCCTTTCCTTTCGTCGTCGTACCCGCGTTGCCGAAACCGCGCACTTGATCTCGTCGATGCCTGTTCCGAAGCTTTGGGCAATGTGTTGTTGCCAGAACGGCGTGACCAGCCGTCGCTCGGATTCCCACCGGGATATCTCGTTTCTCGTGATGGCCTGTCCCGAAAGCTCGGACAGCACTTCGGCCTGATCGGCTTGCGATCGTCCGGACGCCTTGCGCAGGGTCTGGAGCAATTCACCGATGCTGTCTTGCTCCACAGGTACCCCTCACGTCGACCGGCTCACAGTGGCCATCATCCGTCCGGCCCCGGTTTCTGGCCACTCCCTAGGGATGGCCACCCTTCGGGGCTCCTCTCACCAGGCATTATCGCTCTTAGCGTCAACATCGTGACTATCTGGACTGATCAGGCCCCTGGCCGGGGCCGTAGCAGTGGACCCTCGGACCTCGGGTACGACCAGTCCCGCCGGCGGCGGCCGTGCGTGGGCGTTCCGTCGCCTCGGCGCGGCTCGGTGTCGAGGGCGGCCGGGTACGAGTGGCGCGGGTTTCTCCTCGGTGCCGAGGCGCACCTGTACCGGCGTGCGCAGCTCACGCCGGGTGCGGACTGGCCGCCGATGTTGCTGCCGTGGTGTGAGGAGAACCGGCCGGAGCCGCGGCGCCACGAGCGCGGCAGCATCAGCCGGGACCGGATCGCGGCACCGTCGGCCAAGACGCGATGCCCGTTGTGTCGTGACCTGCTGATCACGGCGAACGCGGAGGCGCGCAGTGGACAAGCGTGACCGCGACCTTCTCGCCGGTCTGGCGCGGGTCAACACCGACATCGGCAAGGTCACGCTGGACCTCCTGACCTCGCAGCACTCGGACGAGAACTACGCGGCCGGACTTCGGAAGCTCGGCCGGGACCTGGTGCAGATCGGCGCCGCGCTCGCTCGGCGTGCCCGCGAACTGGACGGCCAGGACGAATATCTGGACCCATTCGGCATCGAAGCGGTGGCAACCGATCCGTCGCCATAGTCCGGCCCGGCGTCGCGCCACCCTCTTCCCGCGTGGCGCCGAGCCGCCTGGTCAGTGCGTCAGCTATCCCCGGCGCGCACTGGCCAGGCATCCAAGGCCATCGGCGGCGTGACCGCTGATGGAGCCGGGGCTGGTGCGTAGCCCAGGCCACTTTGCCGGGCGCACCGGCTCCGGCGTCAACCCACAACCAGGAAGGCCAGACACATGGCGGGCGCGATGCGCTGGTGGAGCTACGGCGATGACGAGGACTACGACCTACCGGACCCCAAGCGAACCCCAGTCGAGTCCAACGACGAGGACGAGGGCTAGGGGCGATGCCTCGCAATCCGGCGGGACCGAGCCCATCGAAACCGGGACCGGGCAAGGACCGTCCCACGAAGCCCGCGGACAACCGCCCACCGCCCCCACCCAAGCCACCGAAGTTCCCGCCCCCGGACCAGGAGAAAGGGTGCCCGGGAAACGACGGCGCAACCGGCGTAGCTGCCTCGTCGGAGGCCAGCTCGGAAACACGGCCTTCGGTGGCGCGGGCAGTCGTCCGCCGAAACAGCCGACCGGGCCGACCCATCCGGGTGCCGGCTATCGCTCGGCCCGGTTTCGCTGGCCTCCAGCCCCGCCGGAACACGACGACGAGGTCTAGAATCGAGCCATGCGGACTGCCCGAGAAATGCGCAGGCTGACGACGGTGTTCCTCGAAGGGGAGCCCGAAGCCCGTTTCCACAGTGGGGACCTCCGACGCGCGGCGCACCTCACCGGTCAACGGCTGTCCGCGTTGCTGGAAAAGCTGCGTAACCTCGGGTGGGTCGACGACGGGTTCGACGAGTCCTCTCCTGACCGTTTGCCGTACTACGTGCTCACGGACGTTGGTCGGCGCGAACTGACCAGGCCGTAGTCGCTCAGCTCGAACGCATCGAAAGCTCCACCTTCCGCATAGCACGGGCAGTGGGGGCTTTCGATGTTCAGGCGCCGAAGATCGACCTCAGCGTGCCGCCGTTGTCGTCGCGCGGGTCGGCGACCGGAAACGCGAGCGGTTCGGCCTGGCGTCGGACACCGAACGCGGCGGCCGCGCTCGCGGCCGCGCCGACGAGCACGCCCTGCACGACGGTGTCCTGCTCGGCGATGACGATGCCGACACCGGCCAGGCCGGTGACGATCCCGCCGATAGCGGTCCAACTCCGGGCCGCTGAGCGTGCGGCAGTCTTGAGCGGGAAACGGTCGGTCATGCCGCAGCAGCCCGTCCTCCGCAATGCCATGAAGCGCGCCGGAGCCGAGTCCGGCGGCTACGCGCTGCGCCGCGGCTACGCGACTCGCGCCGTTGAGGGTGGCACCGACGTGCTTCAGGTGAAGCGCACGATGGGTCACGCAGATCTCGACGAGCTGTACGGCTACGAGCAAGAAATTCCGGTCTCGGATGACAAGCTGTCGGCAGCGCTCGGCGAGCCGCATTTGCTCAAGGTCGTGGGACAGCGTGGGACGAAACGTGAGACCGATCGCGACGACCAGGCGCTACCAGACGCTTCAACCGAGAAGTGACAAACGCGGAACGACCTGCGGATACAGGCCTAGACACTCCCCTTCGTTACCGTATGTCCCTTGAGATGTTCTCCCTGGTCGCCAACACGTTGTTATGGTGACCGGGTGACGGTCGTGTCGGAGGCAACCGAAGTCGACGGCGCGGGGCGAACGGCGCAACCGCGCCAGTTGATCGTGACCGTGTACGGCCTCTACTCGCGCGGTGAAGGCGGTTGGCTTTCGGTCCGCTCCCTGATCGATCTGCTGGCCGGTGTGGACGTCGAGGAACCCGCCGTCCGGTCGTCGATCTCGCGGTTGAAGCGGCGCGGGATCCTTTCCGCGGTGCGCCGTGACAGGGCCGCCGGGTACGAACTCTCCGAAACCGCGCTGGCGATCCTGCGCGAAGGCGACGAGCGGATCTTCCGCCGCGAGCGCGCCACCCCCGCCGACGGCTGGCTGCTCGCGGTGTTCTCCGTCCCGGAAGCCGAACGACACAAGAGACATGTTCTTCGCACGCAGCTCGCCCGGCTCGGCTTCGGGACCGCGTCTTCGGGCGTCTGGATCGCGCCCGCGCATCTGCGCGACGCGACCTCGGACATGCTGCGACGGCTCGAACTGGAGGGGTACGCCGACCTCTTCCACGCCGAGCATCTCGCGTTCGGCGACGTCCGGGAGAAGATCCGCGACTGGTGGGACCTCGACCAGCTCGAGTCGCTGTACACCGCCTTCCTCGACGAGCACGCGGCCGCGCTCCGGCGATGGCAGCGGCGCAAGACCACCGACGAGGCCGAAGCGTTCGCCGACTACGTGCGGGTGCTGACCGACTGGCGGCGGCTGCCCTACCTCGATCCGGGGCTGCCCGCCGAACTGCTGCCGTCCGGCTGGGCCGGGATCCGGGCCGCGGAGCTGTTCTTCACCCTGCACGCGCGGTTGGGCGAGGCCGCGGCCGCGCACGTCTCGCGCACGCTGCCGGCGTGACCGGGCCGGTCATGGGGCTGACGATCCCGCTCGCCGGCCGCTCCGACGTGAGATGAAGGACGCTTTCATAGCGAAATTTGCGATGAAGGCGTCTTTCATCTCACTTACGCGGCGACCACCGCGAACCCCTGCACCTCCACCAGCGCCTCCGCGTCCCACAGCCGGCTGACGCCGATCCCCGCCATCGCCGGGTACTCGCTTCCCGCCAGCCGCTTCCACACCGCGCCGATCTCGCGCGCGTGGGCGCGGTAGTCGTCCATGTCGACGAGGTAGATGGTGACGCTGCACAGGTCCGACGGCGCCCCGCCCGCCGCACGCAACGCGGTGAGCAGGTTGGACAGCGCGCGTTCGAACTGCTCGACCACGCCGTCGCCGACGATGCGGTTCTCCTCGTCCAACGCCGTCTGACCGGCGAGGAAGACGAATCTCCCGGTCGCGGCGACGGCGTGCGAGAAGCCGGAGGGACGGCCGAGTTCGGGCGGGTTGATGCGCTCCATACGGGTCAGTATATCCCGCATCGTTGACGGTCGTACACATCGCGACATACCCTGAGCGACGTGCGTATCGCGGTGTTAGGCGGCGGCCCGGCGGGGCTCTACTTCGCCACGCTGGCGAAACAGCTCCATCCCGAGCACGAGATCACCGTCTGGGAGCGCAACGCGCCCGACGACACCTTCGGGTTCGGAGTGGTGTTCTCCGACGAGACACTCGGCGGGATCGAGCACGCCGATCCGGTGATCCACGCCGCCATGCGGCGGGAATTCGCGCGCTGGGACGACATCGACGTCCACTTCCGCGGCACGGTGCACACCTCCGGTGGGCACGGGTTCGCCGCGATGAGCCGCAAACGGCTGCTCGGCATCCTCCAGGAACGCTGCGCGGAACTCGGCGTGGACGTCCGTTTCCGCACCGGGGCGCCGGATGCGGCCGAGGTGAGCACCGAGTACGACCTCGTCGTCGCGGCGGACGGCGTCAACTCCCCGACCCGCGACGCCCTCGCCGAAAGCTTCCGGCCGAGCCTCCAGACCAGGCGTTGCCAGTACATCTGGCTCGGCACCGACCTGGTGTTCGACGCCTTCAAGTTCCACGTTCTCGAAACCCCGCACGGGATCATGCAGATCCACGGCTACCCGTACGGCGACACCGCGAGCACGTTCATCCTCGAACTGCACGAGGACGTCTGGCAGCGCGCGTTCGGCGAGATCGCCGCGACGGCGTTGGCGCCGGGTGAAAGCGACGAGAAGTCCATCGAGGTCATCCGCGAACTGTGCGCGGACGTCCTCGGCGGCCATCAGGTGTTCGCCAACAACTCGAAGTGGACCGCGTTCGCCACCGTGCGCTGCGCGAGCTGGCGGCACGGGAACGTCGTCCTGCTCGGCGACGCCGCGCACACGGCGCACTTCTCCATCGGCTCCGGCACGAAACTCGCGATGGAGGACGCGCTCGCGCTCGCCGCCTGTCTGCACGAACAGTCCGACATGGACAGTGCGCTGAAGGCATACGAGGCCGAGCGCCGCCCTGTCGTCACTTCCACCCAGCGCGCCGCGCAGGCGAGCCTGGAGTGGTTCGAGAACATGGGCCAGTACACCCATCAGGATCCCGCTCAGTTCGCGTTCAACATCCTCACCCGCAGCCGCCGCGTCACCTACGACAACCTCCGGTTGCGCGATCCCGAGTTCGCCGCCGAACTGGACACCTGGTTCGCGTCCACTGTGCACTCGTCGGACTCCGACGTCCGGCCGCCGATGTTCCAGCCATTCCGGATCGGGAACCTCGACCTGCCGAACCGCGTCGTCGTCTCGCCGATGGACATGTACTCCGCCGAAAACGGTGTCCCGACCGATTTCCACCTGGTACACCTGGGAAGCAAGGCGCTCGGCGGTGCCGGTCTGGTGATGACGGAGATGGTCTGCGTCTCCGAAACCGGCCGGATCACCCCGGGCTGCGGCGGCCTGTACACCGAAGAACAAGAGCAGGCGTGGGCGAGAGTCACCGACTTCGTCCACGGCCACACGCCCGCGCGGATCGGCGTCCAGCTCGGCCACTCCGGGCGCAAGGGCTCCACGAAACTGATGTGGGACGGGATCGACCAGCCGTTGCCGGCGAACAACTGGGAGATCTGCGGCCCGTCCGCGATCCCGTACAGCGAAGCGAATCAGACCCCGCGCGAGCTCACGGTCGCTGAGCTGCGAGAGATCCGCGACCAGTTCGCGCATTCCGCCGTCGCCGCCGCGCGTGCCGGATTCGACCTCCTCGAACTGCACTGCGCGCACGGCTACCTCCTGTCGTCGTTCCTGTCGCCGCTGACCAACCGGCGTACCGACGAATACGGCGGCTCACTGGAGAACAGGCTGCGTTTCCCGCTCGAGGTCTTCGACGCCGTCCGCGCGGCCTGGCCCGCGCGGCGGCCGATGACGGTCCGCATCTCCGCGACCGACTGGTACGACGGCGGGATCGACGTCGACGACGCCGTCGAGATCGCCCGCGCGTTCGCCGAGCACGGCGTGGACGGTATCGACGTCTCGACCGGGCAGGTCGTCAGCGAGGAGAAGCCCGAGTACGGCCGCAGTTACCAGACGCCGTACGCCGACAGGATCCGCAACGAGATCGGGCGCGAATACGGGATCGCGGTGATCGCCGTCGGCGCGATCTCCTCCTACGACGACGTCAACTCGCTGATCCTGGCGGGCCGCGCGGATCTGTGCGCGCTCGGCAGGACGCATCTTTACGATCCACAGTGGACCTTGCACGCCGCCGCCGAGCAGGGCTATCCCCTGCCGTGGCCGAAGCAGTTCGCGGCGGGCAGCCGGAAACCGCAGGGTGGCCGCACCGACGGACCGAAACCACGGCTGGAACTGTTGCGTTCGGGCGAATCCGGTACCGCGCACGCCCGCTGGCGACCTGGGAGCGACCGATGACCGCCTTCGCACTGAGCCCCGAGCAGCAGGTCTTCGCCGAAGAGGTCCGGCGGCTGGGTGCCGAAAAGCTCCGCCCGCTGGCCGAATCCGGCACCGAAGGTGCGGTGAACCGGCCACTGCTCAAGGAAATGGGCGCGCTCGGCCTGCTCTCCCGGCTGTTCCCGGGCGTCGACGGCGGCAGCCCGAGCCGGGAGGCCGCCGCGACGGATCTCTGCATCCTGCGGGAATCACTCGCGAGTCAGAGCACCGAAGCCGAAACAGCGTTGGCATTGCAGGGTCTGGGCACGTATCCCGTGCTGCAGTCCGGGCAGGACTCGCAGGTCGCGAAGTGGGTTCCCGCCGTGGCCGCGGGGGACGCCGTCGCCGCTTTCGCGCTCACCGAGCCGAACGCGGGCTCGGACGCGGCGGCGCTGGAACTCGCCGCCGAACCCGACGGCGACGGCTGGCGTCTCACCGGTGAGAAGATGTGGATCTCCAACGCCCCCGAGGCGGACTTCTACAGCGTTTTCGCCCGCACCACCCCGGAAGCGGGCTCACGCGGGGTCTCCGCGTTCGTCGTCCCCGCCGATCGCGCCGGGCTCTCGGGTGAGCACCTCGACCTCGTCAGCCCGCATCCCATCGGCACCCTGGTCTTCGACGGGGTCCGCGTGGACCGGGACGAGTTGCTCGGCGAGCGGGATCGCGGTTTCGGCGTCGCCATGCGGACCCTGGACCTGTTCCGGCCGAGTGTCGGGGCGTTCGCCGTCGGGATGGCACAGGCCGCGCTCGACGCCGCCGTCGCCCACGCCCGTACCCGGGTCGCGTTCGGCGGCCCGTTGCTGAAGCAGCAGACCGTGGCGCACACCCTCGCCGAAATGGCGACGCGCACCGAGGCGGCACGCCTGCTCGTCCACGCCGCGGCCGCCGCCTACGACGCGGGCGAGCGGAACCTCGCCGGCCGGGCCGCGATGGCGAAACTGTTCGCCACCGAGACCGCGCAGTACGTCGTCGACTCGGCCGTGCAGATTCATGGCGCGCGGGCGCTGCGGCGAGGGCATCTGCTCGAACACCTCTACCGCGAGGTCCGCGCGCCGCGCATCTACGAGGGCGCGTCCGAAGTACAGCGCACGATCATCGCGCGATCGCTGACTTCTTCCTGACCGGACGGCGATCGAGCCACCACTGCGTGGCGAGTATGACCAGTGTCGGGCTCAGCCAGGCCGTGATCCCGGCGACCGATTGGGTCAAGGCGAGTTCGCTGCCGCCGAACGTGGTTTCCAGCTGAGGTTGCAGGATGATGGTGGCGATCGGCCCGACCACCCGGCTGACGATGATCGACATGGTCAGCGCGAAGCTGCGGATCATCCAGCGCCGGTGGTCGCCGAACCGGCGTCGCCTCGCCGCGCGCCAGCCGGCGAAGGTGCACGCCAGCCACAGCACCCCGGCCACGACGTTGGCCACCCGCGTCACCGGGCCGAACGGGCTCATCGCGCCGACGGTCAGCGCCAGCAAACCGGCCGGGAGCACCCCGGCGAACACGTAGACCCGGCCGATCTTCCGGTGCACCGCCGGGTACTTCGCCCGGAACCACGGCCAGATCTGGAGCAGCGCCCCGATCATCGCGATCGAGCCGAACAGCACGTGCGCCGCGAGGAACCAGTAGTGCGAGGTGAACCCGGCCGGCTGCGGAACCCTCGACAGCGACGGGTCCATCGCGAGATACGGCGGCATCGAGAAGGCCAGGAACACCACGACGACCACGGCCAACGGCCCCACCCACGGCCTTCGCCACCACGATTTCCCTGGCGCCGCGCCCGGCTGATCACGTCGCTCGAGCCTGACGGTCATCACTGTCCCCCACGTTTCCTTTACCGGCAAACAACTTCGCTGCCGAACTTAGGACGCGGGGCGAGCGGCGAACAGGGAGCGGACCGCCGGATCGAGGGTGGGGCGGGCCCTACCACCGTCCGTCGCGCACCCGCTCGACGTGGTTCCTTGAGCGGCGTTGTCGACGGACCACGGAGACCTGACCCAGGTGTCCCCAAGGGACGGTGTTCATCCGTCTTCGACGACCGCGCTTTCTCCAGGCTCGCCCCCCTTATTTCGCCAGTTGATACATGGCGGAGGCTAAGGTCGTGGAGCATCCTGGAAAAGGTCCGCCGCCATGAGATGGGTACCCGCATGCCTGCCAAGCGCACCACCGTCCGTGACCTGCGGCGGCACAACCGTTCCCTCCTGCTGGCGAAACTCTACTTCGACGGCCCGCTCAGCCGCCACGAATTGAGCGGGCTGACCGGGTTGAGCGCGGCGACCGTCAGCAACGTGACCGCCGAACTCGGCGAAGAACGCCTCATCACCGAAGCCGGGCTGGTCGAGTCCGACGGCGGCAGGCCGCGTGTGCTGCTCCGCGTCGACCCGGCGTACGGCCATGTCGCGGGCGTCGACATCGGTGAGACCGGCGTGAAGGTCGAACTGTTCGACCTCACCATGAACCGGCTCGCCGCCGTCGAGCATCCGCTCGCCTCGCCCCGGCCGGACGCGGCGGCGGCCGTCACCCAGGTGGCGTCCGGGCTCCGCGAGGTGATCTCGGAAGCGGGGATCGACGAGGCGACCGTGCTCGGTGTCGGCGTCGGTGTTCCCGGCACCGTCGAACAGGGTGAGGCGCTGCGTGTGCACGCCCCCACCATCGGCTGGAAGGAGGTCCCCCTCACCGACCTCCTGCGCGCGGAGGGCGTCGAGCTGCCGTTGTTCGTCGACAACGGCGCGAAAACCCAGGGCCAGGGCGAAATGTGGTTCGGTGCCGGCCGCGGCGCCCGGCACGCGGTGATCGTCCTGATCGGGTCCGGCGTCGGCGCGGCCGTGGTCACCGACGGCACCACGTATCGGGGAGCCACCAGCAGCGCGGGCGAATGGGGCCATACGACGATCGTCTACGGCGGGCGGGAATGCCGCTGCGGATCGCGCGGCTGCCTGGAGTCCTACGTCGGCGCGGAGGGTGTTCTCGCCCGGTATCGCAAGGCACGCGGCGGAAAGCCGACCTCGGGCGAGGACGAGCGGACACAGTTCGCCGCCCTGCTGAAGTCCGCGGGCAAGACCAAGGCCGCGGCCAAGATGCTGGAGGAGACCGCGGGCTACCTCGGCGCCGGGATCGGCAATCTGGTCAACCTGTTCAACCCGGAGCGGATCGTGCTCGGCGGCTGGGCCGGGCTCGCGCTCGGCGAGCAGTACCTGCCCGAGATCCGGCGCGTGGCGGGTGCGCACGCGCTGGCGCACGTGTTCGACCAAACCGAAATCGAACTCGGGCGGCTCGGGCCGGACGCCGTGGCCATAGGAGCCGCCACGCTCCCCGTCGCCGCCCTCCTCGACCAGGGCACGGACCCGCGGACGGCCGGATCGAACCGCGACACGGCCGCCAGACCTTAATTCGAGCCCGAAAAATATCCCTTGTCGCAGTGGTGGAGACCCACCGCAATTCGGCACCAGGCTGCGATGGTTCGCTTTGCCGACTACCGCAACCTGGTGCCGAATTGCGTCAAGCGGGAGCGCGTTCGGCGTAGGCCTCGACGAGCTGGTTTTCGGCGTCGGTGAGGTATTGCGCGAGAAGTTCTTCGGCGCCCAGGCCGTCGCCGGCCTCGATGCGCCCGAGGATCTCCGCGTTGCGCTTGAGGTACGGCTCGTGAAAGCGCCGCGGGTCGGCCATCATGTGGAACACCAGCCGCAGCTCGGCCAGAACGCCGCGCATCAGCTCGTCGATCCGTTCGCTGCCACCGAGTTCCGCGATCGCCGAATGGAACCGGATGTTCGCGGTGCCGAGGTCCTGCCAGCGCTCACTTCGCTCGGCCAGCCTGCCGTCCTCGACCAGGCGCGCGAGCTTGGCGAACGTCGGGGGCTTCTCCGTCACCGCCCGCACCGCCGAACACTCGACGACCTTGCGCACCTTGTAAAGGTCGACGACGTCCTCGACGGGCAGCACCCGCACGAAGACACCGCGGTTGAGCTCATGGGTCAGCAACCGTTCGTGCGTGAGCAACCGGAATGCCTCACGCAGCGTGTTACGGGAGACGCCGAGCGCCGAGCCGATGTCGTGTTCCGACAGCCGGACGCCGGGCAGGAAGAACCCCTCCGCGATACGCGTGCGAAGGACACCCGCGACCCGTTCGGCCGTGCTGGTGCGGCTGATCATGCCGCGATCGGCCTCGAGTCCCTCTACCGAGGCAGGACCACCCTCCGCGATCGTCACGTGACCGATCCTACCCAGGGGCAAAAGCCTCAGCCAAGGATCCTCTTGTGGAATTGTTGAACAATACCTACAGTGGCTATCCATGTGACCCGTGCCACCATGAAGAAGTCACCGCTGGAGGTGCCGATGGACGCGACAGCCACTACCGAAGACACCCGCCCCTTCGCCTGGTTCCGCACGCTCGGTTCGCGAGGCCGCCGGGCCTTCGTCGGCGCGTTCGGCGGCTACGGGCTCGATTCGTTCGACTACCAGACCCTGCCGCTGGGCCTGGCCGCGATCACCGCCTACTACGGCCTTTCCGGTGGCGAGGCGGGCCTGCTCGGCACCACGACGCTGGTGGTTTCGGCGATCGGCGGCATCGGCGCGGGTATCCTTGCCGACCGCATCGGCCGGGTCCGCACCCTCCAGATCACCATCGCGATGTACACGGTCTTCACCGTGCTCTGCGGATTCGCGCCGAACTTCGAGACGCTTCTGGTCTTCCGCGCCCTGCAGGGCCTGGGCTTCGGTGGCGAGTGGGCCGCCGGCGCCGCGCTGGTGGCAGAGTACTCGCAGGCGAAGTATCGCGGCCGCACGGTCGCTTTCGTGCAGAGTGCGTGGGCTGTCGGCTGGGCGCTCTCGGTTGTCGTCTACACCGTCGTCTTCAGCCTGTTCAGCCCGGACATCGCCTGGCGCGTGCTGTTCTGGACCGGCGTCATCCCCGCGCTGCTGGTGCTGTGGGTCCGGCGCAACGTCCAGGACGCCCCCGTCGCGGAAGCCGCCCGCGCCACGAAGAAGGAACGCGGTTCGCTGGCGGGCATATTCAAATCGGATCTGCTGCGCACGACGTTCTTCGCCGCGTTGCTCGCCACCGGTGTCCAGGGCGGTTACTACACGCTCGCGACCTGGCTGCCGAGCTACCTCAAGACCACCCGCGGGCTCACCGTCATCGGAACCGGCGCCTACCTCGCCTTCCTGATCTCCGGCGCGTTCATCGGGTACGTCACCGGCGGTTATCTCACGGACATCTTGGGCCGCAAGAAGACATTCCTGCTGTTCTCGGTGCTGTCCGCCGGCCTCATCATCGCCTACACGCAGATCCCGGCGGGGGCGAACACGCTGGTGCTGTTCCTCGGGTTCCCGCTCGGATTCTCGATGTCCGCGATCTTCAGCGGGTTCGGCGCCTTCCTCGCCGAGCTGTACCCGTCGGCGCTGCGCGGGACCGGACAGGGCTTCACCTACAACCTCGGCCGCGCCATCGGCGCGACCTTCCCCGCCGTGGTCGGTTTCCTCGGCGCGGGCGGCGCGATGGTGTTCGGCGCGGTCGG
Organism: Amycolatopsis sp. QT-25; assembly: GCF_029369745.1. Taxonomy (NCBI): domain Bacteria; kingdom Bacillati; phylum Actinomycetota; class Actinomycetes; order Pseudonocardiales; family Pseudonocardiaceae; genus Amycolatopsis; species Amycolatopsis sp. QT-25. The sequence continues at coordinate 6,980,174 of NZ_CP120210.1, forward strand.
TTACGGGATCGCCGTGCTGGCGCTGCTCGGCCTGCCCGAGACTCGCGGCCGCGAACTGCTGTGACCACGATCGGAAACGGAGGCACCGCGATGACCACCTTCGACGAGCCGGCGACGTTGTCCCCCGGTGAGGCCCGCGCCCTGTTCCGCGCGGGCACGGCCCGCCCGACCACCGGCTGGGCGAACGGGTTCACCCAAACCAACCTGATCGCCGTCGGAGAGGACTGGGCCTACGACGTCCTGCTGTTCTGCCAGCGGAACCCGCAGCCGTGTCCGGTACTCGACGTCAGCGACCCCGGTGACCCGTCGACCCGGCTGGCGCCCGGCGCCGACCTGCGCACCGATCTGCCGCGGTACCGCGTCTGGCAGAACGGCGCGCTGTCCGGCGAACTCTCGGACGCGAGCGGGTTGTGGCGCAGCGACATGGTCGCGTTCTCGATCGGTTGCAGTTTCACCTTCGAATCGGCGCTGGCCGCCGAGGGCATCCCGCTGCGGCACGTCGATCAGGGCCGCAACGTGGCGATGTACGTGACGAACCGCGAGTGCGTACCCGCCGGGCGGCTGCACGGGCCCATGGTCGTCTCGATGCGGCAGATCCCCGAAGACCGCGTCGACGACGCCGTGCGCATCACCCGGGGGATGCCCGCCGTGCACGGTGCGCCGGTGCACATCGGCGACCCCGCCGCGCTCGGCATCGCCGACCTCGGCAAGCCGGACTTCGGCGACCCGGTCGACGCGGAACCCGGTGACGTGCCGGTGTTCTGGGCGTGCGGCGTGACCCCGCAGGCGGCGCTGATGGCCTCGCGGCCGCCGTTCGCGATCACGCACGCGCCGGGCTACATGTTCGTGACCGACAAACTCGACAGTGAGTTCAAGGTGGCCTGATGCAACTCGGCAGCATGGATCTCAACAGTGACCTCGGCGAGGGTTTCGGCGCCTGGAAAATGGGCGACGACGACGCCATGCTCGACATCGTCACCAGCGCGAACGTAGCCTGCGGCTTCCACGCCGGCGACCCGTCGGTGATGCGGCGCGTCTGCGAACGCGCGGCGGAACGAGGCGTCGTCATCGGCGCCCACGTCGCCTACCGCGATCTGGCCGGATTCGGGCGGCGGGCGATGGACGTCGCCCCCGCCGACCTGGCCGACGACGTGCTCTACCAGATCGGCGCGCTGGACGCGTTCGCCCGCGCGGCGGGCACGCTGGTCCGGTACGTCAAACCGCACGGCGCGTTGTACAACACGGCCGCGGTGGATCCGGAGCAGGCGGCCGCGGTGGCCGAGGGGATCCGGCGGTTCCATCCCGGGCTCTCGCTGCTGTGCCCACCGGGGTCGGAACTGGCCAAGCAGGCCGAAAAGGCCGGGTTCCCCGCGTACGCCGAGGCGTTCGCGGACCGCGCGTACACACCGGAAGGCCTTCTGGTGTCCCGGAAACTCGCGGGCGCCGTGCTCCACGACGCCGACGAGGTGGCCGAGCGGGCGGTCGTGATGGCGACCACCGGCAAGGTCGTCGCCATCGACGGGACGGAGCTGGCGCTCCGGCCGCGTTCGCTGTGCGTGCACGGCGACACACCCGGCGCCGTCGAGCTGGCCCGGCGGATCCGCGCGGGACTCGACGCTTCCGGTGTCCACGTCGGATCGTTCCTCGAGGCCGCGTGATGCGGTTGCTGCGCTATGGGGCGCGTGCGGCCATGGTCGACTTCGACGATCCGTCGGAGGTGCTCGGGCTGCACGCGTCGCTGGAACAGGACCCGCCGGACGGCGTCCTCGAACTGGTCCCGGCCGCGCGGACCCTGCTCATCCGGTTCGATCCGGGCCGGACCCATCACGACCGGCTCGCCGGTGACGTCCTCGATCGGTCCACAGTGGACGTCCAACCACGCGAGACCGCCGAGATCATCGTGCCGGTGCGCTACGACGGCCCGGACCTGGCCGAGGTCGCGGCCGCCGCCGGCATGTCGGCCGAAGCCGTCGTCCGGCGGCACGAGGACGGGACCTACGTCTCGGCGTTCTGCGGCTTCGCACCGGGTTTCGCCTACCTGACCGGACTCGACCCCGCACTGCACCTGCCGCGCCGGACGAGCCCGCGCACCAGGGTGCCCGCCGGTTCGGTCGCGATCGCGGGCGAGTACACGGCGGTGTACCCGAACGCCTCGCCCGGCGGCTGGCAGCTGATCGGGCGGGCCTCGCTGCCGGTGTGGGACGTCGAGCGGGAGCCGCCGAACCTGCTCACGCCGGGCACGCGGATCCGGTTCACTTCATGACCACGAAGATCGAAGTGCTCCAACCCGGGCTGTTCACCACCGTGCAGGATCTCGGGCGACGCGGGCTGGCCTCGATCGGCGTCGGCCGGTCCGGTGCCGCCGACCGCGGTTCGCTGCGGCTGGCGAACCGGCTGGTCGGGAATCCCGAGAGTCATGCCGCGCTGGAATGCGTCCTGGGTGGCCTCGCCCTGCGGTTCTCGGCTCCGGCGACCGTCGCCGTCACCGGCGCGCCCTGCTCGATCACCGTCGGCGGACGGGCTTTCGGCCCGGACTCCCCGATCCCCGTCGGGGCCGGCGCCGAACTGGTTCTCGGCCTGGCTTCTCACGGTTTGCGTTGCTATGTCGCCGTTCGCGGGGGCATCGACGTCCCTCCGGTGCTGGGCGCGCGGGCGACCGACACCCTCGGGAAGCTCGGCCCTCCCGTGCTTTCGGCGGGGACGACCTTGCCGGTGGGAGAGCGTGCGCCACATCACCCCGGTGTCGACCTCGCGCCTCACGCTCCCCTCGCGGATGAGCCCGTCCTGCGGGTCACGGCCGGTCCTCGGGCTTCGTGGTTCACTGCCGGCGCACTGTCCACTTTGGTCTCTTCCGGTTACGTCGCCACCGCCGATGTCGATCGCGTGGGCGTGCGGCTGGCGGGCCCGGTGTTGTCGCGGGCACGTGAGGGCGAGTTGCCGCCCGAGGCCGCCGTGCCGGGCGCGATGCAGGTTCCTCCTTCGGGGCAGCCGATCCTGTTCCTGGCCGACCACCCGGTGACCGGCGGCTATCCGGTGATCGCGGTGGTCGAAGAAGCGGATCTGGACCAGGCGGCGCAGGTACGGCCGGGGCAACGGGTGCGGTTCCGGCTCGGTTGAACCGAGGCCAGGTACCTCCCGGTGGGCAGTCCGTGATGTCGCGCGGCCGAACGGCGAGGGGCGCGGGGCGACATCTTGACCCCGTCGCTCCACATGCGCTGACCCGCTCACTCCACACCCGTCGGCCGCCTGCTGAAGCCAGCTCTCCGCTACGCCTGTCGCTGCCTGACCCTCAGCCAACAGACGCCGACCACCGATGGGATCGATCCAGGTCGCCGTTCGGTTTCAGCACCGATGCCGCGAGTCCTGGTCGCCCGTGCGAACTCGGCACGAAGGGTGGGCCAACGGACTGCCTTGCCGGGCTCCACCGGCCAACGGCAGCGCCCTTGTGGCCGGTGAATCGGCGGTGCCGTCGGTGACGTCCAGTCCGGGAAGGCAGGTCCACACCCGCAGGTTCGTCCGGGCCGCGGCGGGCATCAGCCGGTGCGCGACGCATCCGCGGCGTACTTGAGATAGCCGCTTACCGGCCCCGGTCCGGCGCGGTCGGACAGGGCGTGGATCTCCGGACCCGATTTGCCGCGGTGGTCTACCGGACGGGTTCGCAAGACGACTCCGACGAAGGATGAGGTGATCTTGATGCACGTTCGGTCAACAGCCCAAGTACTTGGCTCCACACGAACTCATTGGCGATGAATGCTTATTGACGGGTAGGGCGAACACGGCATACAGGGATCGGCGGCGCAGCGGACTCGCAAGCGAGTCTCGACGCTCCTCACCATCCACAAAGGACGTTTCCTGATGTCGATGTCGTTTGAGCTGTGTGCAGTGCGTTATAGGAAGGTAAGTCGACCTGTCGCGCGTAGGGCGTGTGGTCGATCTGCGTAGGCGGTTTGCGGGTCATGGAGGCTTCCTTCCCTACTTTGAAGGTAGGGAAGGAAGCCTTGGCTGCCTTCGGATGTGCTCCCTGGTGACAGTGGGACGACTGTGACGACAGCGCCAGTTCATGAAGTCCGTGAAGGCCTCCTTGAGGGACCCTGGGTCCCTCAAGGAGGCCTTCACGGACTTGCCACCCACACGACGCGTTTGCCCTACCCCTCAATAATTCTCTGAATACGAGCGTGACTGACGACAACGTGAGCCACTACACCTGCTTATTCCCCGCCGGAGCGCCCGGCGGAGGGGACTGTTCCAAGATCGGTGTTTTCGGCCCGACACGCCGGGCTGAGGTCCGGCGGGATGGGCACTGTGAGTGATGACATCGGAGCTTGTGAGTCCACGTAAGCGTGAGTCCAAGCCGGCGCGGGAGTTGTCGCCGGAGCAGGCCGCCGCGGCGGTGATGGTGGCTGAGGCGAAGGCTCGCGGGCTGGCGCTGACCGGCCCGGACGGGTTGCTGAAGCTGTTCACCAAGAACGTGCTGGAAACGGCACTGAACGAGGAAATGACCGAGCATCTGGGGCATGAGAAGAACCAGGCCGACCCGGATCGTGAGTCGACGAACGTGCGCAACGGCTCCCGGCCGAAAACGGTGGTCTCGGATGCGGCGGGCGAGGTCGGGATCAACGTTCCGCGGGACCGGGAGAGCACGTTCGAACCGCAGATCGTGAAGAAGCGGCAGCGTCGGCTGACCGAGGTGGACGAGATTGTGCTGTCGCTATATGCGAAGGGAATGACGACCGGGGATATCTCGGCGCATTTCGCCGAAATCTACGGGTCCTCGGTCAGCAAGGAAACGATCTCGCGGATCACCGACAAGGTCGTCGCCGAAATGAACGACTGGGCCAGCCGCCCGCTCGACCCGGTGTACGTCGCTGTGTTCATCGACGCGATCCACGTCAAGGTCCGCGACGGGCAGGTCGCCAACCGGCCCGTCTACGCCGCCATCGGCGTCACCGTGGACGGCCACAAGGACGTCCTGGGCCTGTGGATGGGCGTCGGCGGCGAGGGCGCGAAGTTCTGGATGAGCGTGCTGATCGACCTGAAGAACCGCGGCATCCGGGATGTGTTCTTCCTCGTCTGCGACGGCCTCAAAGGCCTGCCCGACGTCGTGACGAACGTCTGGCCGCAGGCCATTGTGCAAACCTGTATCGTCCACCTGATCCGCAACACCTTCCGGCTCGTTTCCCGCCGGGACTGGGACGCGGTGAAACGCGACATCAAACCCATCTACACCGCACCCAGCCCGCACGCTGCGGCGGCCGCTCTGGACGAATTCGAAGAGAAATGGGGCGCGAAGCATGCAGCGGTGATTCGTTTATGGCGCAACGCTTGGGATGAGTTCACGCCGTTCCTCGACTACGACGTCGAGATCCGGACGATGATCTGCTCCACGAACGCGATCGAGTCGCTGAACGCCCGTTATCGGCGGGCGATCCGTGCACGTGGACATTTCCCGACCGAGCAGGCCGCGATGAAGTGCCTGTACCTTGTGACCCGCAGCCTGGACCCGACCGGGACAGGCCGCGCTCGATGGACGATGCGTTGGAAGCCAGTGATCAACGCTTTCGCCATCACATTCGGTGACCGCTGGCCGGGAGCCGAGACCTACTGATCGACAACGCCGGAAACACCGATCACGGGACAGGCCCCTCGCGAATTTCGGCCTACACCCTGAGGTGCATGGTGTTTCGTCTGGGTGTTGTGGTGGGGTCGAGGTAGGCGGGGGCGGTGAACTCAGGTAAACCGTCGTGGGTGATCCGGACTTTCCATTCGCTGTGGTGGATGAGCCGGTGATGCTTCGTGCACAGCAACACCAGATTGTCGATTTTCGTTTCGCCGTGGTGTCGCCAGAAGACGATGTGGTGTGCCGTGCAGCGGGGCACGGGCATGTCACAACCCGGGGAACGCGCAACCACTGTCGCGGAGGGTGAGTGCGTATTTCCGGGCGAGGGACACGGTGCGTTTGGATCGGCCGATGTCGAGGGGTTCCCCGCCAGTTCCGAGCACACCGGGTCGGACACGGGCGTCGCAGGCGAGGATGCGGGCGTCGGTGGCGCTGATCGGGCCGACGAGGTCCAGGCAGGCTTCACCGAGGTCCCGGATCAGGTCGTCGTAGGACATGGTCACCAGGATGTGTGTGGCTTCGTCCGCTTGTCCGGGAAGGTTGCGGCTGGTGGTCTTCAACCGCACGTAGTCGGTGAAGGCGTCCCCGTAGCGTTCGTCCTGGGTGCGGGAGTCCCGCACCCCGTCGACGGCCTTGTGCGGTTTGGCCATCGGATCCAGGTCCGATTTCAAGCGGGCGCAGGTTTCCCGATCCAGGGTGGCCTTCAAGCCGAGGGTGCCGTCACGGTGCTGGACGAACCGCATCTCCGGCCGGACATCCCTCGGATCCTCGCTACGAGGTTCCTGCCCATCCGGATCCAGTTTGTCCAGCAAACGACGCCCGGCGTGGGCGATCTGCCGCGGTCCGGCGTGCCGGGCGAGGTCGACGAGGATCTTCTCCCCGGCCCGGATGTCTTCTTCCGGGACGGTGGAGGGGATGCGAGCGAGGGTGCGGATGATCGCATCGATCTGCGCACCCCCGATCACACCCTCCGCCGCGGCCTGAGCGGTCAACGGCGCCAGCGGCGGCCCGGGATCTCCCCCGATCGACGGACCCGCATGCAGGGCCAGGACACGATCAGCGCGGACACCGGCCTCCCTGTCCGTCACCCGGAAATCCTCGAAAATCAACGCCGCCAACGTCGAATGACCCGAGCACCCACGCACCCCCACGGGCATTGATTTCCGCGAGGATCGCGTTCTGCTCCGCCTCCAACCGACGCTTCCGCATTTCCAATTCCTGCTTACGGGCGTGCAGCGTCGCGGTGTCGACACGCCACCACTCGATGGACGTCTCCGGGGATGCGTTGTCACTGGCCACACCCCCACACTACTCCGAGTGGAACAAATGTACGAGCCCGAACGGCCTAGCAAGAAAGATCCGAAATACACATGCAAAGAAGGCAGCGAAGCGCTCTTAAAGGCGCGAAGACCACGAAGACCACGTTAACGCGAAAGCCGCGACGAGGCTTTAAGACACACAAATACGTGGCCGAGCAAACGCGAAGCCCCGAAGTGCCGAAAAGTCAGCTCATCCGCCACACAAAGAACCGCTCAACCGCTCCCCAGACCCGAAACCCGTAAAGTGATGTTCAACCGCCCCGCCAACCCCAACTCCGGATCAGCGGTCCCCGGCAAGACGCGAGGCACTCCGTGGAAGGCCAGCCTCGACTCCCCGCCGAACACGAACAGATCCCCCGACCGAAGATCCACGTCCGTGTACGGCCGCCCGCGATCGACCGTGTTCCCGAACCGGAAGACGCACGCGTCGCCCAGGCTCAGCGACACGACGGGCTCCAGCGAGGCCTCGTCCTTGTCTTGATGCAGCCCCATCTTCGCGGCGGAGTCGTAGAAGTTCACCAGCGCGATGTCCGGCTCGTACGACGACGGACCGTAAGCGGCGGAAACCGCCCGGCGGCCCAGATCACCCAGCCACGAAGGGAACGGCAGCACCGGGGAGCCGTCGTCGGTCACCTTCGAATACCGGTACGGACGCCAGTGCCAGCCGAGGCAGACCGTCCGCACCGACATGACGCCGCCGTTCGGCAGCCGTGTCCGCCGGTAGCCGCGCCAGCCTCGGCAGGCTTCGACCAAGCGGCGTTGCCCGTCGAAGTCGAGCCAGCCGGGAACGTGCACGGCACCGGGGGCGACCTCGGTGCGCGGGCGAGGGATCAGCGCGTCCACACGTCGAGTGTGCCAGGACGCGCGCCGATGAGCCGGTGGCCCCGTGCCATCACGCCCGCCTCGGCGAACCAGCGCAGCACACGCTGGACGAAATGCGGCCGAGACGGAGCGTCCATGACTGTCACGGCCGGAGAAGTTGCCATAAACCGGCACCGGATGCCACCCTTCGGACTACTCCGATCGGCCGGTTGACCGCGAGGCGTTCACCCGGTCACGGTGCGAGTTCGACCACGGTCACCCCGGCCTGAGCCGGCACCGGGTCGGTCATCTCCGCGAGTACCGCGGGGACGTCGTCGAGGCCGACCCGGTTGCCGATCATGTCCCTGAGGTCGATTCCGGCGGTCTCCACCACCCGCAGCATCTCGGGGTACTCGTGCGCCTGGAGTCCGTGGATGCCGACGATCTCCAGCTCCCCGCCGATCACCCGGTGCATCGGGATCGGCGCGATGCCCTGCGCGGGCGGCATCAGCCCGGCCTGGACGTGGCGTCCGCGCTTCCGGAGGCTGCCGACCGAGGCCGCGCAGGTCCCCGGCGAGCCGAGACAGTCGAGGGAGACGTGCGCGCCGCCGCCGGTCAGATCCCGGACGTGTGCGGCGACGGCCTCGTGCCCGTCGAACGCCGAAGCGTCCACACTCACCGCGGCGCCCATTCGCGAGGCCAGCGCCCTGGCCCGCGGCGACGGGTCGACGGCGACGACCGAAGCACCGGCCGCGACGGCCAGCAGGACCGCCGACACGCCGACGCCGCCACAGCCGTGGACCGCCACCCACTGGCCGGGCCGGACCCCGCCTTGGCGCAGCACCGCCCGGAACGCCGTCCCGAACCGGCAGCCCAGCGCCGCCGCTTCGGGTGAGGACAGCGAGTCCGGCAGCGCCACGAGGTTGACCTCGGCGTTCTCGATGGCGACGTAGTCGGCGAACGAGCCCCAGTGGGTCGCGCCCGGCTGGAACTCGCGGTCGCAGATCTGCTGGTCACCGGCCGCGCACTGCGCGCAGGTGCCACAGGCGCACACGAACGGCACCGTCACCCGGTCGCCGACCGACCAGCCGCGGACATTCCCGCCGAGCGACGCGATCCGGCCGGCGAGTTCGTGTCCGGCGACGTGTGGCAACTTCACCGACGTGTCGTGCCCTTGCCAGGAGTGCCAGTCGCTGCGGCACACCCCGGTCGCCTCCACGGCGATCACCACCCCGCCCGGCGGCGTGGCCGGATCCGGCACATCGCGTACCTCGGGCAGCACCCCGAACTCCTCGAAGACGACCGCCCGCACCCGTGCTCCTTGCTGTCTGTCGGTGAACCCGCGTCCGTGACCGAATCCGGCACGGCGCTACGTTCCCGCCTCCCGGCCGCGCTGCACCACGAGGCCCTCGCCAGGCACCGTACACCGGGCCGCCCGCCCGCGCGGCGGCCCCAAAAGCCGCGACAGGGACCGCTCCGGTACCCCGAGGACCTCCTCGAGATTTTTCAGCACCAGCAAGGATTCCGGCCGTTCCGGACGGCAGCGGCCGGACTGCCAGTGGCTCAGCGTCGCGAGACTGACCGAGCACCCCCGCCCTCGCAACCGATACCGGATCCGATCGAGGCCGAGGCCTCTCGCCCTGATCGCCGCCCTGAGGGCGTCCGCGAAGGGCCCTGTCTCCAGCAGCCTCCTGAGTTCACGTCCTTCCGCCACCCCCCGGTCGATGGTGTGTGTCCGCTGACCGGTCATCGTCATCGCCTTCGCACGCTCGCTAGCCACCCGGAACAGCGCAGCCTAGGCGGGTGGACACATGATCGGAAGGGTCTTCGATCACCTATCGGCCCGGCATGCGGGTGAAGTGCCGAGAGCCGAATTATGCAGGGACGTAGGGAAAATTCCCACCGCGCGCACCGTTCGAAACGCGTCCACAGTGGACACGCCGGTCAGCGCATGGCGACCGACAGGGCTTGCGCGATCTCCTTGCCGATCGCGTGGGTCGCCGCGTCCGGCGGCGAACCGACCTTGACCACCATGGGGCCGCCGAACGGCTGGCGTTCGACGACCTCGATCCGCTCGCCGAGGCCGATCGCGTGCTCGGTCAGATAGCGCAGGAGTTCCGGATCGGTGTCCCAGACGCGGACGATCTCGCCGACCGCGCCGGGCGGGAGGTCGTCGAGGATGCGCATCGGCATCTCCTCGACACTGCCGTCCGGGGCGGGGATGGGGTCGCCGTGCGGGTCGCGCACCGGGTTGCCGAGCTTCGCCGCGATCCGTTCGACGAGCCTGTCCGACACCGCGTGTTCGAGCGCGTCGGCCTCGGCGTGCACCTCGTCCCAGGTGTAGCCGAGCTCGGACACCAGGTACGTCTCGATCAGCCGGTGCCGGCGGAGCACCGAGCGGGCGAGCAGCCTGCCTTCGGTGGTCAGCTCGATGCCCCGGTACGGGACGTGCGCGACCAGGCCGAGCTGGGACAGCTTGGTGACCATGCCGGACGCGGAAGACGGGCTGACCTCCAGCCGTCCGGCCAGCGACGTGTTGGTGACGGCTTCACCGCGTTCCACCAGCCCGTAGATCACCCGGACGTAGTCCTCGACGGACGACGACCTGCGGCTTGCCCCTTCACCCATACCCCGGAGTTTACGGCTTGGCTCACCTCGCGTGCGGCCGCCAGCGGTACCGGATCCAGCCGGGGACGGGCTCGGCGCCGAGCTGGGCGTAGAACGCCTCGCCCTTCTCGTTGCCCTCCTGCATGTCCCATTCGACCCGGCCGGGCGTCCGCGCGCCCAGCTCTTCGAGCAACTCCTGCCCGAGGCCGGAACGGCGGTGTTCCGGGCGTACGAAGAGATCGTCCAGCCAGATCCCGGGCCTGGCCTCCCAGGTGGAGAAATTCCAGCTGCAGAAGGCGAAGCCCGCGACCTTGTCCGGCTCACCCGGAGGGGTGGCCAGCAGCACCCAGGCCTTCGGGTCGGGCCCGAAGAGGAACCCGGCCAATTCCTGCCTGTCGAGCTTCAGATCGTGTTTGTCCTCGTAGACCGCGTGCTCCTCGATGAGCGCGCAGATCTCCTCGATGTCGTCCGCGATCGCGTCCCGCACCGGCATGGCTCTCAGCTCCGTTCGTAGACGATGTCGCCGCCGACCGCGGTGGCGACGACGTGAATCGAATCCAAAGTGGACTCGTCGGTCGGGTCGGCCGAGAGGACGGCGAAGTCCGCGAGCTTACCGGGCTCCAGCGTGCCCAGGTCCTTTTCGGCGAAAGCGGCGTACGCGGAACCGTAGGTGTACGCGTGCAGGGCTTCGGCGGGTGTGAGCCGCTCATCGGGACCCAGCACGACGCCGGAGGCGGTCTTCCTCCGCACCATGTCGGCCAGCGCGAGCAGCGGGGCGCCCTCGACGACCGGGCGGTCGGAACTGGCGGGCAGCACACATCCCACGTCGAGCAGGCTCTTGAGCCGGTAACACCACGGTTCGCGCTCGGGGCCGAGCGCGGCCCGCATCCCGTCGCCGATCTCGTTGACGAACCGGCCCTGCGGCGAGGCGATGAGCCCCAGCGACGCCAGCCGCTTCAGCTCCTCCGGCCGCAGCACCGCGCAGTGCTCGACGCGGTGGCGGTGATCAGGCCGCGGGTCGGCCTTGAGCGCGGCCTCGTAGGCGTCGAGGACGACGGTGATCGCGCGGTCGCCGATGGCGTGCGTGGCGATCTGCCAGCCGGCCTTGTGCGCGGCGGCGATCGTCCGCGCGATCTCGTCCTCGGGCACCTGGAAGTAGCCGACGTTGTCCGGCTCGCCCGCGAACGGCTCGTGCATCGCGCAGGTCCGGCCGATCAGCGAACCGTCGGCGAACAGTTTCATCGCGCCGATCCGCAGCCATTCGTCGCCGAAACCGGTGCGCATCCCCAGGTCGAGCCCATACAGCGCTGATGGCTCCTCGGCGGGAAAGCGGGCACCGGCGTCCAGGTCGTGGAGCACGCTCGCCGCGACCATCACCGTGCTCCGCACCCGCAGCACACCGCGATCGCGCGCCAGCTGGTACGCGGCGAGTTCGGCGGGGGTCTCCCCCACCAGCCCCCCGCCGATCCCGGCCTCCTGGACGCTCGTGATGCCTTCGGCCAGGTACCGCTCGCTCGCCCGGTCCAGGCCGCGGACGACGGTCTCGACCGGTGTCGGGTAGGTCAGCGGCCGCAGCATGAGCTGGGCCTGTTCGGCGAGCAGCCCGGTCGGCGAGCCGTCCTCGTCGCGGACGACGTCGCCGCCCACGGGCACGTTCGGCAGGTCCAGCCGCTCCAGCACCGCGGAGTTGACCACGGTCATGTGCCCGGACGTGTGCTTGAGCCGCACGAGATGGCCGGGAGCGGCGCGGTCGAGCCCCTGCCGCGTCGGATGGCCGCCGGCGAGCTTGTTCTGGTCGTAGCCGCTGCCGATGATCCAGCCGCCCGGCGGCGTTTCGGCCGCGCGCCGCGCGACGGCGTCGTACACCTCGTCGACGCTGCGGCAAGCCGAGAGCGCGACGTCGTCGAGCGCCATGCCGAACCAGGCCATGTGGTTGTGCGCGTCGTGGAAACCGGGCACCACCACCGAGCCGCCGAGGTCGACGCGGTGCTTGGCGGAAAGCGCAGAAAGCGCGGAAGCGTCCTCGCCCAACGCCACAATCCGTCCGTGCAGCACCGCGAGCGCCGCGAATTCCTCCCTGCCGGTGAGGAATCGGGCGTGCTCGTAGACCGTGTCGACCCGCATGGATTCGACCCTATCGATCGATCGATCGGTCGTCTAGGCTCGGCGTCATGAGCACCGTGGACTACGCAACCGACGACGGCATCGCGGTCCTGTGGCTGAACCGCCCGGAGCGACTCAACGCGGTGGTCGCCGAACTGATCGACGACCTGCTGGAGGCACTCGACGCGGCCGCCCGCTCCGACGCGCGGGCGGTGGTGCTCGCGGGGCGAGGACGGGCGTTCTGCGCCGGTCACGATCTCAAGGAGCCCACCCCCGAGGGTGACTCACGCCGGCGGCTCGACCGGCTACAGGACGTGACACGTCGCCTGCGCGGGCTCCGCCAGCCCGTGATCGCCGCGGTCCACGGTTACGCGATCGGCGCGGGCGCCGAGTTCGCGATGGGCTGCGACCTGATCCTCGCCGCCGAAGACGCGGTGTTCGCCTTCCCCGAGGTCTCGCTGGGCCTGAGCGTCACCGGCGCGGCGTCGCGCCTGCTACCGCTGCTGGTCGGCCCGCTCAAGGCCAAGGAACTCCTGCTGCTGGGCGAACGGGTGAGTGGCACCAAGGCCCGGGAACTCGGCCTGGTCAACGCCACCCTGCCCGCCGACGACCTGATGGACACCGCGCTCGCGTGGGCGGCCAGGATCGCGGCGCATCCGGCGGCCGCGGCCACGATGGCCAAACGCGCCCTCGATTCCGGCATCGACGGTTCGCTCGACGCCGCGCTCGAACTCGAAGTCAGTCACGCGCTGATCACCGAACACTCCGCCGAGGTCGCCGCCTCGGCCGAGGCCTTCCGGAACCGGACATGACCTCGCTCGCCGGGATCGACACCCTCCTCGGGCTGACCACCAGGGCCGCCGCCCGCTGGCCGGACAAGACGGCGTGGATCTTCGACTCCACCGGTGAGAGCTTCACGTTCGCCGACGTCGACGCGCGCAGCACGGAGTTCGCCCGCGCGCTGCTGGCGCTGGGCGTGAAGCCGGGTGACAGGGTCGCGGTGATGCTCCGCAACCAGCCCGAATTCCCGTTGCTGTGGCTGGCCTTGGCCAAGATCGGCGGCGTGCTCGTCCCGGTCAACACCGGGTACCGCGAGTTCGACGGCGCCCACGTGCTCCGGCATTCCGGCGCCAGGTTCGCCGTCGCGGCCGAGGAATTCCTGGAGCTGCTGGCCGGTATCGCGCCGGAGACAGCGTTGGAACGCGTGCTCACGCCCGGCGAACTGACCGGTGGCGGGGCCACCCCGGATTTCGCGAGCGAAGGCGAACGCCCGGTCAACATCCAGTACACCTCGGGCACCACCGGCGCGCCCAAGGGCTGCGTACTGCCGAACCGGTACTGGACGACCTTGGCGATCAGCCTGGCCACGGACTTCCCCATGGTCGGCGCCGACGACGTCGTCCTGACCGCGCAACCGTTCCACTACATCGATCCACAGTGGAACGTCGCGCTGGGGCTCGCGGGCGGCGCGACACTGGTGGTGCTCGACCGCTTCCACCCGTCCACGTTCTGGGCGAAGGTCCGCGAACACGGCGTCACCTGGTTCTACTGCCTCGGCCTGATGCCCACCCTCCTGCTGCGTCAGCCGGAAAGCGAGCTGGACAAGGCACACCAGGTCCGCGCGATCTGCGCCTCGGCCATCCCCCGTGACCTGCACGCCACACTCGAAGCACGCTGGGGCGCGCCGTGGTACGAGGCCTTCGGCATGACCGAGACCGGCGGTGACATCCGGATGTACCCCGCGGACCACGAGGAGACGGTCGGCACCGGGTGCCTCGGCAGGCCCGCGCCCACGCGTGAGGTGATGATCGCGGACACGGCCGGGAAACCACTGCCCCGAGGGGAAACCGGTGAGCTGCTGATCCGCGGGGTCGGCCTGATGCACGGGTACCACGACGACCCCGAGGCGACCAGGCGCGCGTTCGACGACGGCTGGTTCCACACCGGTGATCTGGCCACAATGGACGCCGAGGGCCGCGTCTACTACGTGGGCCGCACCAAGGACATGATCCGCCGCAGCGGTGAGAACATCTCCGCCGACGAGGTCGAGCGGGCATTGCAGCTGCATCCGGCGGTCAAGCTCGCCGCCGTCATCGCGGTGCCGGACGACATCCGCGGCGAGGAGGTCAAGGCGTATCTCGTCCTCGACGAAAACGAGGGACACCGGTGCGAACCGGCCGAGCTCGCGGAGTTCTGCTCGGCGAAGCTGGCCTACTTCAAGGTTCCCCGGTTCTGGGCGCTCGTGGCGGAACTGCCGATGACGCCGTCGGAACGGGTCGCGAAGGGCGAACTGAAGAAGGCGGAGGACCTGCGCGCGGGTTCCTGGGACAGGGTCACCGGGACATGGCTCTGAACATGGACTCCCGGCGGGGCAGCGACCCTCGGCGAGAAAGGGGACCGCGAGCCGTGAACACCCGCGAAAGAGTCCGGCAGGCCGCGGTGAAACTGTTCGCCACCAAGGGGTTCCACGGCACCGGCATCCGGGATCTGGCGCTGGCGGCGGAGCTGTCCTCCGCCAGCCTCTACCACTACATGGGCACCAAAGAGGACCTGCTGGTGGCCATCATGAACGAGTCGCTGCGGCGGTTGCTCGACGCGGCCGAGCAGGCGACCGCCGGGCTCACCGATCCCGTGTCGCGGCTCGGCTCCCTGGTCGCGCTGCACGTGCTCGCCCACGCCATTCAGCCGGATGACACCCGCGTGGTGGACAACGAGGTCCACGCCCTCACCCCCGGCGCCAGGGCCGGGGTGGTCGGCCTGCGCGACGCCTACGAAAGGCTGTGGGCGGACGCCATCGAAGACGGGGTCGCGGTGGGCGTCTTCCGCACCGATCAGCCTTCGGTCACCCGGCTCGCGCTGGTGGAGATGTGCAGCGGGGTCGCGCGCTGGTACTCGCCGAGCGGGCCGCTCACCCTGGACCAGCTGGCCGTCCATTACGCGGAACTGGCGCTGCGGGCGCTCGCCTCCGAACGCCGGCTGGACCGCGCGGCGCTGCAAAACTGCCGTGAAGTGGTCTCAAGAGTGTGGCGAGTGCCCGTTTAGCGGCGACTTTAGGTCCGTACGCCTTGCTCAGACGGCTTGTCTGAGGGACGCTCGAAGGGTGACTGAGCAAACGATCCAACTCGAACTGGACGACTCGGGTCTCTCGCCGGCGTTGCCGGTGCCTTCGAACCCCCGTGATCAGGTGCAGGACGTCCCCTACCGCCCGGTGGGATTCCGGGACGACGACCTGCCCACGGCGCTCGAACGGTGCGCGACATGGCTACGCCAGGCTCAGGAGTGGCTCGGGGAACCGGTCGATGTGCTGGCCGTCCATCTCGACTACGACGACCGCCAGGGTTCGCCGTACTACGACGTGAAACTTCTCTGCAACGAGGAGGACCTCGCCGGGGTCCCGATCGCGATGCGGAATCAGAAGGACGAGGACGAGGACTAGCGAGACCGACGCAATGAAGGGGCCTTTCATCGCGAAATTTGCGATGAAAGGCCCCTTCATTGCGCGTGGCGGGTGCCCGCGTGGGTCGAGTGGGTCGTGCGTGCCGATTCGGGTTCTGACCCGAATCGGCACGCACGACCACCTGTACCCACGTCTCAGCCCAGGGTGCCCCCGACCTTGACGTGTCCCTTGAGCAGGTTGCGCGCGATGGTCCGGCGCTGGATCTCGTCGGTGCCCTCGTAGATCCGCAGCAGCCGCAGTTCGCGGTACCAGCGCTCGACCGGCAGTTCCCGCGTGTAGCCCATCCCGCCGTGGATCTGCAGGACGCGGTCGACGATCTCGTTCGCCTTCACGCCGCCGTACAGCTTCGCCATCGACTGCGCGTGCCGCGAGTCCAGCTTCCGGTCGACCTGCCAGGCGGCGTGCAGCACCAGCCAGCGCAGGGCCTCCAGTTCGGTGCCGGAGTCCGCGATCATCCACTGGATGGCCTGGCGCTCGGCGATTTTCTGCCCGAACGTCTCCCGCGTGTTGGCGTGCTCGATCGCCATCGAGATCAACCGCTCGCAGGAGCCGATCGCGCGGGCGGGCAGCAGGTAGCGGCCTGCCCCGATCCACTGCATGGCCAGGTCGAACCCGTGGCCGAGCTCACCGAGGATCTGCGTCTCCGGCACGCGGACGTCCTCGAAGACCAGCGCGGCAGGCCCCCATTCGCCCATGGTGTCGATGTACTCGGACTTCCAGCCCGCGTCGCGGTCGACGAGGAAGCAGGTGACGCCGCCGTTCGCGCCCTTCTCCGGGTCGGTGATCGCGAAGACCATCACGAAGTCGGCCTCGTTGCCGCCGGTGATGAAGGTCTTCTCGCCGTTGATCACCCAGTCGGTGCCGTCCTTGCGGGCCGAGGTCCGGATGGCCTTGGCGTCCGAACCCGCGCCGGGTTCGGTGATCGCGAAGCACGATTTGCGCTCGCCCGAGATCGTCGGGAGCAGATAGCGCTCCTTCTGCTCGTCGTTGGCGTAGTACAGGATGTTGTCCGCCGAGCCGCCGAAGCGGAACGGCACGAACGTGCGGCCGAGTTCGGCTTCCAGCAGCGCGGTCATCACCGCCGACAGGCCCATGCCGCCGTACTCCTCGGGCGTCTGCACACCCCAGAAGCCGGACTCCTTGGCCTTCAGCTGGAGTTCGCGCAGCTCGTCGGAGGTCAGGCCGGGCTGTCCGGCGCGTTCGCGGCGCAGCACTTCCTGCTCACGCGGCATCAGATCGCGCTGGACGAAGGTGCGCACCCAGTCGCGTACCTCGCGTTCCTCGACGCTCAGAGAGAAATCCATGGTCAGCCCGCTCCCGTTCGACAGTGACCCAGCGCTGACTAAGCGCTCGCTTAGTTCAGCGTACCGCGTCGCTTGTCGTTCGCCGAGGAGTTGTCATAAGTTTTCGCAACCTGTTCCCGTCCCGGCGAAGGGCACCCATGAGCACGGCAGTACCCGCCACGAAGCGGGATCGCACCCACTACCTCTATCTGGCGGTCATCGCGGCGGTGGTGCTCGGCATCGCCGTCGGCATCCTGTTCCCCGCCCTCGGCAAGGAACTGAAGCCGCTCGGGACCGGGTTCGTGAACCTGATCAAGATGATGATCTCGCCGATCATCTTCTGCACGATCGCGCTCGGCGTCGGCTCGGTGGCGAAGGCCGCGAAGGTCGGCCGCGTCGGCGGGCTCGCGCTCGGCTACTTCCTGATCATGTCGACGGTCGCGCTGGTCATCGGCCTGGTCGTCGGCAACATCCTGCAGCCCGGCAGCGGACTGCACCTGACCCCGGAGATCGCCGAAAAGGGCCAAGGCCAGATCGCCAAGAGCGAGGGCACCGTCGAATTCCTCCTCGGGATCATCCCGAAGACGCTGGTCTCGGCGTTCACCGAGGGCGAGGTGCTGCAGACGCTGCTGGTCGCCCTGCTCGCCGGGTTCGCGTTGCAGAAACTCGGCACGAAGGGCGAGCCGATCCGCCGCGGCATCGAGCACATCCAGCGGCTCGTGTTCCGGATCCTCGCGATGATCATGTGGGCGGCCCCGGTCGGCGCGTTCGGCGCGATCGCCGCCGTCGTCGGCGAGACCGGCTGGAAGGCACTGCAGAGCCTCGCGGTGATCATGCTCGGCTTCTACCTCACCTGCGCGCTGTTCGTGTTCGTGGTTTTGGGGCTGATCCTCGGCCTGCTCGCCAGGGTCAACATCTTCAAGCTGCTGAAATACCTCGGCCGCGAGTTCCTGCTGATTCTTTCGACGTCGTCCTCCGAGTCGGCGCTGCCGCGGCTGATCGCGAAGATGGAGCACGCCGGCGTCTCCAAACCCGTGGTCGGCATCACCGTGCCGACCGGGTACTCGTTCAACCTCGACGGCACCGCGATCTACCTGACGATGGCGTCCATCTTCATCGCCGACGCGCTCGACAAACCGTTGACCATCGGCGAGCAGATCTCCTTGCTGGTGTTCATGATCATCGCCTCGAAGGGTGCCGCCGGGGTCACCGGCGCGGGGCTCGCGACGCTGGCCGGGGGATTGTCCTCGCACCGGCCGGAACTGGTGGACGGCGTCGGGTTCATCGTCGGCATCGACCGGTTCATGTCCGAGGCCCGCGCGCTGACGAATTTCGCGGGCAACGCCGTCGCGACCGTGCTGATCGGCACCTGGACCAACGAGATCGACCGCGAGCAGCTCGACCGGACGCTCGACGGCCGATCGCCGTTCGACGAAGCGACGCTGCTCGACGAAAACGCGAGTGATCCCGGTGCGGGATCGAGTGAAGACGCTACTCAACCGAACACTCGATGATCGGGTGCGGGATCAGGTGAAGACGCCACTCAACGAACACTCGATGATCGGGTGCGGGATCAGGTAAAGACGCCACTCAACGAACACTCGATGATCGGGTGCGGGATCAGGTAAGAAGGACACGTGATCGAATGTGCGGTCCGCTGGTCCCCGCCCCTGCCCGCCGAACCCCGGTTCCTGGCCTTGCTCGACGAGCTGGAGCAAGGCCGGTACGGGAACTACCGCCAGGACATCGACAAACGCCGGTTCCTGACCGGTCGCGTCCTGGCGAAGACCGTCGCCGCCGAGCGGCTCGGCCTGGCCGTCGAGGACGTGAGCTTCGACGCGACCTGCGATGACTGCGGAAAACCACACGGCCGCCCCAGTGTCCCCGGTGCGCCGCTGATGTTGTCGATCTCGCATTCCGGCGACCTCATCGGCGTCGCGGCCACCGCCGGGACACCGGTCGGCCTCGACGTCGAGACGGCCACCAGGCGTGCCGAGGACTCGCTCATGGAGTACGCGCTGACCCCCGCCGAGCTGGCCGCGATCTCCGGGCTCGCCGACGACGAACGCGCGACGGCGTTCTTCACCTATTGGACGCGCAAGGAAGCGGTCATGAAGGCCACCGGAAAGGGCCTCAAGATCCCGCTGCAGAGCATCACGTTCTCCGGCTACGACGAGCGGGCGCGGCTGGTCCGGTCGAGCCACCAGGCCCTCGACCCGGACCGGACCCGGCTCGCGGACCTGAAGGCCGCCGAAGGCTACCGAGCCGCCGTCGCGCTGCTGACCTCGGACGACATCTCGGTCACCGAAGCCTTCGCGACCCTCTGACTCCGCTGTACGCCCCCAATCACGCGAGTGCGCCCTCCAATCCCGCCGGCGACGCGTGAAAGGCCCCCTCACCGCGTCCAGCGCAGGCAAGCGGCGGCACCGAGCGCCCCGAACGCCCGCAATTCGTCACCTGCTTGCAGGTGACGAATTGCGGGCAGTGCTAGCTCTCCAGGCCCATGGCGGCCAGCAGGGTGCGGAACTTCGCCGAGGTCTCGTCGAGTTCGGCCCGCGGGTCGGACGCGGGCACGATGCCGCCGCCGGCGTACAGCCGCATGGAGGTGTCGGCGATCTCCGCGCACCGGATCCCCACGGCCCATTCGCCGTCCCCGGCCGCGTCGACCCAGCCGACGGCGCCCGCGTAGTACGCGCGGTCGAACGGCTCGAGTTCCCGCACCAGCGCGCGGGCGGCGGCGGTCGGCGTACCGCAGACGGCGGGTGTCGGGTGCAACGCGGCGGCGAGGTCCAACGCGGTGATGTGCTGGTCGAGCAGCTCACCGGTCACGGTGGTCGAGAGGTGCCAGATCGCCGGCGTGGAGACGAGTTCGGGGCCGCGGACGTCGAGCGTGCGGCAGAACGGCCGCAGGGTCTCCACGACGGACTCCACCACCACGGCGTGTTCGACGTGGTCCTTTTCGGACGCCAGCAGTGCCGCACCGTTCGCCTTGTCGATCGCCGGGTCCGCCGACCGGGGCATCGACCCGGCGTGCGGCCGGGACAAGACAGCCCCGCCGGTGCGGGACAGCAGGAGCTCGGGGGTGGCGCCGACCAGCGTGCGCCCGCCGGGCAGCCGCGCGGCGTACGTGGTGTGCCGAGGGTTTCCGTTCGCCAGGTTCCGGACGACGTCGGCGACCGGAACGGCCGCGGAGAAGTCGAGATCGAGCGCGCGGGCCAGGACGACCTTGCGCAGGTCCCGGTCGCCCAGCGCCGAGACGGCCGCGCGGACGGCGGCCAGATGCGCCTCCGGCTCGGGCACGGGAGTGACCTTGACCGGCTGCGGAAGCGCGGTGCGCGATGGGACGGCCGCGTGCTCGGACGTCGCGCGACGGACCGCACGGGGCAGGACCAGGTGCCCCGGCAGCGAGGTGGTGTCGAAGGGCAGCACACCGACCGCGATCGACGAGCCCGAGTCGGCGAACAGCCCGGGGAGCGCCCCGGAGAGCCGCGCCGGATCGGTGTCGGTCGCGGTGGCCGCGGTCCCGCTCGCGAGAAGCGCGTGCCGCGCCGTGGCCAGGAGGAAGTCGCCCCGCTCGTAGCGGGCGACCAGGTCTGCCGGGGTCGCCGGTGCGGTACTGGTCGTCACCCCACCAGCGTCCCAGGCTCCGGCTGAGACCAGGGAAAAGTGTTGTCCGGGCAACAGCCTCGCGAACAACACCTTCCCCCGGGCAACCCTGTGACCTGGGCGGAAGCGTTACTTCAGCGCCTCGAGAAGGGCCTCGCGCTGCCGCTCGCCCAGTCCGGCGGCACGCCGGTCCGGGTCGATCCCGGCCTGCTCCAGCAGGGCGGCGACCTTGACCGCGCCCAGGCCGGGCACGGCCTTCAGCAGCTGCGTGACCTTCGTCTTGCCGATGGTCTTGTTCTCCTTGGCCTGCTTGAGCACCTTGTCGATGCTCTCCTTGCCGGACTTGATCGACGCAAGCAGCTCGGAGCGCGCTTTGCGAGCCTCAGCCGCCTTGGCGAGGGCATCGGCGCGCTGCTCCGGAGTCAACGTGGGCAGAGCCAACGTAGTAGTCCTTTCATCTCAGGTCTCCGCTTTCGCGGCCGACGGCCTTTGAACCATGCTTGCAAGAGCAAGCGCTGGCCAGCCGTCTCTGTACCACGGCTCCAGTAAACGCCACCCGTTCCTCGGCCGTGAAACCGACACGCACTTATTACCCCTCGACCACGCCGCGGGCAACCCGCCCCAGCCTGCGGAAACACGCCGTTCGGGCGGCGATTCGCCCGTGTTCATCACCCTTATGAGCGATGTCCGGACTTCGCCCTGTCAGCCATTTTTCGTTTCATGGCAGGAGAAATACGAATCGTCGACGATCTTGCCCCGAACCGGGGAACACCCGTTAGCGCGACACTGTGACCGAACGGTTGCCTGTGATGTTACTGACCGGTTCACCCCTCCCGGATTAGAGTCGGCGCAACCCCAGTTCACCGGAGAACGAGCACTACGGGAGTACACGATGTTGAGCACGATGCAGGACGGACAGCTGTCACTGGGCAAGCTGCTCCGCCACGGCACCACGGTGCACTCCGCGAGCGAAGTCATCACCTGGACCGGTTCAGAAGCCCGCCGGGAGACCTACGGCGAACTCGGCAGGCACGCCGCCCGCCTCGCGAACGCGCTCCGGGGCCTCGGCATCACCGGTGACCAGCGCGTCGGCACCTTCATGTGGAACAACGCCGAGCACATGGCCGCGTACGTGGCCATCCCCGCCATGGGCGCCGTGCTGCACACGCTCAACATCCGGCTGTTCCCCGAACAGCTGGTCTTCGTCGCCAACCACGCCGAGGACCAGGTCGTGATCGTCGACGGCACGCTGGTCCCGCTGCTGGCCAAGCAGCTGCCCGAGCTGAAGACCGTGCGTCACGTCATCGTGGCCAACGGAGACGCCTCCACGCTGACGGCACCGGACGGCGTCCAGGTGCACTCCTACGACGAGCTGCTGGCAGGCCAGCCGGACACCTTCGACTGGCCCGACGTGGACGAGCGGTCCGCCGCCGCGATGTGTTACACCTCGGGCACCACGGGTGACCCGAAGGGCGTCGCGTACTCCCACCGGTCGATCTGGCTGCACTCGATGCAGGTCACGATGTCCGACAGCATGCGGCTGGCCCAGCACGACAAGGCCCTCGCGATCGTCCCGATGTTCCACGCGATGGCCTGGGGCATGCCGTACGCGGCGTTGATGGTCGGCGCCTCGCTGCTGATGCCGGACCGGTTCCTCCAGCCCGCCCCGATCGCGCAGATGCTCGGCGTCGAGAAGCCGACCTTCGCCGGCGCCGTCCCGACGATCTGGCAGGGCCTGCTGTCCCACCTCGACGCGAACCCGCAGGACATCTCCCATCTGCGTGAGGTCGTCGTCGGCGGCTCGGCCGCGCCGCCGTCGCTGATGCACGCCTTCGAAGACCGCTACGGCGTGCCGATCCTGCACGCCTGGGGCATGACCGAGACGTCGCCACTGGGCAGCGTCGCGCGTCCGCCCGCCGCCGCGACCGGCGAGAAGGCGTGGGACTACCGCTACACCCAGGGCCGGTTCCCGGCGTCCGTCAGCGCCAGGCTGATCGGCGACGACGGCGAAGAACTGCCGTGGGACAACGAAAGCGTCGGCGAGCTCGAGGTGCAGGGCCCGTGGATCGCGGCGTCGTACCACAGCGGCACGAGCGGTGACGAGCCCGATCCGGAAAAATTCCACGACGGCTGGCTCCGCACCGGCGACGTCGGCAAGATCAGCCCGGACGGCTATCTCACGCTGACCGACCGCGCGAAGGACGTCATCAAGTCCGGCGGCGAGTGGATCTCCTCGGTGGACCTGGAAAACCAGGTGATGGCGCATCCCGCGGTGGCCGAGGCGGCGGTGGTCGGCATCCCCGACGAGAAGTGGGACGAGCGGCCGCTGGTCGCCGTCGTGCTCAAGGAGGGCCAGGACGTCACGGCCGAGGAACTGCGCGAGTTCCTGTCCGACAAGGTCGCGAAGTGGCAGCTTCCGGAGAATTGGACCTTTGTGGACGAAGTCCCGAAGACCAGCGTCGGCAAGTTCGACAAGAAGCGGCTGCGGGCGTTCCACTCCGAAGGCAAACTCGACGTCAGTCAGCTCTAACGGGTTAATCTCCCGCGCGCCTGCCGTTCCGTGAAGGCCACCGTGTTTTACAAAGACACAGGGCCATGTTGGCGATGTGCCTCAGGGACTCCGGTCCCCGTTAGGTGGCCTTCACGGCATTCGGCGAAGGGTTTTCGGTGCGTAAGGCGAACAGGCGAGCGTTCCTGGCGATGGCGGGGACCACCGCGCTCTCCGCCTGTGGGTCCAACACCGTCCAAACCGGAAACCCGCCCCCTTCGACGGCCTACTCCGCCGGGGTGACCGAGCCGAAGCCGCAACCCGTGGACCTCACGCAGTGGTACCACCCGTATCCCGAAGCCGGTGTCCAAGAAGCCGTCACGCGCTACGCGGCCGCGTACCACAAGTCCGAGGTCGCGGTGCGGTGGAATCCCGACGACTACGAGACGAAACTGAACGCCGCGCTGCAAACAGGGCCGGTCCCGGACGTCTTCGAAGGCCAGGTCACCGTCGATCGCGTCCGGCAGAACCTCCTCTTGCCGCTCGACGACGTCGTCGGCCCCGTGCGCGGGGATTTCCCTCCCTCCGTCTTGGCGGCACAGACGGTCGACGGCAGGCTTTACGGCATCCCCCAGGCACTGGACGCCCAGGTTCTCTTCTACCGCAAGAGTTTCCTGCAGGAGGCCGGGGCGCAGCCGCCGCAGACGCTCGGTGAACTCGTCGACGCGGCGAGGAAACTGTCCAGGGACGGCGTCAAAGGACTGTTCGCCGGCAACGACGCGGGCGCGGCGGCGCTGGCCGGACCACTGCTGTGGTCGGCCGGGCTCGACTACGTCAAGGACGGCAAGTCGGTCGGTTTCGACGATCCACGCGCCGCCACGACCTTCGCGAAACTCCACGAGCTCAACGGTTCGCTGCTGTTCGGCGGTTCGACGGACTGGGCGGATCCGCTCCCGTTCATCGACGGGCTCACCGCCATGCAGTGGACCTGGCTGTGGAACCTGCCGAAGATCCAGGACGCCGTGAAGGACGACTTCGGGATCCTGGCCTTCCCGCGGCTCGACGCGGCGGGCGCGCCGTCCGTCCCGGTCAGCGGGCTGAGCGCGATGGTGCACTCCAAGAGCCTGAACCCCGACGCCGCCAAGGACTTCGTCAAGTGGCTGTGGCTGGAACGCACCGACTTCCAGCAGGAGTTCGCCACCGAGTTCGGTTTCCACCTGCCCGCGCGGCTGAGCGTGCTCGACAAGGTCGCCGCGGCGGCCGACGCGGCGAAGCTGGTCAAGGAGAACGGCCGCGCCGCCGGTCCACTGTGGACTCCGGTGGCGAACACCGCGCTCGTCGACGCGCTGGGCCGGATCGCCCGTGACGGCGCGGATCCGGTCGCCGAGACGAAGGCCGCGGTCGAGGCCGTCAAAGCCGAACTGGGTCGCCTGTCCGCGTGAGCCGCCGCGAACGGACGTAGGCGACGATCAGGACCATCGACAGGATCACCGCGCCGCCGTCGGTGACCAGCGTCGGCAGCACGCCTGGCCAGCCGTGTTCGGCGATCGCGGCGCGGTGGACTTCGAACGGCACGACGTACACGCCGGCCGCCTGGCCGATGTTGACCGCGAGCACCGGCCAGAACAGCCACCTACCTCGGAACCACACCAGCAGACCGAGCGCGTTCCCGGCGATGAAGACGTTGCCCACCAGCCGCAACGCGCCGAGGTAGGCGGGCGCGTCACCGGTTTCCACGCCTTTGAGCCGCATGCTCGCTTCGATCAGGTCCAGGTCGATGAGCACGTAGTTCTGCAGCATGGTCCCGAGCACGAAGACGAGCGAACACAGCACCGTGACCAGGCGAATCTTTGGTGTCCAGTACATCACTTCCCCCATTCTCTATCAGTGATAGAGACAAATCTATCACTGATAGAGTCCACGGGTGGCCCGCAAAGGAACGCTCGATCCGGCCAAGATCACCGAAGCGGCCGTCGAGTTGCTCGACGAGGCCGGTCTCGCCGGGCTGAGTACCCGGCGCCTGGCGGCGAAGCTCGGCGTCAGTTCACCGACGTTGTACTGGCACGTGAAGGACAAGGCGCAACTGCTCGACCTCGTCGCCGAAGCGATCTGTGCCGACGCCTTCGAGATCGACCAGAACCTGCCGTGGCGCGAACAGCTCGCGAGCGGGCTCCGCCAGTTCCGCGCTTTGCTGCTGCGCCATCGGGACGCGACGGCGCTGCTGCGCGAGCGACCGCCGGCCGGGCCGCACCGGCTGGGTCACCTCGAGACGACCGCGCGGATCCTGCTGGAGGCGGGCTTCTCGGAGAAGGACGCCGCAGGCATCTCACGACTGCTCACCGCGCACGTCCTCGCCTCGATGGAAACCCTCCCCGCGCGGAAGCCGGACGAGGAGTTCTTCGAACGGCTCGCGGCCTACCCCCACGTGAACAGGCTCGGGCGGGCTTTCGCTCGCCAGACCGGCGAAGACGTCTTCGCGCTGGGCGTCGAGGTGATCCTGGACGGGCTCGAAGCCCGGCTCTAGTCGCCGGAAACGCCCCAGATCGCCAGCTCGACAGCGACGTCGTCCTCGTAGAGCAGCGCGCAGTTGGCGCTCCAGCGCGGGCGGCGTTCGAACGGCAGCCGTCCCGCCTTGTCGAGTTCGTCGAAGGCGGCGACGGACGGCTCCTCGGTACCGAAGGCGGCGAGGAGTTCGGCGTCGGTCAAGGGCCGGATGGTGCCGAAGTCGTCCTCGCCCGTGGCGCTGATGAACTCGTGGACGTCGAGCACGGAATGGGTCCCGGCCTCCTGGACGCTCTCCACCTCGTACAGCTCGTCGATCGAATCCGGGCGGCCGAGTTCGTCCCCTTCCCAGAGGTAGTCGCCCTCCTCGAAGACGCGCGCCTTCATCGCGTCCAGCGCCGCCCCCGGGTCGCCGTCGAACCGGCCGCGGACAGACCAAGCCGAAGCACCCACCGGGGCCACCTCCTCGTTTCGCCGAGCAGCCAGCGTAACCAGCCCGCTCGGCTCCCGGGGCATTCGGCCGAACGTGACAACTTTTCGCATTACCCTTTTCTGGCGTTCACCCCACGGCTAACGTCGTCCGGCATCGTCCTTCCGCGACGACCATCCGCGACGACTGGGGGCACCGCCATGTCCGACATCTCGAGGCGCACCTTCACCGCGGCCGGCGCCGCCGGCATCGGCCTGCTGCTGTGCACGCCGACCGCCAACGCGCTCGACCGGGCACTGGCGCGCACCTCGGCCCGCGCGGTGCGTACCGCGGGCACCACCCTCGAAGCCGCGGCGGCCCCGCTGAAAACCGGTCCGGACTACACCCGGCTGACCGCGGGCCCCGGCTGGCCGCTCGTGGTACGGGGCGACCTCGCCGCGCCCAAATCCGGCCGCGACGACCGGCGCCGGGCGATGGCCTCGTTCGCGCAGTTCACCGACCTGCACTTCACCGACGCCGAAAGCCCGGCGCGGTTCGAATACCTGCACCCGTTCGTCGGCTCGGCGCACCGGCCGCAGGAGACCCTGGGACCGGTGGCGACGACGGCGCTGGTGGAGCGGGTCAACACGCTGAAGGCGGGCCCGTTCACCGGACGGCCGATCGACTTCATGGTCACCACCGGCGACAACACCGACAACCACGAGCTGATCGAGCTCGAATGGTTCCTCAAGGTGCTCAACGGCGGCACGGTCAACCCGACCTCGGGCGACCCGAACACGCACGAAGGCGTCCAGACGTCGGGCTCCTCGCACTACTGGAATCCCGGCAAGCCGTTGGACGACGCGTACACGAAGAAGGGCTTCCCGCAGCTGCCCGGCCTGCTCGGCGCGGCCTCGAACATCTTCACCTCGCCCGGTCTCGACGTCCCGTGGTTCTGCACCTTCGGCAACCACGACGACAGCATCGTCGGTACCGTGCCGGACTTTCCGGGGATGGACGCCTGGTACACCGGCCGCTTCAAGGTGATCGGCAAGGACGAGACGACGTCGCGGAAACTCGCCAAGGCGATCGGCTCCGGCTCCGGCGTCCCGATCACGGAGCTGTTCGGCGGTTCCGGCACGATCCGCGAAATCACCCCGGACGAGCGGCGGCGGCCGTTCAGCACGGCGGAATTCGTGCGGCACCACCTCGATTCGGCCAACACCGGCCCCGGCCCGGTCGGCCACGGGTTCAGCGAGAACAACGCCGACGGGCGGAACGTGTACTACACCTTCCGCATCGCGCCGGGCGTCGTCGGCCTCAGCCTCGACACCACGACGATGGCCGGGCTGGCCAACGGGTCCATCGGGCTCGGGCAGTTCACCTGGGTGGAGAACACGCTCAAGCGCAACAGTTCGACGTACTACGACTTCTTCGGGCGCAAGGTCACGCAGAACGTGACGGACGAGTTGTTCCTCCTTTTCAGCCACCACACCAGCGACACCATGGGCAACGTGCTGCCGGACGCGCGCCACCCGCTGGAGCCGCGGCTCAACGGCGACACGTTCGTCTCGCTGCTGCACCGGTTCCCGAACGTGCTGGCGTGGGTCAACGGGCACACGCACCACAACAAGATCACCCCGCACGTCGGCAAGACCGCGAAGCAGAGCTTCTGGGAGATCAACACCGCTTCGCACATCGACTTCCCGCAGCACGCGCGGATCATCGAGGTCGCCGACAACGCCGACGGCACGCTTTCGCTGTTCACGACGCTGATCGAGGCGGAAGCCCCGTACGCGGCTCCCTACTCGGACACTTCGACGCAAGCGCTTGCGTCGCTGTACCGGGAGCTTTCGTACAACGACATCCACGCCTCGCTGTCCGCCGTCGGCACCGCCCGGGACCAGAACACCGAACTCCTCCTCCCGAACCCCCTCGCCTGAGTTCCGCCTTCCGGCACGCGAGTTACGCCCCCGATCACGCGAGATCGCCCTCCAGTCACGCGAGTTCCGCTTCCAGTCACGCGAGTCGTCCATCCACGCACGGCCGAACGACGCGATTCGCGTGACCGGGGACGTAACTCGCGTGACCGGGGGCGTAACTCGCGTGATCAGGGGCGTAACTCGCGTGCTTGAAGGCGAAACTTTACATACCTGGCGCGACCGGCGAAAATTCCTTCCCTACCGGGTGGACCCTAGGGATGGAGCCGGGATGCGCAGACGAGGGCTGGTCACGTTGCTGACGATCGCGACGATGACCGCGGTGACGGCACAGACGGCGGAAGCGGGTCCCGGCCGGCCGGACGACGAGTCGATCGACCATCACGAATGGTCCGGTCACCACGGGTTCCGGGACGGCAGGCTGGAAGGGCTCGATCTCGACCACGGCGCGCTGCGCATCGACCGCCCGATCGGCACCATCGAACACACCGAACCCGAACTCGGCACCACCAAGACCTACGAATACGGCCAGTGGACGTCGAGAAGTCACACGCAGGGCTTCGACGCCTCCCAGCTGGTCGCTTCCTGGAACGCGAAGACGCCGGCCAAGACCTGGCTCGAGGTCGAGGCGAAGGGCCGCACCGCCGCGGGCGCCGAGACCGCCTGGTACGTCATGGGCCGCTGGGCAGGCGGGGACGCCGACATCAAGCGCACCAGCGTCGACGGTCAGAGCGACGCCAACGCCGCCGTCGAAGTCGACACGCTGGTCATGAAGGCGGGCGTCGCGCTCCGCTCGTACCAGCTGCGGGTCAGCCTGTACCGCGAGGCCGGTTCCCGCGCCACGCCCTCGGTGACGTCGGTCGGCGCGATGACGTCGCTGGTCCCGGACCGGTTCGAGGTCGAGGCGACCGAACCGGGCCGCGCCGCCGGCATCGAGCTCAAGGTGCCCGCCTACGCGCAGAACATCCACAAAGGACAATTCCCGGAGTACGGCGGTGGCGGCGAGAACTGGTGCAGCCCCACGTCCACCGAAATGGTCGTCGAGTACTGGGGCAAACGGCCCAAGCGCGCGGACATGACATGGATCCCGGAGGGTTACGTCGATCCGACCGTCGCGTACGCCGCCCGCTACACGTTCGACTACGCCTACGACGGAACGGGCAACTGGCCGTTCAACACCGCGTACGCCGCTTCGCTCGGACTGCGTGGGCACATCACCCGTTTGCACTCCTTGACCGAACTCGAAAGCTACATCGCGCGCGGCATCCCGGTGATCACGTCGCAGTCGTTCAAGGCCGAGGAACTCGACGGCGCGGGCTACGGCACCGCCGGGCACATCATGGTCGTCGTCGGCTTCACGAAGGACGGTGACGTGATCGCGAACGACCCGGCGGCGAGCAGCAACGACCGCGTCCGGAACGTCTACAAACGACACCAGTTCGAGACGATCTGGCAGCGCACCAAGCGGTACAACACGAATGGCGGTGTTTCGAGCGGTCCTGGCGGGATCGCCTACCTCATCACTCCGGGGCACTGAACCGATACCGCACCCGAGCGGATGTCGCGATCCGAAGCGGTTTCATGGCAAGCTTCGGGGTCGACTACTCGGAGGTGGGCATGCCGTACGAGGTCCAAGGCGCCGTTTCCCGCGCCAAGGGTGAACCGGTCCCGCCGGGGTCCGTGAGGGCGTGCGGTGTCCGCCACCCCGGCCTGCGCTACCGCGAGGGCGGGCTCGCCGACGAGTCCCCGTTCCTGCTCGGCCACGAAGCCGCGGGCTCCGTGGAGGCCGTCGGCGACGGCGTCACGGTGTGGTGACGTGGTGAAGCTCTTCACCGACGCCGATTTCCCCGCCGACCCGTATCCGGGCGCGCGGCCGGGGCATTCGTTCGTCCACTTCGACGGCGCCGGGCACAGTCTCGACACCGCGCCGGAGGGCTGGCGCGAACGCCAGGCCGTGCTCGCCTACGGATCGAACGCGTGTCCGGCCAAGATCACCTGGCTGCGGGAGAACATGGGCCTGACGGGTCCGGTCGTCGTCTGCCACGCGCGCTGCACCGACCTGGCCGCGGTCTGGGCGTCCGGGCTGCGGTTCCGGGACGGGCAGCGGCCCGCGACGCTCGCTTCCGCACCGGGGGTCGTCGAGGAGCACTCCGTCTGGTTCGCGACGCCCGACCAGCTCGCCGTGCTCGATCGTTGCGAGGGCACCGGACAACGTTACGACCTGGTGCGGCTGACCGCGCCGGCCATCACCCTCGACGACGGCACCGTGCTCGACGACGTGGTGGCCTACGTCGGCGCCGCGGACATCCGCCTGCCGATCCTGGTGGACGGCAGGCACATCCGCGTCGCCGACCTCGAACAGCGCCGGGCCGCGGCGCTGGAGGGCATCCCCGCCGAAACGCACGGCCTGGACTGCACGCTGGTCGAGGCCGCGACGCTGGTCAGAGGAGCCGCCGGTGAACTCGCGTCCGCGATCGACGTCGGCAGGGCGAGACCTGATCGTCCGGCTCGCCAAGGTGCCGAAGGCGCCCTGCCACCGCGATAGCGGGGCCTTCGGCCGGGCGGGTCCACGCGTCGAGTCGCTTTCCGCGGAGGGGCTCTCGGCTCCGCCAACAGGCTCAGAGCAGCTTTCCGGGATTGAGGATCCCGGTCGGGTCGACGGCCTTCTTCGCCGCTCGCAGCACTTCGACACCGAGCGACCCGATTTCCGCCGCCAGATAGGGCGTGTGGTCGACGCCGACGGCGTGGTGGTGCGAAATGGTGCCGATCCCGGTGATCGCCTCGGACGCCGCCGCCTTCGCCCGCCGCCACTGACCGATCGGGTCGGTCTCGTCGCGTGCGGTGAGCACGGTGAAGTACAGCGACGCGCCCGTCTCGTAGGCGTGCGAGACGTGGCACATGATGATCGCCTTGCCGAGGGTCGCGGTGAGCGCGGCGCGGACGGCGTCACGCAGGTCACTCAATTCCGCCCAGTAGGCGGCGGTTTCCAGGGTTTCGACACAGACGCCGTTGTCCATCAACGCATCCCGCTGCCGAGGCCCGGAAAACCGGCCACGGCGCCAGGATTCGCCGAGGGCGGCGCCGATGCGGACGGCACCGGACGACGCCAGCACCCGGGTGGTCTCCTGGCGGCGCCGGGCGACTTCGCGTTTCGACGCGCCCTCCCAGCCGACGATCAGCAGGCAAGGCGCGTGGACTCCCCGCGCCTTGAGATACCGGCGCAGCGCCTTGGTCTTCAAGCTGTCGTTGAGGGCCAGCGAAACCTCGCTTTCCTCCACATCGGACAGCCGGGTGACGTCCGCGAGCACGTGCCGCTGGGCGAGTTCGCGGACCGCGGCGGCGCCGTTCTCCCAGCCGTCCAGGACGTAGCCCTCGTAGCGCCGCACTTCCGGCACCGGGCGGACGCGAAGGGTGACCTCGGTGATCACGCCGAGCGCGCCTTCGCTGCCGATGGCGAGGTGCCGCAGGTCGGGTCCGGCGGCCGAAGCCGGCGCGACGCCGAGCTTCCACTCGCCGCGGGGGGTCGCGAGCCGGACGCCCGTGACCATGTCCTCGAACCGGCCGTAACCCGACGAGGCCTGCCCGGCGGACCGGGTCGCGGCGAAGCCGCCGATGGTGGCGCGTTCGTAGGACTGGGGCACGTGCCCGAGGGTGAAGCCGTGCGCGGCGAGCAACCGATCGGCCTCCGGGCCGGTGACCCCCGCCCGCAGGACCGCGATCCGGGACACGGGATCCACGGACACCAGCTCATCGAGCCTGGTGAGGTCGAGCGCGATCACCGCGCTCTTGTCCCCGCGCAGCGCCGAAACCCCGCCGACCACCGACGTCCCGCCGCCGAACGGGACGACGCCGACGTCGTGCCGGGCACAGATTTCCAGTACCGACTGGACTTCGGCGGGATTCTCCGGCAGGACGACGGCGTCCGGCACCGGAAAATCACCGAAGCCCCGGCGCCGGATCAGGTCCAGATAGGACAGACCGCCGGCCCGCGCGAGCCGTTCCTCCGGGCCCACCAGGACGTGGTCGGCGCCGACGAGCTCTTCGAGGTCTCGTTTCGGCTGTTCGCCCAGCGCCGGATCGGGAACGGACAAGGCGGGAATCTCCGCGAACGGCGCCGCCGAGCCCAGCGGGCCGATACGCTGGACGAGCCACCGCAGGGCTTTCGCCGGAAGGTGGGCCGCGTCACCGGCTTCGGGCGTCCAGGATCGTCTTAACCGGTGGTCAATAAGCTCCGTCACGACTACAGTGTTACATATGCACGTAAAGCGTCACTCACCTGCGGAAACAGGCGTTTCGGCACTGGCGGACACCCGATCCCGTCAGGCCTCGACACGCGTGTCCGACGACGTTCTGCTCGACGCCGCGAAGAAGTGCGTGCTCGCCGTCGGCGTGCGGCGGACCACCCTCGCCGAGATCGCGCGGACCGCGAAGGTCAGCCGGATGACCGTGTACCGCCGGTTCCCGGACGTGCGCAGTGTGCTCGCGACGCTCATGACCCGCGAGTTCGGCGGACTGCTGCAGGGTGCCGCCGAACCGGGCGTCGAACCGGCCAACTCCCGCGAGAAGCTCGTGCAGAGTTCGTCGGCCGCCGTCGCCGCGCTGTCGGGTGATCCGCTGTTCCGCACACTGCTGGACCTCGACCCCGAACTGGTGCTGCCCTACATCGTCGAGCGGCTCGGGAAGACCCAGCGCTTCGCCGAGGGCGTCATCCTGCACCTGCTGCGCTCCGGCCACGAAGACGGCTCCATCCGCAAGGGTGACCTGCCTTCCCAGGCCCGTACCCTGTTGCTGCTCATCCAATCCTTCGCGTTCTCCTACCGCCCCGCCACGTCGGACGTGGACGAGAAGAAGCTGTTGACGGAGTTCGCCCACGTGCTCGACGCGGCGTTGCGGCCGTGACGCCCGGCTCGCTCAACGCACTCCGGCGCGAACGGGAGCTCACGGCGCTGGCCGGCGGTGAGCGGGTCGACCTGGTGGTGGTCGGCGGGGGTGTCACCGGCGCCGGGATCGCGCTCGACGCGGCCGCGCGCGGGCTCTCGGTGGCCCTCGTCGAGGCGTACGACCTGGCGTACGGGACGTCGCGCTGGTCCAGCAAACTGGTCCACGGCGGCCTCCGGTACCTGGCCAAGGGCGACCTGGCGCTGGCGCACGAAAGCGCCGTCGAGCGCGGGATTCTGCTGACCCGTACCGCCCCGCACCTCACCAGGGCGATCCCGCAGTTGTTCCCCCTGTACCGCAAGACCTCCCGTGGCCAGCAGGCGTTCATCATGACGGGCCTGGTCGCCGGTGACGGCCTCCGCCGGGCCGCCGGGACACCGGCGTCGGTACTGCCGCGGCCGAGGTCGATCCCGGCCGCGGAGGCGCTGGCGCTCGCGCCCGGCCTGACGCCGCGAGGCCTGCGCGGCGCGTTGCTGGCCTACGACGGAGCGCTGACCGACGACGCGCGGCTCGTGGTGAGCCTGGCTCGCACGGCGGCGTCACGCGGCGCGAAGATCCTGACGAAGGTGGAGGCGCTTCGGCTCGACGCGGAATCCGTACTGGCCCGGGACCGGCTCACCGGGCAGGAGATCGAGATCCGCGCCCGTCAGGTGATCAACGCGACGGGCGTCTGGGCGGGCGAACTGACGGAGTCGGTGCGGCTGCGGCCGTCTCGCGGCTCGCACCTCATCCTGGCCTCGGGAGCGGCGCGGATCGGCGCGACGTCGGTCAACGTACCCGTCCCCGGGGAGAACAACCGGTTCGTCTTCCTGCTGCCGCAGCCCGATGGCCGCGTGTTCGTCGGGGTCACCGACGAACCGATCGACGGCGCCGTCCCGCGAGTGCCGTCCGTACCGGAGTCCGATGTGGACTTCCTGCTCGAAGTGGCGTCCACCGCGTTCACCCGGCCACTGACCCGCGCCGACGTCGCGGGCTCCTACGCCGGGCTGCGGCCGCTGATCGAAGGCCGTGGTGGTCTCGGCTCGAAGCCCTCTTCCCCGCTGAGAGCCCACCGGAGGAGCGCGGATCTCTCGCGCAAGCACGCGGTGGTGACCGGCGCGGACGGCGTGCTCACCGTCGTCGGCGGCAAGCTGACGACGTACCGGAAGATGGCCGAGGACGCCGTCGACGCCGCGCTGAAGCGGTCCGGTCTGCTCGCCGGGCCGTCGACCACTTCACGGCTTCCGCTGCTCGGCGCGACACCACGGGACCGCCTGTCCACTGTGGACGCACCTGCCCGGCTGGTCGCGAAGTACGGCACCGAAGCGCCTCGAGTCGCTGCCCTCGGCGAGGTCGACCCGGAACTGGGGCTCCCCCTGTTCGAGGGCACCGAGATCAGCGCGGCGGAGGTCGTCTGGGCCGTGCGGCACGAAGGCGCGCTCGACGTCGAGGACGTGCTGGAGCGCCGCACCCGGCTCGGCCTGGTCGCCCCCGAAGCGGAGGCCGCCCGCGCCCGCGTCCGGGAACTCGTCGACAAATCGCTCACCGGCCTGTCCTGACCCCTCGCAATTAGTCACCTACTTGCAGTGAGGTGCTGTCTCGGCTTGACGAGTCGTTGGGTTTTTGCAACAGTATGTTCCATGAGCCCGGTCAGACGCGGCCAAGAGCTGCCGATCTACAACCGGCTGCCCGTGCTCCGGGCGGAGCGCGGACTGAGCAGGGCCGCCCTCGCGGCGGCCGTCGAGGTCAATCCGCAGACCATCGGCGCGCTCGAGCGGGGCGACCATTACCCGAGCCTGGACCTGGCGTTTCGGCTCTGCGCGGTGTTCGACCTCCCGGTCGAGGCCGTGTTCAGCCGCGAACCGTTCACGCCACTGTCCACTCAGGTCTACCGGGAGGGGGGAGCATGAGTGAGAAGCGCGGCCGTCTCGCGGCGTACTGGGAACGCCGACAGGAACGGCTGGACGAGATCGAACGCAAGCGGGCGCTGAGGCTGCCGACCTGGCGCACGCGGAAACGGCGGCGGACGTTGAGCGTGCTGGTGCTCCTCGGCGATCTGGTCCTGATCGCCGGTGCCGCCTTCTTCCGGACAGGGCACGAGCCGGTCTTCTTCCTTGGCTGGTTCGGCGGTTGTGTTCTCGCCGGCGGCGCGCACTACCTGCTGCGGATCCTCACCGGCAAGATGAGCGGCGGGTTCTCGCTCCGGCTCGACGAACGCGAGCGGGAATGGCGCCATCGCGCCACCTTCATCGGCTATCAGGTCCTGGTCGCGCTGATGATGATCGCGGTGCTCTACAGCCTGATCGTCGCCGACACCGAGGACGGCGGCGCGCGCGGCGCGATGATGGCCTGCGCGCTGCTGGTCACCGGCACCACGCTGGCAGGCGTGCTCCTGGGCTGGTCGCTGCCGGACGACGATCCGGAAGACTTCGAGGGGGTGACTCCGGCATGACCGGGGACAAGAGGCGGTACAAGGTGTCCATCGGCGTGGTCGCCGTCGTGCTGGTGGCGGGCGGGGTCCTCGCCGGCGCGGGCCGGGCGGTCCTGGTGCACCGGGCCACCTCGGTGATGAGCCACGTCGAACTGGACGGGCTGCTCCAGCGGAACCGCACGATTTCCGGCGTCCACCGGGGGTTCACGGCGCTGGTGCGGTATTTCGAGGAGGGGAAGTGGAAATGAGCGAGGGGAAACTGGAGATCGACCGGATCTCCAAGAAGTACGGCGCGAAGGTCGCGCTGGACGAGGTGAGCTTCGAGGTCCAGCCCGGTGAGCTGTTCGGGTTCGTCGGCAGCAACGGCGCGGGCAAGACCACCACGATGCGGATCGTCCTCGGGGTACTGTCGGCCGACTCCGGGCAGGTGCGCCTCGGTGGCGCCCCGATCACCCACGAGACCCGCACTCATATCGGCTACATGCCGGAGGAACGCGGGCTGTACCCGAAGATGAAGGTGCTGGAGCAGCTGGTCTACCTCGCCGAACTGCACGGGATGTCGGCCAACGACGCCCATCGCAGCGCCGAGAACTGGATCGCCAGGCTCGGGCTGACCGAACGGCGCAAGGACGAGGTCCAGAAGCTGAGCCTCGGCAATCAGCAGCGCGTGCAGCTCGCGGCCGCGCTGGTGCACGATCCGCGGGTGCTGGTGCTGGACGAGCCGTTCTCCGGCCTCGACCCGCTGGCCGTGGACGTGATGAGCGGCGTGCTGCGCGAGAAGGCCGCGACCGGGGTGCCGGTGGTCTTCTCCAGCCATCAGCTGGATCTGGTCGAGCGGCTGTGCGACCTGGTCGGCATCATCCGAAGTGGACGGATGGTCGCCTCCGGCACCGTCGGGGAGCTGACCGCGGACGCGGGCAACGGGCTCGTCGTCACCGCGCCGAACGCCGCGCCCGGCTGGGCCTCGGCCGTTCCCGGTGTCCGCTCGGTCGAGCAGAACGGCCCGACGGCGATCCTCGAACTCGAAGCGGGCGCCGACGACCAGGCCGTGCTCGCCGCGGCACTGGCCACCGGCCCGGTCACCGAGTTCACCAAACGCAGGCGTTCGCTGACCGAACTCTTCCGCGACGCCGTCGCCGAGAAGCCGGCGGCACAAGGAGTTTCCGCATGAACACCGTATCTTCGTGGCGCGCGGTCCGGCTCATCGCCAAACGCGAGCTGAACACCCGGCTGCGCACCCGCTCCTTCGTGATCGGCACCGCCGTGCTGCTGGTCATCCTGATGGGGTACGTGCTGCTGCAGTCCACGCTGATCGGCGACGAGGACAAGAGCAAGGTCGGGCTGTTCGGCCAGACCGCCGGAATCGCGCAGCAGCTCCAGACGGCGGGCGCGGCACTCGACGAGAAGATCGAGACCGTCACGGTCGCCGACCCCGCGCAGGGCCGGGCGCAGGTCGAAAACGGCGATCTCGACGCGCTGCTGTCCGGCAACGCCACCGAGCTGAAGGTGCTCGTCAAGTCCGATTTGGACACCAAGTTGCGTGCCCTGCTGAACGGTGTTTCCCAGCAGGAGGTACTGAACGGCATCCTTTCCGAATCCCAGGAGTCCCCTGAACAGGTGATGCGCACGGTCCACCAGACGCAGGTCGAGGTCGACTCGATCAAACCGCCGGATCCCGAGAAGTCGCAGCGGATGGTGATCGGGCTGATCGTGGCGGTGCTGCTGTACATGAGCATCGTGACCTACGGGACGTTGGTCGCCCAGGGCGTGGTCGAGGAGAAGTCCAGCCGGGTCGTGGAGATCCTGTTGTCCACCGTCCGGCCGTGGCATCTGTTGCTGGGCAAGGTGATCGGGCTCGGCCTGGTCGGGCTGACCCAGTTGGTGATCATCGGCGGCGCCGGGTTGATCGTCGCTTCGGCGACCAACGTGCTGACCCTGTCCGGGGTCGCGACGGGCGCGCTGCTGTGGGGTGTGGTGTGGTACCTGCTCGGCTTCCTGTTGTACGCCACCGTCTACGGCGCGATGGGCTCGCTGGTCTCGCGGCAGGAGGACACGCAGTCGGTGATCGGCCCGGTCAACATCGTGCTCATCCTCGGCTTCGTCGTCGGGTTCAACCTGCTGACGCAGGCGCCGGACGGCACGGGTACGAAGGTTCTTTCCTTGGTGCCGCTGCTCTCCCCGGTGCTGATGCCCGCCCGGATCGCGGCCGGGACCGTGGAGGTGTGGGAGATCGCGTTGTCACTCGGCCTGACGGTGGCCGCCATCGCCCTGTTCACCTGGCTGGGCGCGCGGATCTACCAGAACAGCGTCCTGCGGGTCGGCAGCCGGATCAAGCTGACCGAGGCCCTTCGCGGCTGACCCACAAGTACGTGAAGGCCCCCTTCCTTGCGCCTGGGTACAGGAAGGGGACCTTCACGTACCTTTGATGGCGTTGTAGCGCTCCAGGGCGACCTGACGCTCGTGGGCGTGGTCGACCATCGGCGCGGGGTAGTCGGGCACGTCGGTGGGTTTGTGCACGGCTTTGCCTTGCACGGAACGGAGTTCGGGGACGTAGCGGCGGATGTAGACGCCGGCGGGGTCGAACTTCTCCCCCTGCGTGGTCGGGTTGAAGATCCGGAAGTACGGCGCGGCGTCGGTGCCGCTGCCCGCCACCCACTGCCAGTTCAGCTGATTCGACGCGAGATCACCGTCGACCAGGTGCTTCATGAAATGCCGGGCGCCGAGCCACCACGGCAGATGCAGGTCCTTGACCAGGAAACTCGCCACGATCATCCGGACGCGGTTGTGCATCCAGCCCTCGGCGAGCAGCTGTCGCATGCCGGCGTCGACGATCGGGAAGCCGGTGCGGCCTTCGCACCACCGCTGGAAGGCCTCGTCGTCGCTCTCGTATTTCATCGCGTCGAAGCGGGGATCGTAGTTCTTCCGCGCGGTTTCGGGGCGGTGCCACAGGACGTCGGCGTGGAACTCACGCCAGGCGAACTCGCCTCGCAACACCTTCGCGCCGGATCCCTCGTTCCCGTCGAGATCGGCCAGCAAGGTGCGCGGATGGACGCAACCCCAATGCAGATACGGCGAAAGCCTCGTCGTACCGGGACGATCCGGCCGGTTGCGATCCTCGTCGTAGGTCTCGACGCCGTCGTCGAGGAAATCGTGCCAGCGCTCCAGTGCCGCCTTCTCGCCGGGCTCCGGCAACTCCATCCCGTCGAGCGAAGGGGACTTCGGGAATTCGATCGAACGTGGCGGCTCCACCCAGTCCACAAGGGACCTTCCCGTGTCCGCGGGCCGCGGCCAAGCGTGGCGTGCCCACGCCCGGTAGAAAGGGGTGAACACGCGATAGGGCTCGCCGTCGGGTTTGGTGATGCGGCCCGGCGTGATCGCGTACGGGGAACCCGTCTCGACCCAGGCGATGTCGTGCTCCGCCAACGCCTTCTTGACCTCGTCGTCGCGACGGCGGCCGTACGGGCCGGTGTCCGCGCTGACGTGCACCGCGGCGGCGCCGATCTCGCGCGCGGCCCTGACGACCTCCTTGGCGGGGTCGCCCTTGACGAGCATCAGCCGTCCGCCGAGCTGATCGTCCAGCGCCTTCAGGCAGCCGTGCAGGAACGCGACGCGCGGGGCGCCGGACGGGCGGAGGAGCGCGTCGTCGAGGACGTACAGCGCGAGGACGTGCTTGCTGTGTTTCGAGGCTTCCAGCAGGGCGGCGTGGTCGCCGAGGCGAAGGTCGCGGCGGAACCACAGCACTACGGGGGCTTCTCTGGTCACTCCGGCAACCCTAAGCGCGCTTCGCGGACCTCGCACGCCCGGACGCCATGAAAGGTCCTTTCCTTGCAAAATTTGCAAGGAAAGGACCTTTCATGGCACTTGAGAGAGCCGGGATCAGCGCTCCGCGATGGGCGCGTAGTCCCGCGACGCGTAGCCGGTGTAGATCTGCCGCGGGCGGCCGATCTTCGTGGCCGGGTCCTGGATCATTTCGCGCCAGTGCGCGATCCAGCCCGGCAGACGACCGAGCGCGAACAGCACGGTGAAGTACTTCGTCGGGAAGCCGAGCGCCCG
The DNA here is from genome assembly GCF_029369745.1 of Amycolatopsis sp. QT-25. Lineage (NCBI taxonomy): Bacteria > Bacillati > Actinomycetota > Actinomycetes > Pseudonocardiales > Pseudonocardiaceae > Amycolatopsis > Amycolatopsis sp. QT-25. Next base: position 7,019,707 of record NZ_CP120210.1, read on the forward strand.
GTAGATCAGGCCGGTGTAGAAGTCGACGTTCGGGTACAGCTTCCGCTCGATGAAGTAGTCGTCCGAGAGCGCGGTCTCTTCCAGCTTCTTCGCGATGTCGAGCAGCTGGTCGCCGCCCTTGAGCTTGGCGAGGATCTCGTCCGCGGTGTTCTTGATGATCTTCGCGCGCGGGTCGTAGTTCTTGTAGACCCGGTGCCCGAAGCCCATCAGGCGGACACCCTTTTCCTTGTTCTTCACGCGGGTGACGAAGTTCGCGACGTCGCCGCCCTCGGCCTGGATGCCCTCGAGCATGTCCAGCACCGCGCTGTTGGCGCCACCGTGCAGCGGGCCGAAGAGCGCGTTGATACCGGCCGAAATCGAGGCGAAGAGGTTCGCCTCGGAGGAGCCGACGAGGCGCACGGTCGAGGTCGAGCAGTTCTGCTCGTGGTCGGCGTGCAGGATGAACAGCAGGTCGAGCGCCTTGGCGACGTCCGGGTCGACCTCGTAGGGCTCGGCCGGGAAGCCGAAGGTCATCCGCAGGAAGTTCTCGACCAGACCGAGCGAGTTGTCCGGGTACAGCAGCGGCTGGCCGACGGACTTCTTGTACGCGTACGCGGCCAGGGTCGGGACCTTGGCCAGCAGGCGGATGGTGGACAGCTCCACGTTCGGTTCGTCGAACGGGTTGAGCGAGTCCTGGTAGAAGGTCGACAGCGCGGATACGGCGCTGGAGAGCACCGGCATCGGGTGCGCGTCGCGCGGGAAGCCGCTGAAGAAGGCCTTGAGGTCTTCGTGCAGCAGCGTGTGACGCTGGATCTTCTCGGTGAACTCGGACAGCTGCGTCCGGGTCGGCAGCTCGCCGTAGATCAGCAGGTACGAGACCTCGATGAAGGTCGACTTCTCGGCCAGCTGTTCGATCGGGTACCCGCGATACCGCAGGATGCCGGCGTCACCGTCGATGTAGGTGATGGCCGACGAAGCGGCACCGGTGTTCACGAACCCCGGGTCGTGGGTGATGTACCCGGTCGTCGCCAGCAGCTTCCCCAGCTCGATCCCAGGCGCGCCCTCGACCGGGTGGATCACCTTGAACTCGTGCTCGCCATCGGGCAGGCGGAGCGTCGCGGTTTCGCCGGACTGACCCGCAGCCGTCGTCGCGTCGGACATGTAAGTCCCTCTCACGTTCAGCACGGGCCGGCGGCGCCTGTAGGTCCCACAGGCACGCCCTCACTTCACGCGCGTGACCCACGGCCTCGCTGCACACCGCCCCGCTGGGGTATGAATTCCCCTCCACGCTAGTCGAGAATGGGGTCAACGCGCAGCGGGTGAGTTGCTCACAACAGCCCCTTTGGGACCAGGTTCACACGGTGGCCGCCATCTCCCCGGCCGTCGGCGGTTCCGCCCCGCTCCGCGTGACGGTGATCGACGCCGCTTTCGCCGCGAATTCGAGCGCCGAACGCCAGCCGTCGGCGTCGAGTGTGGACACGTCACGCACCCCGTTCGAGTACAGCCACGCCAGCAGGGCGCCCTGCACGGTGTCACCGGCACCGATCGTGTCGACGACGTCGACCCGCCGCGACGGGACCCGCGCGATTTCGCCCGCTCGTGTGATGACGGACAGCCCGTGCGCGCCGCGGGTGAGCACGACGGCATCGACCCCGCAAGAGGTCCAGACCTTTGCCGCGTCGACCGGATCGGCGCCCTCGGCGAGCCATTCCGTGTCGTCGTCGGAGATCTTGAGCAGGCGGACATCCGGCAGCCAGGACCGGAACCTCGCCCGGTACGCCGCCGGATCGGTGATCAGCGCCGCCCGGATGTTCGGGTCGAGGACGGTCAGCACACCCCGGGCGGACGCGCGGCGCAACACGGTTTCGTAGGTGCTCGCCCCCGGCTCCAGGACCATCCCGAGGGTGCCGAGCGAGAGCGCCGTCACATTCGCCGGCAGCGGGCCGGGGTCGCCGACGAGCCTGTCCGCGGTGCCCTCGGTGTAGAAGGTGTACTGCGCGGAACCCTGTTCGCCGAGCGCGACCACGGCGAGCGTCGTCGGCTCGTTTCCCCGTTGCAGCAAGGCGGTGTCGACACCGGAGGCGTGCAGCCGGTCCACCAGCGCGACCCCGAACCGGTCGTTCGAGACCCGCGACAAGAACCCCGTCGGGACGCCGAGCCGCCCGGCGGCGAGCGCGACGTTGTACGGACCACCCCCCATCCGGGGCAGCAGCGCGCGCAACCCACCGTCCACAGTGGAATCCAACGGTGCACCGGGAACGAGGTCGACCAGCGCCTCTCCACCTACGACGATCACGGGCGCGATGCTAGCCGAGGCGGCGGCAAGACCACCAGAATTGTCAGTTCAGGACATTTTGGGTTCGAGGCCGCCGAGGAGAAGGACTTCCGACAACGCGGTGAACGCCTCGGCATCGGTCACGCCGGTGCGCTGACCGACGACGCCGGTCTGGATCCCCTCGATGATCAATCCCGCCATTTCCGCGATCAGCCGCGCGTGCACCTCACGGAAAACGCCGTCGGTGACGCCGCGATCGATGAACGACCGGATCCGCCGGGCCGCGGCGCGGCTGTTGAGCTGATACGCGTCCCGCGCCGGCGCGAATTCGGCGATGTCGGTCATGAAAGCGGCCGAGGCGCGATTCAGGTATTCGGAGATCCCGGCGAGGTATTCCCCGAGGATCTTGCGGGCGTCGTCGATCCCGTCGATCCGCTCTTCCAGCAGCTCGGCGGCACCCTTGAAAAAGTGGGTGACGACCTTGACCGCGAGCTGCTCCTTACTGGGGGCGAGCGCGTACAGGGTCGACTTCGAGCAGCGGAGCCTCGCCGCGAGGTCGTCCAGCGTGAACTGGGAGAACCCCTCGGCGAGAAAGAGTTCTTCAAGCTCCGAGAGCAGCGCTCTCTGACGCGCGGTGGGCTGGCGGCGCGGGGTCATCGGCTCACTATCCCTTACCCGGATGGTGGGTCCCCAGACAGTTCGTACTGTACTCTCGACGAGCCCACAGTACTGTTTCGAGTACAGCTCAGCTCGGAGGAGCCATGCCGGCGGACCGTCTTCTGCCCAGCACCGAGGCCCAGGACCTGATCGGCCTGGCCAGGGAGATCGCGCGCGAGGAACTCGCCCCGATCGCGAGCAAGTACGAAGAGACCGCGCACTTCCCGCGCGAGCAGTTCCGCCTGCTCGGGCAGGCCGGGTTGCTCGGGTTGCCGTACGCGGAACGCTGGGGCGGCGGCGACCTGCCGTACGAGGTCTACCTGCAGGTCCTGGAAGAGATCGCGGCCGCGTGGATGTCGGTCGGAGTCGGGCTCTCCGTGCACACGATGTCCTGCTTCGCGCTCGCGCACCACGGCACCGACGAGCAGCGTGACCGCTGGCTGCCCGCGATGCTGGAAGGCGGCCTGCTGGGCGCGTACGCGCTCTCGGAGTCCCACGCCGGCTCCGACGCGGCCGCCCTTTCGACCCGCGCACGGCTCGACGGCGACCAGTACGTCGTGAACGGCACGAAGGCATGGATCACCCACGCGGGCGAGGCCGATTTCTACACGACCATGGTGCGCACCAGCGACGACGGCGGGCAGGGCATCACCTGCCTGCTCGTCGACGCGGCGACGCCGGGCCTCTCGGCCGCGCCGCCCGAGCGGAAAATGGGCCTCACCGGCTCGACCACCGCGCAACTGATGTTCGAGGACGCCGCCGTCGACGCCGAACGGCGGATCGGCGAAGAGGGCGAAGGCCTGAAGATCGCGCTGTCCTCGCTCAGTTCCGGACGGCTCGGCATCGCCGCTTGCGCCGTCGGGCTCGCGCAGGCCGCGCTGGACGAGGCCCTCGAGTACGCGAAGGGCCGCACGCAGTTCGGGCGGCCGATCATCGAATTCCAGGGCCTGGAGTTCCTGCTCGCCGACATGGCCGCGACCGTCGAGACCTCGCGCGCCATGTACCTCGACGCCGCCCGCCGCCGCGACCGCGGGCTGCCGTTCCAGCGGCAGGCCTCCATCGCGAAACTCGTCGCGACCGACGGCGCGATGAAGGTGACCACCGACGCCGTCCAGGTGCTCGGCGGCGCCGGATACACGAAGGACTTCCCCGTGGAACGGTACATGCGGGAGGCGAAGGTGCCGCAGATCTTCGAGGGCACGAACCAGATCCAGCGCATGGTCATCGCGCGGGAACTCCGGAAAGCCTGACTTTCCGCGCCGGTACGATCACCAGTGGTCATCAGGAGCAGTGAGACGCTGCGACCGTCCTGCCGTCCGTCGCGGAGTACGCGGCGCGCGGTGAGCCGATTCCGGATCCAGGAGACACAACAAGGCGCTCTACGCCTCGGCGAGGCAACAGGAATCGCGGCTGCCCGACCACCTCGATTTCGAATTCGCCGCCGAGCCGTTTCCGGTGAAACCGGCTCGGGATCGGCTTCTGACCTGAGCGCTCATCGTCGGACGACGCGGTCTCAGTGCCCGGTCGGACCGAACTGCTGTGGCGGTTGCTGCGGCCAGGCCCCTTGTGGCGGGTACGGCTGCTGATACTGCTGATACTGCTGAACGGCCTGGTTCGCGTACGGCGGATTCCCTTGCCCCGGTGGAAATCCCGACTGAGGTTGTCCTTGCCATCGGGGCTGTCCTTGCCCCTGCTGACCCGGCCACTGCTGTCCTTGCCCCTGCTGACCCTGCCACTGCTGACCCTGCCAGTGCGGTTGCGCCTGCGGCTGTCCACTTCGCGGCGCCGTCACCCCGGCCCGCGACACGCGGCGCTGCCTGCGGATCAGCATCGTCGCGCCCAGCCCGGTCAGCGCGACACCGACTCCGCCCACCCACGGACCGTGGTTCCGGAAAGCCCGCTCACGGATTTCGGCACCCGCCTTCAGCTGGGCGTAGGTCTCCGAACGGACGGTGCGGCCACCCTTGGTGGTCTCGCAAACGTCGCCGTACGACATGAGCTTGCCGTCGCATTCGATCGCACTCGAGTCTTCGGCCGCCCACAACAGGCAGACACCCAGAAAGCCGAAACCGATGACCAGGACGAGAACCCAGCGCTTCATGTGTTACACACCCTCCCCAGTGTGTCACACATGACAGCACGGCTGGGTTCGTTTGGCAAGACCGAAGTCAGCTTTCGCGGTACCGGCGTTCCTCGGTGACACCGACCCCGGCGGCGGAGTCGAAGTGGTAGACCTCGCGTCCGCGCACGAACACCCGCATGGCGCGGTTCATCACGTCGAGCGGGTCACCCGACCAGAGGACCACGTCCGCGTCGAGGCCCGGTTTCAAGGCGCCGACCTGATCGTCGAGGCCCAGCATCGCGGCCGGGTTGACGGTCAGCGCCTTCAGCGCGGTCTCCGGGTCGAGGCCGTCCTTCACCGACAGCGCCGCTTGGTACACCAGGAAATTGATCGGCACGACCGGATGGTCCGTGGTGATCGCGATCCGCACGCCTGCCCTGGCCAGGATGCCGGGCGCGCGCAGGGTGCGGTTGCGCAGCTCCACCTTGGACTTCGTGGTGAACAGCGGGCCGAGGATCACCGGTACGTCCCGCTCGGCGAGCAGATCCGCGATCAGGTGGCCTTCGGTGCCGTGGTTGATCACCAGCTTGTAGCCGAACTCGTCCGCCAGCCGGATCGCGGTGACCATGTCGTCGGCGCGGTGGACGTGCTGATCCCAGTACAACTCGCCGTCGAGGACATCGGCCAGCGTCTCCTTGGTCAGGTCGACGTCGAACGGTTTGCCCTGACCGGCGGCGTGGTCGCGCTGGGCGGCGTAGTTGCGCGCGGCGGTGAACGCGTCGCGGATGGTCGACGCGACGCCGAGCCTGGTCGACGGCGTCTGCTTCTTGTCGCCGTAGACGCGCTTCGGGTTTTCGCCGAGCGCGCTCTTCACGCTGACCCTTTCGGCGAAGATCATGTCCAGCACGGTCCGGCCCCAGGTCTTGACGCCGATCGTCTGCCCGCCGATGGGGTTGCCCGAGCCGGGTTTGATGACGACGCTGGTGACACCGCCCGCGAGCGCGTCGTCGAAACCGGGCTCGTACGGGTCGATCCCGTCGATCGCCCGGAATCGCGCACCGTTGGGGTCGGTCATCTCGTTGGTGTCGTTGCCCGACCACCCTTCGCCGTCCTCATGGACACCGAGGTGGGCGTGCGCGTCGATGAACCCGGGCAGCACCCAGCAGCCCGTGGCGTCGATCAGTTCGGCGCCGTCGGGGACATCGACGTCGGCGGGCGCGCCGACCGCGACGATCTTCCCGTTCCCGACGAGGACCGTGCCGCCGTCGATCGGATCACCGTCGACCGGGACGACGTACCCACCGACGATGGCCTTGACCTGTACTTTGTTCGACATACTTTGACACGCTAACGAACTGGGCCGTCCGGACGCACGCGGGGCTTTTCGAAGTGGACCAGCTCGTAGTGTTTCTCGGGCGTCCGGTGCGTTTCGACGTAGCCGAGCTTCCGGTACATCCGCAGCGGACCGGCACTACGCTCGCCGGTGAACAGGCGGAACACGGTCACCGAAGGCGGCGCGGCCGCTTCGGCGGCGAGCAGCAACGAGCCGCCGAGCCCGTGCCCCTGCCTGTCCGGGGCCACGATGAGCCTGCCCACGAGACCGGCCCCGCCGTCCACGACGATCCGGACACTCGCCACCAACCGCCCGGACTCCCTGACACCCCAAGCAAAACACGCGGGATCGCCCAGCGCCTCCTTGGTCTGCTCGAAAGTCTCCAGCAGCGGCGGGAGGTCGAGGTTCTCGTGCTCCCTGGCCTCCGGGACATACGCCGCGCGTTGCAGCGTGAGCACTTCACCCGCGTCGACGGGGCCCAACCGGAGCAAAGGCAGCGCTGCCATCGTCACCGCACCCGGATGCCCCAGCAGCCGGTCCACGAGGACGCGGGCTCCAGGTCGATCAGGTCGGTGCCGGTGTTGAGCGCGTCGGCGGGGCAGGTCATCGGCTCGATCGCCACCGCGCGGCCGCGACCGACCAGATTCTCCGGCGTGAACACCTGTGCCCAGCGGAAGTCCGGCCCGGCCCAGACCAGCAGTTCCCGCTCCCCGTGCGAGAGGACGTGGTGGTGGTTGCCGTCGCCGGCGACGCTCAGCCCGCCGAACGCCGTGTCCAGGTCCACGCCTTCGAGCACCTTGCCGGACCGGAAGTCGTACTCGGTCCCCTCGACGTCCTGTTCATCGGCGTACGGCAGCTGCTCGTCGCCGAGGTACGGCCGGACCCGGCTCGCGGGCAGCGTCAGGGTCAGCTCGTCGGTGGGCACGTCGCCGATGCGGAAGTAGGGGTGCGTGCCGAGTCCGACGCCGATCGGGCTCTCGCCCTCGTTGCGGATCTCGTGCGTCACGACCAGTTCGCGCGGTGAGAGCTCGTAGGTGATCGTCGCGCGCAGCGGCACCGGCCAGCCTGCCTGCGCCGGCACGTCGATGGCCAGGGTGATCGACGACTCCGCGTGTTCGAGGAGCTCCCACTCCTCGTGCCGGGTCAGGCCGTGGATCGCGTTGCCGCGGGCCTCCTCGGTGATCGCGAGCTGCTGCTTCTCCCCCTGGTACACCCACCGGCCGCCCTTGGTGCGGTTCGGCCAGGGCAGCATCACTTGCCCGGCACCCTTCGGCGGCTTCTCGTCCTCGGCGAACGCCTCGACGTACGGCACGCCGCCGACCTCGAACGCGCGCAACCCGGCACCGATCTCGGTGACGACGGCGCGTGCGTTGCCGCGGGTGATCTCGAACTGCTCTCCGGTGGGATTGGCCATGCGGACGAGGTTACCGGCGAGCGCCGGGAAAGCAGGGCGGCCTTGCCGCGCCCGGGCGAAGGAAACCGCCGCGATGACCGTTCCCGGCTGCCCGGCACCGTCGGCCGCGTCCTGGGCCGGAGCACGCAGTGTGTCCGGCCACAGCTTTGATCGGCCTCACCACCGGGATCCGGCGTGCTCCTGAACGTCCACAAAGGACTCCAGGCGCTCGATTGGACGTTTGCGCAGCTTCACGCCGGAGTCGTCAGTGGCGATTCGGGCCCTTGAGAGGTAGGCGAACTAGGCGTACCGAAGTCGGGGGCAGACGCGAAATCGCCGAAAGAGCCCGGCGTGGCTTGAGTAGTCCACAAAGGACGTCACGATCCTGTGCCCACTTTCCGCCGCCGTAGTTCTCTCTCGCCGCGGTCACCCCAGGCGCACCGACGAAACCCGATCTCCACCCTGGACCAAGCCCCGGACTTCGCAAGAACTCACTAGACCGGTCGTCATAGTTCGGCTACAGTCGGCCGCATGGTCCGCCGCACCGACACCAGGCAGCGCATGCTCGACTCCGCCGCCGAGCTCTTCCACCGGCAGGGCTACCACGCCACCGGGCTCAACCAGCTCGTCACCGCCGTCGGCGCGCCCAAGGGGTCGCTCTACTTCCACTTCCCCGGTGGCAAGGAGCAACTGGCCGCGGAGGCCATCCGCCAGTCCGCGGATCGCCTCCGCGCCCGGCTGCGCACGATCGCCGCGCACGCGCCTGACATCGTCACCGCGATCGAAAACATCATCGACGCGCTGGCGACTTCGCTGGAGGAGTCGGATTTCCAGCGCGGTTGCCCGCTCGCGACGGTCGCGCTCGACGCGTCGGGGGACAGCGAGGTGATCCGTCAGGCCTGCGCCGACGGCTACACCTCCTGGCACACCGTCATCGCCGACGCGCTGGACACCGACAAGGCGGATCAGCTGGCGACCGTCGTCCTCGCCGCCATCGAGGGCGGTTTGCTGCTGGCCAAGACCTTGCACGACACCGCGCCGCTGCGCGCGATCGCCCCGCAGCTGGCCACCATGCTCGAACGGGAGTCGTCCTGATGCGCGTCCACCACCTCAATTGCGGGACTCTGCGGCCGATCGGCGGCAAACTCGTCGACGGCGGGCCGGGGCTGTTCCGCCGCGCGGAACTGATCTGCCACTGCCTTCTGCTGGAGACCGGCACCGGGCTCGTGCTCGTCGAAACCGGCGTCGGCACACCGGCCGTCAGCAGGCCCGCTCACTGGCTCGGTGCCGGTTTCGTCCGGCTCGTCCATCCCGACCGCGACGACGACCTGAGCGCCACCACCCAGATCCGCGAGCTCGGCTTCGACCCGGCCGACGTGCGCGACATCGTGCTCACCCACCTCGACCTCGACCACGCGGGCGGGCTCGTGGACTTCCCGCAGGCGCGGGTCCACGTCCACGCGCGCGAACTCCAGGCACTGGAGAAGCCGATCGACCGCAAGGAGGCGAGCCGCTACCGGAAGGTCCAGTTCAGTCACGGCCCGGACTGGAAGTCCTACCGGGCCGACGGCGAGCCGTGGTTCGGCTTCGACGCCGTCCGCGAGCTGGACGGGATCCCGGACGTCCTGATCATCCCCCTCGCCGGGCACACCCGCGGGCACGCCGGGGTCGCGGTCGACACCGGTGACGGCTGGCTCCTCAACGCCGGTGACGCCGTCTTCCACGGCGGCGAGCTGGACCGGAACCCGCACATCCCCTTCGCACTGGGCTTCTTCGAGTCGTACATGCAGACGGAGAAGACCGCACGACTGGACAACCAGCGCCGGCTGCGCGAACTTGTCAGTAACAACGGTGACGAGGTGACGGTCTTCGCCGCGCACGACGCCACCGCATTCGCACGGCTCAGCCAGAGGAGCAGGTCATGAAGGTGCACCACCTGAACTGCGGCACGATGCGCGCACCGGGAGGCAGGCTGCTCGACGGCCAGCCCGGTCTGCTGCGCCGCTCGGAGCTGGTGGCACACTGCCTGCTCATCGAGACCGGCGACGGCCTGGTGCTGGTGGACACCGGCTTCGGCCGCGAGGGCGTCGCGAATCCCGGTGCTTGGCTCGGTACGCCGTTCACGAAGATGGTCGGCGCGAAGCCCGTCGAGACGGAGACGGCGGCCCACCACGTCGAGGCGCTCGGCCACCAGCTCGAAGACGTGCGGCACATCGTCTGCACTCACCTCGACGTCGACCACGCGGGCGGGCTCGCGGACTTCCCGAACGCCGTCGTGCACGTCCGCACCGCGGAGCACGACGCGGCGACGTCCCCGTCCAACCAGAGCGAGAGGTTCCGGTTCCGCGCCAACCAGTTCGCCCACCGTCCCTTGTGGAGCCATTACGACGAGGCCGGGGACGAGTGGTTCGGCTTCCGGGCCGTCCGAGCACTCAAGGGGCTGCCGCCGGAGATCCTGCTGGTGCCACTCGCGGGACACACCAAGGGCCACACCGGGGTCGCGGTCGACACCGGCGACGGCTGGTTGCTGCACGCGGGCGACGCGTACTTCTTCCACGGTCAGCTGGATCCGGTGAAGCCGCACTGCCCGCCGGGGATGACCGCGTTCCAGAACCTGGTGCAGACCCTGCGCAAACCGCGACTGGAGAACGTCGAGCGGCTGCGGGAGCTGAGCCGGGACCACGCCGACGAGGTCACCGTGTTCTCGGCCCACAGTCCGGTGGAGTACCAGGCACTCAACCGCGGTCGTGGGTGATTCGGGTCGTCGGCTCCCTTCACCGCATCAGACACGGTGAAGGGAGCCGTCACCTCGGCCACGACCCGAAGCACCCACGACCCGGCGAGGTCAGCCGACCGGCGGTTCGAGGGGCTGCCGGTCCTCTTCCTGGTGCGTGGCCCGCATGACGAGCCAGTTGATCCCCCACAGCACGATGCCGACGCCGAGCAGGATCGCGGCGACCTTGTAGTCGCGTGCGGGCCGTCCGGACAGGGGCGTCACCAGGTAGAGACAGAAGATCGCGGCCAGCACCGGGATGATCGTCGGCGCCCGGAAATGCTTGTGCGTCACCTTCTCCTTGCGCAGTACCAGGACAGCGACATTGACGATGGCGAACACCGCCAGCAGGAGCAAGGCCGTCGTACCGCCGAGCACACTGATGTCCACGAAGGACACGAGACCGATGGCGATGACACTGGTGAACACGATCGCCACCCACGGGCTGCGGCGGAACGGGTGGACGGTGCCCAGCTGCTTCGGGATGATCCGCTGGTTCGCCATGCCGTAGAGCAGACGGCTGGCCATCAGCATGTTGATCAACGCCGAGTTGATGACCGCGAAGAGACCGATCGCGGAGAAGATCTCGCGCGGGAATCCGGGCGCCCCGACGTCGAGCACCTTCAGCAGCGCGCTGCTCTTGGCGGCCTCCAGTTCGTCGGCGGGCACCAGCAGCGAGGAGGTCACGGAGACCAGGATGTAGATGGTCGCGGCGATGACCATGCCCCACAGCATCGCCTTCGGGAAGATCCGGATCGGGTCCTTGCACTCCTCGGCCATGTTCACCGAGTCCTCGAAGCCGACCATCGCGAAGAACGCCAGCGACGTCGCCGAGGTGATCGCCACCAGCATCGTCTGGTTCTCGGTGTCGAACTCGACCAGCCGTGCGGCGTCCCCGTTGCCGTTGAGCACCGCCCACACCCCGACCCCGATGATGATCAGCAGACCGCCGATCTCGATGCAGGTCAGCACCACGTTGGTCTTCACCGATTCGGAGACCCCGCGGAAGTTGATCAGCGCGAGGCCGATCACGAACAGGATCGCCACCAGTGGCATCGGCGCGGTGATGAACTCCTTGAGGTAGGTGTCACCGAAGGCCTTCGCCGCCGACGAAGCCGACGTGATCCCCGAGCACATCACCGCGAACGCCACCATGAAGGTGAGGAACCGGATCTTGAACGCCTTGTGCGTGTAGAGCGCGGCCCCCGCCGCCTGCGGGTACTTCCCGACCAGTTCCAGGTAGCTGAACGCGGTCATGATCGCGACCACGAACGCGATCAGGAACGGCAGCCACAGCGCGCCGCCCACCCGGCCGGCCACCTGTCCGGTGAGCGCGTAGACGCCCGTGCCGATGATGTCCCCCACCACGAAGAACAGCAGGAGCTTGGAACCCATGACCCGTTTGAGGCTCGGCTGACCGGCCGGGCCGGTCTGTTCTGTTGTCATCGTGTCCGCCATGCGGCAAGAGTGTGCCGTATCACGTCAGTGGCCGACAGTCCGCTTTGGTCAGTTCTTCGTCACGGGTTGACGAAGAACGCCTATGGGTAGCTCGTTCAGTTGGCGTCGACCGCGGTCTTCACGAGCGGGGTCATCATTTCCCGCGTCATCTTCGCCGGGCCGGTGTAGTTGATCAGCACGGGCACGTCGCCCACGAGTTCGGCGGCCGCCAGCGTCGCGGTCTTGTTCTCGTCGACGTAGTAGAGAGCGCCCTCGCCGATACCGGTGACGTCCGTCGAACCCGCCTTCGCCTTCTTCATCGCGGCGACCATCTCGGCGGGCTTGAGCTTGTTGCCCTCGAACCGGGTCACCGCGAGCGCGCCGATCTGCTTTCCGGCGGACGAGTAGACGCAGCTCTTGGCCTTGCCACCGTTGGCGGCGTTGTCCTGCGCCGGGCCCGGCGCCGACGTCACGCCCTGAAGGGAGACCGCCTTGCCGACCGCCTCGGCGGGCAGCAGCGCGCACGGCTCCTTCGCATCGGCGCCACCGGTGGGAACGGCCGAAGAGCTCGGCGCGGCGGAGGAAGCGGGAGCCTGGCTCGACGGCTTGGCCGCGTTGTCCGGCTTCTCGTCCCCGGACGAACAGGCGGAGACGGTCGCGATGACAGCGACGAACAGGACGATCGCCCGTGAAATACGCATGGGCCCGACGATAGACCGGACAACTCAGTCCGCCGGGGCCCGGTACCGCCAGAACGACGGGATCAGGAAGGCCGCGGCGACGACCAGCACGATGACCAGCACCCCGCCCCCGGAGGCCGCGGCGGCGGTGCCGACACCGGCGGCGGCCCAGCCGTGGGTGAGGTCGGCGATCCGCGGACCGCCCGCGACGACGACGGTGAACACGCCTTGCAGCCGTCCGCGCATCTCGTCGGTGGTGGCGAGCTGAAGGATCGACATCCGGTAGATCGCGCTGACCATGTCGGCCGCACCGGCGAGTGCCATGAAGAAGACCGCGAGCCACAGCGAGTTCGCCAGGCCGAACCCGGCGACGGCGGCACCCCAGACACAGATCGAGACGATCACGCCGACACCCTGTTTGCGGATCCTGGTCAGCCAGCCGGAGAAGAGGCCGATCAGCATCGCGCCCGCCGGGAGCGCGGCGTAGAGCCAACCCAGCGCCGGACCGCCGCCGGGCGGGTCGCCGAAGGTGCGCTCCGCCATCTCCGGGATCAGCGCGCGCGGCATGCCCGCGACCATCGCGATGATGTCGACGAGGAACGAGGCCAGCAGGATCTTCCGCGTCGCCAGATACTGGAAACCGTCGATGATGTCGCGGAGCCCGGCCCGGCGCGCGATCTCGCCGAGCGGCGGGATCGGGGGCAGTTTCCAGACCGCGACGAGGGTCAAGGTCAATGCGATGACGTCGATCAGGTAGAGCGTCGAAAGACCGAGGACCGGGATCAGCGAACCGGCGAGCAGCGGGCCGAAAACCGCGCCGAAGGTGGCCATCGTGCTGCTCAACGCGGTCGCGGACGCGATCAGCTTGTCCGGCACCAGCCGGGCGACGACGGCGCCGCGGGTCGGCATGTTGATCGCGAAGAACGCCTGGTTGACCGCGAGCAGGCCCAGGACGAGCCAGACGGAGCCGAGGTTCAGGAACGCCTGGAGCCACAGGACCGCCGAAGTGACGGTGACGCCGACGTTGGTGACGAGCAGCAGTTTGCGGCGGTCGACGGCGTCGGCGATGGCGCCACCCCAAAGGCCGAAGACGAGCAACGGGACCAGGGCGACCAGGCCGGTCAGTCCGACGTACGCCGACGAGCCGGTGAGGTCGAAGACCTGTTTGGGGACCGCGACGGCGGTGAGCTGGCTGCCGACGGCGGTGACCGCGGTGGACAGCCAGAGCCGCCGGAACGCGGGGATCTTGAGCGGCCTGGTGTCGACGACGATGGAGCCGAACAGCTTGCGGACACCTTTGCGCTGGTCAACCCCCACGTCGTCACTCACAACCCGACAGCTTAGCCGCGCTAACTAACCTTCCGCGCGCGATTTACCTCACCCTCACCCCGAAGGCCGCCTGGGGACGCCGCGAAACACCCTCACGCACACCGCCGACCCGAACCTGAAGCCCGGTATCCGAAACCCCGGCGACCCCACGCTGACAACCACGCCCCACGCCAGCGACCCAACGGTCTCCCGGGAGCGCGCCGGCGCGACGGGGAGACTTCACCGTCGAGCGCCCTCTTTCGGGCCGAAGGCCCACGAAAACGCGATGAAGGGGCACCCTCCGCTCCCCACGCGAGTGGTAAGCGGCCCGAGTGCCCCTTCGGCGCGCTTTTCGTCAGCGCTCGACAGAGAACACAGCGCTCGACAGAGATCAGGGCGCGACGCGTTTGATCTGCCATCCGTCGTCGGTGCGGACGTAGCGGAGCCGGTCGTGCATGCGGTCTTCGCGGCCTTGCCAGAACTCGACGACGTCGGGCCGGATGCGCCAGCCGCCCCAGTGCGGCGGGGACGGGATGTTCTCGACGTCGGCGAAGCGGCGCTCGATGCCGTGAAGCGCGGTCTCGAGGGCGCGGCGGCCGTCGACGACGCGGGACTGCGGCGAGGCCCAGGCCCCGAGCTGCGAGCCCCGCGGGCGGGAGGCCCAGTACTCGGCGGTCTCGGCGACGTCGACCTTCTCGACCTCGCCGCGCACGTGGACCTGACGCTGCAGGGCGTACCAGGGGAAGGTGACCGACGCGTAACGCGTCGCGGTGAGGTCGTGGCTCTTGGTGGAGGTGTAGTTCGTGTAGAACACGACGCCGCGTTCGTCGAGGCCCTTGCACAGCACGGTCCGGGAGGACGGCCTGCCTTCGGGGTCGGCGGTGGCGAGCACCATCGCGTTCGGCTCGGGGATCCCGGCGGAGACGGCCTGGTTCAGCCAGTCCTGCAACTGGGCGGTCCAGTTCTCCGCCAACGCGGACTCGTCGAAGGCGGCGCCTTCGTAGGCCACCCGCATTCCGGGCAGGCGAACGACAGCGTCGCCAGCGTCCTCGACGCCGACAGCGCCGGCGGCGTCATTCTCGATCTCCGGCATCATCCGCCAAACCTCCGTACCCGATCGGGGCCATGACTTCGGCTTTGCCGCCGACGGTATTGCCTGGAACGCGGCGGCGGAACCCACTGAACGGTGACACCCGCCACCCCTGCCCGATCATCGGTGTGCAGTCACCGGACCGCAAGCCGTTACCTCCTGGTTACCTGGCCGAGCCTGATCGATCCAGGGCGAGGATCGGCCCCCCAGGCAGGCTCACCCGCCGACGAAATCGCGTTCGATCGCCCGAAGCGGACCCAATTCGCCCTTGCGGAAATAGGAAAAGGCCTGGACAGGCCCGGTCCAGGCTCGCCGAAAGGGAATTGCGGCCACCGAATACGACCCTGTTCTCATCGCCTTTTCGCACTATTCGAATTCGACGGCTCCGCATACTCGGCGGCCGCCCATCCGCCACCGGAGACAATTCTGTCGTTTGACAGAAATCAGTGGCGGCGGAAACCCCGCCGGCACACTTCCGAGAGATGTGCCAGAAGCGCGGCCGAGGCCGGCTCCGGGACGGCAATTGTGTCCCGAAACCGGCCTCCGCTTCTTCTGCCCGGTTGTCAGTTCGTGACGGTGAAGTCCGCGCGGACGATCCAGCCCCAGCAGTCGTACGACGCCGTGTACCGGCCCGGAGCCGTCCCGGCCGGACCGTCGCCCCGCAACGCGACACCGATGCCGCCGGTGCCGCCGTCTCCCACCACCCGCAAGGGAATCGGCGCGGCGAGACCGTCCGCGACCAGGGTCGTCGCGAGTTCGCCCGCCCCCGACGGGCGCAGGCAGTAGATGTCCGCGGTGACCGTCCCACCTGCGACGACGGCACTCGGGCGCAAGACCAGACTGGACGGTCTGGTCGCGTCCGCCTGCCCCGCACCGGCCAAGGTGGACAAGAGCGTGGCCCCCGCGACGCACGACACGGCCGATCGAAAATTCATCTTCTGCTCCCTCCAGAAGACGGGCGAAGTTTTCACCCGTCACCCGATGGACGCACGGCGCCGCGCGCGGGGTTGCCCACCACCCGAGACTCGGCCCATTGAGGCGAACGGCCGGATTCGGCGGAATGTGACCGTGAATCGGGCAAGAGCCGATGATCACACTAGGTAGACCTTGCGCCACTCGATAGGATCGCCGCCGAGAGCAACGGGGTGATCACCTCTATCCAGAGTTTCCGGAGGGTTTGTCGGGACGGCCGGGTGTGCGGCCGCTCCGTCCGCTATTGCCGGCCGGGCTTCCGCGAGGGAGCTCGACACCGGTCGATCAGTCCTGCGCTCGCACCGCCGGAACTTTCCACGCCCGTGTTACTCCCCTTCCCCAGGAGTGCGTTGTGATTTCCCGTTCCCGCCGTCTCATGACGGCGCTGTTGTGCGCCCTTTCGCTGGCAGGCGTGACCGCCCTTTCGGCTTGTTCCGGCAGCACGGCCGCCTCCGGCAACAAGGTCACCATCGGTTACAGCGCCTGGCCGGGCTGGTTCCCGTGGGCGGTCGCCCAGGAGAAGGGCCTGTTCGAGAAGAACGGCGTGAACGTCGACCTGAAGTGGTTCGACAGCTACACCGAGAGCATCAACGCCCTGTCCTCCGGCGCGATCGACGCGAACAGCCAGACCCTGAACGACACCCTCGCGTCGGTCAGCGGTGGCTCGAAGCTCTCGGTGGTGCTGGTCAACGACAACTCCACGGGCAACGACAAGATCATCGCCCGGCAGGGGATCACCGGCATCGCCGACCTCAAGGGCAAGAAGATCGCCGTCGAACAGGGCACCGTCGACCACTACCTCCTGCTGCTCGCGCTGCAGGAGGCGAAGCTGACCGAGAAGGACGTCGAAATCGTCCCGCTCCTGACCGACGCCGCCGCGGCCGCCTTCGTCGGTGAGCAGGTCGACGCCGTCGCCGCCTTCGCACCCTTCACCTCGAAGGCGCTCGAGCGTCCCGGCAGCCGCGCGATCGCGACGTCCGCCGAGTTCCCCGGCGCCATCCCGGACCACCTCGTCGTGTCCGAGCAGATGTCGAAGGAGCGCAAGGCGGAGGTCCAGGCGCTGGTGAGCACGTGGTTCGAGACGATCGGCTGGATCAAGCAGAACCGGGACGAGGCCGTGCGGATCATGGCCAAACGCGGTGCGGTTTCGATCGAGGAGTACCAGAGCTACGACGCGGGCACCACGATCTTCACCAAGCAGCAGAACCTCGACGCCTTCACCCCCGGCGTCACCCCCGCTCACCTGAACTTCCAGGCGGGCAAGATCGCCGACTTCATCGTCTCCAACGGGCTCGCCCAGCAGCGGCCGAACTTCGACGGGCTGTTCGACGACCAGTACGTGAAGGCGGTGAAGTGAGCACCACGGACGCGGCGAAGCAGGCCACTCGGCGGGCGGAAGCCGCTGACGAGGCCGAAGCACTCCGTCTCGAAGACGAGCAACGGCTCGCCGAAGCGCAGGAAGAACGGGGCGGCTCGCGGCCGGACTGGTCCCCGCTCCCCCGCCGGGCGGGCCTCAAGCCGAACGCGTCCCCGTTGTTCTCGCTCCGGACGCCGATCCCCGCGCGGTGGCGGTGGACGCTGGCGGTGGCCTCGTTCGTGATCCCGCTGCTGATCTGGGTGACGCTGAACGCGCTGGGCACCATCAAGCCCACGTTCCTGCCCACCCCGGTCGCGGTGTTCGACGCGCTGCTGAAGATGATCGAGTCGGGTGAGCTGTTCAGTGATCTCTGGGCCACCACCCAGCGAGTGCTGCTCGGTTTCGGGCTCGCGATCCTCGTCTCGGTGCCGCTCGGCATCGTGATGGGGACGTTCGACGCGGGACTGGCGCTGTTCGAGCCGGTCATCGCGATGCTGCGCTACCTGCCGGCGAGCGCGTTCGTCCCGCTGCTGATGATCTGGCTCGGCCTCGGCGAACCGTCGAAGGTCGCGGTCCTGTTCCTCGGCACGGTCTTCTTCAACACGCTGATGATCGCCGACGCCGTCCGCGGGGTGCCGCGGTCGCTGATCGACGTGTCGTACACGCTCGGCGCGCGGCGCGGCGAGGTCCTGCGCAAGGTGATCGTCCCGCACGCGCTGCCCGGCATCATCGACGCGACCCGCGTCAACGCCGCGGCCGCGTGGAACTTCGTGGTGGTCGCCGAACTGATCAACGCCACCGCCGGGCTCGGCCTGCGGATCATGCGGGCGCAGCGGTTCACCCAGACCGACCGGATCTTCGCGCTGCTGATCGTGATCGGCCTGCTGGGACTGGTCATCGACATCGCGCTCCGGCGGCTGCGGGCGCGCGTCGGGAAGTGGGCGGCATGACGCTGCGGCTGAAGGCCGTCGCCAAGGACTACCCGGTCCGCGACAAGACCACCCGCGCGCTCGACGGGATCGATCTGGACATCGCGCGCGGCGACTTCGTCTGCGTGGTCGGCGCGAGCGGATCCGGCAAGTCGACCCTGCTGTCGCTGATCGCGGGCCTGACCGAACCCACCGAAGGCCTGATCACCCTCGACGGCGACACCGTGACCGGGCCCGGCCCGGAACGCGGGCTGGTGTTCCAGCACGGCGCGCTGTACCCGTGGCGCACGGTGGAGGGCAATGTCGCGTTCGGACTCGAACTGCTGAACCTCGACAAGGCCGAACGCGCGCGCCGGGTCGACTGGTATCTCGAGGAGACCGGGCTGGGCCGGCTGCGGAAGTCGTTGCCCAAGCAGCTTTCCGGCGGGCAGAAGCAACGGGTCGCGATCGCGCGGGCGCTGGCGTGCGAGCCTGACGTGCTGCTGCTGGACGAACCTTTCGGCGCGTTGGACGTCCAGACCAAAGAGGACATGCAGGTCCTGATCCGCCGGATCTGGGCCGACACCCACACCACGGTGCTGATGGTGACCCACGACGTCGAAGAGGCCGTGTTCCTCGGCGGGCGGGTCGTGGTGCTGGCCTCGGATCCGGGCCGGGTCGCCGCCGACATCGTGGTCGACCTGCCCGATGACCGCGAACTCGCGGTCAAACGCGCGCCTGAGTTCGTCTCGCTGCGCGCGTCCATCGAAGATCTCGTCCGGGAGCAGCACCGCGGACACCTCGGGCGGAGCCGGGGAGAAAGGTGATCATGAGGCACGGGAAGACCCGGCCCGAACGCGGGTCGCGGTCCGGATTGCTCGGCAGGCTCGGCATCCGGGGCAAGCTCAACCTGCTCCTGATGTTGCCGCTGACCGCTGTGGTCCTGGTGTCGGTGCCCTACGTCGCCGGGGAGATCGACGACGCCCGGTCCGCGCGCACCACCGCCGACGTCGCGTCGCAGGCCCGCGCGCTCGGCACGCTGGCCTGGGAATTGCAGCGCGAACGGCTGCTGATGGCGCACTACATCGCGTCTTCGTCGGCAGGCAGTTCGGCGATGCTCAAGCAGCAGGGCGTCGTCGCGGAAACGGTGAACCGGATCCGGGCGCAGCTGAGCGCCGACGCGCCGGAAGAACTCGCCGCCGCGCTGGTGCGGATCGGGTCGCTGAACGAGATCCGGGAGAGCGCGCTCCGGCGCGGGGCCTCACTGGACAGCGTGGCGCGGACGTATCACGCGGTGATCGACGCGGTCGTCAACTCGCTCCGGCTCGTCCCGCAGCAGACCAGTGACGCGGCGGGCACCCAGCAGTTGACGGCGCTCGACGCGCTGCTGCGCGCGAACGAGGAGAACTCGTTGCGCGGTATGGCGTTGATCATCGTGCTGGTCACCCCCGAATCCGGGGCGCCGGTGCTGGCCGACGCGAAGCAGCAGTCGTCGCTGTTCCTCGAACGGTTCGTGCAGCAGGCCGAAGTCACCCAGGCCACGCAGGTCGTCGCGGTCGAGCAGGGCGAGACGGGCCGCCGGGTCGACGCGCTGGAGGCCAGGCTCCCGGAGGCCCGCGGCCCGCAGGCCGTGCAGAACCTGCTTCCGGACATCCTCGGCGCCGTCGACGCCCAGTCGAACCAGCGACGGCTCGCCCAGGACGCGGTCACCACCGGCATCACCGACGCCGCGACCGCGCGAGCCGACGCCGCGCAGAACCTGGCGTGGACGATCGGTATCGGCGCCGGCGTGTTGTTCCTGCTGGTCGGCGGGCTCGCGATCGCGGTCAGCCGGTCGATCGCGGATCCGCTGCGGAAGCTGACCACGGCGGCGACCTCGGTCGCCGACCTCGCGAGCACCGAACTGGTCCGCGTCACCGACACCGAGCAGGCCGAAGAGCTCGCGCCGCGGCTCGCCACCATCGACGTGTCCTCGCAGGACGAACTCGGCGAACTGGCCGAGGCGTTCAACCGCGTGCAGGCCACCGCGGCCGAACTGGTGGAGCGGCAGGCCGTCACGCGGCGCAACGTCGGGCTCATGTTCGCCAACGTCGCGAAGCGGACGCAGAACCTCGTGGGCAGGCAGCTGGCGCTGGTCGACGAACTGGAGCGCAACGAACAGGACGTCGCCCTGCTGGCCAGCCTCTACCGGCTCGACCACCTCTCCACCCGGTTGCGCCGGAACGCGGACAACCTCCTCGTCGTGTCCGGAAATCGCGACGAGGCACGGATTTCCGGTCCGATCGAGCTGTCGACGGCGCTGCGTTCGGCGCTCGCCGAGATCGAGGACTACCAGCGGGTGCGGCTCGGTTCGATGGGCGACGTCCTGCTGTCGTCGCCGTTCGGCTCCGATCTGGTGCTGATCTTCGCCGAGCTGCTGGAGAACGCGACGTCGTTCTCCCCACCGGAGTCCTTTGTGGACGTCAGCACGAAGATCCTGCCCGACGGCTCCTGCCTGATCGTGATCGTGGACCAGGGCATCGGCATGACCGCCGAACGGCTCGCCGAGGAGAACCGGCGGCTGGTCGAACGCGAGCGGCTCGAACTGGCGCCGACCAGTGTGCTCGGACTGTTCGTGGTCGGGCGGCTCGCGCGGCGGCACGGGCTCGAGGTCGAACTGACCGAGACCGAGCCGGGAGCGGGCATCACCGCGCGGCTCACCATCCCGCCGAACCTGCTGACCCTCCGGCAGCCCGCGCCGAAGTCCGTCCCGGCACCGCCGGTGTGGCCGACCGCGGAACCGGTCGACGAGCCGTCGCCGCCGTCCCTGCCCGCGCCGCGGGCGAAGAAGTCCGGGCAAGAGCCGCCGGCGCTGGCGATCGCCGGGATGATCCCGCGTGACGGTGTGCGCCCCAAGGACTTCCGGTGGTTCCGCAAGACCGACGGGGAGCTCTCGGAAGCCGCGCCCCCGGTACCGCCGCCGTCGCCCGCACCCGAACCGGTGCCCGCGTACCAGGCTCCCGCGCCGGCGCTCACCGCCGCCGATTCCGGGGAGACCCGAGGCGGGCTGCGGCGGCGGGTCAAGGGTGCGCAACTGCCGGGTGCCCCCGAAGCGCCGTCGCGGCTGAAGTCCAGGCATGATCCAGAAGCGGCCAAAGCGGCCTTCGACGGCTTCGAGGCCGGACTCGCGAAGGCCACCCCACCGCCGGCGGCCGCCCCGGCGCCGATGCCGGCCCCGACACCGGTGCCCGCCGCCTCGCGCGGTGGTCTCACCAGAAGGGTCCCCGGTGCGCAGCTGGCGCCGGGACTGGCGAAAGGACCGGCCGCGCGGCACCAGACCGCGCGGGCGGCGCTGAACACCACCAAGCCCAAGGGCATGCGTGACCCCGAGGCCGAGCGTGCCGCGTTCGACGCCTTCAGTGACGGGTTGGAGAAAGCCGTCAACCCGGAGATGGAACAGAGAGAGAAGAGCAAGAGATGACGACCGGAGTCAGCGTCGAAGCCCGGAACTTCAACTGGTTGGTGACGCGCTTCGCCCAGAACACGGCGAGCGCGATGGGCGCGATCGCCGTCTCGGCCGACGGCCTGCTGATCGCGATGTCGTCCGAGCTGGAACGGGCCAACGCCGACCGGCTGGCCGCGATCTGCTCGGCGATGCTCGGCCTGGCGCACGGTGTCTCCGAGAGCCACCCGCTCGGTTCGCCCGACAAGATCATCATCGAGCTGGAGCAGGGCTATCTGCTGGTCTGCACGATCAGCATCGGCTGTTCGCTCGGCGTGCTCGCCACCAAGCAGGCCAGCCTCGGCACGATCGCCTACGAGATGGCGATGTTCGCCAACCGGGCCACCGAGGTGCTCACCCCCGCGCTGATCGAAGAACTCAAGAAGAGCGTCGGCAGCTGAACTGACGAGGGGACAAGGGAATGAGCGACGACCAGGTACCTCAGCCGCGAGGCGCCGAACAGGGCATCTCGCCGCTACGCCCGTATCTGCTCACCGCCGGCCGTGCGCAGCCGGTGGACGGCACGCTCGAAATCGAGGCTCAGGTGCTCACGAGCAGGCTCGGCGCGGCTTCGCACCTGAGGCTGACCTTCGAACGACGGGAGATCGTTTCCCTTTGCCGGGACACGAAATCCGTCGCCGAAGTGGCGGCGATGCTCGGCCTGCACATCGGCGTGGCCCGTGTCCTCGTGGCGGATCTCGCCGCGCTCGGCTACGTCGTGCTCCGTCGCCCTGCCGGAGCCTTCACCCAGGACCTCGGCATGATCGAAAGGGTCATTCGTGGACTCGAATCAATTCGCTGAACCGGTGTCGCGCAAACCGCCGACACCGGTCAAGATCGTCATCGCCGGCGGGTTCGGCGTCGGCAAGACGACCACCGTCGGCGCGATCTCCGAGATCAAACCGCTGACCACCGAGGCGGCCATGACCTCGGCCGGCGCGGCCGTCGACGGCACCGGAGGGAACGTGCCGTCGA
Organism: Amycolatopsis sp. QT-25; assembly: GCF_029369745.1. Lineage (NCBI taxonomy): Bacteria > Bacillati > Actinomycetota > Actinomycetes > Pseudonocardiales > Pseudonocardiaceae > Amycolatopsis > Amycolatopsis sp. QT-25. The sequence goes on from NZ_CP120210.1 coordinate 7,042,387, forward strand.
AGACCACCACCACGGTGGCGCTGGACTTCGGCTGCATCACCATCGACGAGGAGGTGAAGCTGTACCTCTTCGGCACGCCGGGGCAGGACCGGTTCGGGTTCATGTGGCACGACCTCGTGCTGGGGGCGCTGGGCGCGCTCGTCATCGTCGACACCCGCCGGCTCGACGACTGCTACCCGGCCGTCGACTACTTCGAGAAGGCCGGATTGCCGTTCGTGGTCGGGGTGAACGTCTTCGACGGCTCCCTCAAGCACGATCTCGAGGACGTGCGCTGGGCACTGGCGGTGGGCGAGGAAGTCCCGCTGATCACCTTCGACGCACGAGCTCGGCTGTCGGTCCGTGACGCGCTGCTCGCCGTACTGCACAACACCTTCCGGCGGGCTTCCGCCGCTTCCTGACCGGCCCCGCCCGCGCAATTCGGCACCTGCTTGCGGTGGTTCGAAGGCGAACCACCGCAAGCAGGTGCCGAATTGCGGCGGGGGTCCGGGGTTCAGGCGGGCCGGGTGATGGCGGCCAGCATGAGGGCGCGGAGTTCGGCGGCGACGTCGGCGACGGGCAGCGGCGGGGTGTGCGCCTGCCACTCGCGCAGCAGTCCGGTCGCCGCGCCGACGAGCGCGATCGCCGTCAGGTGGTAGTCGCGGTCCGGCGCCACGCCGTGCTCGGCGGCGTGCCGGGCCTCGGCTTCGATGAAGGCGGCCCACCGGTCGACCCATTCCCGGTGCTGCCTCTCCAAGGCGGCGCTGACCCCGACGGCCTCGACGTAGTTGAGCCGCGGCATCCGGGGATCCGAAGTCACCGTGCTGACGAAGACCTCCAGCAATGTCCCGATCCGGGTGACCGCGTCCGCGTCCGCCAGCCGTTCCAGTACGCCGGTGACGTGCTCCAGCGCGAGCGTGTTGATGCGCTCGTGCAGGGTCAGCAGCATCTTTTCCTTGCTCTCGAACTCCTCGTAGAAGTTGCGCGTCGAGACGCCGGCGCGGGCGCACAACTCGGTGATCTTCGCCTGCTGGTAGCCCGTCGACGTGAACAGGTCCAAGGCCGCGGCGAGCAGGCGTTCACGGCGTTCGGCGCGCCGTTGCTCGGGCGCGACCCCGCCGTAGGTGCGGGCCACTCGACCTCCTCCGATTCGGTAACAGGGATTGCCAGATGCTACCCACTCCACCTACATTGCGAAAATCGCAATTACCAAACTGGAGACGGCAATGACGCTTCGGACAGTTCTGGTCTCAGCCCTCACAGCCGCCCTGATGGGCGCGCCCGCCGCGCAAGCCGCGCCGAACGCCCCCGGGGATCTCGTCGATTACGAACCGGTCGTCGCCACCGCCCCGGCGAAGGCCTGGAAACTCGACTACCGCTCCACCTCGGCGACGGGACAGCCGAACACGGTGTCGGGCATCCTGCTGGTCCCGCACACGCCGTGGACGAAGGGCGCGCGCCCGTTGGTCAGCTACGCCGTCGGCACCCACGGCCTCGGGGACCACTGCGCTCCGTCGACCCGGCTGACGAACGGGTCCGAGAACGAAGTCCTTCTGATGAGCCAGGCGCTTTCGCGCGGCTGGGCGGTCGTCGTGACCGACTACGAAGGCCTCGGCACCCCTGGCACGCACACCTACGCCGTCGGCCAGTCCGAAGGCCGGGCCGTCCTCGACGCCGCCCGCGCCGCCTCGAACGTGCCCGAAGCGGGCCTGTCCAAGACCGGGCCGGTCGGCGTTTTCGGCTACTCCCAAGGCGGTCAGGCCGCCGCCTTCGCCGGTGAACTCCAGCCGTCCTACGCACCCGACGTCAACCTGGTCGGCGTCGCGGAAGGCGGTGTCCCGGCGGATCTGAACGCGGTCCTGAAGTTCAACGACGGCGGCCCGGCGTTCGGCCTGGTGCTCGGCGCCGCTGTCGGCTACGCGACGGCGTACCCCGAACTGCCGTTCGACGACGTGCTCACCGCGAAGGGCGAGAGGATGGTCGCGAGGGTCAAGGAAGCGTGCACCGTCGAACTCGGCGCGGCGGCGCCTTTCGCACGGCTCAACGACTTCACCACCGTGCCGGACGTTTCCTCGGACCCGCGCTGGCAGGCCCGGCTCGGCGAGAACCTCGCCGGCAAGACCAAACCGGGGGCGCCGGTCTACCTCTACCACGCGTCGCTGGACGAACTGATCCCGCTTTCGGTCGGCAAGGGCCTGCGCGACCGCTACCGCGCCCTCGGCGCCGACGTCACCTGGCAGGAATTCCCGCTGCTGGAGCACATCGGCGGTGTCGCGACGGGCGGACCGGTCGCGATGACCTGGCTGGGCACCAAGTTCTGACGTGGACCGAAAGGGCCTTTCAGCCCTCTTCGACCAACCGGAGCGCGGTCACGGCATCGGGCGCCAACGAAGTCGTGAGGGCCTCACCGGCGGCCAAAGGCGTCCGCGACCACCACTCACCCGAAGCCGCGAGGAGCACCGGCTCACCCACGACAAGGTCGGTCACCGGCCCCCGTCGTCCGGCGAGGTCGGCGAGGTCGGCGAGGTCGGAGTCCAAAGTGGAGTCCGGATCGCCGGTTTCCGCCCCGTGGATTCTCGAAACACGGGATCGACCTCGTCGATCGGTACACGCAAAGTGAACGTCGCTGTAACTCTTCGCGTACGAAGCGCGTTTTCACTGAATCGTTCTCGTAATCGTGACCGAAAGCACCACATCTTTCGATTGCCCCGGGCCCCGACGTGGAGCAAGGTTTGTCCATCCGTGCGATGAGGCGCGCCTACGCTGCGTGTATCCCGTCCACGCGTGAACACAAAGCCGGGGAATGCGCATCGAAAGGTTTCACCACAGTGAGTACCTCCACGATCAGCACCAATCAGCCGTCGGACGAGGTCGACGACGGTTTCCGACCGGGTCTCGAGGGCGTGGTCGCCTTCAAGACCGAAATCGCCGAGCCCGACCGGGACGGTGGCGCGCTGCGCTATCGCGGTGTCGACATCGAGGATCTCGCCGGCAAGGTGACCTTCGGTGACGTCTGGGGGCTTCTCGTCGACAGCCGCTTCGGGCACGGGCTACCGCCCGCCGAACCGTTCCCGCTGCCGGTGCACACCGGTGACGTCCGGGTCGACGTCCAGGCCGCGCTGGCCATGCTCGCCCCGATCTGGGGGTACCGGCCGCTGCTCGACATCACCGACGAGGAGGCGCGCGACCAGCTCGCCCGTGCCTCGGTGATGGCGCTTTCGTACGTCGCCCAGTCCGCGCGCGGCATCGGCCGGCCCGCCGTCCCGCAGACCCGGGTCGACGAAGCGCAGTCGATCACCGAACGCTTCATGGTCCGCTGGCGCGGTGAGCCCGACCCGGCCCACGTCAAGGCCATCGACGCCTACTGGGTCTCGGCCGCCGAGCACGGTCTCAACGCCTCCACCTTCACCGCCAGGGTCATCGCCTCGACCGGCGCCGACGTCGCCGCGGCGCTGTCCGGCGCGATCGGCGCCATGTCCGGCCCGCTGCACGGCGGCGCGCCGGCGCGAGTGCTGCCGATGATCGAAGAGGTCGAGAAGACCGGCGACGCGGTCGGCCTGGTCAAGGGCATCCTGGACCGCAAGGAACGGATGATGGGCTTCGGGCACCGCGTGTACCGTGCCGAGGACCCGCGGGCGCGCGTGCTGCGCCGCACCTGCCAGGAGCTCGGCGCGGCGCGTTACGAGGCGGCCGCGGAGCTGGAGCAGGTGGCGCTGAAGGAGCTGCGCGAGCGGCGTCCGGATCACCCGATCGAGACCAACGTCGAGTTCTGGGCGGCCGTGATCCTGGACTTCGCCCAGGTGCCGCCGCACATGATGCCCGCGATGTTCAGCTCGGCGCGCACCGCGGGCTGGGCCGCGCACATCCTGGAGCAGAAGAAGACCGGCCGCCTCGTGCGCCCGTCGGCGAAGTACGTCGGCCCGGAGCCGCGTAAGCCGGAGGACGTCGAAGGCTGGGACCTGGTCGCGAAGCAGTCCTAGCAGCGCGCTATGAAAGGTCCTTTCCTTGCGAAATTTGCCAGGAAAGGACCTTTCATAGCATCCGCGGGACCGAAGAATCGTGTCGCGCCGTCGCCGAAAGCATGGCCGTGAGCTGATCGACCAGCCACCCGTCGAGCATCTCGCGCGGCACGGCACGCTCCTGGAGCCAGCTCAGCAGCGAACCCTCCACCACCGCGGTCCAGCAGCGCAGGGTCAGCAGGAGCATGGGCGAGGGCTCCGACACTCCCAGCGCGTCGAGGATGAGCTCGACGGCACGATTGCGGACCTCGTCGATCGCCGCGTCCGTCTCCGAGGTCGCGATCACCGAACCGCTGCGCAACAAGGCGACGTAGCCCGCGCGATAGTGGTCGGCGACGTCGATCAGTCCGCGGACGGCGGCCCGCAGCCGCGTTTCGGGCGGCCCTTCCTCGAGTCCGGCAAGGCCGTCGATGAGCCCTTCGGTGACCGTTTTCAGTGCTTCGACCTGAAGTTCCCGCAGACTCGAGAAGTACCGGTAGAACAGCGGCCGCGAAACCTCGGCGTGGGCGATGATGTCGTCGACCGTGACGAGTTCGGGGGCGCGCGAACCGAACAGGTCCAGCGCGGCGCGGATCAAGTCCTCGCGGCGCGCTTCCGCCGACATCCGGCGAGGACGTCTGACAGAGGTCACGGGGTGACGTCCAGTTTCGCCGCCGCCCGCAGCAGTCCGGGGGTGAGCCGGGAGAGGACGAGCGCGGCCTTGGCCTCCGGCGTCGACGGCTGGATCGCCTTGTCCTTCTCGACGGCGCGCAGGATGTCGCGAGCGACCTTCTCCGGGCCGAAACCGCGTTTCGCGTACAGCTTGCTGCTCGACTTCTGGCGCCGCCTCTGTTCGACGTCGTCGACGCCGACGAAGCGAGTGGTGCTGGTGATGTTCGTGTTCACGATGCCGGGGCAGATCGCGGTGACGCCGATGTTCTCGGCGGCCAGCTCCGCCCGCAGGCACACGCTCAACGTCAGCACGGCCGATTTCGTGGTGGCGTAGGCCGAAAGGATCTTCGACGGCAGGTAGGCGGCGGCCGAGGCGACGTTGACGATCTGGCCGCCTTCGGCCCGCTCGCGCATCTGCCCGGCGAAGACGCGGCAGCCGTGGATGACGCCCCACAGGTTCACGTCGATGAGGCGTTCCCAGTCCTTGACCGTCGTGTCGAGGAACGGGCCGGACAGCCCGATCCCCGCGTTGTTCACGACGATGTCCGGGACCCCGAACTCCTTCTTGACCCGCAGGGCGAACTTCTCGACCGCCTCGGTGTCAGAGGAGTCCACTGTGTACTCCCCGACGGTGGCACCCTTGTCACGCAGCAGTTTCGCGGTCTCCGCCGCGGCCGGGCCGTCGATGTCGGTGATGATCAGGTCGGCGCCCTTGTCCGCGAACGCGAGCGCCGTCGCGCGGCCGATCCCGCTGCCGGCGCCGGTGACCACGACGAGCCTGTGCGCGAAACCTTTCGACCTGGCCCGCTTGAGCGCGCGGCTCTCTTCACCGCCTTCGACGTGGTCGATCAGCTCGGCGGTGGCGGCGGCGATCACCTGCGGCTTCTCGCGGACCACCCAGTGCGTGCCGACGATCCGGCGCACCCGCAGGTCCGGCGCCCAGCGCTCGATCTCGGTCTGCAAGGGTGTGGTGACGAACTTGTCGCCGGTGGGGGCGAGCACTTGCACCGGGATCTCGGCGTTACCCGGCCGGGGCCGGGAGAGCCGCGTGAACATGTTGGCGCGGTAGAGGTTGAGCCCGTACAGTCCGTCCGAAGTGGACGGTTTCGCGGCCGCTGGATCCATTCTGCCGATGAGCGCGCCCATCGCGCCGGTGCGCCACAACAGCTGCGGGATCAGCGGGAGCTGGAATCCGAGGATGTACGTCGAGTGCACTCCTTGCACGAGCGCGTTCTTGAGCCGCTTCGGGCTCGGGCGCAGCTGGGCGCGGAACCACGCTCCGGCGTGATCGAGACTCGGCCCGGAGATCGACGTGAAGGACGCGAGCCGTTGCCGCAGCCTTTCGCCGGTGACCGAATGCCACGTCTGGATGGAGCCCCAGTCGTGGGCGAGCAGATGAACCTTGCCCTCGGACTGGACCTCGTCGATCACCGAAGCGAGGTCATCGGACAGCTGGTCCAACTTGTAGGACACTCGTCCCGAAGGCTTGTCCGAGCGGCCGGCGCCGCGGACGTCGTAGACGACGACCCGATAGCGGCGCTCCAGCAGGGCGGCGACGCCGTCCCACATCGAGCCGTTGTCCGGGTATCCGTGGACGAGCACCACCGTGGGCGCGTCGTCGACCCCGGTCACCCGGACCGAGAGGCGGACACCGTCGCTGGCCGTCACCCACGTATGAGACATGGTGTCATGTTAGACAACATGTCAACAAGACGGCTTCTTCAGCAGCGCGCGACCGGCCGTCCATCCGGTGTCGATCACCAGGACGAAGGTCCAGATCCGGCCGAGGTTCAGCAGCCAGTGACCACTCGAGTTCCAGAACCAGTCGGCCGCGTGAGGGGCGCCGAACAACGCCTCGACGGGCCAGCTGTACCCGGTGACCGCCAACGCCGCCTGCGCGACGACGTACACCACGACATGGATCGTCCAGGCGCGGAGTGGATTCGAGCGCTTGTTCGCCTCCTCCGTCACCGATTCGGCCGCTTGCGGACGTTCCCCGATCGTGCGGGTGGCCGGCTTTTCCTTTTGTGACACCGTTTTTCGTGGTTCCACGGGAAACTCCGCAACTCCGACACGCCGTACGGCACCACGGACCACGAACGATCCGAAGAGCAGGAGCGCCGCCGCGCCGAAGCAGGCGACGCGCCATCCAGTATCCGAACCATAGAGCTGACCCGCCACGAAGGTCCCGGCCGTCGCTCCCAGTAGCGTCGCGCTCTCGTAGATGCCCATCGCCCGGCCGAGGCTGAGCCCGGCCGCCTCGGCGACCACCGCCTGCTCCACCGGAATGGCCGCCGCGAACGCCGCGGCGGACAGCACCCACATGACCGCGAGCATCGGCGGACTCGGTGCTAACGACAGGCCCGCGGCGAAGGTCGCGCTCGCCACCATCGCCAAGGCGAGCACGCGCGTCCGGCCGACCTTGCGGACGAAGCCGTGCAGATGGTCCGGCAGCAGGCTGTAGACGATGAAGCCGGGGATGAACACGGCGGCGATTTCGCCGAGTTGCAGTCGATGCCCGCGTTGCAGATGCATCAGGAGCAACAGGGCGACCCCGGCCTCGGCCATCGCGGTCAACGCGACCAGCGCCAGCATCGGGCGCATCCTCTTGCCCAACTGGGAAAGCCGTGGCGCGCCCGCTTCGCGCACCGGCGCGGACGGCGCGTTCAGCAGGACCACCGCGGCCACCGCACAGGCCGCCGCGCCGAGCCAGAACACGCCCCGGTAATCGATCCAGGCGATCGCGGTCAGCGCGACCACGAACGCGATCCACGTGCCGCCGCCCTCGGCCGCGAACAGCTTGCTGAACGCGCTGTCGTCCCTCGCGAGCCCTTCCCCCACCCGAGCTCGCAACGCGACCCAGAACAGCGCTCCACCCGTACCACCGAGAACCGCGGCCAGGTAAGCGACTTCGATGCCCGGGGTCACCGCGTATACCACAAAGGACAGTCCATACAGGATCGCGCCGATGGCCGAGATCCGGCCGCGGTCGAACCGGTCCGCGAGCGAGCCCGCGATCGGCCGGACCACGAACGACACCAGCGTCTCCACGGCGGTCAGCGCCCCGACCTCGGCCGCCGACGCGCCGAGCCGGCTTCCCACCCACAACGGCAGCAGGAAATCGAGAACCTCCGCCGGACCTTTGGTCAGCGCGGCGGCGAACCGGTTCTCCTCCGCCCGCCGCCGGTGTGCGATTTCTTCCACCCCGGTACCCCCTGTCGAATACGACTGTATTCCAAAGAGAGCCGGGTGGGCAAGGTGGCAGCCGAGGGGACCTCCGACGTCCGGGAGTCCGCACGGTCGCCAGTCCGGGGCCGAATTGCGGGAGGGTGACGGTCCGCGCCCGGACACGACACGTTCGCCCTCCGGCTCAACGACCTTCTCCATCGCTCACGACCCCCTCGCGAACGACACCGATCAGCCAAGTGGGGCACAGTTGCCCATCACGTCACCTTCGACCATCAGCCGAGCGAAGAGGAGGATGTGTCCGTGCCGAAGATCGTCGACCGGGCCGAACGCCGCCGGGAAATCGCCGGCGCCCTCCTGCGCATCGTCGCGCGCGAAGGCGTCGAGGCCGTGAGCGTGCGCTCGGTCGCCGTCGAAGCCGGGGTATCCGCGGGTGCGGTGCAGAAGTACTTCTCCACCAAGGAAGATCTGTTCCGCTTCGCCCTCGACATGACCAGCGAGTTCCTGGAGCAACGCTGGCAGAACCTCGATCGGTCCGGGAATCCGCTCGACCTGTTGCTGCGCCTGCTGATCGAAGCGATGCCGCTCGACGAGCAGCGCCGCGCGGAGGTGATCGTCGTCAACGCCTTCACCGCCCGCGCCGCCGTCCGGCCTTCATGGGCCGAGTTCGTCCGCACCGGCTACGACGAACTGCAGGAACTCACGACGCGGTACCTCAGGGAGGCGCAAACGTCCGGCCATGTCCGCGACGACCTCGCGGCGAGCGACCTGGCCGATGCCGTCCTCGCCCTGTCGGACGGCTTCGCGAACCGAATGCTCACCTCCGCCGATCCGGCTGCCCTCCTGCCCTCCCTCGAAACCTCCGTCCACACCCTGCTCGCGCCCACCCACCGCAATTAGTCACCTACTTGCGCCGGTGAAGCGAGGTGTCCACAGGCGAGGAGCGTTGTGGACAAGTGAGGCGGAATTGATCTTGAACCGGGCTCGCCGCCGGACGCGGATGGCATCGTCGGATCATGTCCAGAAGCCACTACGCGGAGGTCGCCGACTTCAACGGTCCCTTCCTGGGCAGCCGCGCCATCAGCGAAGGTGACATCACCCGCTCACAGCTCCGATCGGGGCCCTACGACCGGCTGTTCCAGAACGTCTACGTCCCCGTCCGCATCCCGCAGGATCATGTGCTCCGGTGCAAGGCGGCGATCCTCACCGCACCCGCCGGCGCGGTACTGACCGGCTGTTCGGCCGCGACAGTGCGCGGCTTCCCGTTCACCCTCGACAACGATCCGGTCGAGTTCGTCGTACCCGAGGAGGAAGGATTCCACTTCCAGCGTGGGATGCCTTTGAAACGATCCAGGTTGATCGGCGAGGATTTCGAGCCGTGGCGAGACGGCCGCATCGCGAGTCCGCCGCGCATGACCATGGACATCCTGGCCAACACCCGGCTCCGTCGCTCGTTTCCCCGGGTGGTCGGCCTGGTCGACGCGCTGCTTCATGCCGGATACATCGAACGTGAGCAGCTTGAAAACTACTTCGCGCACCGCCATGACCACGGCATCGTCAGAGCACGGAAAGCGCTGGCGCTCTCCGACGCGAGAGCCGAATCCATTCCCGAATCCGAGGTCCGGATCTGGCTGCGGATCCACGACATCGAGGCGGAGCCCCAGGTGGAGGTGTATCGCGGTCGACGGTTCCTCGGACGGCTCGACCTCGCGACCCGGGAGGCGAAACTCGCCATCGAGTACGACGGCGCTTGGCATCTCGAAGGAGAGCAACCCCTCTTCGACTCCGAACGACGGGCACTCATGGAAGCCGATGGCTGGACGTTCGTCGTGATCACGAAAGAAGAACTCTATGGTGATCCGAAGGGCGTGGTCGCTCGCGTCAAGACCGCACTCCGGGCAAGCCGACGCAAGTAGGTGACCAATTGCGAAGAGGGAGTGACACCGGCGACAACCGGGTTCAGCCCCGCGGAGCTGGCCGGTGCGATCCAGGCGGCGTCACGCGGCGAGACGGTTTTGGCGCCTTCGGTCGCCGGGAAGCTGGTGGACCGGGTGCGCGACCCGACGGCACCGCCGTTATCGGCGCGCGAGATCGAGGTGCTCCGGCTGGTGGCGAGGGGAACCACGAACGCCGACATCGGCCGGACGCTCCACATCGGCGAAGCGACCGTCGAGACCCACCTGCTCCGGACGTCCGGCGAACTGGACGTTTCGGACCGTACGGCCGCTGTGACCACCGCTATGCGACTGAGCCCGCTCGGGTAGGCAGAATGCGTCTCATGCTTGCCTCGACCGAATTGGCGCTGCTACGCCGCCTCGCGCACGAGCAATCCTCGTGCCGCGCCCCGTCCATCGTCGCCGCCGTCGTCCGCGACGGCGAAATCGCCTGGTCCGGAGGACGCGGACGCGTCGACGGCGAGACACCCGGGGACGACACGCAGTACCGCCTCGGCTCGATCACCAAGACACTCGTCGCGACGGCCGTCATGCGGCTGCGCGACGAAGGCAAGCTGGACCTCAACGACCCGCTCGAACAGCACCTTCCCGGCACCGCCTTCGGTTCGGCCACCATCGCGCAGCTGCTCTCCCACACCTCGGGCCTGACCGCGGAATCGCCCGGTTCCTGGTGGGAGCGCACGGCCGGGGCCGACTGGGACGCACTCGTCGAGAGTCTCAAGGACGGCGCGACACGGTTGCGGCCGGGCAGCAAGTTCCACTACAGCAACGTCGGCTACGGAGTACTCGGCGAGCTGGTCGCCCGGCACCGCGGTCAGTCGTGGCTCGACGTCGTCCGCGCCGAGATCCTCGGCCCGCTCGGCATGACCAGGACCTCTCCGCATCCCGAAGGCGCGCACGCGAACGGGTTCGCCGTGCACCCCTTCGCCGACCTCCTCATGCCGGAACCGTCGCCGGACGCGGGCGCGATGGCACCGGCCGGGCAGTTGTGGTCCACGGTCACCGACCTCGCCCGCTGGACGGCGTTCCTCGGCGGCCACACCGGCGGCGTGCTGAGCGAGCAGACCGTCACGGAGATGCGCGAAATGGTCACGGTGGACGACGGTGACGCCTGGACCACCGGATTCGGTCTCGGTGTCATGCTGGTCCGCACGGAGGGCAGGCGGCTGGCCGGGCACACCGGATCGATGCCGGGCTTCCTCGCCTGCTCGCTGGTCGACGGAGGCGCCGGTATCGGCGCCCTGGTGCTGACGAACTCGACAGCGGGCGTCGGCATCACGCAGCTGTGCCTCGACCTGATGAACCTGACCGAACAGCACGAGCCCTCCATGCCCGCGGAATGGCGACCATCCACGGTGGACCCCAAGTTGCTGGAGCTGACCGGGCTGTGGCACTGGGGCCCGACGCCGTACCACCTGCGGCTGCTCCCCGGCGGCCTGTTCTCCCTCGCGCCGGCCGACGGTGCCGGCCGCGCGTCGCGGTTCGCGCCGGTCGGCGAAGACACCTGGGTCGGTCTCGACGCCTACTACGCGGGCGAAACGCTGCGGGTCGGGCGGGACTCGACGGGGAAGCCGAACCATCTCGACCTCGCGACGTTCATCTTCTCGCGGACGCCGTTCGACCCGGCCGCGCCGATCCCCGGCGGCGTCGACCCCGACGGCTGGCGCTGACCGGTCCAGTGGGTCGTGAGTGGCGATTCGGGCCGGAACCCGAATCGCCACTCACGATCACGTCAAGCGGCCGGGGTGTGCCCGACCGCGACGCCGACGGCCGCGCTGAAGTTGCGTGCGATGCGCTTGCCCTCGCCCCAGTCGACGAAGCCGAACTTCAGGCTCGTCTGGATCGCCAGCCCGGAGCCCTCCTGCGTCCGCTCCACCTTCACGGTGACCGTCTGGCCGTAACTGAGCCAGCCCATCTTGGTCGAGAAGGTGACGTACCCGGCCGCGGCGTCGTAATAGGGGGCCTGCCCCTTGACCGCGTCGACCCCGTGCGGGAGGGCCTGCCACAACGCCTCGGGGGGCACGGGGAATCGTTCGTGCACTGTCGCCATGAGGCGAGAAGCTACCCGGCGGTCGGCACCGGTGGCAGCCGGTCCGCCCATCCCACATCCCGGACACGCGGCACCGTCTGTCAGCAGGGCCGTCCCGACCTGAGAGACTGGGCACATGACCGACGCACCTGAGTTGACCCTCCCTGCGGACCTGAAGCCTGCCGATGGCCGCTTCGGCTGCGGACCGTCCAAGGTCCGTGACGAGCAGCTCGCCAACCTGGCGAAATCCGGTGCCGCCTACCTCGGCACCTCGCACCGCCAGAAGCCGGTGAAGTCCCTCGTCGGCCGCGTGCGTGCGGGTCTGTCCGAATTGTTCTCCCTGCCCGAAGGCTACGAAGTGGTCCTCGGCAACGGCGGGACGACCGCGTTCTGGGACGCCGCCGCGTTCGGGCTCGTGCGGGAGCGGGCGCAGCACTTCACCTACGGCGAGTTCTCCTCGAAGTTCGCCACGGTGACCAAGGGCGCCCCCTTCCTCGCCGACCCGATCGTCGTCAAGGCCGACCCGGGCAGCGCGCCCGAGATCACCTACGAGGCCGGCGCCGACCTGGTCGGCTGGGCGCACAACGAGACTTCGACCGGTGTCGCGGTGCCGGTCCGCCGCCCCGAGAACCTCACAGCCAGTGATGGCGCGTTGGTCGCCATCGACGCCACCTCCGGCGCGGGTGGCCTGCCGGTCAAGGCCGAAGACTTCGACGTCTACTACTTCGCGCCCCAGAAGTCCTTCGCCTCCGACGGTGGCCTTTGGATCGCGCTGGCCTCGCCCGCCGCGGTCGAGCGCATCGGCGAGATCGGCGCGAGCGACCGTTGGATCCCCGAGTTCCTGTCGCTGACCACCGCGCTCGACAACTCCCGCAAGGACCAGACGTACAACACCCCGGCGGTGTCGACGCTGTTCCTGCTGGCCGACCAGATCGAGTGGATGAACTCGAACGGCGGCCTCGAGTGGACGACCGCGCGCACGCGCGATTCGTCGACCCGGCTGTACGAATGGGCCGAGAAGACCGGCTACACGACGCCGTTCGTCAGCGACCCGTCGCTGCGTTCGCAGGTGGTCGGCACCATCGACTTCGCCGACGAGGTGGACGCCTCGGCGGTCGCGAAGGTGCTGCGCGCCAACGGGATCGTCGACACCGAGCCCTACCGCAAGCTCGGCCGCAACCAGCTGCGCGTCGGCCTGTTCCCGGCCATCGACCCGGACGACGTCACGAAGCTGACCCAGAGCATCGAGTACGTCGTCGAGCGCCTGGGCTGACCTAGCTGTCCGTGAAGGCCTCCTTGAGGGTCCATCCATGCCCTCGCCGCCACCCTCAACGGGGACGCTGCGCGCCACTGCGTGGATTGAAGTCCATCGAGGAGGCCTTCACGGACTTATGGCAGACAGCGGCCAGCGTCAGCAGCAGAAGGCCATACAGCACGTAAGACTCCGTCGCCAGCCACCAGCCGAAGCTCCCGGCCGGCCGCGGCGCGAGCCACATCGGCGCGATCACGAACAGCGCCACCGTCCCGGCCGCGAGCGCGGCGGAAACGATCGTCCTGGTCCGGATCAGCAGCACGAGGACCGGCACGCACCAGATCCAGTGGTGCGTCCAGGACACCGGCGAGGCCAGCAGCCCGCCGAGCGCGCACGCCGTCAGCGCGAACACCGGCTCCGCGACGCGCACGATCACGAACGCGGTCAGCGCGACCACCACCAGCGCGGCCGGCACCCAGACGACGTCTTCCGCCGAGCCGAGTCCGAACCGCGCGAGCAGCCCGCGCAGCGACTGATTGCCCACGTAGCCGCGATCGCCGATCCGGCCGGTGTCGAAGAGGATGGTCGTCCAGAACTTCGCGGACGCGTCCGGCGCGGCCAGGAACATCAGCGCGCCCGCGCCGAGGAAGCCGGCCACGACCCGCGCGGCCGAGCGGAAATCCTTGCGGAACAAGAAGAACAGGATGAAGAAGGCCGGGGTCAGCTTGATCGCCGCGGCGACGCCGATCAGCAGGCCTTTCGTCCGCGCGCGGCCAGGGAGCAGAGCGTCGAGGACGACCGACAACATCAGCAGGGTGTTGATCTGACCGAAGCCGAGCGTCGAGCGGACCGGCTCCATGATCCCGCCGACGGCCTGCGCCCCGATCGCCGCCAGTACGGCGATGGCGCGGCCCCGTACCGCGGAACGGTCGGTGAGCGAGCCGTTGAGCGTCGCGACGAAGAGGTAGACGACGATCCCGCCCGCGATGATCGACGCCAGCCCGACCACCCTCGTGGCCAGCGCGGCGGACAGCAGTGTGCCGGGCAGGAACACCGCCGCCGCGAACGGTGTGTAGGTGAAGGGCAGCCAGCCCCCGTGCGTCTGCACCCACGTGCCGTACGGGTCGCCCGACTCGACGAGGAGCCGCGCGCCGCCGAGGTAGACCTCGAGGTCCTGGCCGTCGAACACCTTGGCCGCGAACAGCACACCGACCACGACGGCTTCGAGCGCGAACAACGCCCCCGCGAGTTTCCGCCCCGCCAATCCCACCAGCACCCGGCGAGATTACCCACCGCGACCACGCAATTCGGCACCTGGTTGCGGTAGTACGCGATGCGCACTTTCGCAATCAGGTGCCGAATTGCGTGGTCAGGCGAGGGCTTGGGTGGGTGGGAGCCGGGCCGCGCGCATCGCCGGGTAGGCGCCGGCCGCGGCACCGACCAACGCCGAGACCCCGACCCCGCCGAGCAGCGCGCCGACCGGGAGCACCGCGGGCCAGCCTTGGCTCAGCGCGTATCCGGCCGTCACGAGCACGCCGACCAGCACCCCGGCGATCCCGCCGAGCCCGGACAACAGCACCGACTCGGCCAAGAACTGGCCCCTCACCTGCCGTTTCGTCGCGCCGAGCGCGCGGCGGAGACCGATTTCCCGGCGCCGCTCCAGCACCGAGATCACCATCGTGTTGGCCACCCCGACGCCGCCGACCAGCAACGCCACCCCGCCGAGCCCGAGGAACAACGCGCTGTAGGTGCTCTCCGTCAGCTTCTGCGCCGCCAGGGCCTCCGACGGCCGACGCACCTCGACCTCGTTCGGCGCCTCCGGGTTCATCGTCTGCGCCAGCACCGAACGGACGTTCTCGACCTGGGAGTCCTCCGCCCGGACGTACACGGTGGTCGGATACCCCTCGAAGCCGAGGAGCCGCTTGGCGACGTCCCAGCCGACCAGCGCCGACCGCTCGATCTCGGGCGCCAGCGGCGTCGGCCCGAGGATGCCGTCCACGGTGAACCACTGACCGCCGACGAACACCTGCGGCGGCTCGGCCGGATCGATGTGGTCGATTCCGAGCCGCGCGGCCGCGACCGCCCCCAGCACGGTGACCGGATAGTCGCGGGTCGCGTCACGGAGGAAGCGCCCGGTGCGGACGGCACCGCCGATGACGTCGAGGAGATCCGGCGTCGCCGCGTAGACGGAGAGGCCGGACGTCTCGTCCGGGGCGATCTTGTCCGTGCGCCGCACCGTCCCGTCGGTGGTGCCGGTCGCGGACGCCGCCGTCACCGGGGCGATCCGCTTCGCCATCGGCACCGCGCTGTCCGGCAACGTGGCGTCGCCACCGAACATCGTCTTGCCCGGACCCGCCGAAAGCAGGTTCGTGCCGAGCGCGGCCAGCCGGTCTTGCAACGCCTTCGCGCCCGACGCCGGGATCGCGAGCACCGCCACCATCGCGGCGATCCCGATCCCGATGCCGAGCGCGGACAGCACCGCGCGCATCGGCCGGGTCCGCATCCCGTGCGCGCCGAGGTTCAGCACGTCACGCGGGCCGAGCCTGGCCGGATTCGGCGTCGGCGTCTTGTCGAGGACGGGGGCGCTCACCTCAGCACCCCCGTCCCGGTGTCGAGCCGGATCCGGCCGTCGCGCAGCTCGATCCGCCGCGGGACGCCCGCCGCGATCTCCCGGTCGTGCGTGATGAGCACGACCGTCGTCCCCTGCGCGCTCAGCGTGGCGAGCAGGGTGAGGATCGCCGCGCCGTTGCCCGTGTCGAGGTTCCCGGTCGGCTCGTCGGCCAGCAGGATCGACGGCGAGTTGACGACCGCCCGCGCGATCGCCACCCGCTGCCGTTCCCCGCCGGAGAGCTCGTTCGGGAAATGCCCGGCCCGATGCGCGAGGCCGACGCGGTCGAGCGCGGCCAGCGCCCGTTCGTGCCGTTTCCGCCGCGGCACCCCCGCGTACAGCAGTCCCGTCGCGACGTTGTCGACCGCGCTCACCCCCTCGCTGAGGAAGAACTGCTGGAACACGAAGCCGATCCACCGTGAGCGCAACGCGGAAAGCTTGCGGTCGGGCAGTTTCGCCACGTCGTGCCCGCACAGTTCGATGACGCCGCTGGTCGGCCGGTCGAGGGTGCCCATCAGCTGCAGCAGCGTCGACTTGCCGGAGCCGGACGGACCGACGATGGCGACCATCTCCCTGTCCTCGATGGACAGTGACACCTCGTGCAGTGCCCGCACCCCGCCGGGATAGGTGCGCGAGGCGGCGCGCACGTCCAGTACCGGGGTCATGAGGTGGTCACCACCCGCATCCCGGCGGCGAGGCCGGTGCCGGTGATTTCGACGCGGCCGCCAGAGAACAATCCGGTCTTCACCGCGACGAGGCGCCGATTGCCGCCTTCGTCGACCTCGACGGCGTATCCCCCTTCGGCGAGCGCGAGCAGCGCCCCGACGGGAACCGCCAGCACTCCACTGTGGAGTTCCTTGGTGAACCGCACCGAGACGGGTGTCGAATCGAGCGACCCCGCCGCGGCCGGATCGTCCAGCTTGATCTTCACCTTGATCTTCGGCTTGCCGTCGTCCTGTCCACCGGAATCCTTGCCGGTCTCCGCGACCTTGCCGACTTCGGTGATCACGCCGGTCGTGCGCTTGCCGCCGGTGATGTCGATCCCGACCTTGTCCCCTTCCTTCGCGATGGCCTGCTTGGCGGCGTCGAGCTCGACCTCGACGACGCGTTCGGTACCGGTGTACTTCAAGAGCTCGCCGCCCGCGGGGCCGCCGAGCTGCGCGGTGACCTGCGAGACCCGGATCTCCCCGGGGGCCAGGGCGGCGTCGCCCTGGCCGAAGGCGCCGGTCTGCTCGACACCCAGCGACTTCTGCCATTTCCCGATCGCGGCGGCGGTGGCCGAGGTGAACTTCTTGTCCGGGGTACCGAACCCGCCGAAACCGAGCGCCTTCAGGTTCTCTTCCAGCTGCTTGACGTCCGGGCCGTCCGCGGCCCCGTCCGCGAGGTCGCGGAAGAACGGCAACGTGCCGTGGAACAACGGCACCGGTCTGGCGTCGACGCCGTACACGGCCTTGCCGCGGGTGAGCACCGCGCCGGTGTCCGGCAGGGACGTGATGGTGCCCTGTTTCCGGCCGGTGAGGGAGCTTTCCGCGCCGTAACCCAGAGTCCCGTCCGCCTCTTCTTCCTCCTGCAGATCGGTCCTTTCCACCTTCGCGGTTTCGACCGGCGGCGGTGCCTGCCCGACCTGCTGGGCCTCGGAGGTGACCCTGGTCAGCACGACCACGGACATCGTCCCCGCCACGACGACGAGCACCGCCGCGACGACGAACCAGCGCGCCCGGCGCGAACGCCGTGCGCCGCCGGGTCCTTCGTGTTCGCTCATTTCGCCGGGGCCGCCCTCATGGTCATGCCGAGACCGCAGGCCTTCGCCGCTTCTTCGAACTTCTTGGAATCGGCCATGTCCATCGCGATGGCGCCCTTGCCGCCGGGATCGGGATCCGGGAAGTCGATACCGTGCTCGCGCATGCACTTCGCTTCCGTGCGCATCTTGTCGAGCTGTTCCGGCGTGGGCGGCTTGATCTCGCCACCGTTCGGCAGCAGCTTCCGGCACGCGTCGCTCGCGGCCTTCATCTTGTCCCCGTCGAGCCTGCTCTTGTCCGCCTCGATGGTGATGCCGCCCCGCTCGCCGCCGCCGGTCTTGGGGTCCGGCATGTCGATGCCGTGCTCGCGCATGCACTTCGCGAAGTCGCGCATCCTGTCCTCGTCGGACACGTTGTCGGCCTGTTTGCCGTCACCGGCGGCGCCGGAAGCCGGCGGTGACGAGATCGAGGCGACCTTGTCGCCGTCGTCCCCACCACCGCCGCAGCCGCCCACCAGCGCGAGGACCGTTCCGGCGATCAGTGCCGCCATCGGTCGTTTCCGCATCGCTGCTCCTTCGGTCGTCTTGGCACATCGATTTCTACGGAGCGGGCGATTCCGGCGCGGTAAGCGAAGTCGCTTATCCCGCGCTTACCCCCATCCGGGGCAGACTGGCCAGGTGAGAGTGCTGGTGGTGGAAGACGAGCGGCTCCTGGCGGACACGATCGCCGAGGGCCTGCGACGGTTCTCCATGGCCGTCGACGTCTGCTACGACGGCGCGCAGGCCCTGGACCGGGTGGGGGTGCACGGCTACGACGTCGTCGTGCTAGACCGGGATCTCCCCGTCGTGCACGGCGACGAGGTCTGTGCGGCGGTGCTGAGGACCGGCGGCGAGGCGCGGGTCCTGATGCTGACCGCGGCGGCCGACGTCGACGACCGGGTCGCCGGGCTCGGCCTCGGCGCCGACGACTACCTGACGAAACCGTTCGCGTTCGCCGAACTCGTCGCGCGGGTGCGGGCGCTGTCACGGCGCGCGCGGCCGGCGTTGCCGCCGGTGCTGGAACGCGGTGGTGTCGTGCTCGATCTGCCGCGTCACCAGGCGTCCCGCGACGGCCGGTTCCTTCCGCTGTCGCCCAAGGAGTTCGCGGTGCTGGAGGTGCTCATGCGCGCCGAAGGGACCGTGGTCAGCGCGGAGGAACTGCTGGAGAAGGCGTGGGACGAACACGCCGACCCGTTCACGAACGCCGTCCGGGTGGCGATGATGACGTTGCGGCGCAAGCTCGGTGAACCGCCGCTGATCGAGACGGTGCCCGGCGCCGGTTACCGGTTCGGATCGTGAAACCGCTCCGGCTCTCCGTCCGCACCAAGCTGACGGCGCTCTACGGCGGGGCGTTCCTGCTCGTCGGGCTCGCGTTGCTGGTCGTCAACTACCTGCTGGTGAGCTCGACGCTGCCGGATACGGCGGCGTTCGCGAGCAACGCCGCGGGGATCGCGGTCCAGCGCGCGTCTCCCTTCGACACGACGACCATCCTGCCCGCGAAGCGCGCCCAGGCCACGCAACTGGTCGCGACCTCGCTCACCGAGTACCGCTCGGACGTCCTGGCGACGCTGCTGTGGCAATCGCTGGTCGCGCTGGCGATCGCCGGCGCGCTCGCGGTGCTGCTCGGCTGGCTGATGGCGAGCCGCGTGCTGCGGCCGCTGCACCAGATCACTTCCACCGCGCGGAAACTCGAGGTCGAGAACCTCGACCGGCGTATCGATCTCGACGGCCCCGACGACGAACTCAAGGAACTCGCCGACACCTTCGACGGCATGCTCGACCGGCTCGCCGTGTCGTTCGACAGCCAGAAGCGTTTCGTCGCCAACGCTTCCCACGAACTGCGGACCCCGCTCGCGGTGCAGCGCACGCTGGTGGAGGTGGCGATGGCCGATCCCGACGTGAGCCCCGACCTCCGGAAAATCGGCGAGCACCTGATCTACACCAACGAACGCAGCGAACGGATGATCGAGGGTCTGCTCGTCCTCGCCCGCAGTGACCGCGGCCTGGCGGCGCGCGGCCCCGTCCGGCTGGACGAGGTCGCGACGACGGTGATCCGCTCGGTGGCGGCCATGGCCGAGGAAGCGGGGGTCACCGTAGAGTCGCGGCTGCGGCCGCGGACGGTGTCCGGCGATCCCGTGCTGCTGGAGCGGCTGGTCACGAACCTCGTGCACAACGCGATCACCTACAACCGCGAGGGCGGCTGGGTCCACGTCGACATCGGCGGCGCCCCGGCGCTCGTGGTGCGCAACACCGGCCCACAGGTGCCGTTGGACGCCGTCCCCGCCCTGTTCGAGCCGTTCCGGCGGCTTTCGGGCGACCGGACCGGCGACTCCCGCAACGCGGGGCTCGGGCTGTCGATCGTCCGGTCCATCGCGCAGGCGCACGGCGGGACCGCGGGCGCGGAACCGGGCGGACGCGGCGGCGGACTGGTCGTCCGCGTGCGGCTTCCGTAGATTCCCCCGATCGTGACTGTGCGTGTCCAGCGCGTCACGCGGCGAGCGGCGGGGCGCTGGTACAGAATGCACTTGCCGTCATGAAGAAGATGGTGGACAGGGCACGAGACCTCGGCGCGCCTCACACGTCAAGGCGACGCGCCGTTTTACCATGGACACCCACAAAGGTGAAGAAGTCGGGGAGGCGAGAATGCGAGCGCTACGGGTGGTCGGGCTGCACGAGGACGGTAAGTCCATCGTGTGTGAAGACCCGGCGAGCCGCACGCGTTTCCTGCTCCCCGCGGATGAGAGGCTGCGAGCGGCGGCGAGGGGTGACATCACCCGTCTCGGCCAGATCGAGATCGAGTCGGAGAGCCAAATGCGGCCACGCGAGATCCAGGCGCGAATCCGGGCCGGTGAGTCCGTGGAGCAGGTCGCGAGCAGCGCCGGCGTCACCGTGCAGCGCGTCGAGCGGTTCGCGTACCCGGTCCTGCTCGAACGATCCCGCACCGCCGAACTGGCCCAGCGGGCGCATCCGGTCCGCGAGGACGGGCCCGACGTGCAGACGCTCGGCGAGGTCGTGGCGCACTCCTTCGGACAGCGCGGGCACGACTACAGCCAGGCGACCTGGGACTCCTGGCGAGGCGACGACGGCAAGTGGGTCGTCGTGCTGAGCTGGAAGGCGGGCCGGTCGGACAACCGCGCGCACTGGTCGTTCTCGCCCGGTGCGCACGGCGGCACCGTGCAGGCCCTCGACGAGAACGCCGAAGTCCTGCTCAACCCCAACGCCTACCGCGCCCCGCGCACGGTCCGGGCGCTGGACCCCGGCAGGGAAGCGGTCGTCCAGCCCACTCTCGACTCGGCACCCGACGAGCCGGTCGCGAAGGTGATCGACGCGCCGATCACGGAACCCGAAGAAGACGTCGAGCCACCACTTCCGGCTGACGAGCCGGAGGAAGTGGCGGAGTCCGCTCCACGGGCGAAGGGGAAGAGAAGCCACCCCATCGTCCCATCCTGGGAAGACGTCCTATTGGGCGTCCGCTCCCAACGAGGTTGAATTCGCACGTGATGGCCCCTTCCGGTGGAGGGGCCATCACGTGCGTCCGGGTACCTGCGCGCTCGAGGCCGCCTGAGGGGAATCGGCCAGGGAGCCCACCCTAGAAGACGACGATCAGCACGCCGATCCACGCGATCACGATTCCCGCGGCCGCCCCGAAGGACGCCCACCGCACGATCGGCACCCGGCGCGCGAGCCACAGCGACGGCGTGATCCCGGCGGTGACGACGACGGACGCCAGCAGCGTGAGCCAGCCGTTGGTCTCCCGCGCGAGGGTGTTCGCCAGCGCCAGCATCGCCACGACGACCACGGCCGCGACGAACGCGGAGACGGTCAGCCCGGTCAGCCACGGCGTCGGTTCCCCGGCGGGATCCGGCGTGCCGAAAAGCCGCCGCGCGAGTTCGTTGCGGGGCGCGGGGGCGGGCGGGTCCACGATCACGCCGTCGCCGGAGACGGGGTCGACGTAGCGCACCGAGGTGCCCATCGTGGCGGCGACCCGCTGGGCGAGCTGGCGGCCCCGCTGGGAGACCACGGAAGCGGCCTCCGCGCCGGCGGAGCCGACGGCGGACGCGACACGGGCCCATTCGTGCAACGCCTGCGCGAGGTCCGAACCGAGGGCGAGTGAATGCGGGTCCACCTCGTGCGCGCTGTCGCCGCCTCGCCCGGCCAGCACCGCACGTCCCTCACGGATCCGCAATTCCATGGGTTCTCCTCGTGATCGGGTCGAGTGCTCACGATAGCGGTGGACGCGTCTCGTAGAACGCGATCGCGCCCGCCGTGGCGACATTCAGCGAATCGACGCCTTCGGGCATCGGGATCCGCACCGCGACGTCGGCGGCGGCGATGGCCTCCTCGGTCAAGCCGGGGCCCTCCGCGCCCAGCATCAGCGCCACCTTCTCCGGTGCCTGGTCGCGCAACCGGCGCAGCGAAACGGAATCCGCACGAGGAGTGAGGGCGGCGATACGGAAACCGCGCTCCCGAAGCAGTTCCAGGTCGCCCGGCCAAGACCCGAAGGCCGCGAACGGCACGCGCAGGACGTGCCCCATCGAAACGCGGACGCTGCGCCGGTACAGCGGGTCCGAGCAACCGGCGCCGAGAAGGACGCCGTCGACGCCGAGCGCGGCCGCGTTGCGGAACAGCGCACCGAGGTTCTCGTGGTCACCGACGCCTTCGAGGATGGCGAGCACTCGTGCGCCGTCGATGACGCCTTCGACCGTCGGCGGCGGGACCGGCCGGTCCGCGACGGCCAATATCCCGCGATTCAGGTGGAAACCGACCACGTCGGCCATCGTCTCGGCCGACGTCACGTAGCCGGGGACGTCGACTTGGTCCAGGTGCTCGCCCAAGTCCCGGAAGCGCCGGTCCACGCCGAGCAGGGCGCGGACCGGATAGCGGGAGTTCAGCAGGCGTTCGACCACGACGGTGCCTTCGGCGATCACGAAGCCCCGCCCACCCGGCCGGTCCGGTCGACGATCGGCGGTGGACAGGTCGCGGAAGTCGTCGAGCCGCGGGTCGCCGGAATCGTCGACGGTGATCAGTTGAGCCACCCGGAGAGTGTGTCATCGCACCCACCGCGCGCCGTTTGCGTCCGATCGTCGGCGGGTAGGTGCTGCGAACGGACGTATTTTGCTGTCAGTTAACCCCTAGTGACGGAGAGCACCAGTTTGGCCGCTAGCGAGGCGACAGCGAGGCGTGAAACCGTTGGGCCGCCTGGCAGTCCCGCCTGGATCCCGCGGAGCGTGGCCAATGAGGAGTTCGACGAACATGGGTAAGAAGCTTTCGGCGGACCCCTGCGAACCGCAGGATCGCGGACGTTATCGCCGGAAGGTCCAGCGCTGTCTCGACACCTTGGCCAGAATGCTCACCGATGGCAGTTTTTCCTTCCCCCGCAAGAATATCGGGCTCGAAGTGGAACTCAACCTGGTGGACGCGGAGCTGCGCCCGTCGATGACGAACACGACGGTGCTCGAGGCGCTGAACGACCCGTCGTTCACCACCGAACTCGGTCAGCACAACCTGGAGCTCAACGTGCCGCCGCGGCCGCTGGCCGGCGAGTCCGCGCTGCAACTGGAGGACGACCTCCACGCGTATCTGGGCGCCGCCTCGCGCAAGGCCGAGGAATCCGGCGCCTCGCTGGCGATGATCGGCATCCTCCCGACGCTGCGGCACGAGCATTTCGATCAGAAGTGGCTCACCAACAACGCGCGGTATTCGCTGCTCAACGACCGGATCTTCGCCGCGCGCGGTGAGCGCACCGTGCTCTCGATGGAGGGGGCGCCGCTGCCCGGCAGGCAGCCCGAGCGGCTGCGCAGTTACTCGGAATCGATCCTCCCCGAGGCCGCCTGCACCTCCGTCCAGCTGCATCTGCAGGTGGCGCCGGAGGAGTTCGCGGCGCACTGGAACGCGGCACAGGCACTGGCGGGCGTCCAGATCGCGGTGGGCGCGAATTCGCCGTTCCTGCTCGGCAAGGCGCTCTGGCACGAGACGCGGATCCCACTGTTCCTGCAGGCCACGGACACCCGGCCAGAGGAGCTGAAGAACCAGGGCGTGCGGCCGAGGGTGTGGTTCGGCGAGCGGTGGATCACCTCGATCTTCGACCTGTTCGAGGAGAACGTCCGGTACTTCCCCGGCCTGCTGCCCGAGACCGACCGCGAGGATCCGATCGAGGCGCTCGACTCCGGGCAGGCCCCGAAACTCACCGAACTGCGGATGCACAACGGCACCGTCTGGCGCTGGAACCGGCCGGTCTACGACGTCGTCGACGGCCTGCCGCATCTGCGGGTGGAGAACCGCGTGCTGCCCGCGGGCCCGACCGTCGTCGACATGGTCGCCAACGCCGCCTTCTTCTACGGCGCGCAACGGGCCCTCGCCGAGGCCGACCGTCCAGTGTGGACACAGATGTCGTTCCAGGCGGCCGAGGAGAACATGTACGCGGGGGCGCGCCGGGGTTTCGACGCGCAGCTCTACTGGCCGGGTATCGGCTGGATCCCGCCGGACGAGCTGGTGCTGCGGGTCCTGTTGCCGCTGGCGCACGAGGGACTACGCCGATCGGATGTTTCGGACCAGGCGAGAGAGCGTTATCTGGGCATCATCGAGCAGCGCTGCCTCACCCGGCGGACCGGCGCGGCGTGGCAGCGGGAGTACGTCCTGCGCGCGGAGGAGCGCGGCGCCGAGCGGGAAACCGCGCTGAACCGGATGTTGGGCCGGTACCTGGAGCTGTCGGCCACCGAGACGCCGGTGCACACCTGGTCGCTGGAGGCTTAGAGTCATCTCCCAGGGAGGTGGCTCGTGCCCAAGATCATCGGCCGGTCGCTGGAGGAGCACCGGCGCGAGGTCCGCAGCAGGGTGTTCGACGTCCTGCGCGGGCAGCTGTACGAGCGCGGCTTCGACGCGATCACGCTCGCGGGTGTCGCCGCCGAAGCGGGCCTCGGCCGGACGGCGATGTACAACCACTTCCCGGACAAGGAAAGCCTGCTGGTCGCCTTCGTCGAGGATGAGGCGACGCGGTACGTCGAACGGTTGAAGGCGGCCGTCGCGACGGCCAACACCCCGGTCGCGAAGCTTGCGACGTTCGTCCGCCTGCAACTACGGGTGCTGGCCGAGTACCACCTGCCGCCGGGGACGGCGCTCGCGTCGGCGCTGGCGCCCGCCGCGTACCGGCGGATCAGCGCGCACGCCGATCCCATCACCGGCCAGCTTCGCGAGATCCTCGCCGAGGGCGTCCCGGAAGAGGACCCCGACGTGCTGATCCCGATGATCACCGCCGCGCTCGGCAGCCGCCAGGTCGTCGACGTGCCTCCCGAACGGCTGGACGACGCGATCGAGGGAGCGGTCCGGTTCGTGCTCAGAGCGGTCGGGATGACGGAGGACTGAGGAAAATTAGGGTAGCCTAACTCGTAGTTGTGCCTTACGCTCTTTCTGACAGCATGTCAGATCGATGCTTGGAGGCTCTGTCCATGCCGGTGACCACCGACGTCGAATCCGGGCCGTTCTCCGCGACCCTGCGCGCCTCCACCTTGCCCGCCCACGAGCGGGCCAACCATTCCGAGTACATGAACGCGCTGCTCGGCGGCGAACTCTCGCTCGAGGGGTACACCCGGCTGGCGATCCAGTACTACTTCATCTACCAGGCCATCGAGCGGTCCGCCGACAAGCTGGCGACGGATCCGGTGGCGGGCAGGTTCGTCTTCGAGGAACTGCGGCGGGTGCCGAGCCTCGAACGCGACCTCGAACACCTCGTCGGCCCGGACTGGCGGGAGACCGTCCGCCCGCTGCCCTCGACCGAGCGGTACGCGCGGCGCGTCGCCGAGGCGTCGGACTGGTCCGGCGGGTTCGTCGCCCACCACTACACGCGCTACCTCGGCGACATCGCCGGCGGCCAGATCATCCGGCGGCTGCTGGAGCGCAAGTACGAGCTCAGCGAGGCGGGCTCGTTGTTCTACCACTTCGACCAGCTGGGCAGCGCCCCCAAGTTCCGGGACGACTACCGCGAACGGCTGAACTCGGCGCCGTGGAACGAGGACGAGCGCGCGCGGCTGATCGAAGAGGCGATCGTGGCCTTCGAGTGCAACATCGCGGTGTTCGACGAGCTGGCGAGCGAGCTGGACGCGTACCGGGCCGTTTGACCTGCCGCGCGAAAGGACAATCGGAGCCGACTGCGTCTCGGCGCTGTGCGCGGGTGGCGGTTTCGGGTGACTGGATGGACGACACACGTGATCAGGCGGACGACTCGCGGCGGAACCCGACCGTGCGCGCGCCGTCCATCCAGTCACGCGTGTCCGCCTGATCACGCGCGCCGTCCGTCTGATCACGCGAAACCTGGCGCCGCGGGCGGTGAAACACCCCGCCAGGACCACCTGCACGGTGGTTTCCGCGGCCTTGGCGGTCGGGCTGCCCTACCTGCCTCGATGATCGCCGTCACATCGCCTTGACCTCCAGCTGACTGGAGCTAGCAAAGTGAGGTTCCAGGCGGCGGTTCCTACAGGTACAGCCGCCGCGAACGGGTCGTTCCACCTGGGGGGAAACGCGGCGCCCCCGGTCGCCGCGAACGGGTGAAGACGACTAAGTTCGTCCTTGGAAACCTGTGTCGAAGACAGAAGGAGGGCCGATGGCCCGCTACGTGCTCCCCGATCTCGACTATGACTACAGCGCTCTGGCGCCGCACATCTCCGGTGAGATCAACGAGCTGCACCACAGCAAGCACCACGCGACCTACGTCAAGGGCGCGAATGACACGCTCGACAAGATCGCCGAGGCCCGCGAAGCCGGCAACTTCGGCGACATCGTCGGCCTGCAGACCACGCTGGCGTTCCACCTCGCCGGGCACGCCAACCACGTCGTGTGGTGGAAGATCCTCTCCCCGGAAGGCGGCGACAAGCCGACCGGCGAGCTGGCCTCCGCGATCGACGAGGCGTTCGGCTCCTTCGACAAGTTCAAGGCGCAGTTCACCGCGGTCGCCACCACGATCCAGGGCAACGGCTGGGCCGCGCTCTCCTGGGACCCGATCGGCAAGACGCTGATCACCCAGCAGCTGCGCGACCACCACAACAACCTGGTCCTGCCGACCACGCCGATCCTGCTGGTCGACGTCTGGGAGCACGCGTTCTACCTGGACTACAAGAACGTGAAGCCGAAGTACGTCGAGGCCCTGTGGAACATCTTCAACTGGGCCGAGATCTCCAAGCGGTTCGACAACGCCGTCGCCGGTGGCAACGGCCTGCTGCTCGGCTGACCTCTCGCCACGACACGGGGCTCTCCCAGCCGGGAGGGCCCCGTTTTTCGATGGCCACCGCAAGGTTTCGAACTCGCCCGGGTGCCGGGACGACCTTGACCGGATCACCGGGGTCCTCGACCATGAACCCGCCGGAATGAACGAAGCCCCGCCGCCGGGGGTGACCCGGTTGCGGGGCTTCGTCCGTTCCCGAACTGACTGCCGCTCCCACCACGAAGCGGACTTGCATGAGGTTAGCCTAACCTCATCTGCTCCGGCAAGAGGTACGGTCGAGAGACGCCGATCTCACTCTTCCGGGTGATGGCAGCCTGGGGAAGGACGTCGAAGCGGGGCTCTCGGACGAGGTCGCGACGGAGCTCACGCGCTGGGCGGCGAGCTGCGGGAGGCGCTGGGGCCGCCTCCCCCGGCCAGGTGGATGTGACCGTTTCGAGTCGCCGACCGGCGCTGATCCGCTAGCGTGCGCGCGTGACCAGATGGGGTGTCAAAAGTTTCCTGGCGATCGTGATCGCCGGGCTCTGCGCGGGGTGCATGACGAAGGCCGGCACCTACGAGGAAGGGCTCGGGCCGAAAGGACTGCCCAAGGAGTGGCCGACGGCGAACGGCCGTCCGCTGCGCCCGGTGCCGATGCCGTCCGGGGAGTTCCTGCTGGCGCTGCCGCGGGAGACCACGGCCCAGGTGCTGTGCCAGGCGACCCCGGCGGAGCGCTGGAAGGAGCTGATGGGCGGCGATGTCGCGCGCGAGGTGGAGCACGGCGAATCGTGCCACGCCGTCGGCATGGACAGCTGGGTGCGGATCTCCTTGAACCGGACCGCCGTGGCCGGCTCGACCGGGCTGGGCACCCGCAAGGAGGTGACCGTCGCGGGGCGCCCGGCGACGGTCGTCCTGGGCGGCTCACCGTCCCTTGTGGAGGTCAAGCCGTCCGGCACCGATGCGCACGTGCTGCGGATCGAGACCGGCTGGACCCGCGTCCCGCCGCGCGACGATCAGGGCGAAGGCAGGCTGCTCGGGCTGGCCGAGTCGGTACTCGCCGGCGCTTTCGGCCCCGGCCCGAAACTGCCCGCCGCGGACGAACGCGACGTCATCGAACGGAAGACCGTCGAGCCGGGCGCGGGTATCCTCGACGCCTCGCTGCCCGAGATCTCGTGGAAACTGTGCACGGGGATCCAGCGCGCGCTGGGCCTCCCCGCCGCGGCCACGGAGCCGTACTCCGACGGGAAATGCACGGCCACCGCGACGGACGACTCGCCCATCCGGGTCGAACACGCCGTCCTCCGGACGGAGCCGCGAGGTGAGCCGGTGGCGGGCCGCCCGGCTTCGGAGAGCGGCGGGCAGTTGAGCGTCCTGTTGACGGACAACGGTTCCGGACAAGGGCTGCGGTTCTCGTGGCGGGATCGTTCGGAGGCGGAGCTGCGGGAGCTGGCGGGGAAGCTCTTGCCGCCGCTGCTGGGCGGTTGACCGGCGATCCGGGCGGCGGCGGATGCTCCGCGTTCACCCATCGGGTCGGCGGTTCTCCGGACAGCGGGCGGCCGACGAGCTAGCTTCTCCTCGTGGCCACCCCGAACGACTACCGCGCCATCGCGCGCAGGACCGACCGTCCGATGTGGATCTGGGCGGGCTGCGCGCTGACCGGTGTCCTGCTGTTGTTCGGGGTGGGGATCGTCGTCGCCATCACGCTCCTGAACGAAAGCAGCGAGGAGCCCGAGGCCGAGTTGCCCGCGGTCTGGCCGTCCAAGTCCGGGCAGGCGCTCCGCCCGGTACCGATGCCGACGGGTGAGATGATCGCCGCGCTGACGGACGAAACCGGCGCGCAGGTGCTGTGCCAGGCGATCCCGGAGCGGCGCTGGGAGGAGCTTCTCGGCGGCCGCACGCTGCGGGAGGCGGGAACCGCCTGCCACGCGGTCACCACGAAACTCGACGTCAGCGCGCAGATGATCCCCGCGCTGCCCGAGGACACGAGCCGGGGCGTGCCCGTGAAGACCACGGTCGCCGGCAAGCTCGCGGTCGTCGCCACGGACAAGGACGGCACCAGCCTGAGCGTCGAACTCGTCGAGGTCGCGCCGCACCACGGCGCCTCGCCGGTGCTGCACGTGACGCTTCGCAGCAGAATCGTCGAGAGCCCCGAAACCGAGCAGAAGGCGAGGGCACTCGCCGAGGCGCTCATCGCCGGTGCGACACCGCCTGGGCCGAAGTTGCCGAAAATCGGCGAAGACGGCGAGATCGCCTGGGAGAAGACCGAGCCCGGCCCGATCGAGGACCGGCCGCTCCCGGTGATCTCGTGGCTGCTGTGCGGAGAACTCGGCCGCGCGCTCGGCGTGTCCGCAGACAAGGCGAAACCGACCTTCTTCGCCGCGTGCGAGCTGAACGGCGTGATCGCGGACTACAGCGAACGGTCCGCCGCCGTCGCCCCGACCACGACCATCGCGGGGCTCCCCGCTCAGGTCGACGGGCGGGGCGTCGTCGTGCAGCTCACCGCCGATCCGGTGGGGCAGACGCTGAAGTTCAAGGGCACCGGCGATCTCCCGGCGCTCGCCGAGAAGACGGTGCCGCCGCTGCTCGGTCGTTAGACCTGTTCCCGCTTCAGCACCCGCAGTCCGTTCCCGAACCGCCGCACCGGCAGGCGCACCCCGCCGCGCCGGATCAGCACGACGGCGCAGACCACCGCGGCGACCGCCGAGACCGCGCCGCCGATGTAGAACGGCGAGCGGCCGCCGAAGGCGTCGGCCAGCCAACCGGTCATCGGGCCGCCGATGGGGTTGCCGCCGATCAGGACCAGCACGTACAGGCCCATCACGCGGCCGCGCATCTGCGGGCCGACCGCGGTCTGCACCAGCGCGTTCGCCGTGTTCAGGAAGGTGATCGTGGCGAAGCCGAGCGGGATCAGCGCGAGGCCGAAGGCCAGGTACGTCGGCATGAACCCGGTGAGCACCTCGAACGCGCCGAGCAGGAACGCCGAGAGCAGCAGCAACCGCACGCGAGGGCCGCCACGGGTGTTGCGGCGGGCCGACATCAGCGCGCCGGTGAAGGTGCCGACAGCGACCAGTGTCGACAGCAGGCCGTAGCCGTCGGCGTCGGTGTGGAAGACGTTCGCGGCCACGATCGGCAACGAGGTGAAGTACGTGATGCCGAACGTGCTCACGAAGAACACCAGCACCATCACGGTCACCAGGTCACTGCGCCGCCGGACGTACCGCAGCCCCTCGACGAGCTGCCCCTTCTCGCGCGGGATGGCCGGGCCGCGGAAGAGCTTGGCCGGGTTCATCATCACCAGCGCGGCGATGACGGCGCCCGTGCTCACCGCGTTCGCCATGAACAGCCAGCCGGTGCCGACCCAGGTGATCGCGAAGCCCGCGATGGCCGGGCCGACGATGCGGGCCATGTTGAAGATCGACGAGTTGAGCGCGACGGCGTTGGTGACCTTGTCCCTGCCGACCATCTCGGCGACGAACGACTGCCGGGCGGGTACCTCCAGCGACGCCGTCACGCCGAGGGTGAAGCAGAGGAGGTAGACGTGCCAGAGCGCCGCGACCCCGCTCAGATCGAGGGCGCCGAGAACGACCGCCTGCGCCAGCACGGCGATCTGGATGCCGATCAGCAGCCGCCGCTTGTCGACGCGGTCGGCCAGCACCCCGGCCCACAACGAGAGGAACAGCGTCGGCACGAACTGCAGGGCGACCGCGACGCCGAGCGCGATCGGGTCGTTGCCGCTGAGGGTGAACACCAGCCAGTCCTGTGCGATGCGCTGCATCCAGGTGCCGATGTTCGAGATGACCTGGCCGGTGAAGAACAGCCGGTAGTTACGGACCTTCAGCGAGGAGAACATGCTCCCGCGCGGCTTCTCGCGCGCGGGCGACGGAGGCGGAGCGGGTTCCCGGGTAACGGTGGTCTTGGAAGGACACTGTGTTTCGTTACCCGTGGTCGTCACCGCTGTTAGTTCCCCGCCATCCTGTCGATGATCTCGGCGGCGCGAGAGAGCACTTCGCGTTCTTCGGCGCTCAACTCCGCCAATTGCTTGTCCAGCCAGATCTCCCGCGCGGTGATCTGCTCGATCACGTAGGCCCGGCCGCGATCGGACAACTCGACGATGGCCTGACGGCCGTCGGTCGGATGCGGCCTGCGCTCGACGTAACCCATCTCCTCGAGCGCGGCGATCACCCTCGTCATCGAGGGCGGCTGGACGCCTTCCTTCGCGGCGAGCTGGCCAGGGGTCAGCGCACCGCATTTGTGCAGCGTCGACAACGCGGAAACCTGGGTCAGCGAGATGCCGTCACCGACCCGCTGGGCCCGCAGCCGTCGATTGAGCCGCACCACCGCGAGACGCAGGCGGCTCGCCAATGAGCGCTCGTGCGTGTCTCCGGACATATAGTTAGCTTACCTCACGATCGGATCGACGGCCCGTGAGATCGCCCACGGCCGACCTGACCAGCAGGTATGGTCTCACGAAGGGCGCTCGGCGCCCGGCTGGGACTTCACCGATCGCGCCTCTTTCGGCCGAAGGCCACACGAATGCGGTAGCGGGGCACCTGCTCGCGAAGGCGACGTCCTCACCGGACGGCCCCGCTGACGTGTTCGGGTCAGCGCGATCAAGTAAACGCGGCCTGGATCGGCCCGACCGCGAAGTAGGCCACGAACATCAGCGCGATGCCCCACATCAGCGGGTGCACGCCTTTCGCCTTTCCGGTGACCGCGCGGATGACGACGTAGCTGACGAAGCCGGCGCCGATGCCGTTCGCGATCGAGTAGGTGAACGGCATGATCACGATGGTCAGGAACGCGGGCAGCGCGATGGTGAAGTCGGCGAAGTCGATCTCCTTGACCTGGCTCATCATCAGCGCGCCGACGACGACGAGCGCCGGAGCGGCGGCCTCGACCGGGACGACCTGGTAGAGCGGGGTCAGGAACATGGCCGCGATGAAGAGCACGCCGGTGACCACGTTCGCCAGCCCGGTCCGGGCGCCCTCGGCGATACCGGACGCGGACTCGACGAAGACGGTGTTCGAACTGGACGACGCGAAGCCACCCGCCACCGCGGCGGTGCCGTCGACGAACAGGGCCTTGCCGACGTTCGGGAGTTTGCCGTCCGGCGGCAGCAGGTCGCCTTCCTTCGCCAGGCCGGTCATCGAACCCATGGTGTCGAAGAAATCCGCCAGCACCAGCGTGAACACCAGCAGCACGACGGTGATGATCGGCAGCCTCGTCCAGGCACCGAAGGAGATGTCGCCGACCAGCGAGAGGTCCGGCAGGCCGAGGACCTGATCCGGCAGCGCCGGGTAGCCGAGGTTCCAGCCCAGCGGGTCGACACCCTTCGACGGGCCGACCCCGGTGATCGCCTCGACGACGATCGCCAGCACGGTCGAGGCGAGCACACCGATCAGGATCGCGCCCTTGACCCGCTTCGCCACCAGGATGCCGGTGACCAGCAGGCCGACCACGAACACCAGCGTCGGCCACGAAGCGATCGACCCGTTGATGCCCAGCCCGACCGGCACGGTGGTCTTCGCGTCGTCCGGGACGCGGCGGACGAATCCGGCGTCGACCAGGCCGATCAGGCAGATGAACAGGCCGATGCCGACCGCGATCGCGGATTTCAGCGGCGGCGGCACGGCGTTGAACACCGCCGTCCGGATGCCCGCGAACACCAGCAGGACGATGACCAGGCCTTCGATCACCACCAGGCCCATCGCCTCGGGCCAGGTCATCTGGGCGGCGAAGGTGACCGCGATCAGGCTGTTGATGCCGAGGCCGGTGGCGATGGCGAACGGATAGTTCGCGACCAGCCCCATGACGATGGTCAGCACCCCGGCGACCAGCGCGGTCACCGCGGCGACCTGGGGGACGGGGAGGATGTTGCCGAGGACGTCCTTGTGCGCGCCCGCGTCTTCGGCGGAGAAGCTGCCGAGGATCAGCGGGTTGAGGACGACGATGTAGGCCATCGTGAAGAAGGTGACGATCCCGCCGCGGATCTCCCGCCCCGGTGTCGAGCCGCGCTCGCTGATCTTGAAGAACCGGTCCAGTGTGGACCGGGTGCGCTGCTCCGCCATCGCGTACCACCCTTCGCCCGTTGCCGGGTACCCTTGCCCACGTGGGCGATTCGATCAATGCCGGGAAAGTGAACGGCTCCTTGCGGCCGACGCCGGAGCTGCCGAAGCGGCTGACCGACCTGACGCCGGTCGTGATCGTAGGTACCTCGCTCTGGGCGGTCGCGACCGTGGTCCTGTTCTTTGTGACCGACGGCATCTGGGTGCAGACGGCGTGCTCCGGCGTCGTGCTCGGCTTCGTCGGGCTCGCGATCATCGCCTGGCAGCGCGCCGCCGCCCGCCGGGGCTCGAAGAGCGCCCAACGCTTCTGAATTCCCCCGCAATTCGTCACCTGCCTGCGATGGGTGCGGAGCGCACTCATCGCAAGCAGGTGACGAATTGCGTCAGTTGAGCAGGGCCGAAGGCGAGGGGTCCTCGAGCAGGGCCGTGAGGACGTGGCGGTCGGCCCACCGGTCGGTGGCCCAGGCGAAGGCGCGGCCGAGGCCTTCGGGGGTGTCTGCGGCGTGCAGCGTGCCGTCGGACCACCAGGCGACTTCGTGCTCGGCGTCTTCGAAGGTCACCGTCAGCGACTCGTGCAGCAGCACGCCGCCGTCGGGCAGTTCGACGCCCAGCTGATCGGCGGCCAGCCGGAGCGCGGAAAGCTCCGTCCACGGCACGTACTCGCCGCCTTCGGTGACCTTGGCGTCCAGCCCGCTCGCCACCGGCAGGTCGAGCAGTTCCGCCAGCGCGGCGGCGCCGCTCGCCGAGACGACCATCCGCTCCGGCTTCAGCACGGCGGCGAACCACGGCACGTCCAGCACGACGGCGTTCCCGGCGGCGACGGCCGAACCGTCGGCGGCCCGGACGCGATCCGGCGGCGTGACGTCCACTGTGTACTCGGCGAGTGCGGCGTGCGCCAGGGAAGCCAGGCCGGGGCGCACCTCGCGCTCGGGATCGCCCAGCCGCTCCAGGAGATCTTCGACGTCTTCGGCGTCCGTTCCCAGCTCTGTGCGCACCCCGGCGGCGAGCAGGATTTCCCTGCTCAGCCCCGAATCCGGGACGACGTCGTAGAGCCCGGCCAGCGCGGCGGCCTCCGGCATCCGCCAATCGAGCGGCGCGTGCCCGTCCAGCAGCGCGTACCGCGCGAGCCACCAGCCGGTGTGCCCGCCGGGTTCGGTGAGGGCACGCCAGGTCTCGGGGCGGGACGCGAGCAAGCGCAGCGCCTCCGGCCAGACGTCGTCGCCGACGAGGTCGAGATCGCGCACGGCGAGCACCCGCGACGGCGGCCGCTCCCGCGAATCCCACCAGTCGTGCTCGTCGGGCAGGCCGTGCTCGGGTTCCAGCGGCTCGTCGTCGGTGACGATCGCGAAGGAATCGAGTACGCCGACCGCGACGAGCGTGCTCGCCGGCCAGTCCTCGGCGAATTCCTCGTCCAGTACGGACAAGGCGCCGTCTTCCTCGAACACCTCGGGGTCGAAGAGGTCACCCAGCGGCGAGGTGGGCAGGACGAGTTCGTCCGCGCGCCGCCAGCCGTCCTCGCTCGGCAACGCCAGCGCGCCCGCCCATTCGGGCGCTTCGTCGCCGACTTCGGCGATCAGTCGGAGCACCGCGCCGGCGAGCGCCGTACCGTCCAAACCGGACCGGACGTCTTCGACGCTGCGCTCGACGGCGGCGCTCAACGCGTCGGCTTCGAGCAGGTCACTCGCCTCGGCGTGCTTGGCGCCCAAGCGTTCCAGCAACGGATGCGCGGCGGCCGGATGTACGAGCCGCAGGCCGATGATGTCCACATCGGACAGGAGTTCGAGCAGTTCCGCCGAGCCACCGACGAGCAACGCGTCGCGGACGCCGGGCAACGTGCGGCCGTCCGACATCGGCACCGGCAAGGCGCCGAGGTCGTCCTTGGCGAGGTCGTGGGCTTCGAGGGCCGGGAGCAGCACGTCGTAGAGCGAGCGCCACCACGAGGGCTCGCGCTGGACCCCGGTCAGCAGCTCGACGGCCTCGGCGGGCGACAGCGACCGCGCACCCACGGCGCGAAGGTCCACCCCGGACAAAGAAAGCAGTCCGGGCACGACATCGGCCAGCAACGGCGCCAATCCCGGCACGTCCACCGACAGGACACGCGCCCGACGCCCCGGCAATTCGTCACCTGCTTGCGCGGGAAGCCAGGGCGAGTCGGTGAGGTTTTCGAGGATGGCTTCCCGCAGCGTTCCGTCCACGGTGGAACGCGGGAAGCCCCCACCGGGCACGAGCGACAGGCGTTCCTCGGCGGGCAAGGAACGGACGAGAGAGACGTACTCCCGCGCGGCGTTCTTCAGCGCCGCGGTCAGCTCCGGCCCCGGCAGCGCGCGACGGCGTGACGGCTCGATGGGCAGCGTCGCGATCAGCCTCGCGGGCAGGGAAAGCTCGTCATCGGTGGGGGTCGGCGCGTGCAGCACGTCTTCGCCGAGCGGTCGCGGCGAACCGGCTCCGTCCAGCGGGACGGCCCAGACGACGTCGCCGCGATGGACCTGCCAGTGCTCGGACCCTTCCGGCGACGAGAGCGCGACGACACCGTCACCGAGATCGGACCGGCGCCAGACACCGCCCTCGACCTCGATGGTCTCCAGCCAGGACAAGGTGAGCAGGAGGTCGCCGATGTCGTTCTTCAGTTCCGCCAGCACCGCTCGACCGTCGACGCCCTCGCGCAGCGGCAATCGGACCTCGGTGGTGAAACCTTCGGGCACGGGAGGTTCGTCGTCCGCGACCGGCCACGGAAGCCGGAGCACGGGAACCTCGCCGGTGCGGCCGGCTTCGGCCCGCGTGCGTGCCGCGGAGAACGCGACCCCACCGGTCGCGGA
This sequence comes from Amycolatopsis sp. QT-25, assembly GCF_029369745.1. Taxonomy (NCBI): domain Bacteria; kingdom Bacillati; phylum Actinomycetota; class Actinomycetes; order Pseudonocardiales; family Pseudonocardiaceae; genus Amycolatopsis; species Amycolatopsis sp. QT-25. Next base: position 7,077,911 of record NZ_CP120210.1, read on the forward strand.
AACGATCCGCGGCTCGGCGGAAACGGTGAGCACGGCGGCGAACCCGACGCCGAACCGGCCGACGGTCTCCTCCCCCTTGCCGGAAGCACGAAGGGAGGCAAGGGATTCGACACCGCGCGCGTCCAGCGGCGCGCCCGTGTTGGCGAACCTCAGCTCACCGTCCACAAAGGACACCCGGAGTGTGCCGCGGGCACCGGCGGCCAAGGCCGCGTCGGCGGCGTTCTGCGCCAGTTCGACGAACAGCCGGTCACGGTAGCCGCCGACGCGCAGGTCGTTCTCGGTGTTCGTGTCCTCGGTGAACCGTGTCGGCGAATCGGCCCACGCGCGCAGGACGGCGGCGCGCAGCCGCTCGGTGCCGAACGGGTCAGTGCTCACTGGCGCTTTCGGCTTCGACCTGCGCTTCGTCGGCGGTGTCCTGCTCGACGGCCTCCGGCTCGACCTCCGGCTGGACCTCGGCGGTCTCGGGCACCTCGGCGACCGGGGCCTCGGACTCGTCGACGACCGTGGCCTCGGCGGGCTCGGGCCCAGTGGTTTCCGGCCCAGTGGTTTCCGGCTCAGTGGCGTCGGACTCGGTGGCGTTGGACTCGGTGGCGTCGGACTCGGTGGCGTCGGACTCGGTGGCGTCGGACTCGGTGGCGTCGGTGGCCGCTTCCGGCATCGGCTCGAAGTCCATCAGCGAGTCGTCGTAGACCAGTTCCGCCACCGGCACCGACGAGGTGACCTCGACCTCGATCTCGGAGTGCGCGCCGCAGCCGTACTCGACGTCGACGACGTGGCCGTCCGCCGGGGAGATGTCGTTGGTGCACGCGCCGAAGGCCGCGCTGAGCGACCCCGCGAGCGGCACGAAGAAGCCGCAGCTCCCGCAGACGTCCGGCGCGCTGCGCGCCATGTCCGACCGCGGGCCGAACTCGCCGCTGTGCCAGCGGGCGGCGGCGTCGAGCCTGCCGTGCCGGGACAGCACGTGGACCCGGCCGAGGCCGGCCTCCTTGGCGACCGCTTCGACCGCGGGGTCGTCGGACTGCAGGTACGCCGGGGCGAGCCGCGGGTCGTCCTTCTCCGCCGGGAAGATGTCGCCGACGCCGAGGTCACCCGCCTGGACGCGGCGATCCCACGGCACCCACGCCGGGGCGACGCGCGCTTCCGGGCCGGGGATCAGCACGACCTCGCTGACCGTGATCGGCTCTTCCTCACCGGCGAGCGCGACCGTGACCGACCAGCGCCAACCGCGATAACCCGACACGGTCGCCTCGAACAGATGGCTCGCGGAGACCGCGTCCTCGGAGTTCACGCCGACGTGCGCGCCGACCTGTTCGGCACCGGCGTCCTCCAGCACCGCGGCGCGGGCGAGCTCGACCGCCTCGGCGAGTTTGCGCTGGATGGAGCCGTCGTCCAGGGTCAACAGCAGGGTCATGCCCCCATTCTGCCGCACGCGATCTCGCGGTCCGTGTCAGGCTGTCCGCGTGCGCACGCCGATGACCATGTCGCTCCTGCTGGCCGCCGTCCTCGGTGGCTGCGCCGCCGCGCCGGCGAGCGACGCCGCCCCGCCCGCACCCGAGCAGCTCGAGGTGCGGGTGCTCTCGTCCCTGCCGCACGATCCGGCCGCCTTCACCCAGGGCCTCGAGTTCTCCGGCGAGACGCTGTACGAGGGCACCGGCCTGGTCGGCAAGTCGTCGATGCGGGCCGGGCCCGCGGGCGCGGCGCCGAAGGTCCGCCGGGAGCTGCCCGGCCTGTTCGGCGAGGGCATCACCGTGCTCGGGCCGACGGTCTGGCAGATCACCTGGCAGGACGGCGTCGCGATCGAACGCGACGCCAAGACGCTGGCCGAACTCAGGCGGGTGAACTACTCCGGCGAGGGCTGGGGCCTCTGCCACCGCGAGGGCACCGGGCAGCTGGTGATGAGCGACGGCTCGGCGAGGCTGACCTTCCGCGACCCCGTGACCTTCGCGCCGACGGGCGGCGTCGACGTCGGACGTGACCGGCTGAACGAGCTGGAATGCGTCGGGGACTCGGTGTACGCGAACGTCTGGCAGACGGACCGGATCCTACGGATCGACGCCGCGACCGGGCGGGTCACCGGTGAGGTCGACGCCTCAGGGCTGCTCGGGCAGGCCGAGCGGGGCTCCGCCGACGTCCTCAACGGCATCGCGGCGGTGCCCGGAACCGACGAGTTCGTGCTCACCGGCAAGCTCTGGCCCAGGATGTTCCGCGTGAAATTCGTCCCTGCCGCCTAGAAAGCAGTGGTGAACGCGCGAAGCGGGTCTCGCTTAAGGCAGGATTGCAGGGTGGGAATCTTCGGCTCGAACTCTGGACGCGACGGCACGCCTTCCGGCAAGCCGGGCAAGGAGCGTGGCCGCAAGAGCAAGCGGAAGTGGACGCCGGAGCCCGGCGCCGCCCAGGCGCGCAACTGGTCCGCGCCGCCGCCGACGAAGGTCGACCAGCAGCCGGTCCCGCCCGCTCCGCCGCGCGCGGCCCGTCCCCAGCCGCAGCACCACCCCCACCACCGGCCGCATCCGGCCGGACCGACCGCGGACGAGGCGCGCACCAGCGCGATCCCGATGGGTCACCACCAGCCACCGCCCCCACCCCCACCACCACCGCCGCGGACGCCTCCCCGTGGCGCTCGGCCGTATCCGGATCCCTCGCAGCGGCAGACCGAACCCGTCCGGCCTCGTCCGGGCGGGTTCTACGACGACCACCCGCCGGGCAGCGGCGAGTACGAGCACTACGACACCGGTGGTTACGCGGGCGAGCCGCGCTACGCCGAGGGGCCGCCGCAGGAACACCCGACGACCGCGGTCCCGCCGCGGGCGGGCCCCCTGCCGAAGATGCCGAAGAAGATCACGGTCACCCGGGTCGCGGCGATGCGCAGCCGTCAGCTCACCGGACAGGCCGTCGGCGCGTTCCAGCGCGCCACGAAGGCGGACGGCGCCGACAAGTCGGGCCTGACTTCGCTGACGTACGCGGTGATGTTGAACTACGCCAGCGACGCGGCGATGGCGATCGCGCTGGCCAACACCTTGTTCTTCGCCGCCACCAGCGGGGAGAGCAAGGGCAAGGTCGCGCTCTACCTGCTCATCACGATCGCCCCGTTCGCGCTGGTCGCGCCGGTGATCGGCCCGGCGCTGGACAAGATCCAGCGCGGCCGCCGGCTCGCCATGTGCGTGTCTTCGGCCGGTCAGGCGCTGATGGCGATCGTGATGGCACTGCACTTCGACGACTGGCTCCTGTACCCGGCGGCACTGGGCATGATGGTGCTTTCGAAGTCGTTCACCGTGCTCAAGGCCGCGGTCACCCCACGGGTGCTGCCGCCCGAGATCACCCTGTCGAAGACGAACGCGCGGCTCACCGTGTTCGGCCTGATCGCCGCCGGCGCGTTCGGTGCGCTGGCGAGCGGGGTCAACGCGATCTGGGGCTCGCAGGGCGCGCTGTGGTTCACCATGCTGATCTGCGTCGCGGCCGCGGTGCAGTCGATGCGCATCCCGTCCTGGGTCGAAAAGACCGAAGGCGAAGTGCCTGCTTCGCTGTCCGCGCACCCCGAACGGCGGGTCAAGAAACAGCGGCAGCCGATGGGACGGCAGATCGTCGTCTCGTTGTGGGGCAACGGCACCGTCCGCGTGCTGACCGGGTTCCTGATGATGTTCTCCGCGTTCGCGGTGAAGGCGCAGGCCGAGGGCAGCGGGCAGAGCCCGTTCGACCAGTTGCTGCTGCTCGGCATCATCGGCGCCGCGGCCGGTGCCGGTGGTTTCCTGGGCAACGCGCTCGGCTCCCGGCTGCACTTCGGCAAACCTGATCAGGTGATCCTGGCCTGTGTCGGAGCCTGTCTGGGCATCGCGGTCGTCGCCACCGTGGCGGCCGGGCTGGCGACGGCGGCGATCGTCGCGCTCGTCGGCGCGACCGCGAGCGCGCTGGCGAAGATCAGCCTCGACGCCGTCATCCAGGAAGACCTGCCGGAAGAGTCGCGCGCGTCGGCGTTCGGCCGGTCGGAGACCGTGCTGCAGATGTCCTGGTGCTTCGGCGGTGCCGTCGGCCTGCTGCTGCCGCCGACGTACTGGATCGGCTTCCTGGTGCTTTCGATCCTGCTGGCGGTCGGCTTCACGCAGACGTTCCTGGTCCGGCGCGGCACTTCGCTGATCCCGGGACTCGGCGGTGACCGGCCGCTGCGGCCGGAGCCGACCAGCGAATCGCCGATCCCCTCGCGGGCCGGTGACTCCCGGTGGCGGCCGGACTCGTAATCTGCACGTATGCGGCGACTTCGTAGTTTGGCCCTGCTCGCGGCGGGTGGTCTCGTGGTGGCCGGTTGTTCGGCCCCGGGCCCCGAAGAGGTGACCTTCTTCGCCGACGGCAAGACGGTGAACGTCGCCCCGCTGGCGTCCTGCGACATCAAGAGCGCCCAGTGCACGACCAAACCCGACGCCGCCGGCAAGCTGCGCGTCCGGCCGGGGAAGCCGGTGCAGATCTCCGTGCCGAGCGCGATCGCGGAAACGCCGTGGAAGGTCACGGTGCAGTACGTGAACGGCAAGGGCGAGCCGCAGGAACTCAAGCAGGACATCATCACGTCGCTGGACCGGTTCGCCCACACCGTGACGACACCCCGGCCCGACGACCAGATCCTCGTCGTCGAGGTCGCGCAGGCTTCGGTGATCAGCCGGACCGGACGTCCGGAGGACGCCGAGGCGGTCACGACGGCGATCTGGTCGCTGCAGATCGAGCCGCCTGCCGCCTGAGGGAGCAAGGGACCTTTGCTATCGCGCGGGCGGGGCTTTCACGCGCTGTCGTGGTGGCGGCGGGGCCTCTGTGTGCCTACCTCGAACGTAGTGAGGCCTCCTGACTCCGATCACGCTTCAGAGCCCAGCAGAGGCACCCAACGCACCGTGAACGCCATGAAAGGTCCTTTCCTTGCGAATTTTGCAAGGAAAGGACCTTTCATGGCGCTTGCCGGAGACGGCGCCGATCAGGGATCGAGGTCCCGGGCGACGGCGCGCATGATCTCGGCGATCTGCTTGGTGTTCTTGCGGTCCGGGTAGCGGTTGCGCCGCAGGTCCGGCTGCACCTTGAGCTCGAGCAGCTTGATCATGTCCTCGATGAGCCCGTGCAGCTCCTCGGCGGGACGGCGGCGCGCCTCGGCGACCGAGGGCGGCGGGTCCAGCAGCCGGACGGAGAGCGCTTGCGGCCCGCGGCGGCCGTCGGCGACACCGAACTCGAGGCGCTGCCCGGCCTTGAGTCCTTCGACGCCCTGTGGCAGCGCGGCTTTGCGGATGTAGACGTCGGCGCCCCCATCCTGGGTGACGAAACCGAAACCCTTCTCCGCGTCGTACCACTTGACCTTGCCGGTCGGCACTTCCCTCACCAATCCTTTGCTGTCCCGCTCACAACGAACGCGCCCGGGGGCGTACCCAGGGCGCGCGTCCCTCAAGCGTATCTCGACACAGGCCCGGTGGAGAAGCGGATACCCTCTGCTTCATGGAGACCGCAGTAAAGGAGGCCGCTGTGGCCGTGCCCGAAAAGCCCGGCAAACCGATCCTGATGCGGGTGGGCATCGGCCTGTTCGCCCTCGGCATGATCGCCGTCACAGCGGTGTTCGTCCTGTTCGCCGCCGGACTGGAGAACCTGCCGGTGTGGCTGTCCGCCGCGGCGGGTGTCGTCACTCCGCTGGGGCTGGCCCTCGGCCTGATCGCCCTGGTTCGCGAGGCTCGCCGAAAGAGCTGAACCAGCCGGGGAATTCGGTCAGCGAGTCGAACACCACGTCGGCTCCTTCCGCGAGCAATTCGTCCTTGGTGCACGGGCCCGTCGTGACCCCGATCGGGACGGCGCCCGCCGCCAGCGCGCCGCGGATGTCGCCGAGGTGGTCCCCGACGTAGACGCGGGCGCCGTGCTCGGTGAGCGCGGCGGCCTTCTCCGTCGACCACAGCTCTCCGACCAGGACGTCGACCTCGAACCCGAGGGCGTCCAGGTGGAGTTTCGCGTTGGGGCCGTATTTGCCGGTGACGACGACCGTGCGCCCGCCCGCCTCGCGGACCGCGTGCAGTGCTTCGGCCGCTCCCGGCAGCGCGACCGTCACCGGCACGACGGTCTCCGGGTACATCGCGCGGAACCGGGTCACCAGCTCCGGGATGCGTTCCTCCGGCGCCCCGAAGCCGCGCAGGCTGTCGTCGAGCGGCGGGCCGAGGTTGGCCGCGAAGAACTCGCCGTCCAGCGGCAGGCCGGATTCCACGCCGAGCGCGTTCATCACCGCGACCATGCCCGGCCGCGGATCGATCAAGGTCATGTCGAGGTCGAACCCCACCGTGATGCCCACCCGATCACGGTAGCCGCCACCACGACCGATTTACACCGGATGGATGCTCGTCAACTTCTTTGACGTCGATGTGATCTGTGTCAAGCTGACACCGTGGGCGAGATCACGAGCTTCTCCGATCGGACCAAGGCTTCCCTGCGGGAGGCGTTGCTCGACGCGGCCACCGAGCTGCTCACCGAACACGGCTTCACGGCCCTGCGGATGGCGGACGTCGCCGCACGCGCCGGGGTGAGCAGGCAGACCGTGTACAACGAGTTCGGCACCAAGCCCGCGCTCGCGCGGGCCGTGGTCTTGCGGACCACGGCGGAATTCCTGGAGGGCATCCGGCAGCGCGTCCAGCACGCGCGGGACCTGCGCGACGGGATCCGCGAAGCGGTCGTTTACACGATCGAGCACGCCCGCGAGAACCGGCTCGTCGCCACCACGCTGGGCACCGAAGCAGGCGAAGACCTCCTTCCCCTGCTCACCACCAAGGGCGAACCGATCCTGACCGCGGCCACCGAGGTCACGGCCGGGCAGTACCGCGAGTTCGAGCCGTCGCTCTCGCCGGAGTCCGCCGCGCTGCTGGCGGAGACCGTGGTGCGGCTTTCCCTGTCCCATCTCGTCATGCCGACGCATTCGGCCGACGGGGCGGCGGCTTCAGTCGTCGCCGTGCTGGCGCCCGCGATACGGGCGCTGACCACCGATTCGAAGGGGACGTCATGACCGACACTCTTTCCGAGCTGCGGACCGGTTTTTCCGCACTGCGCAAGGGCGGGCTGAACTGGGACTCGTTCCCGCTGCGGCTGTTCGTCAAGGGCAACGCCAAGTTCTGGAACCCCGCCGACATCGACTTCTCCCGTGAACGCGAGGGCTGGGACACCCTCGACGCGGAGCAGGGGCGGTCGGCGACCTATCTGGTGGCGCAGTTCATCGCGGGGGAAGAGGCCGTCACCGAAGACATCCAGCCGTTCATGCGGGCGATGTCCGCGACGGGCCGCTTCGGTGACGAGATGTACCTGACCCAGTTCTGTTTCGAGGAGGCCAAGCACACCGAGGTGTTCCGCCGCTGGATGGACGCCGTCGGGCTCACCGAGGACCTGCACTCGTACGTCGCCGAAAATCCCCACTATCGCAAGCTTTTCTACGAGGAGTTGCCGCGGTCGCTGCGGGCGCTCGAGGACGATCCCAGTCCGCTCAACCAGATCCGCGCGAGTGTCACCTACAACCACGTCATCGAAGGCAGTCTCGCGCTGACCGGGTACTACTCGTGGCAGCTGATCTGCGCCCAGTACGACATCCTGCCGGGGATGCAGGAACTGGTACGCCGCATCGGCGACGACGAACGCCGCCACATGGCCTGGGGCACCTTCACCTGCCGCCGTCACGTCGCCGCGGACGACTCGCTGTGGGACGCGGTGCAGCAGCGGATGGGCGAGCTGCTTCCCCACGCGCTGGGCATGATCCAGTGGGTGCAGGACCAGTTCGAGGAGATCCCGTTCGACAACGATCCGGAGGAGATCCTCCAGTACGCGGCGGACCGGGCGCAGCGGCGCCTCGGCGCGATCGAGTCCGCGCGCGGGATGCCGGTGGAGCGGATCGACCTCGACTATTCGCCGGAGAACCTCGAAGAGGCCTTCGGCGAAGAAGACGCGAAGGCGATCGCCGCGGCTGCCGCCACCACGGCCTAGCGCGTCGACCCTGTGACAGGGTGCCCCGAAGTGTCAGAGGCGTTCGGTGGCGGTCGACTTGGCCGGCCCGAGGATGCTGATCGACTCCGCGCGCATCTCGACCTTGCGCACCTTTCCGGTGACCGTCATGGGGAATTCCTCGACGACATGGACGTACCGCGGGATCTTGTGGCGCGCCAGCTTTCCCTCGCAGAATTCCCGCACCGCTTCGGCCGTCAGCGGTTCCGCGCCCTCGCGCATGCGGACCCACGCCATCAGTTCCTCGCCGTACTTCTCGTCCGGGACGCCGATGACCTGCGCGTCGAGGATGTCCGGGTGGGTGTAGAGGAATTCCTCGATCTCGCGTGGGTACAGGTTCTCGCCGCCGCGGATGACCATGTCCTTGATGCGGCCGGTGATGGTGACGTAGCCGTCGGCGTCCATGATCGCGAGGTCGCCGGTGTGCATCCACCGCGCCGCGTCGATCACCTCGGCCGTCTTGTCGGCCTGCTCCCAATAACCGAGCATCACCGAGTACCCGCGGGTGCAGAGCTCACCCGGTTCGCCACGCGGCACGGTCAGCCGGGTCTCCGGATCGACGACCTTGACCTCCAGATGCGGTCCCACCCGCCCGACCGTCGACACCCGCCGCTCCACCGAATCGTCCGCGCGCGTCTGCGTGGACACCGGCGACGTCTCGGTCATGCCGTAGCAGATCGACACCTCCGCCATGCCCATCCGGCCGATGACCTGCTTCATCACCTCGACCGGGCAGGGCGAGCCCGCCATGATCCCGGTGCGCAGCGAGGACAGGTCGTGGGAAGCGAAATCCGGGTCGGCCAGTTCGGCGATGAACATCGTCGGCACCCCGTACAGGGACGTGCATTTCTCGGCCGCGACGGCTTCGAGGGTGGCCTTCGGCTCGAACGCGGGCGCCGGGATGACCATGCACGCGCCGTGGGACGTCGCCGCGAGATTGCCCATCACCATGCCGAAACAGTGGTAGAAGGGCACGGGGATGCAGATCTTGTCGGCTTCGGTGTAGCCGCAGAGTTCCCCGACGAAGTAGCCGTTGTTGAGGATGTTGTGATGGCTCAGCGTGGCGCCCTTGGGGAAACCCGTGGTGCCGGAGGTGTACTGGATGTTGATCGGGTCGTCCGGAGACAGCGCCGCCTGCCTCTCGGCCAGCGCCGCGCGGTCGGCTTTGCCGCCGGCCTCCAGCAGCGACACCCACGCGGGGCCGTCGAGCAGCACGACGTGTTCCAGCGCCGGGCATTTCGGCCCCGCTTCGGCGATCATGCCCGCGTAGTCCGAGGTCTTGAACGCGTTCGCGGCCACGATGAGCTTGATCCCGGCCTGGTTCAGCACGTACTCGAGTTCGTGCGAGCGGTACGCCGGGTTGATGGTGACCAGGATCGCGCCGATCTTCGCGGTGGCGTACTGGACGCAGGTCCACTCCCACCGGTTCGGCGACCAGACGCCGACGCGGTCGCCCTTGGCGATCCCGAGGTCCAGCAGACCCAGCGCGAGCGCGTTCACCTCGGCGGCGAGTTCGTCGTAGGTCCAGCGTTTCCCCGCGGCGCGATCGACGAGCGCCTCCCGGTCGCCGAAGGCGGCGACGGTGCGATCGAAGTCGTCCCCGATGGTGTCCCCCAGCAGCGGGGTGTCCGAGATTCCCGACGCGTAACTCGATGAAGCCTGCACTGCGGGGACGTCGGGCATGGCGACTCCTGCGTTCGGCGGCAGCGACGCGTCGAGTCTAGGAACCCGGCGTGACCACGGCCACCCGCGAAGGGAGACCACCTCGGGGAAAACCCGGAGGCCGGGTATGGCCGTGGCCGATATCGTCGGGAGCATGCGCCTCTACATCGTCGATGCCTTCACCTCCGAAGCCTTCGCCGGTAACTCCGCCGGAGTCGTGCTGCTGGACTCACCGGGTGACGCGGGCTGGATGCAGTCGGTCGCCGCCGAACTGAAGCACGCCGAGACGGCTTTCGTCGAGGTCGGCGGCGAAGGCCCGAAGTCGCTTCGCTGGTTCACGCCGGAGACCGAAGTCGACCTGTGCGGGCACGCGACGCTGGCGACCACGCACGTCCTCGGCGGCGAGCAGGCCTTCATGACGAGAAGCGGTGAATTGCGCTGCCGCGCCGAAGACGGCTGGGTGTCGATGGACTTCCCGTCGGATCCGCCCCGTGAATCGGACGACGACCTGTCGTCGATCCTGCCGGGCGTGGAGTTCGAGTACGTCGGGCGCAGCAAGGCCAACCTGTTCGCGGTGGTGAACGACGCGTCCGTGGTGCGCTCGCTCGCACCGGACCTGGCCGCGCTGCGCGCGCACTGGAACGGGCGGCTGATGGTCACCGCCCCCGGCGACGTCGACGGGATCGACTGCGTCACCCGGTTCTTCGCGCCGGGCGTCGGCGTCGACGAAGATCCGGTCACCGGCTCCGCGCACTGCGTCCTCGCGCCGTACTGGGCCGCTCGCCTCGGCCGGGACGAGCTCGTCGGCGAACAGGCGTCGGCCCGCGGCGGCATCGTCCGGATGAGTCTCGAAGGCGACCGCGTCCTGCTGTCGGGACAGGCGGTCACCGTGGCCAGCGGGGAGTTGCACGTCTGATGCGCTTGCTCCTGAACGTCATCTGGCTCGTGCTGTGCGGTCTGTGGATGGCGCTCGGCTACGTCGTCGCCGGCGTCATCTGCTGCATCCTGATCGTCACCATCCCGTTCGGGCTGGCTTCGTTCCGGATCGCGGCCTACGCGCTCTGGCCGTTCGGCCGCACGGTGGTGGACCGGCGCGACGCCGGGGCCGCGTCCACGATCGGCAACGTCATCTGGTTCCTCTTCGCCGGGCTTTGGCTCGCCATCGGGCACGTGCTGACCGGGGTGGCGCTCTGCGTCACGATCATCGGGATCCCACTGGGCGTGGCGAACTTCAAGATGATCCCGGTCTCGCTGATGCCGCTGGGCAAGGAGATCGTGGAGTTGCCGTGAGGCGCCCCGGCCGCCAGGAGACTCAGTCTTCGGGCTCCCACGGCAGCGAGACGATGAGGCAGGGACCGCCGACGAACAACCCGCCGTCGATCCCCAGCGCCTTCCCGCCCGCGTAGAGGTACGGCCCCTCGATCTGTGCGGGGTGGATGCCGAGCTGGTCGGCGATGACGCTGTGCCCGTGCACGATCCGCTCGCCACCGAGCCGGTCCATGAGTTGTTGCGCGACGTCGGCGCCTTCGGGGCCGCGGAAGGCGTAGCGCGTGGTCATCCGCCGCCACACGTCCCACCAGGCCTGGATGTCGCTGCCTTCGAGGATCTCGCGGCCACGGGCGTTGATCCCGTCGATGTCCTCGCCCCAGCCGAGGTACTCGAGGGTGTCCGAATGCATCAGCAGGTGGTTCGCGGCCAGCGTGAGCATCGGGCGTGAAGTCAGCCATTCGATGTGCTGCGGCGTGAGCCGGTCCTGGTCTTCGAGCAGTCCGCCGTTGATCTCCCAGCTGCGGGCGAAGCTGCGGGGCCCGAAGTCGGACGGCACCTCCGTGTCGCCGAAGTGGTACATCCCGAGCAGCAGGATCTCGTGGTTGCCCAGCAGGGTCCCGCAGCGCCCGCCCGCCGCGGCGGCCTGCCTTTCCAGCCGCATCACCAGGTCGATCACGCCGACGCCGTCGGGCCCCCGGTCGACGAAGTCGCCGAGGAACCACAGGGTCGCTTCGCCACCGGCCCAGTCGTCGTCGGAGTCGAGCAGCCCCTTCTTCCGGAGCGTCTCGGCCAGCTCGTCCCGGTGTCCGTGCACGTCCCCGACCACATAGGTCGGGGACGTGGGCTGATCGTCGTGCATCTTCTGACGATAGGCCCTTCGCATACGGATGTGCCGCTCAGCCTTCACCGAACGGGTCGCCGGTGCGCCCGACCAGATCGGCGATCGAGTCGATGATCTTGGTCGGCCGGTACGGGTAGTGCTCGGCGCTTTCCCGCGAAGAGATGCCGGTCAGCACCAGGATCGTCTGCAAGCCGGCTTCGATTCCGGAGTGGACGTCGGTGTCCATCCGGTCGCCGATCATCAGCGTCGACTCCGAATGCGCGCCGAGCCGCCGCAGCGCCGAACGCATCATCAGCGGGTTCGGCTTGCCGACGTAGTACGGCGAGCGGCCGGTGGCCTTTTCGATCAGCGCGGCGACCGAGCCGGTGGCGGGCATCGAGCCCTCCATGCTCGGGCCGGTGGCGTCGGGGTTGGTGGCGATGAACTTCGCGCCGCCCTCGATCAGCCTGATCGCACGGGTTATCGCGCTGAAGCTGTACGTGCGCGTCTCACCGAGGACGACGTAGTCCGGGTCGCGTTCGGTCAGCACGTAGCCGACCTCGTGCAGCGCCGTGGTGAGCCCGGCTTCGCCGATCACGAACGCCGAGCCGTTCGGCCGCTGCGACGCGAGGAACTTCGCGGTCGCCAGCGCGGAGGTCCAGATGGCCTCCTCGGGAATGTCGAGACCGGTCCGCTCGAGCCTCGCCCGCAGGTCGCGGGGGGTGTAGATCGAGTTGTTGGTCAGCACCAGGAAGCCGATGTCGTTGGCCCGCAGCTCCTTGAGGAACTCGTCCGCGCCGGGTACGAGGTGCTCCTCCTTGACCAGCACGCCATCCATGTCGCTGAGGTAGGTCCACCGGCGCTCGTTCATGGGTCCCACCCTAATGATCGGAGACGGCGTGAACAGCCACGGACGCCGCCTTGACCGAAAGAGCGACCGGTGTCCCGGGTTCGAGCGCCAGTTCGGCGACCGCGGCCGGGGTCAGGTCGGCGGTGAGACCCACCGCCCAGTCGTCACCGCGGGTCCGGACGCGGATCACCGGTCCGTGTGGTTCGAGCGCGTCGACGAACCCCTCGACGGTGTTGCGCGGGCTGCCCCGGTGCGCGCCGTCCCGCAGGTACACCGCGACGGCGCTGGGGGCGAAGACGGCGACCGCGGCCTCGTCGACGACGACGTCCTCCGCCGGGATCCCGGCCAGCGACAACCCGCCCGACGTGCGCAAACCGCCCTCGACGGCGATACCCGGCACCAGGTTGAGCCCGGCGATCCGCGCGGTGAACGCCGTGCGCGGCGCGGACAGCACCTTGCGGGTCTCGCCGCGTTCGACGATCCGGCCGTCACCGAGGACCGCCACGTGCTCGGCCAGCGCCAGCGCGTCGAGCGGGTCGTGGGTGACCAGCACGGTCGGCGGCCCGGAACGCAGCACCCGCCGAAGCAGGCCGCGGATGGCGGGTGCCGCGTCGACGTCCAGCGCGGCGAAGGGCTCGTCGAGCAGCAGAAGTCCCGGCTCCGCCGCCAGTGCCCGCGCGATGGCGACCCGCTGCGCCTGCCCGCCGGACAGGTGCGCGGGCCGCCGTCCGGCCAGTTCGAGCGCGTCCACTTCGGTCAGCCACTTCCGCGCGAGCCGCTTCGCCTCGGCGCGTCCGGCGCCGGTCGAGCGTGGCGCGAAGGCGACGTTGTCCAAAGCGGACAGATGCGGGAAGAGCAGGGCGTCCTGGGAGAGCAGGCCGATCCCGCGCGCGTGCGGCGGCAGGCCCGCCAGACCCCGGCCGCCGAGGGTGATCCGCGCCCGGTCGGGCCGGAGCAGACCGGCGAGGCAACCGAGCACACTGGACTTCCCCGACCCGTTCGGGCCGAGCAGCGCGAGTACGCCGCCGTCCGGGACTTCGAAGGCGACGTCCAAGGTGAACTCGCCACGCCGGAGGGTGATCTCCGCCGAAAGGGTCACGACCGGACCCCTTCGAGCGCGCGCGGCCGGGCGAGCGCGATCACCGCGACGGCGACCAGGATGAGCAGCAACGCGAGCGCCACCGCGCTGTCGACGTCGACCTCGGCCTGCGTGTAGACCTCCAGCGGCAGGGTCCGGGTCACCCCTTCCAGGCTGCCGGCGAAGGTGATCGTCGCGCCGAACTCGCCCAGCGCCCGCGCGAAGCTCAGCACGATGCCCGAACCGAGCGCGGGCAGCAGCAGTGGCAGGGTGACCCGGCGGAACACCGTCCACGGCTTGGCGCCCAGCGTCGAGGCGATCCTTTCGTACCGGTCACCGGCACCGCGGAGGGCTCCTTCGAGGCTGACCACGAGGAACGGCATCGCGACGAACGTCTGCGCGATGATCACCGCGGCCGTGGTGAACGGCACCTGCTCACCGGTCAGCGTGGTCACCAAGATACCCAGGAAACCCTTGCGGCCCAGCAAGTACAGCAGTGCCAGTCCGCCGACCACCGGCGGCAGGACCAGCGGCAGCAGCACCACCGCGCGCAGCAAACGGACGCCGCGCGCCCGCGAGCGCGCGAGCACCACGGCGAGCGGGACGCCGAGCAGTACACAGGCCACAGTGGACAGTCCGGCGGTGAGCAACGAGAGCTTGAGCGCGTTCAGCGAGGACGTCGAGGTGATGAGGCCCGGGAAGCGGGTCAGATCCGAGCGCACCAGCAGCCCGACGACCGGCAGCACCACCAGCGCCAGCGCGCACACCGCCGGTGGCCACAGCACCCACGGCACCGCTCCCCCCGCGAGTCGGTGCCGTCTCGCGGTACTCGCGCGCACATCCCTCGCAAGCAGGTGACTGGTTGCGGGGTCAGGGCGGGCCAAAACCGACCTTCGCGAGCTCTTTCCTGCCTTCCTCGCCGAGGACGAAGTCTCTGAACAGTCCGGCGAGCTGAGCCTGCGCAGCGCCCTTCACCACCGCGATCGGATAGTCGTTGATCGCACCCGCGGCCTCGGGGAAGTCCACTTTGTCCACCTTCGCGGTCGCCGAGGTGGCGTCGGTGACGTAGACGAGCCCGGCGTCGGCGTCGCCCGACCGCACCTTCGCGAGCACCGACTTGACGTCCTGCTCCTCGCTCGACGGCTCGAGCGTGACCCCGGACGTCTGCTGCACCTTCTTCGCCGCCGACCCACAGGGCACCTGCGGCGCGCAGACGACCACGGTCAGTCCGTCCCGCGCGAGATCCGCCAGGCCCTCGACGCCCTGGGGGTTGCCCTTGCCGACCGCGATGGCGAGCCGGTTGGTGGCGAACACCGACGGCTGACCGTCGAGCACGTCGCCCTTGGCGGCCTTGTCCATATTGTCCTGGTCCGCGGCCGCGAAGACGTCCGCTTTCGCGCCCTGGGTCAGCTTCCGGGCCAACGCCGACGAGCCTTCGAAGCTGAATTTCACCGACACCCCGGAGTTCTGTGCCTCGAACCGCTTGCCCAGCGCCCCGAACGACTCGGTCAGCGACGCCGCCGCGAACACGGTCAACGTCCTCGACTCGACGGTCGCGGTGGCGGACCCGTCCGAACCGCAGGCCGTCGCGGTCAGCGTCAGGGCCAGCAGGACGGGAGCGAGCTTCCTCATCGGGTTCCGTCCGGGGTTTCGATCACGACGGTGGTCGCCTTGACGACGGCGACCGCGAGCACCCCCGGCCGCAGTCCGAGTTCGCGGACGGCCTCGGCGCTCATCAGCGAGACCACGCGATGCGGGCCGCACTGCAGCTCGACCTGTGCCATCACCTTGTCCGTGAGCACCTCGGTGACGAGCCCGACGAACCGGTTCCGCGCGGAGCGGCCGACGCTCGACGGGTCCTCGGGCTGCCCGGCCTGCGCCTTGGCGAACGCGGCGAGTTCGGCGCCGTCGACGACCTTGCGGCCCGCCGGGTCGTCGAACGCGGTCAACTGGCCCGCGCGCACCCAGCGACGGACGGTGTCGTCGCTGACACCGAGCAGGCGAGCGGCCTCGGACAACCGGAATTGCGGCATGTCCGGCAGATTACTTCCGCACTTGCGGAAAAGCTATGGCGCAGTGGCATCGCCGGGGAGCTTCGCGCGGAGTCTTCGACGTGCCGTCTTCCCCTGCCGAGCTGGGCGAACCGGGCCGGTTCCCCCGCCGAGAACGGGTATTTCGCCATCCGGAAACCTTTTCGGAACGAAACCAGGCCACCCGGCGATTCGGTACGAATGCATTCCGGACAGTCGGTTTCTCCCACTTCAGGGTTAGTCTGGTGGTAATGACAGCAGTCGATCTCGGGTTTCCCCGTGTCCCCGGTACACGCGGTGGCCCAACCGTGCCCAGGCCGGACGATCCCGCGCTGATCGACACCTTCGGCCGGGTGGCGACCGATCTGCGGGTGTCGCTCACCGACAAGTGCAATCTGCGCTGCACCTACTGCATGCCCGCCGAGGGGCTGGAATGGATGCCGAGCGCGGACGTGCTGACCGACGACGAACTCGTGCTCCTGCTGCGGATCGCCGTCGAGCGGCTCGGCGTCACCGACATCCGGCTCACCGGCGGCGAACCGCTGTTGCGCCAGGGGCTGGAGAAGATCGTCGAGCGCGTCGCGGCACTCGAACCGCGGCCGCGGCTTTCCATGACCACCAACGGGATCGGGCTCGCGAAGCGCGCGAAGTCGCTCGCCGATGCCGGCTTGGACCGGATCAACGTCTCGCTGGACACCGTCGACCGCGCGCTGTTCGAGACGATCACTCGCCGCGACAGGCTTTCCCACGTGCTCGCCGGCATGGCCGCCGCGAGGGAGGCAGGCCTGGACCCGGTGAAGGTCAACGCGGTGCTCATGCGCGGGCTGAACGAAGACCAGGCCGTGCCGCTGCTGAAGTTCTGCCTCGCCGAGGGCTATCACCTGCGGTTCATCGAGCAGATGCCGCTGGACGCGCAGCACGGCTGGAACCGGGCCGACATGATCACCGCCGAGGAGATCCTCGGCATGCTCGGCGCGGAGTTCTCGCTGTCGCCGTTCCCCGCCGCGCGGGGCGGGGCGCCCGCCGAACGCTGGCTGGTCGACGGCGGGCCGGGCGACGTCGGCGTGATCGCGTCGGTGACCCGGCCCTTCTGCGGCGCCTGCGAGCGCACCCGGCTGACCGCGGACGGCGCGGTGCGCTCGTGCCTGTTCAGCAACGACGAGACCGACCTGCGCGCCCTCGTGCGCGCGGGCGCGCGCGAAGAAGAGGTGGCGGACGCCTGGCGGGCGACCATGTGGGGCAAACTCGCCGGGCACGAGATCAACGAGGCCGGGTTCGCGCAGCCGATCCGGCCGATGAGCGCGATCGGCGGCTGACATGGTGACCATCGTGGTGCGGTACTTCGCCTCGGCTCGCGCCGCCACCGGCCTCGACGAGGAGAAGGTGACACTGCCGGACGGCGCCCGCGTCGCCGACGCCGTCGCCCACTTGCGTGAACTTCATCCGGAGAAGCTGGCGAAGCTGCTCGACGCGGTCTCGTACCTGCTGGACGGTGTCGCCGTGCGGGATCCCACGCGGCCGCTGACCGAGGGCGCCGAACTGGACGTCCTGCCGCCGTTCGCGGGCGGCTGACCTGCGCGAACGCGGGAAAGTGAGAGCAAAGGTCCCTTGCTCCCCCGCGAGCCGTTCCGGGGCCTTTGACCTGCGGTCCGCCCGGAATTCACCGGCCGGTCGCCGGGGCGGCCGAGGATGCGCCAGTGATCACTCCCCGCCGTGTCCTCGCCGCGCTGCTCGCCGCGGTCGCCGCCACGAGCCTCGCGACCGCCCCCGCCTCCGCCCACGAGCGCGGCGTCCGGCCGCTGCCGCGGGCGCACAGCCACAACGACTACGAGCACCCGCGTCCGCTGCACGACGCGCTCGATCAGGGTTTCACCAGCGTCGAAGCGGACATCCACCTGGTGGACGGGCAGTTGCTGGTCGCGCACGACCTCGCCGACACGCGCCCGGACCGCACCCTCGAGTCGCTCTACCTGGAGCCGCTGCGCAAGCGTGTCCTGGCCAACCACGGCGTCGGCGTCTACCGGCAGCGGACATCCTTCGACGCACGCTTTCCCGCCGGGAAGGCATCGACGGAGTTCCAGCTGCTGATCGACGTCAAAGGGGACGCGAACAGCACCTACGCGGCGCTGGAGAAGCGGCTGTACGACCCGCGCTACTCCTTCCTCTTCTCTCTGTATGCGTTCGGGCACGTACAGAAGCGAGCCGTCACCGCGGTGATCTCGGGCGGGCGGCCGAAGGACGTGCTGCTCGGGCAGAAGTTCCGGCTGGCCTTCTACGACGGCCGCGTCAAGGACCAGAACGACCTCGGCATCGGCTCGGACCACCGGCTGACCCCGTTGGTCTCGGACTCCTGGAGCGGATTGTTCACCTGGACCGGCGAGGGCCCTTTCCCGGCCGGGGAGCGGGCGAAACTACACGAAATCGTCAAAAGCGCCCACGCCGCGGGCCAGCGAGTGCGCTTCTGGGCGACGCCGGATGCCGACGGCCCGGCGCGTGACGCGCTTTGGAAAGAACTGGTCGCCGCCGGGGTCGACCACCTGAATACGGATGATCTGCCTGGGCTGGCGAACTTCTTGAGGGCTCGCTAAAGTGCCCGGCTTCCTGGCGCGCGAAGGCGCACGAATGGTCCAGTCAACGCTTAATCCACGTGATGCAAGCCTCACGATCCGTGAATTATCTCGGCCAGGAAACGGTCCGGTAACGGCCCTCTGACCTGCAGAAACACCGGGATCGCCCGGGGTTGCGTGCCGTTACTGTGATGCAGGTCACAGCTCGAATAATTTCCGCTCCGGCCGTTCGTTACGTACCGTCGCTTTTCGGTTGGCCCCGACCGACCACGCAACACCGGGAACCCGTAGCGCCGAGCCTTGTCCAACGGATTCCCGGACCCAACCCCGAGCGAAAGCATTTCCGGACAAGGACGAGGGGACAGAGCCGACGCGTCGTGCGTCCGGCGAAGTCAGCCGGCCTGAGACGGCCGGCCAGGACCCACGGGTCTTTCCCTCAGCACAGACTCGTAGGCGCAGGGAGCGAGATTCATTCACATGTCGTACCGAGGCAAGCACCGCAAGATGTCCGCCGCCACCCGCCACATCGCTCGCGTCGCCATTGCGGGCGTCGCGGTCGGCGCCCCCCTCGCCATCGCCGCGACCCCCGCGTCGGCGA
The DNA here is from genome assembly GCF_029369745.1 of Amycolatopsis sp. QT-25. Lineage (NCBI taxonomy): Bacteria > Bacillati > Actinomycetota > Actinomycetes > Pseudonocardiales > Pseudonocardiaceae > Amycolatopsis > Amycolatopsis sp. QT-25. The sequence continues at coordinate 7,096,768 of NZ_CP120210.1, forward strand.
CCAACTGGGACGCCATCGCGCAGTGCGAGAGCAGCGGCAACTGGAACACCAACACCGGCAACGGCTACTACGGTGGTCTGCAGTTCTCGCAGAGCACCTGGCGCGCCTACGGCGGCACCGGCAGCGCGCACAACGCGTCGCGTGAGCAGCAGATCGCCGTCGCCGAGCGGGTCCTCCAGGGCCAGGGCATCGGCGCGTGGCCGCACTGTGGCAAGAAGGGCGGCTCCGCCAGCCCCGCCAAGGCCAAGTCGTCGTCCGCCCCGAAGGCCGCCAAGAAGGTGACCCCGAAGAAGTCGACCGCTCCGGTCACCAAGCAGCAGGCTTCGGCTCCCGCCCCGGCCCCGGCCCCGGCCGCCGCCAATGTCGCGAACTCGAACCCGGCGGGTGACTACACCGTCGTGGCCGGCGACACGCTGTCCAAGATCGCCTCCAAGTTCAACGTCCAGGGCGGCTTCCAGAAGTTGCAGAAGCTGAACAAGGACTACGTGCCGAACGCCGACTTCATCGTCGTCGGACAGAAGCTCGCCACCAAGTGAGCTCTTGAGCACCGCTGAGTCGTGATGCCCGCGGGATTCCCCGCGCGGCCACGTCACGACTGACAAGGCCCCACCGCGCATTCCCCCGGCGGTGGGGCCTTGTCGTGTCCGGGGCCGATCGCGTTCACCGGCCGAGCCCCGCTACGGCGAGTTGACCCACTCGTCGCTGCCGTCGCTGAAGTGCTGGTGCTTCCACACCGGCAACCGCGCCTTGACCTCGTCGACCAGCTCCGAACAGGCGGCGAAGGCCTGCCCCCGGTGCTCGGCCGCCACGGCACAGGCCAGCGCGACGTCGCCGATGGCCAACGCGCCCAGCCGGTGGCTGACGGCGACCGCGCGCACGCCGGTCCACTTTCCCGAGAGATCCGAAACGACCTCCGCGAGCACGTCGGCGGCGCTGGGGTGGCCTTCGTAGGCGAGCCGTTCCACCGAACGCCCGCCGTCGTGGTCCCGCACGACCCCGCCGAAGGTGACGACGGCCCCCGCGGCCGCGTCGTCCACCAGCCGGGCGTGTTCCTCGACCGAGAGCGGCTCGTCGACCACCGCGATCCGTGCGACCCGAACGCTCACTGCTGTGCCTCCCGTGGGTGGTCGCCGCCCGCCAGCTGGTCGACGGCGTGGTCGAGGATGCCGTCCAGTACGCCCAGGCCGTCCTTCACGCCGCCGCGTGAGCCGGGCAGGTTCACCACCAGGGTCCGGCCCGCGACGCCGGCGATCCCGCGGGAGAGCACGGCCGTGGGCACCTTGGGCAGTCCGGCGGCCCGGATCGCGTCCGCGACACCGGGGAGCTCGTAGTCGAGGACGGCGCGGGTGACGTCCGGGGTGCGGTCCGTCGGCGAGATGCCGGTGCCGCCGGTCGTCACGATCACCTGGACCCCGGCCGCCACGGCGTCCCGCAACGCCTCGCCGACGGGATCCCCGTCCTCGACGACCACGGGCCCGGGCACGTCCCAGCCGCGTGCGGTCAGCCAGTCCGTGATGACCGGACCGGTCGTGTCCTCGTAGACGCCCTTCGCGGCGCGGTTCGACGCCACGATCACCCTCGCGACGCGGTTCACGGCCGCTCCCAGGTCCCGGTCTTGCCGCCGTCCTTGCGGATCAGGCGGACGTCGTCGAGGGTCGCCGCGGGATCGACGGCCTTGATCATGTCGTGCAGGGTCAGCCCGGCGACGGCGACGGCGGTCAGCGCCTCCATCTCCACGCCGGTCCGGTCGTTCGTCTTCGCGGTCGCGGTGATGTGCACGGCGGTCTCGGCGAGAGCGAACTCGACCTTCACCCCGGACAGCGCGATCTGGTGGCACAGCGGAATCAGCTCGGGCACCTTCTTCGCACCCATGATGCCCGCGATCCGGGCGGTCGCGAGGGCGTCGCCCTTGGGGAGCCCGTCCGTCGCCAGCAGGCCGAGCACCTCAGCCGTGGTGCGCACGGTGCCCCCCGCCAGCGCGGTGCGGGCGGTGGACGTCTTGCCGGAAACGTCGACCATCCGGGCGGCACCCGTATGGTCGACGTGGCTGAGTTCACTCACGCCCAGCAGGTTAGCCCTCAGAACACGCGCTGCTTCGAGCGAACCTCGTCGAGCGCCTTCTCGCGTTCCTGCCGCTGCTCCGGCGTCATCGCAGCGAAGAACCCGCCCCTGTCCGCGGCACAGGCCGTGTCGCGCGCGGGGCGCTCGCCGTCCACGAGGAACCGGTTGACGGCGTTGTTGCCGCATGCGTTCTCGTCGCTCAGCCAGACGCCGTGCCCGCCCTCGTCCACGGTCACGATCCGCGCCCGGTCACCGAGCGCGCGGCGCATCTCCTTCGCCCCGCTCAGCGGAGTCGCCGGGTCACGCAGGTTCTGCACCATCAGGATGTTCGACGGCCCCCGGTCGCCGATCCGCACCGGCGGCTCGATCGACTCGGACGGCCAGTACGCGCAGGCCCAGATGTTCGCCCCGGCCGCGCCGAACATCGGGTACCTCACCCGGTCCTTCGCGACGTTGCGCTGGTAGGTCGCGACGTCCTCCGGCCAGTTCCCGTCGTTGCAGACCACGTGCAACTGGCCGGCCAGCAGCTGCGCCGGGTCGATCTGTGCCGTCTCGGCGGTCTGCTTCAGGACACCTTCATCGTCGAGCGCCTGCCACTGCTGCGCCAGCACCGGGAAGGTCTTGGTCGCGTAGAGCGCGCCGAAGGTGCCCATCCGGAACGCCGCGCCGTCCACGCCCGGGACCGCGCCGCCGTCGAGCTTGGCGGCGAGTTCGTGGAACTTCGCCGTCACCTGCCGCGGCGTACGGCCCAGCCCGTAGCTCCCGTGCCGCGCCGCCGCCCACTTCGCGAAGTCCGGGAAGCGGTCCTCGAACCCCTCCGCCAGGCGACGCGAGGTGACCGGATCGAGCCCGCCCGGGCCGGTCACGCTGTCGATCACGACGCGATCGGTCTGCCGCGGGAACAGCGTCGAGTACACCGCGCCCAGGTAACTGCCGTACGAGACGCCGTAGTACGAGAGCTTCTTCTCGCCGAGGGCTTCGCGGATGCGGTCCATGTCGCGGGCGGTGTTGGCCGTGGTGATGTACGGCAGGTTCGCGGCGGTCTTCGACTCACCGCACTGCTTGGCGATACCGGCCACGTACGTCGCCCGCTCGGCCACCGCGGCCGCGTCACGCGCGTACGGCGGGACGTTGCTCACCTGCTGCTCGGGCTCGAGATCGCAGGTGACCGGCGTGCTGCGCCCGATCCCGCGCGGATCGAACCCGATGACGTCGTACGCGTCGAGCACACTCGACGGCATACCGGCCGCCCGCAGCCCGGCGGGCATGGACTGTCCCGGCCCGCCGGGGCCGCCCGGATTCGTCAGCAGGATCCCGCGCCGCTTCGACGGCTTGGTGCTGGCGAGTTTCGAAACGGCGATGTCGATGGTGGCGCCATCGGGCTTCCGGTAGTCGAGCGGAACCCGCAAGGTGCCGCATTCGACCCCCGGCGCGGCCACGTCTTCCGGACACGGCCCCCAGCGCACGGACGAGACCGCGGCGGACGCCGTGGCCGGTACGAGTACCGCCACCGTCGCCGCCGCGGCCGTGAGTGTCCCGATCCTGCTCAGGACAGAACGCTTCATCCCCAACCCCCGTCATGATCGACTTCTTGGTCGGGATCGAGCCTAGGAGCGGGCCGGGGGCGGAGTCGTCACCCTGAAGGCGGCCACGAGGTCGGCCTCAGTGATGACGATGCCTCCGAACGGAGCAAGGGACCTTTGCTGTCACGTCCGATGGACGGGCCCCCGGAAACACGACGAAGGGGCTCGTCAATGCGGTCAGTGCTCGGCGGACCGAGCGGCCTTGGCCGCCTTCTTGACGGCGTCCGCCACGGCGGGGGCGACGGCGCTGTCGAACACGCTCGGCACGATGAACGACGCGTTCAGCTTGCCGTTGTCCACGACGTCCGCGATGGCGCCGGCGGCCGCGAGGAGCATCGAGTCGTCGATGTGGTGCGCCTGCGCGTCGAGCAGGCCGCGGAAGACGCCGGGGAACGCGAGCACGTTGTTGATCTGGTTCGGGAAGTCGCTGCGGCCGGTGGCGACCACGGCGGCGTGCTGCTGCGCTTCCAGCGGGTCGATCTCCGGGTCCGGGTTGGCGAGCGCGAACACGACGGCGTCGGGCTTCATGGTCGCGACCTGCTCGGCGCCGAACAGGTTCGGCGCGGAGACACCGATGAACACGTCGGCGCCGACGAGCGCCTCGTGCAGCGTGCCCGCCTGCTGCGCGGAGTTCGTGTGCTCGGCGATCCAGGTCAGGTTCTCGTCGAGGTTGCCGCGCGCGGAGTGCACGATGCCGTCGATGTCGGCGGCCACGATGTCGCCCGGGTTCTTGCGCAGCAGCAGGCGGATGATCGCCGAGCCCGCCGCGCCGACGCCGCTGATGACGATCTTGCAGTCTTCGATGTTCTTGCCGACCACGCGCAGGGCGTTGCGCAGCGCGGCGACCACGACGATCGCGGTGCCGTGCTGGTCGTCGTGGAACACCGGGATGTCGAGCTGTTCACGCAGGCGCTTCTCGATCTCGAAACAGCGCGGTGCGGCGATGTCCTCGAGGTTGATGCCCGCGTAGACCGGCGCGAGCGCCTTCGCGATCATGATGATCTCTTCGGTGTCCTGGGTGTCCAGGCAGACCGGCCACGCGTCGACGTCGGCGAACTTCTTGAACAGCGCCGCCTTGCCCTCCATCACCGGGAGCGCGGCGGCCGGGCCGATGTTGCCGAGACCCAGCACCGCGGAACCGTCGGTGAGCACCGCGACGGTGTTGCGCTTGATGGTCAGGCGGCGCGCGTCCTCGGGGTTCGCCGCGATCGCCTGGCAGACGCGGGCGACGCCCGGCGTGTACGCGCGGGAGAGGTCGTCACGGTTGCGGAGCGCGACCTTGGGGCTGACCTCGATCTTGCCGCCGAGGTGGATCAGGAACGTCCGGTCGGAGACCTTGCGCACGCGCACGCCCGGCAGCGAGTCCAGGGTCTGCGTGATGTCCTGCGCGTGGTTCTCCGACAGGGCGTTGGCGCTGATGTCGACGACGATCGACTCGGGGTGCGACTCGACGACGTCGAACGCGGTCAGCACGCCGCCGACCCGGCCGACCGCGGTCGTCAGATCACCCGCCGCGGTGGACGACGCGGGGGCCTCCACCCGGACGGTGATCGAATATCCGGGACCGGGAACCGGCATGGCACTACCCCCGCTGAGGAACGCTCGAATAGGTCGAGCGAAAACCTACTCCCGTGACGACCGCCACGGCTCCTCGCCGGGGTAACCGGCGAGTAGCTTCGCTACCGGTTGATTTCGGTCTCGGGGTGCACGTAAGGCACGCTCTCGAGCGGGAAGGTCACATCGCCGAACGGGGACAGCGCGCCCTGCCGATCGGACGCGAGCTCGGTGACGGGGTGCTCCCCGTCCTCACCGGGCCACGTGGGGTCGATGCCCGCGCGCTTCTTGTTATCGCCCTTCGCCACAACGTCCTCCAGAGCATGGTCAAGCTGTTCTCACGGGACAGTCTGCCCGAACGCGGCTGGCGGGCCACCACCCGCCCGGTATCCTGGTCGTCTATGCCCGCGCCATCCCTGGCGGACTGGCTGCGCCAGGAGTCCGACGACGCCCTCGCCGCACTGCTGCGCACGCGTCGCGACCTGTCCACGCCGCCCCCGTCCGACACCATCGTGCTCGCCACCCGGGCCGGCACGCCGGGCTCCGTCGCGCGTGCTTGCGAAGACCTCGACACCTTCACTCTCTCCGTCCTCGACGCTCTCCTGCTGGCCGGCGCGGACACCGATCCGGCCCCCGCGGCCGAGGTCGCGCGGCTCGTCGGCGCGGAGATCGGCGAGCCGCTGGCGCTGTTGCGCAAGCGGGCACTGGTCTGGGGCGAGGACGAGGCGTTGCGCGTCCCGCCGTCGGCCCGCGACGCGCTCGGCCCTTTCCCCGCCGGGCTCGGGTCGTCTTCGCCCTCGCTCGCCGGAACGGACATCGAGGCCGCGCTCGCGGAGGTCGGCGAGGACGAGCGGGCCCTGCTGACGACGCTGGCCGCCGGGCCGCCGATCGGCCGCACCCGTGACGCGTCGGCCGACGTCCCGCTGGAGCGGGCACAGAACCCGGTCCAGCGCCTGCTCGCGCGCGGACTGCTGCTGCGCCGCGACGACCAGACCGTCGAGCTGCCGCGTGAGATCGGGATCGCGCTGCGCGGCGGGTCGGTGTTCGACCGGGCGTCGCTGCGCGAACCGGAACTTCCCACGCATCCGCATCAGCCGTCCACAGTGGACATGACGGCGGCCGGTGAGGCGATGGAGTTCCTGCGCCAGACCGAAAGCATGCTTCGCACGTGGTCGCAGGCGCCGCCGCCGGTGCTGAAGTCCGGCGGGCTCGGGGTCCGGGAACTGAAGAAGCTCGCCAAGGATCTCGATGTCGACGAGACCCGGGTGACCCTGCTGGCGGAGATCGCGGTCGGTGCCGGACTGGTGGCCGACAGCGAAGCGACCACCCCGGAATGGGTGCCGACGACGCTCACGGATTCGTGGCTCGCGTCGCCCACCGCGCAGCGCTGGATGACGGTCGCGCAGGCCTGGCTCGAACTGCCCCGGCTGCCCGGTCTCGCCGGCGGGCGGGACGCGAAGGACAAGCCGATCGCCCCGCTGTCGGAGGATTTGCGCCGTCCGCTGGCGCCCACTTCGCGGCGGCGGATCCTCCTCGCCCTCGCCGCCCTACCCGAGGGGGCGGGCGTGAAGAGCACTGACGAACTGGTCGCCGCGCTCGCCTGGCGCGCGCCGCGCCGGGGCGGGCGGCTGCGGGACGAGACCGTGCGCTGGACGATGGCCGAGGGGGCGGCGCTCGGCCTGCTCGGGCTCGGCGGGCTCACCACGGCGACCCGGGCGCTGCTGGCCGGCGACCGGTCCGGAGCGGTCGAGGCGATGATCGGCGCACTGCCGCGGCCAGTGGACCACGTCCTGGTCCAGGCCGATCTGACCGTGGTCGCGCCGGGGCCGCTGGAGGCCGAACTCGCGGCCGAGATGACCGCCGTCGCCGACATCGAATCCTCCGGGCACGCGACCGTGTACCGGATCACCGAGACGTCCGTGCGGCGCGCGCTCGACACCGGGCGGACCGCGGGCGAACTGCACCAGCTGTTCGAGACGCGGTCGGCGACGCCGGTGCCCCAATCGCTGAGCTACCTGATCGACGACGTCGCCCGGCGGCACGGACGGCTGCGCGGCGGGGCCGCCGAGTCGTTCCTGCGCTGCGACGACGCGTCGCTGCTCGCCGAGGTCCTGGGCAACCCGGTCGCGACGGAATACGGCCTGCGCATGATCGCGCCGACAGTGCTCATCACCGCGTATCCGCTCGCCGAAGTCCTCGACGCGCTCCGCGCCGCCGGGTTCGCTCCGGCCGCCGAAGGTCCCGACGGGCGCGTCATGGACATCAGGCCCTCCGGACGTCGCCTGCCCGCGAAGGCGCGTGCCGCGCGCCGGGCGCCCGGAGAGCCCGCCGGGCTGACCGACGACCAGGTCGGCAAGATCGTCGCGCACGTCCGGGCCGGTGACGCCGCTTCGGCGCGCCGCCGGGGCGAGACGGTGCGCGCGCCGCAGGGGGGCGGCGCCGGGGACACGTCCGCGACGCTGGCCTTGCTGTCCCAGGCGACCATGGAGCGCCGCGAGGTGTGGATCGGCTTCGTCGACTCACGCGGGACGGCGAGCCAGCGGGTGGTGCGGCCGCTGCGGGTCGGCGGCGGGGTCCTCGAAGGAACCGACCACGAGCGGTACCCGCTGCACCGGATCACCTCGGCCGCCCTCGTCGAGGACTGACCCCCGCAATCACGACGTGCTTCACCGCGATGACTGATCTACACTGTGTTCGGAGCGTGACGTCGCGGACGTCACGCGAGTCGCAGGGCCAGGTGCACCCGGGGCAGACCGGGACCCTGGCCTTACGCACATCCGTCAACAGTCGGTCTCGACGGCGATCTCGTGCACGAAATCCTCGATCAGCCGACAGTGGCCGGAGCCCTTGTCCTTCCTGGCTCTGATCGCGCCGGCGACGATGTCCGCGGCCCAGAGCAGGGGTTCGTCCTTGCCTCGCTCGTGGGCGACCCGGAACGGGGTGCCCTTGGGCAGAGTGAATCTGGCGCCCTTCACCGTCTCGACATCCCGAGCGTCCAACGTGGCCGTGCGCGATTCGAGCACGAACATCTCCACGTCGAACGCGGCGAGTTCGAGCACCAAGCGCCGCAGGCAGCAGGCCCGGGCACGTGCCTGCCGCCGACGGGGTACCGGTGATCCGACCGCGACGAGGTGGAATCCGTCCAGATCGGCGAGGGTTTGACGGCGGCCTCTTGCTCCGCCGGATCCATCTCGTTCCAATGGAGTTTCGGAATACGCCGCCGTCCTCGGAGCTTCGACATGACGGTACGGATTTCGTCGTGCACCGCTTGATCGAAGACGGCCGCGGCGAGTACGTAGAGCCCGTCGCCGTCGGATTCCTTGAAGGACTCGTCACCGAACGCACGGATCGGGAACCGGCCCCTTGATGACATGGCGTGATCTTATGTCACGCCATGAAACCAAAGACCCCCGCAATTAGTCACCTACTTGCGGGGCTCAAGGCGCGACTAGGCCAGCTACTCGGTACGGAGGTCCTTCGACACCATGAATAAAGCTTCACCGTGGGCAGGCCAGTCCGGTGTGCCGATCCCCGCCGAATGCAGCGCGGCACGGACGGCGGCGTGTCCCTCCGCGATGGCCCGGGAAAGGTCGTCACCGGAAATATCGGCTTCGATCCCCATCACCGCGCGCGCCGCGTCCGCGGAGGCCGCGCTGTCGACGAACCCGTCGAGGCAGCGTTCTTGGTGAAGCAGCGCCCGCATCACCTTGTCGCGGTAATCGAAGAGACCACCGTCGCCGTCAGCGACGAAGACCCAGTGCGCGTGGACCCGCACACCCATCAGGAACCCCCTTCGATCTCGTGACAAGGTTGACGGAGCAACCAGGACACCGAGATTCTTTCGCTTGGCGTGGGCGACGCAACCGGATACGCAAGTAGGTGACTGATTGCGGGCTTTCAGAGGGAGCGAAGGCCTTGAAGCACCCGCTCCATGAAAGCGCGCGAAGAAGAGTCGCCCATGATCAGTTCCGTCTGGTGGATCAGGACGAGACCGGCGTCCGCCATGTCGCCGATGAGTACCTTCACCACGCCCAGCGGCAGCCGCAGATGCGCGGCGATCTCCGCGATCGACCGGGTGTCCAGGCAGAGGTCGCAGATCTGCCGGTGTTCGGGGGTCCGCACGCCGCGGTACCGGCGGCCGTCGTCACTGGTCGAGACCAGTGCCTCCAGCGCGAGGTCGTGCGCGGTGCGGGTGCGTCCGCCGGTACGGGTGTAGGGCCGGACCCGCGAGCCCGGCGACGGCGGCATGTAGACCGAAGCGGGCGCGGCGTCGGCGGCGGTGACGCGCGGCGGCGGCGATGAGCGGAGCGGCGAGGGCATCGACGCGGGCGCGGGGGCCGGGTCGGCCGGGCGGCGCGGCATGACCGTGCTGATCGAGCTCAGCTCGAAGCGGCTCGGGGAATCGAAGGCCTCGCGTTCGGTGCCCTGGTAGAGGGAGTCCCAGCCGGAGGGCTCCGGTTCGGTGAATCCGGTGATCTTCATCGGCGCTTACCCACGTACGCCGCCCTGGAGCTGCGCGCGCAGCTCGGGCGTGATCTGCTGGCCGACCCGCTCCACGAGCAGGGTCATCTCGTAGGCCACGGTGCCGATGTCACAGGTCGGCGCGGCCAGTACGGCGAGTGAGGAGCCGTCGGCGACCGACATGAGGAAGAGGTAGCCGCGTTCCATCTCGACGACGGTCTGGTTGACCCCGCCCGCGTCGAAGCAGCGGGCGGCGCCGGCGGTGAGGCTGATCAGTCCGGAGGCGACCGCCGAAAGCTGTTCGGCCCGCTCCTGGGGCAACCCTTCCGAGGGCGCGAGGAGAAGGCCGTCCGCCGAGACCAGCACGGCGTGCGCGGCACCGGGAACCCGGCGCGCGAAATCCGTGATGAGCCAGCCGAACGAACTCTGCTGTCCGGATGCCGTCACAAGTCCCTCCTCGCTGCGTCAAGACCACCTGGGCGGCGTGGTCCGGTCGACTTCCCCCGACCAGCACCGATCCCGGTACCGGCGGCCCGAAAGACGCCCCCACCCAGCGTATTCGTCCTGTGGATCGTGTCGAGCCCGCCACCCGGCCGCCGACGTTGACCGAACGTGAACGTCCGGCCGCGCACCGCGTCGACCCATCGCCAACCACGCATTCGTGGGTCACCCCGTGGTGGCCCGGCGCGACCAGGTGTGCTGCGGGGTCCACGCAGGTCATCGGCCTTGCAACCACCCGATCGGGTGGCTCAATCACCGGAACGCGTGAAAGGGATCACCCCGCGTCCGATCCGGTCGGTGGCGCCACTCCCCGAAGCGGGTGAAGCCTGCCGAGTTCACTCCAACGGCCGCATCCGCTTCGGGTTTTCGCCTGTTCCTATCCCGCGCGCAACGCCGAATCGTGGGCGATGGCGTGCTGCACGACCGAGATCAACACCTGCTTGGCGGACTCACGTTCCCGGGCGTCACAGGCCATGATCGGCACGGACGGCGAAATCGTCAGCGCGTGCCGGACGTCCTCGATCTGGTGGTGCAGCAGCCGGTCGAAGCAGTTGATCGCCACGACGTAGGGCAGCTTCCGGTTCTCGAAGAAGTCGATCGAGGGGAACGCGTCGGCGAGCCGCCGCGTGTCGACCAGCACGACGGCACCGATGGCGCCGACCGCGAGGTCGTCCCACATGAACCAGAACCGGTGCTGGCCCGGCGTACCGAACACGTACAGCACCAGGTCCGAGTCCAGCGAAATCCGGCCGAAGTCCATGGCAACGGTCGTCGTCGACTTGTTCGGGGTGGCCGAATTGTCGTCGACGCCGGTACTGGCCTCGGTCATCATGGCCTCGGTGGTCAGCGGATCGATCTCCGAAACCGCTCCGACCAGCGTGGTCTTCCCCGAGCCGAATCCGCCAGCGACCACGATCTTGGCCGACGAAGTCGGTCCGGTCACCTGCGGCGCATTCGCGTCGGAGTCAAATTCTCCGAAGCCCACTGAGCACCCTCTCCATGAACTCGATACTGGGCCGGTCGCCCACGTTCTGGCTGGCGGTGTGCACCAGGACCAGGCCGAGGCCGGCCACGTCTCCGATCAGCACCCGGACCACGCCGAGCGGCAGGCGCAACAGCGCCGCGACTTCGGCGACGGACCGGGTGTCCAGGCAAAGGTCGCAGATCGACCGGTGTTCGGGGACGCGTACCCGGTCGAGCACACGTCCCTGTTCGCTGGTCGAGATCAACGCCTCGATGGCAAGGTCGTACGTCGGCTTGGTCCGTCCCCGCGTGCGGAAGTACGGCCGGACCAGGCCGGATGATTCGACGTCGGTGGTGTACTGCTCGTCGACGTATTCGTTCTGTGCCTGCTGCGGCAGTGCCGCGGCGAGCGGATCCGCGGCGGCGGCCGCCGCCGCCCGGCGTTCCTCCTCCTTGTCGAAGGAGAACTTGGCGAACTCGCCGGAATCGTAGAGCGGGCCGCTGCCACCACCGAACAGTTCGGCCCCCGGCCCGCCGAGCAGGCGTTCCCGGTAGTCCGTGACGCTGAAATCGGCGGGTCCGCCGCCCGCTTGGGAATCGGTCAGCCAGCGGGAGGCCTCGTCCGGGGACACGGGATCGTTGTCCGACCCCTGTGTCCGCCGCGATCGCCATTCGCGGTCGACCCGGTCCCGGAAGGACGTCCAGTCCTCCCGGCCGTCGTCACGTTCCGACCACCCGCCGGAGAAGTCGTCACCGAGCCGGCCATCGCCCCTCAAGCGCCCGTCGTCCACGGCATTCTCCTCGGTTCCCGGTCGCTCAGCGGCGGACCGACGCGCCCTGCAGCTGCGCGCGCATCTCCGGTGTCAGCTGTTGCCCCACCCGTTCCACCAGCAGGGTCATTTCGTAGACGACCAGGCCGATGTCACTCTCCGGCGACCCGAGGACCGCCAGGCAGGAACCGTCGGACACCGACATCAGGAAGAGGAAGCCGTTGGCCATCTCGACCACCGTCTGCGCGACCGTGCCGCCTTCGAACACTTTCGCCGCACCGCGCGCGAGGCTCGTGAGCCCCGACGCGACCGCGGCCAGCTGATCGGCCCTGTCCTTGGGAAGTCCCTTCGAAGAGGCCAGCAGCAAACCGTCCGCCGACACCACCACGGCATGCGCCGCGCCCGGGACCCGGTGCACGAAATCCGTGATCAGCCAGGCAAAGCTGCTCGTGTGTCCTTTACCCTGCGCCTGGCCGCCAGGCTGCGCCGGACCACCCGGCTGCATCGCACCCGCCCGTGTCACTGTCACTCCTTACTGCTGTCATCGGCGGAGGAACCTCCGCCGGTCACCGGAACGCCGTTGTCATCCAGCGCGTCGATCGGACGTTCCTTCAACGCGTGCCGTCCCGACTTGTAGCCCTGCTGGAAGCTTGCCATCCGACTCCTGGCCGCCGTCGCCGAGCGGGCGATCGCACCCGTTCCCGGCATTCCGGAGGTCTTGTCGGCGAACGAGTCTTCCTTCTTCGGCTCGTCCCCGCCGATCGAGCCGGGGACGAGGTACTGGTTCGGCACCCGTTTGGGCAGGCCTGCCGGGGTGATCTCGTCGTTCCGGTCTTCGTACAGGACCTGCGCCGCCTGCCAGCCGTCGTCCGACGCGCTGCGCCAGCCATTGTCTCCGAGCACGGTCTCCGGCGGAACACTCCGGGGGGTCCGAGTGGGCAATGCCTCTTCGGCAGGGTCCTCGGCGGCGGGGTCCGCCGCGGCGGGGGCGGTGTCGCGGGTGTGCTCGGGCAGGTCGGACTCGACCGGCTCCGTGTAGGTGGTCGGGGTGTCGCCGCCGGCCTCGTCGCCTTCGCTGAACCAGCGGGACAGCACCGACTGGTAGATCGGCAGCCGCCGGGTGGGCACGTCGTCGTCGAGCGCGGACTTGCCGCTGTCCGAAGACTCCCTGGACTCCTCTGCCCTGCTCGGCGTTTCGACCGGGGTGTACTTCGGCTCCCGCTTCGGCAGCACCAGCGACGCGAACTGGGTCTCCGTGCCGCTGGAGGCGCCGTCGCCGTTCGGCGGCGAGAGGTCGTCGGCCGTCGGCCACGCCGGGGACTCCTCGGCGGAAGCCGCGGGGCTGAGGAACGGTCCGGCCGCGTTCTTGCCCGCGACCAGGTCGTCGAGGCTGATCGGCTGGTCGAGCGGGACGAGCCCGCCCTGCTGCGCGATCGGCTGCGGAACCGGGGGCTTCGACGGCGGCGGCGGGGTCATCTCCAGGCCGCGGTCGGAAGCGGGGATGTTCGGCAGCGAAGTCGACATCTCGGACGCCGACGGCACCGACGGCATTGATGGCATCGACGTTTCCGAGCGGCTCGGCGGCGGGGGGTTGCGCACGCCGGGCCGTATCTGCGTGAGCAGCTCGGCGGGCACGACGACCCGCGCGATCACGCCGCCCTCGATGTCCTCGTTCTCCCGCAGCCGGACCTCGATGCCGTGGCGGCGCGCCAGGCGCGCGACCACGTACAGGCCCATCCGCCGGGTCACCGAGACGTCCAGGTCCGGCGGCTCGGCCAGGCGCTGGTTCACCTCGGCGAGCCGCTCCTCGGTCATGCCGACACCGTGGTCGGTGACCTGGATGGCGAGTGCCTTCTTGCGGGTGATCACCGCGCGGACGGTCACCTTCGTCTCCGGCTCGGAGAAGTAGGTGGCGTTGTCCAGCAGTTCCGCGAGCACGTGCACGAGGTCGTGGATCGTCAGCCCCTGGACGGCGACCTCGGGGACGATCCCGATCTCGATCCGGGCGTACTGCTCGATCTCCGACACCGCGGCACCGATGACGTCGGCGGCGGGCACCGGCTTGGGCACCGACTTCGCGAGGCCGGCGCCCGAGAGCACCAGGAGGCTTTCACCGTTGCGGCGCAGCCGCGTGGCGAGGTGGTCGAGCTCGAACAGGCTGGCCAAGTGGTCCGGGTCCTGCTCGTCGGCCTCGAGCCGGTCGATCACCCCGAGCTGGCGTTCCACCAGCCGCTGCGACCGGCGGGAGAGGTTCACGAAGATGCCGTTGACGTTCTCGCGCAGGAGGGCCTGTTCGGCGGCCATCTTGACGGCCTGCGCGTGGACGACGTCGAACGAACGCGCCACTTCACCGATCTCGTCACGGGAAGTGACGGGCACCGGCTCGACCGACCGCTTCGAGGCGTTGACCGGGTCCGGGTCGTCCAGGATGGCTTGCACGGTTTCCGGCAACCGGGTGTACGCGACGTCGAGCGCCGTCTTCCGCAGCACCCGCAGCGGGCGCAGCATCAGCCGGGCGATGACGAGCATCAGGAACAGCGCCGCGAGCAGGGCCAGCAGCACGATCGCGCCGCCGATCCAGGCCGAGTTGATCGCGTCGGTGGCCAGTTCGTCGGCCTGTGCCCGCAGCTGGCCGAGCAGGTTGGTCTCGACCGCGCGCAGTTTGTCCAGTGCGACCCGGCTGTCGTTGCCGAGCGCGACGTTGTCGATCGACGGCGGCTCGTTCTGCTGGTGCAGCGAGAACGCCATCGTGGTGATCCGGCGGCGGTCGTCGACCTCGGGACCGGAGAAGGTGTCCGAGTAGAGCTGCCGCTGTTCGGGGCTGGCGTTGGCGAGGAAGGCCGCCGTCGAGGCGTCGCCGCTCGCGACCGCCGAACGGGCCTGGTCGAACAGGTCGCCGGGGAACGAGGAGCGGAAGGAGGCGATCAGCAGCGCCGCGTCGCCGCGGGCGATGAACTCCTTGCTTTCACTGACGGCCTGCACGGTGACACCGAGCCGGAGCACGTCGCGGTTCGCCACCGCGGTGGTCACCTCGCGGCCGAGCTGGACCAGCGAGTCGAGGACGCCGGAGTAGGCGATGAGGACGGGGGTGTCGCCCAGCAGCGAGGTGTTCATCGCGCCGCGCAGCGGGCGCAGGGCGTCGAGCCGCTGCAGGCCACGCGAGTAGCGGTCCCTCGTGTCCTGGTCGTCCGGGTTGATCTGGTTCGCCGAAGCGCGCAGGTCGTCGACGGCGCGATCGACCTTGGCGATCTGCGCGTCGAGACCGGCTTGGCGCGACGGGTCGTCGGCGGCGATGTTGGCGACGGCGAGCGCGCGTTCGCTCTGCAGCTCGTGCACCACGAGCGTGATCTTGTCGGCGAACGCGACCTGATCGGCGGTGTCCTGGAATCTCGCCGCCTCGCTGCTGTCGTCGATCACGCGCAGCGTGCCGAGCACGAGCGCGGTCAGCGTCGGGATGATCAGAACGGCCGCGAGCTTCGATCGCAGACGCCAGTTACGCAGGCCCAGGAACGACCCGGCCTTCCCGCCAGGACCGTCTCCGGTATCCCGCGCAGGGGCCCCTCCCACCCCCGCGGTGTCTTCGTTCGGCACCGCCGCACCACCATCATCTTCATCCGGGCCGGAAAAGCCCATTTTGGACATGCCGTTCTCGAACTGGCCGTACTGCTGCTGTCTGGGTCGGTTGTCGGAGACCACTACCCGCCCACTCCCGTCACCCGGGAGGGTCGTACACGGCGTGCGTGTCCACTCCTGGAAATGCGGAAGTCGTCTTCGACGCGGTCTCTCAAGTGCACTTGACCGAAACCCTGCCCGACGCCATTGGTCTATTCGGCCCAACCCGCCAGCGCACGGGCACGTACCAGTGAAGCACGGACGTGTTCACCGTATTCGACGCGTGCGACACAGAGTGCCTTGCACCTCGGGAAGGTCCAGAACGTTCGGCCATCCAAGGCACTCTCTCTCACTACATCAGTGGTCCACACCTCACTACCGGTGCATGAGGGTAGCGAACGGAGGGGCCAGATGTAACCCTTCGGTCAAGACATGCAAGAAGACTCCGGACGGGTCTTGACCGTGGGCGCTCAGTTGTCAACAAGTCCCTGCCTCGAACACGCCCTGTTGTGTTCACTTTTGACAAACAACCTGTTCGGATGAGCGTAACCACTTGGGATCATAGGATGACCACCCATTGTGAGCACTGTGTCCGTTCTCTACAGTGGGCCCGTGACTCGACAAAGAGTCCCTTCCGAATTCCATATCAGGCCACGTCATCACGTGACCCTCCCCTTGATCAGGAGCACCCCTTTGCTTGGCTCTGCAAGCTCGAAGAAGGCCTTGAGCGTCAGCCTGGGTCGGCGTGGAGCCCTCGCCTTCGCGATGGCGGCCGTCGTTTCGGTATCGGTCAGCGGTTGCGGCCTCCTCGGCGGCGACGATTCGTCCTCCTCCTCCGGCGGTTCGGGGAACCTCGAGAAGACGAAGATCAAGGTCGCCGTGATGTCGACCATCGACCTTGCCCCGCTGCGCCTCGCGCAGGACGGTGGCTACTTCAAGAACGAAGGTCTCGATGTCGAGGCCGTCGAAGCCGCGACCGGCCAGGTCTCGCTGACCAAGCTGATCGGCGGCGAGGTCGACATCGCGTACGCGAGCTACACGCCGTTCTTCATCGCGGCGAGCAAGGGCACCGCCGACATCAAGCTGGTCGCGGACGCCTCCTCCGCCGGTCCGAAGAGCACGATGCTGGTCACCCTGCCGACGTCGACGGTGAAGAGCGTCAGTGACCTGGCCGGCAAGAAGATCGGCATCACCGCCCCGAACACCGTGTCGGACACACTGTCCAAATCGGTCATGAAGGACCACGGCGTCGACGCGAGCAAGGTGCAGTGGGTGCCGATCCCGCTGCCGAACATCGGGAGCGCGCTCAAGAACGGTGACATCGATGCCGGCTTCCTGACCGAGCCGTTCATCACCCAGACCGCGAAGCAGGCGGGCACCGTCCCGGTCGTGGACACCGCCACCGGCGCCACCCAGGACTTCCCCACCGCGGGCTACGGCTCGCTCGGCAAGTTCGTGACCGAGAACCCGAAGACCGTGGCCGCCTTCCAGCGCGCCATGCAGAAGGCGACCCGGGACGCGGCGGACCGCTCCAAGATCGAGCCGCTGCTGGTCAAGTACGCCAGGATCGATCAAGACACCGCCGCGCTGACCACGCTGCTGACCTTCCAGTCCACTCTGGACCCCCGCCGCATCCAGCGGGTCCCGGACCTGCTCCTGCAGATGGGTGCCATCCAGACCAAGCTCGACGTCGGCCCGATGATCGCGCCGCAGGCCAACAGTTGATGACACGCGGTTACTCCGAATTGCGACTCCACCAGTAATTCGATCACTGAAAGTAATCTGTCCAAGCGGGTGATCAGACGATCGGGCGAATGGCCTAAAATGATCGCCCGCTCACGACACCCATTGTGAGCAGGTGGGCAAATCTCTAAGGTGACCGCGTGCCTGGCGAAGCAAAGCCACGACACGGATGAAAAAACCCCAACGGTGATTCATTGTTTCCGAGGAGCTGGCTTTGTTTCGAAACACCATGAGCAGGAGTGGTGCGCGTAGAGGCCGAGGTGCCATCGGCGTCGCCCTGAGCGCGCTCATGCTGGCCACATTGGGCGCCTGTGGTGCCCTCGGCGGCGACGACACGTCCAAGGCGTCCGGTGGTGGTGACGGCGCACTGGAGAAGCCGAAGATCAAGGTGGCCCTGTTGCCCGTCGTCGACCTCGCGCCGCTGCGGCTGGCGCAGGAAGGCGGCTACTTCAAGGCCGAGGGTCTCGAGGTCGAAGCGGTCGACGCCCCCAGCGGTCAGGCGTCGATGACCAAGATGATCGGCGGCGAGGTCGACATCGCCTTCTCCACTTACATGCCGTTCTTCGTCGCGAAGAGCAAGGGCGCCGCCGACATCCGGCTCGTCGCCGACTCGGTTTCGGCCAGCCCCAAGAGCAACGCGGTCGTCACGGTGCCGAACTCGCCGGTCAGGACGATCGGCGACCTCGCGGGCAAGAAGATCGCGATCACCGACAAGAACACCGCCTCCCACCTGCTCACCGTCTCGGTGATGAAGGACCACAGCGTCGACACCAGCAAGGTCCAGTGGGTGCCGATGGCGCTGCCGAACATCGTCGCCGCGCTCTCTTCCGGCCAGGTCGACGCGGGCTACCTGCCCGAGCCGTTCCTGACCCAGGCCTCCAAGGTCGCCGGCGCCACCCCGGTCGTCGACATCGCGACCGGCGCCACCCAGGACTTCCCCCTGGCAGGCTTCGGCGCTCTCGGCTCCTTCGTGGACAAGAACCCCAAGACGCTGGCCGCGTTCCAGCGCGCGCTGGGCAAGGCCGTGCGCGACGCGGCGGACCGTTCCAAGATCGAACCGATGATCGTCAAGTACGCCAGGGTCGACGCCGAAACCGCTTCACTGCTCACGCTGCCGACGTTCGGGGCCACCTTGGACGCCCGTCGCCTGCAGCGCGTACCGGATCTGCTGCTGCAGACCGGTGTGATCTCGGCCAAGCTCGACGCCGCTCCGATGCTCGCCCCTCAAGCTGGATAAAGGTCAAGGTGCCACGACTTCTCCGTGCCCTGGCCGGTCTGGCCGGTTTCTTCCTCGTTTGGGAAGTGATCGTCCAGGCCGGCCTGGTCCGTAAAGAGTTCTTTCCCCCGCCGACCGTCGTCCTCGTGACGATCTTCGAACAGTTCGGCGAGACACAGTTCGTCCGGGACCTGATCGCGACGTTCCTCGCTTGGGCGATCGCCCTGCTCATCGCGGTCGCCGTCGCCGTACCCGCCGGTCTGCTGCTGGGCAGCATTCCCGGGCTGCGCACCGCGACCGCGGTGGTCGTCGAATTCCTGCGGCCGATCCCCGCCGTCGCGCTGATCCCGCTGGTGCTCCTGCTGATCGGCGGCGGGCCCGAAGCGAAGATCACGCTGGCCGTGTACGCGTCGTTGTGGCCCATCATGTTCAACACGATCTACGCGCTCGGCGAGATCGACCCCATTCTGCAGGAGACCGCGAAAGCCTGCGGTACCAGCAGATTCCGGACGCTGACGTCGGTGGCGCTGCCGCATACCGCGCCGTTCGTGTTCACCGGGGTGCGGCTGTCGGCCAACATCGCGCTGATCGCGGTGGTCAGCACCGAGTTCCTCGCCGGGGCCAAACTCGGCATCGGCAACTTCATCATGCAGGCCAGCACCGGCTCCACCAGGTTCGACCTCGTCCTCGCGGGCACCGTGGTGGTCGGCGTGCTCGGCTTCCTCATCAACGGCGGACTCGAGATGATCGGCAGGCGGGCCTTCCGCTGGAGCACGGTCGACCGGGAGGCGGTCTCGTGACGACCCTCACGCTGACCAGCCGCGTCGGCAGGCGCGTGGGCCGGGGTATCGGCATCCTCGTCCGCAACTGGCTGCTCTTCTTCGCCCTGCTCGGGATCTGGGAACTCGCGACCCGGCTCGGCCAGAGCCCGTTCTTCCCGCCGCCGACCGAAATCCTGACCACGTCGGGGAAACTGTGGTTCTCCGGTCCGGCCGCACAGCTGTTCCTGACCGACACCGTGTTCGCCAACGTCCTGCCGAGCCTCGGCCGGACGCTCGGTGGCTGGCTGCTGGCCGGTGCCCTCGGCGTCGCGCTGGGGGTCATGCTGGGCCGGTCCAAGACCGGGATGGACTACGTCGGACCGCTTTTCGCGTTCTTCCGCTCGGTGCCGCCGCCCGCGCTGATCCCGGTGTTCATCGTCCTGTTCGGACTCGGGCCGGGTATGCAGACCGGGTCGATCATCTTCGGCGCGATCTGGCCGGTACTGCTCAACACCGTCGACGGTGTCCGGTCGGTGGACCAGGTGAAGATCGACACCGCGAAGTCGTTCCGGACCCCGCGGTCGCACTGGGTGCGCTCGATCGTGCTGCCCGCCGCCGGGCCGAAGATCTTCGCGGGCCTGCGGCTGAGCCTGTCCATTTCCCTGCTGCTGATGGTGATCTCGGAACTGGTCGGCTCCTACAACGGCATCGGCCGGTCCCTGATGGACGCCCAGCAGGCGTTCGATTTCCCGCTCATGTGGTCGTGGCTGGTCCTGCTCGGGCTCCTCGGCTTCGGGTTCAACGCGGCCTTCCTCGCGGTGGAGCAAAGAGTGCTTCGCTGGCAGCCCACCCGCAACGGCCGTCTCTAGTTTCGAAGGGTCAGCAAGATGTCAACCATGCTCGAAGTCTCCGGGCTGAACCACCGGTACGGCGCGGGAGAAAAAGCGCACATCGCGGTCGACGATCTGTCGTTCACCGTGGAAGCGGGACAGCTCGCGAGCATCGTCGGCCCGTCGGGCTGCGGCAAGTCGACGCTGTTGCGCTGCATCGCCGGGCTGATCAAGCCGACGTCCGGCCGCGTCAGCCTGCACGGCGACGACGTCTCCGCCGGGGTGCCGGAGGATCTGGCCGTGGTGTTCCAGGACTACAGCCGCTCACTGTTCCCGTGGCTCTCGGTCGCGAAGAACGTCGAGTTCCCCTTGCGGTGGCGTGACTTGAGCCGCTCGGAGCGCCGGACGCGGGCGCAGGAGGCGCTGGAGTCGGTCGGCCTGTCCGGGGTCGGCTCGAAGTTCCCGTGGCAGCTCTCGGGCGGTATGCAGCAGCGCGTGTCGATCGCGCGAGCGCTGGCCAGCAGGCCCGCCCTGCTGCTGATGGACGAGCCGTTCGCGTCGGTCGACGCGCAGACGCGCTTCGAACTCGAGGACCTGACCCGGCGCGTGCAGCGCGAGAACGGGAGCACGGTCCTCGTGGTCACGCACGACATCGACGAGAGCGTCTACCTGTCGGACCGGGTGCTGGTGCTGTCGAAGTCACCCGCCAAGATCGTCGCGGATCTGCCGGTCGGGCTGCCCGCGGAGCGGGACCAGATCACCACGCGCGAGTCCGCCGAGTTCGTGACGCTGCGCGGCGAGGTGGCTCGCCTGCTGCACGGTGGTGCCCCGGAAGCGGCCGCCGCCGCTTCGGACGCGGCCGAGTACGAACTCGCGCAGCAGGAGGCAGCCGCCGACGCCGCTGCCTCCGACGCACACGCGAAAAGCTGAGCCCCCGGCCCCCGCCGGAAGGCGGGCTCAGTACAGCGTGCGCGGGTTCGCGTCGATGCGGACGTGCACCAGATGCGGCCGCGCGTCCGGCAGCGCGGCCTCCAGCGTCGGCTTGAGGTCTTCGGCCTTCTCGACGACCGACGTCCCCAGCCCCAGGCTCTTCGCCAGCGCGGGGAAATCGATGCCGCCGAGGTCGACGCCCGGCACCTTCTCGCCGCCCGCGGCCTCGCCGAGGATGCGCACGGCGGCGTACTGCGAGTTGTCGAAGATCACGAACGTCACCGGCAGCTCGTGCTGTGCCGCCGTCCACAGTGCCTGGACGCAGTACATGCTCGACCCGTCGCCGAGGATGGCGACGACCTTGCGGTCCGGGCGGGCCAGCGCGACGCCGACGGCGGCGGGCAGACCGTAGCCAAGGGTGCCGCTGGCGACGGTGAAGAAGCCCGAGTCGGTGGACTTGATCGGCAGGTGGTCGTGCAGTTCGTTGCGGTGACTCGGGGTCTCCTCGACGACGATCGCGTTGTCCGGCAGGACTTCCGAGATCACCGAGTAGGCGAAGCCCGGCGTGATCGGGGTGACCGCGGCGGGCTTTTCCAGCCGGGTGCGGGATTTCGGCGCCTCCCGCGGTGCGGCGCGTTCCAGCAGCGCGCGGATGGCGAGCTTCGGCGTCGCGCGGACGCCGGTGCCCGCCTCGGCCCTGGCGAGGACCTGCTCGTCGGCGTTGACCAGGAACAGCGGCGGCATCGAGATCTCCGACTCGCCCCGGTACACGTGGTAGATGAACGCCGGGGCGCCGATGACGACCACGAGGTCGTGGTCGATCAGCGCGCTCGCGAGCGCTTTGCGTTCCGGCTGCAGGAAACCGAAGAACTGCGGGTGGTCCTCGGGAAACGAGCAGCGCGCGGCCATCGGCGACGCCCAGACGCCCGCGCCGACCTTCTCGGCCAGCTCGACGAGATCCGGCACGGCGTCCTCGTCGTCGACACCCGCGCCGACCACGATCGCCGGGTGCTCGGCGGCGTCCAAAGCGGACACCAATTCGTCCAAAGCGGACGGATCGGGCGCGAAACCGCGGATCGCCGGCCGGGAGACGATCGGCTTCGTGGTCTCGACATCCCAGTCGTCCACGGGCACCGAGACGAACACCGGGCCCATCGGTGCCTGCGTCGCGACGTGATACGCCCGTGCCAGCGCCGCCGGGACGTCCTCCGCCCTCGCCGGTTCGCAGCTCCACTTCACGTACGGTTTGGGGAAGTTCGCCGCCTCGACGGCACCGAGGAAC
Source organism: Amycolatopsis sp. QT-25 (assembly GCF_029369745.1). Lineage (NCBI taxonomy): Bacteria > Bacillati > Actinomycetota > Actinomycetes > Pseudonocardiales > Pseudonocardiaceae > Amycolatopsis > Amycolatopsis sp. QT-25. Next base: position 7,119,035 of record NZ_CP120210.1, read on the forward strand.
GGGTCGTCCGGCAGCAGCGACCTGGTCTGCTGACCGGCGAGGATGATCAGCGGGGCGTTGTTGCGGTACGCGGTGAAGATGTGCCCGAGCGCGTGGCCGACCCCACCGGCGGAATGCAGGTTCACCAACGTCGCCCGCCGCGTCGCACGCGCGTATCCGTCGGCCATCGCGACGACGGACGCTTCGTGGAGCGCGAGCACGTAGGTGAAGTCGTCCGGCCACTCCGTCAGGAAGGCGATCTCGGTGGTGCCGGGATTGCCGAAGACGGTGGTCAGGCCCAGATCGCGCAGCAGTTCCCTGGTCGCGTCACGTACGGTGCGGGTAGCCATGGCCACACGCTATCTGGTCGGCACCCGATAGTTGAAGATGCAACCTCATATCATTTCCGGTGGTCTGGACCTGACCCCCGGCGCACGGTCTAGTCCTTGACCAGGGCCGCCCACTCGCGAACGGCCGCGACATCCACGGTGTCCATGCCGGACTCCCAGCCGCCGGGACGGACCGCGCTGCCGACGTGGAACGCGTCCACCCCGCCCGCCCGCAGCAGATGCACCTGCTGCGGGCGCAGGCCGCCGCCGACCAGCAACCGCGGCCCGTCCGAGCGGCGGGCGAGCCGCTGCAGCACCGAGAGGCCGTGCGCCACACCGTGCGGATGCCCGGCCGCGAGCACCGTGTCACAGCCGAGCGCGGCCAGCCGGTCGTAGGCGCGCAACGGGTCCCGCGCGCGGTCGATGGCGCGATGGAAGGTCCACGGCAGCCCGTCGAGCTCCTTGACCAGGGTCTCGCAGGCGTCGACGTCGATCTCGCTTTCCAGGTCCAGGAACCCGAGCACGAACTCCCGCGCGCCCGCCTCGATCAGCCGCCCGGCGTCCGCGCGCAGTCCGTCGAGGTCGCCGGCGGCGAAGGACATGTTGTCGCGCAGCATGACCCGCACCGGAAGGTCGGTGGCGGCGAGTACTTCGCGCAGCGTCCCGACCGACGGCGTCAGGCCGTCGCTGGCCATGTCGCTGACCAGTTCGAGGCGATCGGCCCCGCCCTCCTGTGCGCGCTCCGCGTCCGCCGCGGTCAGCGCGATCACTTCCAGCAGGCCGGTTTTCGGGCTCATGGACCTTCCAATTCGCTCAATCCGAGGGGTTTTCGTCACCCCTGGCGTGGCGACCGCGCCGGAATCCGCCTTGCAGGCTGGTCATCCGTTCGCGGACCGCTTCGGGGGAAAGTGAGAGTATCGGCCTCTCCCCTCGCGGCTTCTCCGGCCTGTCGTCCTGCGACCGGGCCTCGGGAACGACGGCGGGGAGCACCGGCCAGGTCTCCTCCGCCCCGTCCTCTTGCTCCAGCTCGGCGGGGGTCGGCCAAGCGGGCTCCGGCTCCGGCGCCTTTTCCTTCGGCCGCACCGGCTTCAGCGTCGGCTCGGTCGGCTCGTCCGGATCCTGCGCGGACTCCTCCCGCGCGGCACTCTCCTCGGCCGCCTTCACCGGTTCGAACGAGGGCAAGGAAGGCGGGCCGGGTTCGGCGGGCGAAGGCCCCTCGCGCGGGCCGCCGTGGTCGAACCACTGCGAAAGCACGCTCTGGTACTTGGGCATCCGCTCGGTCGGCGAGTCCAGCTCGAGATGGTCGACGGCGTCGTCGTCCGAAGACGGCCACTCCGGCTGGGGCTCGCGTTCGACGACGGGAGCGCGCCGCAGCGGCCCGGGATCCAGCACGGGCGCGAACCGCGACTCCTCGACACTCTCCTGGGGTTCGGGCAGCGGCGGGACTTCCAGCGGCGGCTCGGGTTCCGGCTCGGGAACGACCACGACGGACGGTGGCTCCGGCATCGGGGCGGGCTGGGGCGCTTCGACGATGAGCGCGGCGGGCACGACGACCACCGCGGTGATCCCGCCGCCGTCGGCGGACCGCAGGCGGACGTCGATCCGGTGCCGGACGGCCAGCGTCGCGACCACGAACAGGCCCATCCGCCGGGAGACCTCGACGTCGACGTCCGGCGGGTTCGCCAGCCGCGCGTTGGTGCGGTCGATCTCCGCCTGCGGCATCCCGGCGCCGTGGTCGGTGATCTCGATCTGCCATTCGCCGCGTTCGGTCTCGTGCCCTTCGACCTGCACCATCGTGCTCCGGTCCGAATAGCGGGTCGCGTTCTCCAGCAGTTCGGAGACCACGTGCACGAGATCGTTGACGGCCTCGCCGCGCACCGCGATCCGTGGCGCGGCGCCGAGTTCGATCCGCTGGTAGTGCTCGACCTCCGAGAGCGCGGCGCCGATGATCTCGTCGGCGACGACGGCGCCGCCGTCCTCACGGACGACGTCGGTTCCGGAGAGCACCAGCAGGTTCTCGCTGTTGCGGCGCATCCGCGTGGCGAGGTGGTCGAGTTCGAAGAGCCCGGCGAGGGTGTCGGGATCCTGTTCGTCGGCCTCCATGCGGTCCAGAACGGACAGTTGCCGCTCGACCAGATCCTGGCTTCGCTGCGACAGGTTCACGAACATCGCGTTGATGTTCTCCCGCAGCATGGCCTGTTCCCCGGCGAGCCGGACGGCCTCACCGTGCACCGCGTCGAACGCGCGCGCCACCTGGCCGAGTTCCTCGCGGCTGAACACCGGGACCGGCGCGACGGCCAGCCGTCGCCGCAGGTTCTCCGGCTGCGGTTCGGGATCGCTGAGCAGGCCTTCGACCGCCGCCGGGAGCTGGTGTTCGGCGACCTGGAGCGCGCTGCGGCGCAGGATCCGCAGCGGCCGCAACAGCGAACGCGCGATGATCACCGAGAGCACCCCGGCGACGACCAGAACGCCGAGCACGATGCCGCCGTCCCAGATCGCGGACGTTCTCGCCTGTGCGGCGAGGGCGTCGGTGCGCTCCTGCAGCTGGACGAGCAGCGCCTGCTGCACCTGGTGGGCCAGGTTGACGGTGTAGGTGGCGGAGGTGTCCCACTGGTTCGGGTCCAGCCCGCCGAGCCCCTGATCGTTCTCGGCGCGGATGAGCGCCGACTCCACCAGGTCGTTGCCGATGTCGACGATCAGGCCGATCACCGTGTCGTCGTACATCCGCTGCTGCTCGGGTGTCGCGAAGGTGCGGTAGTCGTTGCGGGCGGCGGCCAGTTCGGCCTCCGCGCCGAGCAGCGCGCGGGTCCGGTCCCGGTTGAGACCGCCCTGGGCGAGCGCGGCCGCCATGATCGCGCGCTTGACCGACATCTGGTCCTTGACCCGTGCGAGCGCGTTGCCCGCGAGGCGGAGCTTCCCCAGATCCGGATCGGACACGTCGGCGGCGGTGGCGTCGCTGATGTCGAGCAGGCCGGAGATCAGCTCGCTGTAGGAGCGCAACACCGCGTCGGCGGGAAAAGCCGAGTGTTCCGCGGAAAACCGGAGCCCGGTGAGCACACGCAGGCGGTCGCTGGTCAGTTGCAGACTCGTCGCGGCCTTTTCACCGAGCCTGTTCTTGCTTTCGCCGAGGGTGCGATCGAAGGTGCCGATGGCCTCGTCGGCGCGCTTGCGCTGCTCGGCCAGTTCGGAGAGGTCGCCCTTGCGCTCGCCCGCGACGAACCGGACGGTGAGGTCGCGTTCACGCTGGAGCTGGTGCACGGCCTCGGCGACGGTGCTGTCGACCCGGCCGCGGGTGGCGAATTCGGCGAGCTGCCGGGCATCGCGCAGATCCGAGTCGACCCGGAGCCCGACGAGGGCGACCACCGCGAGCGCGGGGATCAGGAGTACCACGAAGAGTTTGGTACGCAGGTGCCAGTTCCGGAGCCGCCAGCGCCCGCCGACACGCGGATGCCGTTCCGCCGCGTCACCCCCACGGGGACGCTTGCCGCGACGGACCACCTGGTTTCCTTTTCCCACCACGGGACCCTTTCCCATGGCTGACATCGGGGACGAGAGCCCGAACCTACTGTAGAGTAACAAGGTTCGAGAACTATCGAAAGCCGCGCCATCCGGCGTCTCCCGCAGGCGATCGTATGGGGCACGGACCATACGATCCAGAAGGAGGAGCACATTCTCTCGGTAGGTGAGCGGTGACGAAGATGCGCGTCTTGGCGATTCCGCTGGTAGCGGCCCTGCTGGCGATCGCCGGTTGCGGAGTGTTTTCCCGTGGTGACGCAAGCACCGACGCGCCACTCGAACGGGCGGAACTGCGCGTCGGCGTCGGAAGCCCCATCGACACGGCACCCCTGCGGGTCGCCGTCGCCGCCGGGAAGTTCACCGCCGCGGGCCTTTCCGTCACCCTCGTCGACGTTCCCGGCGACCAGGCGATCGACAAGCTCGCCGCGGGCGAAGTCGACATAGCGTTCGCCAGCGACGTCTCGATCTTCCGCGCCGCCGCGGCCGGGACGCCACTGCAACTCCAGGGCGAGGCCTACACCGCCGGCCGCAACACCATGTCGCTCGTCACCCTCCCCGGCTCCGAGTACACCGAGCCGACGCTCAAGAAGGCACCGAAGATCGCGGTGAACATGCTCGACGACGTCGGGGTGCTGGCCGCCCGCTCGGTCCTCGGGACCGCGGGCGTCGACGTGACGCGGATCCAGTTCAAGCGGCATCCGTTCGACCGGATGCCGCAGGCGCTGCAGAGCGGCGAAGTCGACGCCGCGTGGATGGTCGAGCCGTACATCACCAGGGCCGAAAAGGAACTGGGGGCGAGCATCCTCGCCGACGGCGCCCGCGGCGCGACGTTGGACTTCCCGATGTCGGCCTACGTCTCGACAGGAGCCTTCGGCCAGGGCAACGCCCGCACGCTCGCGGTGTTCCGGAAAGTGCTCGGCGAGGCACAGGTGCGGGCCGCCGACCCGGCCGTGGTCCGCGACGCGCTGCCGACGTTCTCCGACATCGACCGGACCACGGCTTCGCTGATCTCGCTCGGGACCTACCCGGTCTCCCTCAACGGCATCCGGCTGCAACGCGTCGCCGACCTGATGCACACCTCGGGCATGATCGGCGCCCGGCTCGACGTGCAGGCGCTGGTGCCGCGACCCTGATCCCTTGACGGACGGGCGTCGCCTGGCCGCTAGATGTTCTCCCCGGTCGGGCGCAGGCAGACCGTGCGCACGGGCGGCCCGGTGTAGCGCAGCTCGGTGTCCTCCGGCATGCAGACGGCCGACGATCCACTCATCACCGTCGCCCGCGCCTCCGCGCTGATGTCGGTGCAGCGGACCTTCGCGATCCGCGTCTCGTGCACGACGTCGCGCAAGCAGTCACCGGTCTCGACGTTCAGCGCCAGGCAGAGCGTCTTTTCGGCCCTCTTGCTCGAGGAACTGGCGTACAACTCGAACTGGACGTAGTCGGCACTACGGCAGTCGGAAGAGCCCGTCCGCACCTCGTCGACGCGGAAGGTCGCGCGGCTCGACGTGCAGCCGGCGGTCGTGTAGCCCTGGTTGCCGCCCGCCTCGTCGGTCAGGTACAGGCACTTGCCCGCTTCGACCGCGGCGAACCCGCTCGACCGCGAAATCCCCCAGGCGGCCAGGCTTCCCAGGCCCAGCGCGGCGACGACGCCGAGCACGATCGAAACCTTGGCCGGCACACTGAGCGGTCGTGGCTTCGGGAACGGTGCCGGTCGTCCCACCTCCGGCATCGGGGGCGGCGGCGCGGGCGCGATGAACGGGTCGTACTCGGGCGTCCCGCCGGTCGGTGTCGTCGTCAAAGTCCCTCCAGTCACCTCCCGCACATCCTTCCACCAGCGGTGCCGCGACGGGGGCGGATGTGGCCGGAACGTATAAAGGACGGTGTGACCGATGGCCCGCTGATCGTCCAATCCGACAAGACCGTGCTCCTCGAGGTCGACAACAGCCAGGCCGACGACGCGCGGATCGCCATCGCGCCGTTCGCCGAACTGGAACGCGCGCCCGAGCACGTCCACACCTACCGGATCACGCCGCTGGCGTTGTGGAACGCCCGCGCGGCAGGCCACGACGCCGAACAGGTCGTCGACGCGCTGACGACCTACTCGCGGTTCCCCGTGCCCCAGCCGCTGCTCATCGACATCGTCGACACGATGGGCCGGTTCGGCCGGTTGCAGATCGCCAACCACCCGGCGCACGGCCTGGTCATGTCGACCATCGACCGCGCGGTGCTGGAGGAGATCCTCCGGCACAAGAAGATCAGCCCGATGCTGGGCACGCGCATCGACGAGGACACCGTGATCGTGCACCCGTCCGAACGCGGACGGCTCAAGCAGGCGCTGCTGAAGGTCGGCTGGCCCGCGGAGGACCTCGCGGGTTATGTCGACGGCGAGGCACACCCGATCGACCTGGCCGAGGTCGACTGGGAGCTGCGCGACTACCAGCGCAAGGCCGCCGAGGCGTTCTGGGCGGGCGGGTCCGGCGTCGTCGTGCTGCCGTGCGGCGCGGGCAAGACCCTGGTCGGTGCCGCGGCCATGTCGCACGCGAAGGCGACCACCCTGATCCTGGTGACGAACACCGTCGCCGGACGGCAGTGGAAGCGGGAACTGATCGCGCGCACCTCGCTCACCGAGGAGGAGATCGGCGAATACTCCGGGGAGAAGAAGGAGATCCGGCCGGTCACCATCGCGACCTACCAGGTGGTCACGCGCAAGACCAAGGGCGAGTACCGGCATCTGGACCTGTTCGACTCCCGCGACTGGGGCCTGGTGGTCTACGACGAGGTCCACCTGCTGCCCGCGCCGGTGTTCCGGATGACCGCGGACCTCCAGTCGCGGCGGCGGCTCGGGCTGACGGCGACCCTGGTGCGCGAAGACGGGCGCGAAGGCGACGTGTTCTCCCTGATCGGCCCGAAGCGGTACGACGTCCCCTGGCGCGACATCGAGGCGCAGGGCTGGATCGCGCCGGCGGAATGCACCGAGGTCCGGGTGACCCTCACGGACGCCGAAAGGCTCGCGTACGCGACTGCCGAGGCCGAGGAGCGGTACAAACTGGCGGCGACCGCGGACACCAAGACCAAGGTGATCAAAGCGCTGGTCGACCGGCATCCGGGCGAGCCGACACTGGTCATCGGGGCCTATCTCGACCAGCTGGAGATGATCGGCGACGAACTCGACGCGCCGGTGATCCAGGGCGCCACACGGAACAAGGAACGCGAGGAACTGTTCGACGCGTTCCGGCGCGGTGAGATCAGGACGCTGGTCGTCTCGAAGGTCGCGAACTTCTCGATCGACCTGCCGGAGGCCTCGGTCGCGATCCAGATCTCCGGGACGTTCGGCTCGCGGCAGGAGGAGGCCCAGCGGCTCGGGCGGCTGCTGCGGCCCAAGGGCGACGGACGGCAGGCGCACTTCTACTCGGTCGTCTCGCGGGACACCGTCGACACGGAATACGCGGCGCACCGGCAGCGGTTCCTGGCCGAACAGGGTTACGCGTACCGGATCGTGGACGCGGACGACCTGCTGCGCCCCCTGTAGGGACCGGCCCGGCCTGCGAAAAGAGAGCAAGGGACCTTTGCTGTCGCTTCCGGGCCCTGCCCTGCGGCTCCAAGGTCCGTGAAGGCCTCCTTGAGGGACCCTGGGTCCCTCAAGGAGGCCTTCACGGAAAGTCGGCACCAAGAGCGCGAGAGTCCATTGTGGACAGCTTCTGTGACCGTTGTGACACCAGGGACGCATGAGGCGACAGCCTCGACATCCCGCGAACGGGGTCTCGAAAACTGTCGGTGCTTCGAACTAGTGTTCGGGTAGAGTCGACCGAACACCAGTTCGAGGGGAAGCCGATGACGATCGCACCGTTCCGCCCGGGTACACCGCCCGTCCAGACCCTGCCGCCCGGCCGGTGGCACGGCCGGATCTGGGTTTCGGATCTGCCGTTGGCCAGGCCGGAGCGCTACACCGGCTGCGTCGCCGAGTTCGACCGCTCCGGGCTGTGGCCGGTGCTGATCCCGCACGACCAGCGTTTCGCGGCCAACGGCGAGGACTGGATCGACGACCGCGGCAGGCTCGCCCCGGCCGAGCACCGGATCTCCTCGGTGGATCCGGCGGAGGTGCTGGCCCGCTGGTGGGACACGTCGTGCTGCGACGGCGCCTGCCTGCGCCCCTTCGGCGCGAAGTTCCCCGGGCTGGCCCGCCGTCCGGCGCGCCGGGCGGATCCGCTGGCCGAGGCGGGCAACACCGGCTCGATTCTCGCCGCGCGCGGGCAGCATCGGCTGGCGCTGGTGCAGACCGAGCGGCCCGCCGACATCCCGGCGATCCTCGGCTGGACGGGCATGATCAAGGCGACCGATCAGGTCCACGAGCTGTCCGCGGTCCTGCGCAGCTGGGAAGACCGCTTCGGCGCGACGCTCACGGTGCTGGGCTTCGATTCGATGGAGCTGTCGGTGGCCGCGCCACCGCGCACCCAGGGCCGCGCGCTCACGGTCGCCGCCGAGCACCGTTCGTTCTGCCTGCCCGCCTTCGCCGGTCAGCCGGGCAACCTGCGCGAGTTCGCCTCCAGCCTGGTCCAGACGCGCCGGTGGCAGTTCTCGTGGGCATGAGGGCGCGTTTGCGCGCGCGAGAGAGGGGGAATCAGGGCACCGCGGGAAGGCGGTGATCGACGTCGCGGAGCTGAGGATCGGCACTTCGGGCTGGCGTTACCCACCCTGGCGCGGGGACTTCTATCCTCGCGGCCTGGTACAGCGGCGCGAGCTGGAGTACCTGTCGTCCCGGATGAACTCGGCGGAGATCAACGGCTCGTTCTACTCACTGCAGCGTCCCGAGCGGTACCGGGCGTGGGTCGAGCAGACACCGGACGACTTCGTCTTCGCCGTCAAGGGCGGCCGCTTCATCACGCATATGAAGCAGCTACGGGACGTCGAGACGCCGCTGGCGAACTTCTTCGCCTCCGGGGTGCTGGCGCTCGGCCGGAAACTGGGGCCGTTCCTCTGGCAGCTGCCACCGCGGCTGGCGTTCGACGCGGAGCGGATCGAGGGGTTCTTCGAGCTGTTGCCGCGCACCAGTCACGCCGCCGCCGAGCTCGCGCACAAGCACGACGACAAGCTGAAGGCCGAACCGCACACCGATCCGAAGCCTCGCCGGAAGCTCCGGCACGCCGTCGAAGTACGGCATCCGAGCTTCGCCGAGCCCGAAAGTCTCGCACTGTTCCGGAAACACGGCATCGCGCTCGTGGTCGCCGACACCGCGGGCAAGTTCCCGTTCATCGACGAGATGACCAGCGACGAGTTCGCGTACGTCCGCTTGCACGGCGACGAGGAACTGTACGTCAGCGGGTACGGCGACGAGGCCTTGCGGAAGTGGGCCCGGAAGATCGAGGGCTGGCGCCGCGACACGTACGTCTACTTCGACAACGACGTCAAGGTCGAGGCGCCCAAGAACGCGATCGCCCTCGCGGAACTCCTGGCTTGACCGCGCACGCTGCACAGTCAGCGCGCAGTGAGCGGTGTCCTGTTGAGTAACGCCTGAGGTCACGGGCGTACTCGCCTGCTGCGACTGGGGGTCGGCACGCCGGTCGCCCGTGCCTCACTCCACCTTGACCGAGTCGCCCACGAGCGAGGCCAGCTTCGCGCGGACGTCCTCGGCGTCCGGATGCGACAGTTCGGTCAGCACCCGGACCGAACGCAGCCAGCAGGCCCGCGCCGCCGGGGGATCGCCGCGCCGCAGATGGATTCCGCCGAGCTGGGCCAGTACGTCGGCCGCCTCGTAGAGCTCGCCGTGGGCGAAGAACATCTCGACGGCTTGCCGCATGCACGCGATGCCCTCGTCGCCGCGGCCGAGCCCCACGAGCGCGATGCCCTTGGTGTGCAAGGTGAAGCGGGCTTCGTCGGGGAGCGCGTGCGCCTCCAGCGCCAAGGCCTGGTCGGCGAGGTCGAGCGCCTGCCCGAAGCGGCCTGCCTGGGCGCAGATGTCGCCGAGGGCCTGCAACGCGCTGGCCTCCATGCCCGAACCGACGTTGCTCTCCCGGATGAGCCGCAACGCTCGCGTCCCGTACTCCCACCCCGTGTCGGGGTCCTGGCTGGCCAGCGTGAGGTTGTAGAGCGCGCGCGCCTCGCCCTGCCGGTCGCCGACCTGGCGCTGCAGTTCGACGACCTGCTCCAGGTAGGCGATGCTGTCCTCGTATTGGCGGGCGACCCCACACGCCACTCCGAGTCCACTGAGGATGGCGGCCTCACCGGAGCGATCCCCCATGCCGCGGGCGGCCCGGAGCGCCACGCCGAACACCGAACGCCAGTCCTCCAGCCGGGATCGCACGATGAAGTACGACTGCAACAGCCACGCCAGCTGCCAGCACTCCCGGTACCGCCGCTCCCGGTACGCGATGTTCACCGCGGCGATGAGGTTGCCCGCCTCCTCGTCGAGCCAGTCGAGTGCCTGTTCGTAGTGCCCGAACTTCAGCCCGGCGCCGTCGAACCGCTCCGGCTCGACGAGCCGGTAGTGCCGGTCCGAGCGCAAGAGCCGCGACGCGTTCAGCGCCGAAGCGAGCAACGCGTGGAGAAGCCTGTCCAGCACACCCTTCCGCGCCTCGGGTCCGTCCAGTTTCGCCGAGAGTTCGGCCGCGTACGCGCGAATGAGGTCGTGGAACTGGTACCGGCCTGGCCTGGATCGCGCGATCAGGTGCGCGGAAGCCAGTTTCGCCAGATCCTCGTGCGCTTCCGCGACGTCGACCCCGGCCACCGCCGCGGCCGCGGGCACGCTGAAGTCGCCGCCGGTGGGCAGGCCGAGGAGCCGTAGCATCCGCGCGGCTCGTTCGTCGAGCGCCCGGTACGAGTACGAGAAGACGGCCCGGATGTTCGTCTCGTCGCCGTCGGCGAGGTCGAACGAGCCCAACCTGTCCTGTTCGGCTTCGAGCAGCCGGACGAATTCCCGCAGCGGAAGGTCCGGGAACTGCGCCGCCCGCACGGCGAGGATCCGGATGGCCAGCGGCAACCCGCCGCAGTACCGGACGAATCGCTCGGTGGCTTCGGGGTCTTCGGTGACCCTGTCCAGCCCGATCGTCGAAGCGACGAGGGCGATCGCGTCCTCGTCCGGCAGCTCCCCCAGCGCGACGCGCCGGGCGCCGTGAGTCGCCACGAGCGCCTGCAACTGCCATCGGCTGGTCACCAGCACCAGACAGCCGGGGCCGGGCAGCAGCGGCCGGATCTGTTCGGTGCTCGCGGCGTTGTCGAGCAGGATCAGCATCCGGCGGCCCGCGCTGTGGGTGCGCCAGGTGGCCGCGCGGTCGTCGACGCCGGCGGGGATCCGATCGGCGGGGACACCGACGGAGACGAGCATGGTTTCGAGCGCGGCGGCGGCTTCGACCGGCTCACCGGGACCGTATCCGCGCAGGTTGAGGTACACCTGTCCACCGGGGAAACGGTCGCCGACCTCGTGCGCGAAATGGACGGCGAGGGTCGTCTTGCCGATGCCTCCCATGCCTTCGATCGACGCGATGGACGTCGACCGCTCGGTGTCCAGCGCCTCCGGGACGAGTTCGTGCAGTGTCTTGAGGTCACGCTGCCGTCCGGAAAACGCCCGCTGATCCGCCGGGAGCTGACGCGGGATCAGCGGTTCGGAGCCGAGCCGGTACCGCGTCAGCTCGGAGTCCAAGGTGGTCTCGCCGGACTCTTCGCCGGTCAGGATCGCCTGGTGCGCCCGCCGGAGCGACGCGCCGGGGTCCAGGCCGAGTTCTTCGGCCAGCACCGCGCCGATCCGGCGGTAGACGTCGAGTGCCTCGGCCTGCCTGCCGGAGTGATAGAGCGCGATCATCAACTGCTCGTGCAGCCGCTCCCGCAGCGGGTTCTCGCGGCACAGCCTGGTCAGCTCGAGAACGACGGTGGCGTGCTCGCCGAGGGCGATGAGCGCGTCGGCCCACTGTTCACGGACGCGTAGCCGCTCTTCGCCCAACTGGTCGGCTTCGTCTCGAAGCAGCGCTTCGGAGTGGACATTCTGCAGCGCGGGGCCGCGCCATTCGGCCAGCGCGGCGGCGAACCGGTCGGCGGCGCGGCGCGGGTCGCCGTCTCGCGCGGCCCGCGCTCCTTCCGCGGCGAGCGCGCGAAAGCGGGCGAGGTCGAGCAGCCTTTCGTCGAGTTCGAGCAGGTAACCGCCGCGTTCGGTGCGGAGGGTGACCTCGTCGCCGAGCGCGCGGCGGACCCGCAGGATGTAGGTCTGCAGGGCGCCTTTGGACCGCCGCCGGTCGTCAGGCCACAGCCAGCGGCCCAGTTCCTCGACCGGCACCACCGTGTTCGCGCGCAGCAACAGGCCTGCCAGCACGATGAGCGGCCTGCTGCCGCCCAACGGAACCGGCAGCCCGTCGGCCGTGACCTCGGTGGGTCCCAGCACGCGAAAGTCGAGTGCCACGTCGCTCATTCTGTCCGTTGTCGCGGGAATCGGCACAGATTTCCGGCGGTGGCATGATCGGTGTCGATGGACGTCTACGCGATCCCCCTCCGCACCCGGTTCCGCGGTATCACCGTCCGTGAAGGACTGCTGATCCGCGGTGACGCGGGCTGGGGCGAGTTCTGCCCGTTCTCCGACTACTCCGACGCCGAAAGCGCGCCGTGGCTCGCCTGCGCGCTGGAGGCGAGCGAACGCGGATGGCCGTCGCCGGTGCGGGAGAGCGTCGAGGTGAACGCGACCGTCCCGGTGGTGCCGGCGGACGAGGCGTACGAACTCGTGTCCGCGTCGGGTTGCCGCACGGCGAAGGTGAAGGTCGCCGACCCGCGGGTGAGCCTCGCCGAAGACTGCGCCCGGGTGGAGGCGGTGCGGGCCGCGCTGGGTCCGCGGGGCGCGGTGCGCGTCGACGCGAACATGGCCTGGGACGTGGACACCGCCGTCAAGGCCATCGGCGCACTGGACCGCGCGGCGGGCGGGCTCGAGTACGTCGAGCAGCCGTGCCCCTCGATCGGCGAACTGGCGGACGTCCGGCGCCGGGTCGGCGTGCGGATCGCCGCGGACGAATCGATCCGCCGGGCCGAAGACCCGCTCAAGGTGGCCGTGGCGGGGGCGGCCGACATCGCCGTGCTGAAGGTCGCGCCACTGGGCGGGGTCCGGCGCGCGCTGGAGGTCGCCGAAGCCTGCGGCCTGCCGTGCGTGGTGTCCTCCGCCGTCGAGACGAGCGTCGGGCTCGCCGCCGGGCTGGCCCTCGCGGGCGCACTGCCCACTTTGGACTTCGCCTGCGGGCTGGGCACGATGTCCTTGCTGACCGGGGACGTCTGCGATACCTCACTGTCCCCTGTGGACGGACGTCTGCCGGTGCCGCCGCGGGCTCCCGTCCCGGACCTGTTCGGCGCGCACGCCGCCACCCCGGAGGTCCGCGCGGCCTGGGAAGCCCGCTTCACCCGCGTCCGCGCCCACCTCCGGACGCCATGAAAGGTCCCTTCCTTGCGAAATTTGCCAGGAAGGGACCTTTCATGGCGTTCGAGCAGACGATCAGCCGCAGTGCTCCAGCGGAGACTCGTAGCCGGCGGACCCTGCCGAGCCGCCCCACTTGACGCACTTCGCACCGGCGGCCGCGCTCACCGGACCCGCGTAGTACTCGAAGCTGCCGGAATCACTCTTGCGCGCCGAACCCTCCACTTCGAGGAAGGCCGAGACCGCGCTGCCCGTGCCGACCGAGGTGGACTTGATGGTGGTGACGCAGTTGTTCTTGTTCGTGGCGTTGTACAGCAGGTACGTCGTCGCCGCGCTGCCGAGCGCCTGCGAGTCGATCACCTTGTAGCCGTCGCCGCACACCTCGACGGCGTCGTACGGGTTGGGGTTCCCGTTGCCGCTGCAGGTGTTCTTGGAGGTGACGTTGGCGTTGGGGTAGCCGAACTTCACCCCGTTGAAGTACGCGGGCTTGATGTTGCCCGGCCACGACGAGTCGTTGGTGCGGACTTCGTAGTGCAGGTGGGGGCTGATGTTGTTGCCCGGCTTGGAGGTGTTGCCGACTTCGCCGATCTTCTGTCCCTGCGCGACCTGCGCGTTCAGCGCGACCGAGCGGACCTTCAGATGCGCGTAGTAGGTCGACCATCCCCCACCGTGGTCGATCTTCACCAGGTTGCCGAAGCCGTTCTCCGAGCCCTGGTGTGCCGAGGTGACGACCTTGCCCGCCGCGGCCGCGACCACGGTGTCGCCGAGGTCCGCCCCCGCCGAACCGCCGCGGTTGAAGTCGATCTCGTAGGCCCGGTGCGCGCTGCTGTTGTCGTTGTCCCCGTTCCACACCTGGTTGCAGGGGAACGGAAGCTGGAAGTTGGGCCGCGGTCCGATCGCGGCCTCGGCCGACGTCGCGGTGATCGCCAGCCCGGCCATGCCCAGCAAGGCGGTGGCGGCCGCCGTGACCACTCGTCTGAATCTCATCGGATGTCCTTTCTCGGCGTTTCGCGAGAAGCGTCCCGAAAGGGCGTACAAGCGAGATACAAACGACCACGAGCCCTCCTGGCCGAGGGGACCAGGAGGACTCGCGTCGCCTCCGCGCCGGAACCGTCCGCGTCTAACCCGTTCCGGTGCGGATGTCTCAGCAGACCCGCTCGATGATGGCCGGGCGGGTCAGGAATTTCCCCGGTCCGGAGTGCTGACCGCGCACATCACCGCGACGACGGCGGCCAACTCGAAAACGGACGCGATGCCGATCGTCGCCCGTTCGCGGTGTTTCCCGGCGCTGTTCGTCATCGGTGTCTTCCTCCGGTCCGAGTCCTCCTCACCTACAACCAGGGATACGGATGGGCAACGGATTTGGTTCACCCGAGCGAGGCTTTCGCGATCCGCGCGTAGGTGCCGTCGTTCACCGCGAGGTGCAGTCACTGGTCGGCCCACTCCTCGAACACGACGTCACGCGGCAGGAGATACGCCTTCTCCGAAAAGGTCCCCCGTCGAACACACGCGGAACTCGCCTTGGGCCTGCACGACGTCCGAGCCTGCTCCGCGCGTCAAGGCCTTCGGGCACGGCACCGGCCGTGCCGATGCCGTGCACACCCCGAAGACGAGCGCCCCACCTTGATCGTCAGCAAGGCATCGCCCACGCCCCGAGGTATCCCGGGCAGCCGGTTTCGCGCCCCTCAGGGTCGGATCCCAGGGTCCGGCCGGGGCCGTTCCCCGATGTGCCGGGGGTCGTCCCGGGACGAACATGGAGCCATGACGAACAGCGTGGTCACCAAGAAGCTCTACCGCAGCCGTACCGACAAGATGCTCGCGGGCGTCGCCGGCGGCTGGGCCGCCTACCTCGGCGTCGACGCCGCGATCCTGCGCATCGCCCTCGTGGCGAGCGTCTTCTTCACCGCCGGGTTCGCGATCCCGTGCTACGCCGCCGCGTGGCTGCTGACTCCGGAACGGCCCGGCGAATCCTGAGTGTGGGCGGACGCCGTGCGCAGGGGGCGTGGCGTCCGCCGGATCGCGTTTGGCCCGCCGAACGCGATCCGAGGGGCAGGGGGACGAGGTGAAGGGCCCGGACAGGGAATGTCCGGGCCTTTCGCTTTTCCACCGGTTCGGCCGCGCGGCCGCATGTTCACCGTTACACTCCCCATGACTTTGTCACAGGGAGCGGGAAGCGGGGGCCGCCATGGCCGGCAAGTATCTGACCCTCAGCGAGTACAAGAGGATGCTCGACGGCGCGCTGGACGACTTCCACAAGGCGCTCACCAAGCGCTGGATGGAAGACGCCGTCGACGCGATGACGCGGCTCTCGACCACCGTCCCGTGCTCGGCGGAGCCGTGGGCCTGGCAGTGGCCCGCCGAATCGTACGGTCACCTGGCGGGGGCCGACGACATCTGCGGCTATCTCACCTGGGTCATGGACGGCATGCTCGGCCATTACAAGGACGTCCACTGCCAGGGCTGGAATCCGCAGACCCAGAAGTACGTCGAGTGCCATGCCGAACGGAACCTGGCCCAGATCGAGCGGCTGGCCTGGCAGCGGCGGCAGGACGTCGCCCGGTTCGTCCCGCAACTGGAAGGGCCCGATCTCACGAAACTGGAGATCGCCCACAACACGTTCCTGAACGTCGCGGGCAACCTCGGCTTCCAGGACAAGAACGGACGGGTGACCGAACTGCTCGGACAGGGCGAGGTCGTCCGGAACGTCGAGTGGCTGGACGGTACGACCAGCGCGAACGAGGAATGGTTCATCGAATGGACCGGCCTCGCCGCCCAAGCCTTCAGAGCCGGGTTCTTCGCCTCGATCGCGCCGACCATCCTGAACCAGGCACTCATCCTCGCCAGCCTGTCCACCCTGTACTCCACGCGGGCCACGACGATCCAGGTGACCCGGCTCAACATCGTCAAACGACTCAACTGGGCCACCCGGAAACTGGACGAAAAGGTCACCCTCACGATCTCCACCGCGGACGCGATCCTGGAGAAGCTCGATCGGGCAACGGCGATCCACGGGATCGTGAGCAACCTGCTGTCCGCCGGGGCGAAGCTCAGCAAGGTCGTGGATTCCGTCAACGAAGCGGGCGGGAAGGTCCTCGGTCCGGTCGGCGCCGTGCTCACCTTGGCGGGCTTCGTCGGCGGAGCCCTCAAGAGCCACACCGTCGAGCAGGACGCCATGTCCCTCCAGGACATCCTGCAGAAACTCACCACCTCGATCCAAGAAGAGCACAACGCGTTGAGCGGCCTCGAAGACGACTTCGGCGGCGACGTGCTGGCTCTGCAAAAGGCGATCGCGGGCGTGCACAGCTACAACCTCGAACTCTACGACCTCACCGCGAACACGCTGCCGAACCAGACCGACCGCGCGAAGTACCAGGGGATCCGGGTCGAGGTCCACTTCCTGCTGAGGGTGGCGCAAACCTGCTTCGAGGCGGCCGACGCCTATTCGGCACAACTGCGGATTCTCGCCGCCGCCGACGTCGCCGACCGGCACCTCGCGGGCCGTGACGGGCAGACGTGCACCGGCGACGACACGACCTTGGAGCTCCGCGACGCCGTCGAACAGTTCATGAGGACGAGCTGCGCTCGGTTCCTCCTCGCCGGCGAGCAGCTCAGGAAGGCTGCCGAGGCCTACGCGAAAACGGACGGCGAGCTTTCGGACGACCTCAAGAAGCTGTTCGCCGCGTGGGAAAGCGCCAACAAGGACCGGGGGAAGATCGACCCCGATCCCGAGACGGTGGAAACGGAAAGCGCGGCCGGGGAGGCGGGCAAAACCGACCGGACGGGCCTCGAGCCGCGGAAGGCTTCGGAGCCGAACTCCCTCGACCCGTACGAGAAAGACCGCCGGCGGCAAGGCGGCAAGTACGTGGTGGACGGACAGCGGTAGGCCGTCGCTCCTCGGCGACGAGCGCCTCGGGCACGTACTGCCGGGTGCGCGGGTGGCGATGTCACGTGACTGGAGGGACGACGCACGTGATCCGGCGGACGACACGCGAAACCGCCGTCACGACGACAGCGCGTGAAAGGCCCCATCTTGCGCCTGAGTGCAGGAAGGGGCCTTCATGTACTTCCACCCGAGCACGAGGCAAAGGAAAAGCCCGGACGCGCGAGGCGCGTCCGGGCTTTCCGGTGTTACGGGCTCGAACTCAGAAGTCCATGCCGCCCATGCCACCGGACGGGTCGGCGGGAGCGGCCGAGGCCTTCTCCGGCTTGTCCGCCACGACGGCTTCGGTGGTCAGGAACAGCGCCGCGATGGAAGCGGCGTTCTGCAGCGCGGAGCGGGTGACCTTCGTGGGGTCCGGCACGCCGGCGGCGAGCAGGTCCTCGTAGACACCGGTGGCGGCGTTGAGGCCGTGACCCTGCGGGAGGGACTTGACCTTCTCCGCCACGACGCCGCCTTCGAGGCCGGCGTTGATCGCGATCTGCTTGAGCGGCGCCTCGACGGCGACCTTGACGATGTTGGCACCAGTGGCCTCGTCGCCCTCGAGCTTCAGACCGGCGAAGGCGGCCTCGGCGGCCTGGATGAGAGCGACGCCACCACCGGCGACGATGCCCTCTTCGACGGCGGCCTTGGCATTGCGCACCGCGTCCTCGATGCGGTGCTTGCGCTCCTTCAGCTCGACCTCGGTGGCGGCACCGGCCTTGATGACGGCCACGCCGCCGGCCAGCTTCGCCAGTCGCTCCTGGAGCTTCTCGCGGTCGTAGTCCGAGTCCGAGTTGTCGATCTCGGCACGGATCTGGTTGACGCGACCCTGGATCTGGTCGGCGTCGCCCGCACCCTCGACGATGGTGGTCTCGTCCTTGGTGATGACGGCCTTGCGCGCCTTGCCCAGCAGGGAAAGGTCCGCGTTCTCCAGCTTGAGGCCGACGTCCTCGGAGATGACCTGGCCACCGGTCAGGATCGCGATGTCCTGCAGGATCGCCTTGCGGCGGTCACCGAAGCCCGGAGCCTTGACGGCGACGGACTTGAAGGTGCCACGCATCTTGTTGACGATGAGGGTGGCCAGGGCCTCGCCCTCGACGTCCTCGGCGATGATCAGCAGCGGCTTGCCGGACTGGATGACCTTCTCCAGCAGCGGCAGGACGTCCTTGACGGTGGAGATCTTGGAACCGAAGAGGAGGACGTACGGGTCCTCGAGCTCGGCTTCCTGACGCTCCGGGTCGGTCACGAAGTAACCGGAGATGTAGCCCTTGTCGAAGCGCATACCCTCGGTGAGCTCGAGCTCGAGCCCGAAGGTGTTGCTCTCCTCGACGGTGACGACGCCTTCCTTGCCGACCTTGTCCAGCGCCTCGGCGATGAGCTCGCCGATGGTGCGGTCAGCGGCCGAGATCGAGGCGGTGGCAGCGATCTGCTCCTTGGTCTCGATCTGCACGGCCATCTTGTGCAGCTGCTCGGTGATGGCCTCGACGGCCGCCTCGATGCCGCGCTTCAGGCTGATGGGGTCGGCCCCGGCGGCGACGTTGCGCAGACCCTCGCGGACGAGAGCCTGGGCGAGCACGGTGGCGGTGGTGGTGCCGTCACCCGCGACGTCGTCGGTCTTCTTGGCAACTTCCTTGACGAGCTCGGCCCCGATCTTCTCCCACGGGTCCTCGAGCTCGATCTCCTTGGCGATGGAGACACCGTCGTTGGTGATCGTCGGCGCGCCCCACTTCTTTTCGAGCACGACGTTCCGGCCCCGCGGGCCGAGGGTCACCTTGACGGCTTCGGCGAGGGTGTTCAAGCCGCGCTCAAGACCGCGGCGGGCGTCCTCGTCGAACGCGATCAGTTTGGCCATTGCGGTGTGGTCCTCCGGTATTGGGCGCCGCCGCACGCCTGCTACAGCGCGGCGGCAGGACTCTTCCTCGGCCAGGCTCGGTGCCCGCGACGGACGACCCACCCGATCAAGGGTGCGGCCTCACCGTCCCGACCTTCAGGCGAGCGGTCTGGTGACCGCCCTGCCTGGCACTCGACGGCGTCGAGTGCCAATGTCGTGTTTAGCACTCTCCAGGGTCGAGTGCAAGAACCGCAGGTCAGCGCGGTGGTATCAGTTACTCGGCTTGATGGGAATCGAGGAGGGCGGCGGCTTCAGCGACGATCCGGGAGCCTGCGACTGCGAGCCGCCGGGGCCGACCGGGATGTTCGGCGCGGTGGTCTGCGGGCCGTTTCCGCTGTTCGAGTCGCCGAAGACGAGGATCGCCGCGACGATCGCGCCCGCCACCACGAGGGCGCCGACGACGATCCAGATCCACTTGGCACCGCCGCCCTTCTTGGGCTGCTGCTGGAAACCGCCCTGCTGCGGCGGGCCGTAACCGGGAGGCGGCCCCTGCTGGTACCCGCCCTGCTGGAAACCGCCCTGATGCTGCGGCGGACCGTAACCGGGAGGCGGCCCCTGCTGATACCCACCCTGCTGGAAACCGCCCCCCTGATGCTGCGGCGGGCCATAGCCGGGTGGCGGGCCCTGGGGCGGAGGCCCCTGCGGTCCCGGTCCCTGCTGGCCGTAGCCGGGCTGCTGTCCTCCGTACGGGTGCACGGGGCCCCCCTCTCCCTGTGGCGGCGTGTTCTGCCGTGACGCCTGCTGCGGCGCGGTCTGCCGGACCGGCGCCGCGGCCCCGGGCGGGCCGGGTGGCTCGTGCGAAGTCGCGAGCGGACCGAGGGCGCGCCTGGCGGCCGCGATCATCTCGACACAGTCGGGGTAGCGATCGGCGGGATTCTTCGCCATTCCCTTCCGGACGACCTCGTCGATCCCGGCGGGCAGGCCGACGATCCGCGAGATGGCCGGGGGCTCCCCGTTCAGATGCCCTTTGATGACCGTCTGCACGTCGCCCTTGAAGGGCGGGCTGCCGGTCAGGCAGGCGTAGAGGACACAGGTGAGCGCGTACTGGTCGGTGCGGCCGTCGAGCGGCTCGCCGCGCAGGTGCTCGGGGGCCGCGTACGTGGGCGAGCCGAGGAAGTCCCCGCCGCGGGTGCGGTGCCCGGTGGCGCCGCGGCGGGTCAGGCCGAAGTCGGCGACGTAGACGTGTTCGCGCGAGGTCTCCTTGCTGGTGACCAGGACGTTGGCCGGTTTGACGTCGAGGTGCACGAGACCGCGGTTGTGCAGGGTGTCGAGCGCGTCGGCGACCTGGTCGAGCATGGTCAGCGCGCGGGCGGGCGCGATCGGGCCGCCGGAGATCAGCCCGGCGAGATCACCGCCGTCGACCATCCGCATGGCGATGTAGAGCATGCCTTCGAGCTCGCCGAAGTCGTACAAGGGCACGACGTTGGCGTGGTCGATCGCGGACGTGTTCCGCGCCTCGTCGACGAAGCGTTCGCGGAACTCGGCGTCGGCCCCGAGGTGATCACCGATGACCTTCAGTGCCACCTTGCGTCCGAGCCGCACGTCCGTGGCCTTGTAGGTCACGCTCATGCCGCCCTTGCCGAGCACACCGTCGATGCGGTAGTTGCCCAGCCGGCGACCGGTCAGGTCCCCCGACTCATCGCCTGTCACGCAGCGAAGCGTAACGCGCCTGTTCCGGAGGCCGCCGGGGGTCGGCCGAACTCTTCCTAGG
Source organism: Amycolatopsis sp. QT-25 (assembly GCF_029369745.1). Lineage (NCBI taxonomy): Bacteria > Bacillati > Actinomycetota > Actinomycetes > Pseudonocardiales > Pseudonocardiaceae > Amycolatopsis > Amycolatopsis sp. QT-25. The sequence goes on from NZ_CP120210.1 coordinate 7,139,753, forward strand.
AGACCTTGCGCACGTCCGCCGCCTGACTCCGCCCGTCCCGCCCGGACTGGACTTCGAATTCCACGCGATCACCCTCGTCGAGCGTCCGGAATCCGTCGGCCTGAATGGCCGAGTAGTGGACGAAGACGTCGGGCCCTTCGGTGGATTCGATGAATCCGTAGCCCTTTTCCGAGTTGAACCATTTGACGGTGCCGACTGCCACGACGCACTCCCTCAGCACAGGATCCGCCGCCTCGCCTGCCCCGGACGGCGGTTTCGAGTGCAGTTCACGCTACCCGAATCACCGGCGTCGGCAATGCTCAATTCGTCTTAAGGTCATCCGCGAGAAAGCCGCCTGTTGCGCGCTTGCACGAGGACGCGACCCGGTCCCGCGAAGTCCAGCGCGAGCCCTTCGCCGGTGCGGACCGACTGCGGGCCGGACTGGTCGACCGCGCGCAGCCGGCATTGCACCGTGTCCGGGTAGGCGAGCAGGAAGTCCGGCCGCACGGTGACGAGTTCGCCCGCGGTGAGTTCGAAGGCGTCCACCGGGCCGTGCGCTGCCAGCACGAGCGGACCGGTTCCGCTGTAGTGCTCCAGGAAACCGGAGTCGGCTCCGAAGAGTTTCCGCAGCGGCGCCCAGCCGGGATCGAGCCGGACGGTCGCCGGCCGGGCGAGGATCGCCTCCCGGCTCACGCACCAGCCCGTCCCGCCGGTGAACTCCAAGGGGTGGACGTCACCCGCGGTCAGCGGCGCGAAGTCGATCCAGCCGCCGCCCTCCGGCGCGTTGAATACCGAAGGCGCGGCCTTGCCCGCCCGTGAACCACCGCGGGCGGGAACGGTTTCGGTGATGCCGAAACTGCTGGCCAGCATGGTGTCCCCGGCGGCCTGGACGGCCTCGCCGGGGGACAGCAGCACGCGTGCGACCCCGAAGTTCGGGGTGTGCCTCGTCTGGACCCGCATGCGCTCAGCGAGAGGGGACCTGGGCGATCACCCAGGCGGACAGCGCCGACGGGTTGCGGGTCTGGGTGAGCAACTGGCCCGGACCGGCGAAGTCGAAGACGAGGCCTTCACCGCTCTTCATCGACTGGATGACGCCGGTGCTGACCTTGCGGCTCTGGTACTGCAGGGTGTCGGCGAACGCGACGACGTGCCCGGTGTCGATGGTGATCACCTCGCCCTGCTGCAGGGTGACCGTCTCCAGCGCGCCGTAGCAGGCCACGACCAGCGGGCCCTGTCCCGTCGCGTGGGTCAGGAAGCCGCCTTCGCCGCCGACGAGGTTCTTGAGCCCGCCCCATTTGGTCTCGGTCTGCACGCCGTGCGACGACGCGAGCCACGAGCCGCGGGTGACGCACCAGCCGGTGCGGCCGTCGAGGTTGATGATCTGCAGGTCGCCCGGCAGGTTCGCGGCGACGTCGACCCAGCCGCCGTTCTGCGGGGCGGTGTAGGTGGAGATGAAGAAGGACTCGCCGGAGAGGAAGGCGCGGCCGAGGCCCTTCATGATGCCGCCCTGTGCCTGGGACTGCACCTGCACGCCGTAGCTCGTCGCCATCATCGCGCCCGACTCCACCTGCGCCGGTTCGCCCGGAGCGAGGACGAGCCTCGCCACCGCGAACGATGGCTGGTGACGGATCTGCACCTGCATGTCTTCTTCTCCCCGGTGATCGTCGTGACGGGCAGAGTCTTGCACGCGCCCCCCGACCGAGGAGGATGGTCGGCGTGATCTCCGTCGACGCCCACCGTGCGACCGTCACCGGCCTGCTCGGAACCGCCCCTGTCCTCCGCCTTCCGCTCGCCTCCGCCGCCGGGCTCGTCCTCGCGGAAGACGTGCGCGCGGGGATTTCGCTGCCGCCGTTCGACAACTCGGCGATGGACGGTTACGCCGTCCGTGCGGCCGACGTCGCGGAAGCGCCGCTGACGCTGCCCGTCGCCGAGGACATCCCGGCCGGCCGCGTCGACGGCACGAAACTGGAGCCGGGCACCGCGCACCGGATCATGACCGGCGCCCCGCTCCCGCCCGGCGCCGACGCGGTGGTGATGGTGGAACACACCGACGGTGGTGTGACGGACGTCCGGATTCTCGGGACGGTTGTCCCGGGCACGCACATCCGACGCCGGGGTGAAGACGTCGTCGAGGGCACGGTGGCGCTTTCGGCCGGAACCGTGCTCGGCCCCGCGCAGCTGGGCCTCGCGGCGGCCGTCGGACTCGCCGAGGTTCCCGTGTTCAGGCCGGTGAAGGTGCTCGTCGTGTCCACCGGGACCGAACTCGTCGACGCGCCGGAACCCTTGCGGCACGGGCAGATCTACGAGTCGAACAGCATCATGCTGGCGTCCGCGATCCGCGCGCTGGGTGGCGAGGCCGAAGTCGTGCGCAGTGTCGTCGACGACGTGGACGAGTTCCGCGCGGTGATCGAGCCGCGGCTGGCGGACGTGGATCTGCTGGTGACCTCGGGCGGGGTCAGCGCGGGGGCGTACGAAGTGGTGAAGGACGCGCTGACCGGGCAGGGCGTGGAGTTCCGGAAGGTCGCGATGCAACCGGGCGGGCCGCAGGGCTGCGGACGGTGGAACGGCGTGCCGGTGGTGACGTTGCCGGGCAACCCGGTGAGCGTGCTCGTCTCCTTCGAAGCGTTCCTGCGGCCGGCGTTGCTCGCGGCGATGGGGCACGCGGGCGTCGACCGGCAGCAGGTGCGGGCCCGGCTGACCGAGGCGATGACCTCCCCCGCCGGACGGCGTCAGTTCCGGCGCGGCTTCTACACGCATTCCGAGGGCGAGGTCACCGGGATCGTCGGGCCGCGCGGCGGGCCGGGATCGCATCTGCTGGCGTCGTTCACGCGGGCGAACTGCCTGATCGTCCTGCCGGAGGACGTGGTTTCGGTCGAGCAGGGCGACGAGGTGACCGTCCTGCTCCTGTGACGTCGCCCCCTACCGCAATTCGTCACCTGCTTGCGTCCGGAGACCTCGCAAGCAGGTGACGAATTGCGGCAGGGGTCAGGCCGGGAAGTCGCGGCACCGGCCGATCGGCGTGAACAGCAGGGCGAAGACGGCGGCCACCTCGAGTCCGGCCATCAGGCCCAGTGTCTGCCGCACGCCCGCGGTCTCACCGAGGATTCCGCCGAGCAGACCGCCCAGCGCGATCGCGCCGAAGCTGAGCACCGACATGCTCGCGGTGACCCGGCCGAACATCGCCGCCGGGACATATCGCTGCTTGAAGGTGGCGTTGAGGACGTTCGAGCCGACCACCCCGGCGCTGAGCGCGAACCCGGCGGCCACGAAGAACGCGAGCCCCCAGCCACCTTGGGCGAGCGGTCCGAGCAGCATCATCAGCGCCCCGAAGGCCTCAGCGAGCACGAAGGCGCGCGCGGTGCCGATCCGCGCGGCGAGCTTGCCCGACAGCGCGGCACCGGCGACACCACCCGCGCCGACGAGCGCGAGCACGAGTCCGACGGTCGCCTCTCCCACCCCGAGGTCACGGGCGAGGAAGACGACCTCGATGGACTGGTAGCCCATGAGCGCGACGTTCGAGACCGCGCCGAAGACCGCCAAGACGAGCAAATACCGGTCGTGGACCACGAAAGCGAGGCCCTCGCGGATCTCGTCCCGCAGTCGCGACCGCCTCGTCGCCGGGCGCTCCGGCTCGCGATGGCGGACGGACCGCAGGCACAGTACGGAGATCCCGAAACTGACGGCGTCGGCGAGCACCCCGGCGACGGCGCCGAAACCCTGCGCCAGCAGTCCGGCGAGACCGGGTCCGCCGATCTGCGCGGCGGACTCGCTGCCCTGCAACTTTTCGTTGGCTTCCTGGAGGTCCTTCTTCTCGACCAGCGAAGGCAGGTACGCGCGGTACGCGACGTTGAAGAACACCTTCGCGACCCCGCCCGCCAAGGCGACGACGAGCAATTGGGTCATCGTGAGCAACCCGAACCAGGCGGCGACCGGGACGCTCAGGAACACGAGCATGGAGACGGTGTTGCAGGCCAGCATGATCGGGCGTTTCGGCCGTCTGTCCACCCAGGCACCGGCGGGCAGGCCGATCAGCAGCCACGGCAGCCAGGCCACCGCGGTCAGCAGCCCGACCGCGAACGTACTCGCCTGAAGCGTGACCACCGCGACGAGCGGCAGCGCGACGACGGCGATGGAACTGCCGAGCACGCTGGTCGTCTCACCGGTCCACAGCAGCCGGAAATCGCGTGAGCGCAGCAATCCGCCGCGTTCGCGGGTGGTCACGGGCGGGCCGGGACGGCGCGGGTGGCGATGAAGACGGGGCGGCGTTCCTGGCCGTCGTCCGGGAGCTCGCGGCCACTGTAGGACTTGATCAGCTCGTTGACCTTCTGTTCGAGTTCGGCCAGTTCGGCGACCGACATTCTCGCCCAGCTGTCGGTGGCGAACGCGGCACGATGCCATTCCTCGGGATAGCTCTCGCGTTCGGCGAACCACTGGCGCGCCATGGAAACCTGGCGTTCGAGGGCGAGGGATTCGGCGGCGGCCGCGACCGGGTCGTCGGGGAAGTCCGACGGCGACCAGGAGACCGCGTAACCCACTCGGCGCCACCAGCGCTCGCGCCGGTCGCGGGCGAGTTCCGGCGCTTCCTCGACCAGCTCGCCGGCGGCGAGCACCTTCAGGTGGTGACTGACGTTCCCGACCGCCTGCCCCGTCCGTTCGGCGAGCACGGACGCGGTGCACGGGCCGTCGAGGCGCAGGACGTCGAGCAGGCGGCGCCGCAACGGATGCGACATCGCGGCGAGCACCTTCGAATCGTGGACTTCATGTACGTCACGGTCGGCCATGACACACAACAGTAGTTGCGCAAGGTTAGTTGTACAAGTTCTCTTGTTCGTTTGGTCCGCCCACCGGCAGCAGGCACCTGGGAGACGGTCGGCCCCGACAACCCTGAGCACTCACGACGCAACGCGACCACCGGGTTCGCTTCGCGCACTCCGCGTAACCTCGGCGGCATGGGTTTCTTCTCGTGGATCGTGTTCGGCGCCATCGCCGGATGGCTGGCCAACGTCGTGGTGGGCGGCCGGGACCGGCGGAGTGGCTGCCTGTTCAGCATCCTGATCGGCGTGCTCGGGGCGGCGCTGGGCGGTTTCCTCTACCGGCTCGCGACGGGCACCGAGCGGAGCTTCGAGTTCGACTTCCCCAGCTTCGGCGTCGCCATTCTCGGTTCGATCGTGCTGCTCGCCCTGTTGCGCCTGGTGCGCGGCTCGGGGCGAAGCGACTCCGAACGCCGATGATCAGTGGAGTGACCGTTGGTAACGGTTGTCTCGTGACGGGTGATCACCGGCGTCCGGCGAACTAGAGTGGGACGTTCGCTCAGTTTCCTTGGCCGCGTCCGGGTGCATGTGCCGTCGGGGGGCATATGCACCCGGACGCGCGCGCCTCGGCGATGACCGAGGCGGCGTGGACGGGGTCGACGAGCGAAGGCATCGGCGCCGCCGAAATGTCCCTCTTCCAGGCTCTGAACAGCTCGGCGAGTCGCTCGCCTATGGGGTCCGGGCTGGCGGGCATTCGCGGGTCCTCAAGGTCGGCGATCAGCTTCAATCACCTAGAGTTATCGCTCTCTTCGACCGACCGTTACCGGGATGTGGTGCCGCCCACCCGCGCCGGGGAAACCCTTGCGGGGGAGGCACGGCCCGGCCCCGGACAGGGCGGTAGCGTGGTGGCTCTTCATACCCGACCCCCGACACGAACTGCGGTGAACCCGACCAATGAGCGGCAACCGGCCGGAATCCACTGGAAACCCACTCACGCACGCCGTGCAGCTGGCCCGCGAGACCGTTCCGCCGATGCACCCGGCCGGCAGGCCGTTCGTGTTCGGCGGTCTCGCCGCGACGCTGGCGTTGCGGAAGTTCTCCAAGCCCCTCGGCGTCCTCGGCGCGCTCGCGACGGCCGCGACGGCCGCGTTCTTCCGTGAGCCCAAGCGTGTTCCGCCCGCCCGGTCCGGCCTCGCGGTCGCGTCGGCGGACGGCCTGGTCTCGCTGATCGAGGAGGCCGTGCCACCGGCCGAGCTGGGATTGCCCGCCGAACCGCGGACGCGGGTGAGCGTGTTCCTGTCGGTGTTCGACGTGCACGTCCAGCGGATCCCGGCGTCGGGCGTGATCGAACGGGTCGCCTACCGGCCGGGGAAGTTCCTGTCCGCGGACCTGGACAAGGCGAGCGACGACAACGAGCGCAACTCCGTGCTCATGCGCACCGAAGACGGTCACGAGCTCGTCGTGGTGCAGATCGCCGGGCTGGTGGCGCGGCGCATCCTCTGTGAGATCCGCGAGGGCGACAAGGTCGGCGTCGGTGCTACGTACGGCATCATCCGCTTCGGCTCGCGAGTCGACCTGTACCTGCCGCCGGGCAGCAAGGTCCTGGTCTCGAAGGGCCAGCGCACGATCGGCGGCGAGACGCCGATCGCCGAGCTGCCCACGGCGCCGCACCCGGAAGGCTGATCCATGGTCCGCGTGACCACGACAACTCCCGGCGTCCGGCTGTTGCCGAACGCCATCACGGTGCTCGCCCTGTGCGCCGGTCTGTCGTCGGTGCAGTTCGCGCTGATCGGCAATTACCCGATGGCGATCGCGTCGATCGGGATCGCCGCGGTGCTCGACAGTCTCGACGGCCGGATCGCGCGGCTGCTGGACGCGACGTCGAAGATGGGGCAGGAGCTCGACTCGCTGTCCGACGGCATCTCGTTCGGTGTCGCACCCGCGCTGGTGCTGTACGTGTGGCACGCCGAAGGCGAGCGGATCGGCTGGGTGGCGTCGCTGATCTTCGCGGTCTGCATGATCCTGCGGCTGGCCCGGTTCAACACGCTGATCGAGGACACCGAGCAGCCGCCGTACGCGGGTGAGTTCTTCGTCGGTGTGCCCGCGCCCGCCGGTGGTCTGCTGGCGATGCTGCCGCTGATCCTGGAGCTGCAGTTCGGGCAGGGCTGGTGGTCGCACCAGTACACGGTGTGGGTGTGGACGATCGCCGTGGCCGCGCTGCTGATCAGCCGGATCCCGACGCTTTCGCTGAAGACGGTGAAGGCGCCGCCGAAGGCGATCGCGCCGCTGCTGGTCGGCGTGGGCCTGCTGGCCGCCGCGATCATCCAGTTCCCGCTGGTGGCGCTGGCGATCGCGCTGATCCTGTACCTGGCGCACATCCCGTACTCGATGTACCGGCAACGCTGGCTGGCGAAGCATCCGGAGGCGTGGATGGCGCCACCGAGGGAACGGCGCGCGATCCGGCGCTCTTCGAGCCGCCGCCGTCTGGGCCTGCGCCGCCCGCCGCTGCGGCGCGTGGTGGCCGGGGCCGCGCAGCGCGTCCGGCTCCAGCGAGGCGAACAGCACGTCGCCCGCGCTCCGCGCACCATCAGCACCGACAAGGATCGCGACAACGGCCGAGGCCCACGGCGCCGCTCGTGGCGCCGGATCGGCCTCCGGAAGCGCTGATCCGCGCCACCCCAGCCCCCCACCCGTCCCTGGGGGACGGCCCCGCGCCCAGCGTATCGGTGCCCCCGGACGGGAAGGGGGGAAACGGCAGCCGGAGGCGGTAGTTGTCCACAAGTGGGTGAGTCTGTGGACAACTCGGTCGAGGTACATGAAGGCCCCCTTCCTTGCGTCTGGCGCAAGGAAGGGGGCCTTCATGTACTCGAAGACGGACGCGGAGACGGACGCCGTCGGCGCGCGGCATCGGCTGGGCGGCGCGCGGCTGGATAGGGTGACGGGGTGAGCGCACCCCAGATCACGCTGACCGTCCGGCACACCCCGTCCGCCCTGGACTCCCGCCGCGGCGTCGTCCGGCTGCACCCCGAAGTCCTCGACGCGCTCGGCCTGATGGCGTGGGACGCCGTCCGCGTCACCGGCGCCCGCGTCAGCTCGGCGCTGGCCGCCCCGTCGGACGCCGAGGGGATTCCGGGCGTGATCCTCCTCGACGACGTCACGATGTCGAACCTCGGCGTGACCGAGGGAGCGGAAGTGGTCGTGGCGCCGGCGGAGGTGTCGGCCGCGAAGACGGTCACCGTGTCGGGTTCGAAGATGGCGAGCGTCTCGCTCTCCCCGCACACCTTGAGGCTCGCTCTGATCGGCAAGATCCTCACCGTCGGCGACGCCGTTTCCCTCCTCCCCCAGGATCTCGCGCCCGCGCCGGGCTCCGACGTCTCCGCGGTCCGCGGCCAGCTTTCCCGCGCCATCGGCATGACGTGGACGAACGAACTGCTCACCGTCACCGCCACCGAGCCGCTGGGACCGGTCGCCGTCGGACCGTCCACTGTGGTCAGCTGGCGCGACGGCGCCCGCACCGGCGAGGCCGCGCCCGACGCCGCCCCGGCCCGTGCCGGCACGACGCTGGTGCGCAGCAAGCCCGCCACGCCACACGAGGATTTCATCGACGCCGAGATCGTCGAAGACGAACGGGTCGAGGAAGTGGCCGGGGAGTCCGTGCCTCCCCTGTCGGATCTCGCCGGCTCCGAATCGGCCGCGCGTAAACTCGCCGAATGGTTCGACCTGGCCTTCCACCGGCCGGAACTGCTGGCGAAACTCGGGACGTCGGCGCATCTCGGGGTCCTGCTTTCCGGGCCGGAAGGCGTCGGGAAGGCGACGCTGGTCCGCGCCGTGGCGCAGGCCGAGAAGGTGCGGGTGGTGTCGCTCGCGGCGCCGAGCATCGCCGTCCTCGATCCGAACGTGGCCGCCGCGCGGCTGCGTGAGGCGATCGAACGGGCCACCCGCGACGAAGACCCCGCCGTCCTGCTGATCACCGACATCGACGCGCTGCTGCCCGCGTCCCAGCCGCCGCCGCTCGCGACGGTGGTCCTTGACGACCTGCGCAATGCTTTGCGCAACAAGGGTTTCGCGGTCATCGCCACCACCGGGCGGGCCGAGTCCGCCGATCCAAGGCTGCGGGCCGCGGACCTGCTCGACCGCGAGCTCGGCCTGCCGCTCCCGGACGCGAAGACCCGCACGGAACTGCTGCGCGTGCTCCTGCGCGAAGCCCCGCTGGAGTCCGGCGTCGACGTCGGCCCGATCGCCGAGCGCACGCCCGGCTTCGTCGCCGCGGACCTCGTCGCGCTCCGCCGCGACGCCGCCCTCCGCGCCGCGCTTCGACAACGTGACGCCGACGAGCCGCGGATCTCCCAGCAGGACCTGCTCGACGCGCTCACCACCGTCCGCCCCATCTCGATGTCCACTTCGGACAATCTGGCCACGGGCGGACTGACCCTCGACGACGTCGGCAACATGACCGACGTCAAGCAGTCGCTCACCGAGGCGGTGCTGTGGCCGCTGCGCTACCCGGACTCGTTCGCCCGTCTCGGCGTCGACCCGCCGCGCGGCGTGCTCCTGTACGGCCCGCCGGGTGGCGGGAAGACGTTCCTGGTCCGCGCGCTCGCGGGCACCGGCGCGCTGAACGTCTTCGCGGTCAAGGGCGCCGAACTGATGGACAAATGGGTCGGCGAGTCCGAACGTGCGGTGCGGGAACTCTTCCGCCGCGCCGCCGAGGCCGCGCCGTCGCTGATCTTCCTCGACGAGATCGACGCGCTCGCCCCGCGCCGCGGCCAGTCGTCGGACTCGGGCGTGTCGGACCGGGTCGTCGCGGCCTTGCTGACCGAACTGGACGGGGTCGAGCCGATGCGCGAGGTCGTCGTCCTCGGTGCGACGAACCGGCCGGAGCTGGTCGACCCGGCCCTGCTGCGGCCGGGCAGACTGGAGCGCCGCGTCTACGTCCCGCCGCCGGACGCGCACGCGCGCGAGGCGATCCTGGCCGCCAGCGCCAAGAACACGCCGCTCGCGTCCGATGTGGACCTTGCGGCGTATGCGGCCACTTTGGACGGTTACTCGGCGGCGGACTGCGCGGCGCTGATCCGGGAGGCCGCGCTGACCGCGATGCGCGAGTCGCTGGAGGCCAAGGAGGTCACCGCCGCGCATTTGACGAGGGCGGCCGAAGCCGTCCGGCCGTCGCTCGACCCTGCCCAGCTCGCCGCGCTGGAGGCGTACGCGCAGAACCAGGCCTGAGTACGGAAAGGGCCCTCTTCCCCGTGCGGGAGAGGGCCCTTTCCGTACTCGCTAGGAGCCGTCTTTGTCGTTGGTCTCGTAGTCCTTGGTGAGGATGACGATCACGCCGGGGCCGATGTTCTCGATCTCCTTGAACCTGGGCTCGGCGCGGAAACCGAACTCCAGCGCCAGCGCCTTCGCGGCCGCTTCCTCGTCGGTGCCCGGGCGGTAGTAGACCACGGTCTCGGGCAGCCTGCCCTGATAGCCCTTGACCTCGGAGACGTTCCAGCCGGAGGCACGGAAGTCCTTCGCGGCCTGCTCACCGAGTCCTTGGATCGTGCTGTTGTTGTAGACCCGCACGGTCACCCACTTGTGGGATGCCTGCTGATCGCCACCGGGCTGCCCCGGACCGGGCTGACCCGGCTGACCCGGTTGCCCTGGCTGACCGGTCTGCCCTGGTTGGCCCGCCGGCGGCGCGGAGCTCGCGGGCGCGCTCGACGGCGGGGCCGAGGAGGCGGGCGGCGTGCCGGCCGGAGGTGAACCCGGCGCCGGAGACGAGGGCGGGGTCGCCCCGTCCGAGGTGGTGGGCGTGGCGCCGGGCGGCGTGGCGATGTCCGAATCACCGCCGCCGCCGGTCAAGGTGATTCCGCCGATCACGGCGGCGATCACGGCGACACCGACCAAGGCCAGTCCGGCGGCCTTCATCGGCCGGGACAGCCCCGAAAAAAGACTCATGAGAGATCGATCCCCAGTCGCCGGGCCGCGCGATTGCGCTGCCGGGCCGCTCGCGTCTTTCGCAGGCGCTTCACCAGCATCGGGTCGGCCTGCATGGCTTCGGTCTTCTCGAGCAGCCGGTTCAGCAACTGGTAATAGCGCGTCGACGACATAGAGAAGCGTTCGCGGATCGCCTGTTCCTTCGCGCCGGCGTATCTCCACCACTGACGTTCGAACGCGAGCATGTCCAGCTCGCGTTCGCTGAGGCCGTCCACGGTCTCCGACGGGGACGGCTGGTCGGGCTCAGCCATCGACTCCGCGGCGTCCATCCGACTCCTCGCAATCAGGTCAGTGCTCGGCGGGCGTGAAACCACAGGCTTGTCTTTCCGCGGCGCCATTAGACCACGGATGCGGCGCACGGCCTCGCTAACGACGTCGGCGCGTCACGGGTAAGGGTCTACCAGAAGGGTCCGACTAAACTGCGCGCGTGACCGTCCATCCCATCGTCATCGCCGGCGAGCCAGTGCTGCACAACCCGACTCGGGAGATCACCGAGTTCGACGACAAGCTGCGCGTCCTCGTCGACGACATGTTCGAGACCATGTACGCCGCCGAAGGGGTGGGCCTCGCGGCCAACCAGATAGGCCTCGACCTGCGCGTGTTCGTCTACGACTGCCCCGACGACGAGGGCACGCGCCACAAGGGCGTCGTGGTGAACCCGAAGCTCGAGACGTCGGAGATCCCGGAGACGATGCCGGATCCGGACGACGACTGGGAAGGCTGCCTGTCGGCACCCGGGGAGTCGTACCCGACCGGCCGCGCCTCGTGGGCGAAGGTCACCGGCTCCGACGTCGACGGTAGTCCGATCGAGGTCGAAGGAACCGGTTACTTCGCGCGCTGCCTGCAGCACGAGACCGACCACCTGGACGGCTTCCTCTACCTCGACCGGCTGGTCGGCCGCCACGCTCGGGCGGCGAAGAAAATGCTCAAATCGAACAAATGGGGCGTTCCGGGCAACTCGTGGCTGCCTGAGGCGCGGCCCGAGGCTGCCGACGACTGAGCCCCTCCAGAGCGGAACGAACCTGCTCGAACCCGCCCCACGCGCAATGAAGGAGCCTTTCCTTGCAAATTTTGCAAGGAAAGGCTCCTTCATTGCACTAGCGAGCCGCCGTCAGCAGCCCAGGAAGTGGCATCGCACCACCCGCGGCTGCTCGATCACCTTCCCGGCCTGCACCGACCACGCCAGCCGCAGGTACTGGGCGTGCGTCCAGGCCAGCGGAGTCGCGGACGCGGTCGGGGTGCCCGCCGGGAAGCCGGGCTGTCCCGAAGGCGCGTTCTCGTCCCAGACCTGCTCCGGCATCGTGTCCCCGGAGCTGCTGACACGCCCCAGGTCGCGAAGGCGCTTCGCGGCTGTACCGCGGTCACCGGCGGCGAGGTCGTACTCACCGCGTTCACCTGCGAGCAGCGGCCACAGTCGCCCGAAGGTGGTCCGGCTTTCGGCCGGGAACGTGTAGTCCCACGGCGCCCCGTCGGCCTTCTCGCCGTAGCCGTCCTTCGTGTATCGGTGCCAGAACTGACCCGTCGGAGTGGTGAAGGCGATGTCCGCGTCGGTGACCTCGATGCTGTTTTCGATCACCGGATCGTCGGCGCGGTAGATGCCCAGCCGCACCAGTTCGAGGAAACCGGCGTCGGTCACGGCACGCTGGTCCATGGTCACACTCGAATTGCCGAGGTTGTACTTCGTGCCGTTGTTCGCGTTGCCGTCCTTGGTCAGCCGGACGAAGTACGGGTCCTTCGACAGCGGACCGTTCGTGGTCACCGTCCAGTGGGCCAGCTTCGCCTTGAACGCGTCGGCGGTGCCGAGGTAGCGCTTCGCGTCGGCGGCGGCGCCGTTCGCCTTGGCGATGTCCGCCGCGCAGACCAGTCCGGCGATCACCGCGGCGATCGTCGAAGGCGAGTAACCGTCCTGTTCCTCCCAGCGTTCCTGCTGGCTGTACGGCGACGCGTGCCCGTTGTCCGCCTTGTAGGACAACAGGAATTCCGCCGCCTTGCGCACCCCACGCCAGGTCTTGGCGTCGGTACGGCCGAGCTGCTGGGCGAGCACGATCGGCAGCGCGGTCTCGTCCAGCTGGATGGATTTCCAGTACGGCGTGCCGTCGACGTGGCTGTTCTGCGGCAGATGCCCGTCCGGCAGTTGCTGTGTCCCGAACATGTAGTCGACCGACCGGTTGGCCGCGTCGCGGTCGCCGGCGGCGAGGAGACCGGTCGCGATCTGGTAGAGGTCACGCGGCCAGACGAGGTGGTAGGTGCCCGACGGTGACCATTCCGGGTCGTTGTTCCCGAACCGCCACGGCATACTCGGTGACGCGATGAGCGCCCCCTGGTGGATCTTGTCCTCGCTCGCCGCGAGCATGAGCACGGACGCCTGGTAGAGGTCCCGTTCCTGCCTGGTCTTGAGCGACGACGGCGCGTCCTTCACCTGGCGGAGGTACTGCTTCCAGCCGCGGTCGTACGCGCGGGCGGCGTCGGCGAACCCGCGCCGTAGCGAAGCTTTCGCCGCGGCGAGCGCGTCAGCGTCCTTGGCGCCCATGCCGAGCGAAAGCGTGAAGTCCCGTGAGCGGACGCCGTCCGCGGACGTCTGCCCGGTGAGCAGCACGTTGCCCTTGGCCGCGGTCGCGTAGTCCTTGAGGGTGAAGGATTTCGTCAGCTGCGTGACGCCGTCGGAGGAACCGGCGTACCCCACGGACGTGCGCGAGAAAGCCGGTTCCGCGGCCAGTGCGGCCGCGGTCTTCGCGTCGGACGCGACCGCGTTCATTCCACCGGCGCGTGCGGAGTCGTCGGATCCTTCGTTCGTGAGATCAGGGTCCGCGACCGCGTACACCTGGTACGGGCGGCCGGTCAGCGAAACGAAATCGACGTCGATCAGCACACTCGTCCGTGCCGGGTCGGTGACGTAGGTCTTGCGGAGCTTCCAGCGGCGCTGGTCGTCGGTGATGGTCTGTTCGTAGGTGAGGCCGTCGGTACGCCGCACCCGCTGCGCCTTGGCGGAGGAATCGACGGTGGCGAAGCTCCTCCCGTCGGTGACGACGAGGTCGAGCGCGCGGACGCTCGGCGTGGACAGATCCGGGTAGTAGACCTCGGACATCCGGCCACCTTGCAGGGTGAACCAGACATTGCTCGCGCGTTCGCGGGCGGTGCCGAACCCGGTCTTGTCCGCCGGGAGCCAGCTCGGATGGGCGCCGGGCGCACCGGGCGCCTCACCGCCCTGTGCCGCGGCCACCGCCGGGACCAGTCCCGCGATCAGCACGCCTGCCAATGCCGGAAGTATGAGTCTTCGCATATCCACCCCAGAATTCTGTAACAGTGCAGAACCTCCGGGATTCTTTCGTGAATCCCCCGCGCGCACATGCTCCAAACCGGTGAACTGCTAACGCTGTCGACATGTCGATCACGCAAGGAGGTGACTGGTTGCGCTGGAGACATCCGCATGGACCGCAACCAGTCGCCTACTTGCGGCTTCTTCAGTGACCGATCCCCCGGAGGGTTGATTGTCCGAGCCCCGGCGTGGCATGGTCGGGACACAACCAAACAACGCGGGAGCTCGCGCCATGGCGGGCTGAGAGGGCGGCTGGAGTCTTTCTAGGGGACCCGGCGCCGCCGACCGCATGAACCTGACCGGGTAATGCCGGCGTAGGGAGTGAACGTCGTTGACGACGCTTGAGAATGCCCAGGGCATCACGCCGACCGTGACCACCGGGCCGATCACCGGTTCCCGCAAGATTTATCACCGGACGGAATCCGGTCTCCGGGTCCCCGCGCGGCGGATCGATCTTTCGAACGGCGAGCATTTCGACGTTTACGACACCTCCGGCCCGTACACCGACGACGACGCGCAGATCGACGTCCACAGTGGACTGCATCGGCTGCGCGCCGGCTGGGCCGACGGTCGTGCGCACCACACCCAGCTGGGCTGGGCGAAACAGGGTGTCATCACCCGCGAGATGGAGTACGTCGCGGCACGCGAGCGCTGCTCGCCGGAATTCGTGCGGGACGAGGTCGCGCGCGGTCGCGCGGTGATCCCCGCCAACCGCAGGCACCCGGAGACCGAGCCGATGATCATCGGCAAGAACTTCCTGATGAAGATCAACGCCAACATGGGCAACTCGGCCGTCTGGTCCTCCGTGGAGGAAGAGGTCGACAAGATGGTGTGGGCCACCCGCTGGGGCGCCGACACGATCATGGACCTCTCCACCGGCAAGCGGATCCACGAGACCCGCGAGTGGATCATCCGCAACTCGCCGGTGCCGGTGGGCACCGTGCCGATCTACCAAGCGCTGGAAAAGGTCGACGGGGAGCCGGAAAAACTGTCTTGGGAGATCTACCGCGACACCATCATCGAACAGTGCGAGCAGGGTGTCGACTACGTCACCGTGCACGCCGGGGTGCTGCTGCGGTACATCCCGCTGACCGCGCGCCGGGTCACCGGCATCGTCTCGCGCGGCGGCTCGATCATGGCGGCCTGGTGCCTCGCGCACCACAAGGAATCGTTCCTGTACACCAATTTCGCCGAACTCTGCGAGATCCTGCGCGAGTACGACGTCACCTTCTCGCTCGGTGACGGCCTGCGGCCCGGCTCGATCGCCGACGCCAACGACCGCGCGCAGTTCGCCGAACTGGAGACGCTGGGCGAGCTCACGCACATCGCCCGCGAACACGACGTCCAGGTGATGATCGAGGGCCCCGGCCACGTGCCGATGCACAAGATCAAGGAGAACGTCGAACTCGAGGAGAAGCTCACCGGCGAGGCGCCGTTCTACACCCTCGGCCCGCTCACGACCGACATCGCGCCGGCGTACGACCACATCACCTCGGCCATCGGCGCGGCGCAGATCGGCTGGTACGGCACGGCGATGCTCTGTTACGTCACGCCGAAGGAGCACCTCGGCCTGCCGAACCGCGACGACGTGAAGACCGGCGTCATCACCTACAAGATCGCCGCGCACGCCGCCGACCTCGCCAAGGGGCATCAGTACGCGCAGGAGTGGGACGACGAGCTTTCCAAGGCCCGCTTCGAATTCCGCTGGAACGACCAGTTCAACCTGTCGCTGGACCCGGACACCGCCCGCGCGTACCACGACGAGACGCTGCCCGCGGAACCGGCGAAGACGGCGCACTTCTGCTCGATGTGCGGGCCGAAGTTCTGCTCGATGCGCATCACCCAGGACGTCCGCAAGTACGCCGAGGAACACGGACTGTCCACTGTGGAAGCGATCGAAGCGGGCATGGAGGAGAAGTCGAACGAGTTCGCCGAGCAGGGCAACAAGGTCTACCTGCCGGTGATCGATCGGTGACGGGAACTCCTCGGACCGCCCTCACCATCGCCGGATCGGATTCCGGCGGTGGTGCGGGCATCCAGGCCGATCTGCGCACCTTCTTCGCCAACGGGGTGCACGGGATGGTCGCGCTCACCGCGGTCACCGTGCAGAACTCGCTGGGAGTGCAGGGGTTCAGCGAGGTCCCGGTCGACGTCGTCACCGGGCAGATCAAGGCCGTCGCCACGGACATGGGCGTCGACGCGGCGAAGACCGGGATGCTCGCGACGGCCGAGATCATCAACGCCGTCGCGAAGACGCTCGACGAAGTCCACATCGGACGCTCGACGGACACGCCGTTCGTCGTGGATCCCGTGGCGGCTTCGATGACCGGGCACGCGTTGCTGCGGGAGGAGGCTCTGGAGGCGATCCGCACCGAACTCTTCCCGCGGGCCACGCTGATCACGCCGAACCTGGACGAGGTGCGGCTGCTGACCGGCGTTCCCGTGACCGGGCCGTCGACTCAGCGCGAAGCAGCGGAAGCACTGCTGGAGTTCGGGTCCGAGTGGGTGCTGGTGAAGGGCGGGCACCTCGACGCGGCTCAGGACTGCGTGGACCTGTTGTCCGACGGCGAATCCTGGGTGGAGCTGAGCGGGCCTCGGTTCGACACCCGGAACACCCACGGCGGCGGGGACACCATGGCTTCGGCGATCACGTCTTCGCTGGCGAAGGGGGCGGACGTGCCGACCGCCGTCGCCGAAGGGAAGCGGTTCATCGAGCGGTGTGTGGCGGAGTCGTATCCGCTGGGGGCCGGGGTGGGGCCGGTCTCCCCCTTCTGGTGCCTCGGTGAGGTCTGAAACGGGCGTACGGGGCCACCGAACCGGACGAGATCGGTCTCCTGGCGTCGACCGGCCCGCCCGAAAAGGGTGAAGCGCGCATCCACCTGACCCGTCGAGAACGCACGTGGAAAATGAACCCATGAGCGAGAACCCGAGCCCGCCGTCGGCGCTGACCATCGCGGGGTCCGATTCCGGCGGTGCCGCCGGCCTCCAGGCGGACCTGCGCACCTTCCTCACCTGTGGCGTGCACGGGCTGGTCGCGGTCACCGCCGTGACCGTCCAGAACACCCTCGGCGTGCACGACCGCACCGACCTCCCGGCGCATATCGTCGCGGGCCAGATCGAGGCCGTCGCGGCCGACATGGGCGTCAACGCGGCCAAGACCGGGATGCTCGCCTCGGCCGAGATCATCCACGCCGTCGCCGCGGCGTGCGACAAGGCCGACATCGGCCGCGACGCCAAGGTGCCGTTCGTGGTCGATCCGGTCGCGGCGTCGATGCACGGCCATCCGCTGTTCGACGACGCCGGGCTGGCCGCGCTGCGGGAGGAGCTCCTGCCGCGCGCCACCGTCCTCACGCCGAACCTCGACGAGGTCCGCCTGCTGACCGGCATGACCGTGACCACCCGCGAACAAATGCATCAGGCGGCCGTCGTCCTGCATCGGCTCGGGCCGAAGTACGTGCTCGTGAAGAGCGGTCACCTCGTCTCCGACCCGGAATGCGTCGACGTGCTCTTCGACGGTTCCACCTTCGTCGAACTGCCGGGCGAGCGGTTCGCGACCCGGCACACGCACGGCGCCGGGGACACCATGGCGTCGGCGCTGACGGCCGGTCTCGCGAAGGGGATGTCCGTCGTGGAGGCCGCCCGCTACGGCAAGTGGTTCGTTTCACACGCGGTCGAAAACGCCTATCCGATGGGCGCGAAGGTCGGCCCGGTTTCGGCGTTCTGGCGGCTTGCGCCGGAGCACTGAGCACACGTCCGGTTACGATCTGCGCCGTGACGGGACGCGAAACGGTGGCCAGGGTCGTCGAAGACCGCCGCTTCCAGAACTTCATCATCGCGGTGATCGTCTTCAACGCCGTCACTCTCGGCCTGGAGACCTCCACGAGAATGGTCGCGGAGTACGGGCCGCTGCTGCACACGGTCGACTACCTCGCGCTCGGGATCTTCGTCCTCGAACTGGGCGCGAAGCTCTACGCCTACCGCGGGAGGTTCTTCCGCGACCCGTGGAACATCTTCGACCTGGTCGTCGTCGGTATCGCGGTGATCCCCACGACCGGCCCGTTCGCGGTGCTGCGGGCGTTGCGGGTCCTGCGGGTGCTCCGGCTGATCTCGGTCGTGCCGTCGATGCGGAAGGTCGTCACCGGCCTGCTCGCGGCGATTCCCGGCATGGCGTCGATCGCCGCGCTCCTCGCGCTGATCATCTTCGTCGCGGGTGTGATGGCCACGAAGCTGTTCGGCGCGATCTCGCCGGAGAACTTCGGCGACCTCGGCACTTCGCTGTTCACGCTGTTCCAGGTGATGACCGGCGAGGCCTGGCCGGACATCGCCAAGGAGATCATGAAGGAAGCGCCCATGGCCTGGGTGTTCTTCGTGGTTTACATCCTCGTGTCCAGCTTCGCGGTGCTGAACCTCTTCATCGCCGTCGTGGTGAGCGGGATGGAGGACGAGCTTCGCCAGGACATCCGCGAGGAGGAGGCGAAGCAGACTGAAACCCAGGCCGAGGCGAACCAGGAGATCCTCGACGAGCTTCGCGCCCTTCGCGCCGAAGTCGCGGAGCTCAGCGCTCTTCGTCGGCGATAAGCGCTTCGAGCGCGGGGAGAGCCGCCGCCAGGGCCGCCTGATGCTCCGGAGTCAGCCGTTCGAGGCGTTTGCCCAGCTCGTTCACCCGGGTCGAGCGGACGCCGGAAACCAGCCTCTCGCCTTCTTCGGTGGCCTCCGCGAGCCAGGCACGCCTGTCGATCGGGTCCGATTCACGGCTGACGTAGCCCGCTTCGACCAGCGAAGCGACGATCCTCGACATGGTGGCCGCGGCGACGCCCTCCTTCGCCGCGAGATCACCCAGGCGGAGCTGGCCGTAGTGCACGAGCGTGGCGAGCGCCGAGATCGCGCCGTGGCCGGGTCCGGGCACGCCCGCCTGACGCAGGGACCGGGACAACCGGCCGACCGCCAGGAACAACCTGCCTGAAACGTCCTGGACCGCTGACGTGGTCACCACTGGCTCCTCTGGGTACACGGCGGCGGATGCGCCCCCGGAAAGTGCCGTCAACCATACGGGCATCCGGAGTGCGCTCGGTGTCAAGGCCGTGAACCGTACGAAAGGGTTATCGAGGCGGGCTCGAAGCGTGGGCCCAGAACCGCTGGGGAATCCGTCCCGCACCGGCGGCGAGCCGCCCGGCGGTGACCGCCGCCCGCATCGCCGACGCCATCCGTTCCGGGTCCGCGGCCCTGGTCACGGCGGTGGAAAGCAGGACGGCGTCGCAGCCGAGCTCCATCGCCAGCGTCGCGTCCGAGGCCGTGCCGATACCGGCGTCGAGGATCACCGGAACTCCCGCGCGCGACACGATCAGCTCGATGTTGTGCGGGTTCCGGATGCCGAGACCGGTGCCGATGGGCGCGCCGAGCGGCATCACGGCCGCGCAGCCCGCCTCCTCCAACCGCAGTGCCAGCACCGGGTCGTCGTTGGTGTACGCCAGCACGGTGAAGCCGTCCGCGGAGAGCTGTTCGGCCGCTTCGACGGTCTCGAACGGGTCCGGCAGCAGCGTGCGGTCGTCGGCGTGGACCTCCAGCTTGACGAGGTCGGTTTCGAGCGCTTCGCGGGCGAGCTGGGCGGTGAGGACCGCTTCGGCGGCCGTCCGGCACCCGGCGGTGTTGGGCAGCAGCCGGATGCCGAGCCGTCGAAGCAGTTCGAGGACGCCGGAGCCGCCTTCGGCGTCGGCTTTGCGCATCGCGACCGTGGTCAGCTCCGTACCGGACGCCACCAGCGCGCGTTCCAGGACGGCGAGGTTCGACGCGCCGCCGGTGCCGATGATCAGCCGCGACGAGAGCTTGTGCTCGCCGAGGACGAGGTCGTCGCCGGTCATGTCAGCCTCCTTGCACAGCGGTGAGGATGTCGACGCTGGCGCCCTTGCGCACCACCGCTTCCGGCCATTCGCCGCGCCGGACGACCACGCCGTCCACCGCGACCGCGACGCCTTTCGTCGTCGTCCCCAGTGCCTCCAGTACGCCTTCGACGGTGGTCCCGTCGGGGAATTCACGCCACTGGCCGTTGACCTGGATCTCCATCACACCCGCTCCTCGCTTCGCCGTGACGGCGCTGCCGCCGCGACCTCGTCCGGCACCGGCCCACCGTCCAGCCAGGCGACCGCCGCGTCCGCGGTGACCGGGGCCATCAGGAGACCGTTGCGATGGTGACCTGTCGCGGCGAAGACGCCTTCGCCCAGCTCACCGATGAAGGGCATCGTGTCGACGCTCGCCGCGCGAAGGCCGGCGGCGGTCTCGACGAGTTCGTACTCGGTGATGCCCGGAAAGACGCGCTCCGCACCTTCGAGCAGCTCACGAACGCCCCGGACGGTGACGGTCTCGTCGAAGCCCGCCTCGTACTGGGTCGCGCCGAGCACGAGCTGGCCGTCGTCACGCGGGACGAGGTAGATCGGGCGGCCCTCGACCATCGCGCGCACGGTCCTCTTCGGGGGCGGCAGGCAGCCGCGCCGCGGCCGCAGGCGGAGGATCTCACCCTTCAGCGGGCGGACGGCGCCGGCGAGCGCGGGGTGCAGGCGGCCGGTCCAGGCGCCCGCGGCGAGGACGACGCTGCCGCCACCGAGAGCTCCGAGCTCCGCGACCGTTTCGTAGCGGAATTCGACCCCGTGCCTGCCGCAGCCGTGCCGGAGCGCGTGCAGCAGCCTTCTGTTGTCCACCGCCAGATCACCCGGCACCAGCAGTCCACTTCGGACGGACCCGGCGAGACCGGGCTCGGCGCGGCGGGCCTCGCGGCCGGTCAGCCGCTCGACCTCGCGGCCGAGGCCGGCGAGGTACGCGGCGAGCATCTCGAGGTTGCCCGCGTCGGCGCCGTCCAGCGCGACGACGAGCGTGCCGTGCGGCGAAAGGCCCGGGTCGATACCCTCTTCGGCCAGGTCACGGGCGAAGTCGGGCCAGCGCCGAAGCGACGTTTCACCGAGGGTGAGGACGTCCTCCTCGCCGGGCCAGGCCTCGGTGACCGGGGCGAGCATGCCGCCCGCCAGCCACGACGCGCCGCGCCCCGGCTCGGGGTCGTACACGGTGACGCGATGGCCCCGCGCGGACGCGCGCCAAGCGACCGAGAGGCCGATGACCCCGCCGCCGACCACCGAAAGTTCCTTCATGTGCGATCACGCTCCCTGCGCCGGCATGACCCGGATCAGGTTCCACGGTCGGAGCGGTCCCGGCTCCCTCTCAGCCCGTCCTCGGGCTCCCGTGCGGACCACCCCACCGTAGCGCGCGGGTACCGTCGCCGCCATGCCCACCCTGTCTGGTTCGCTGATCCGCGCCCGGCTCGCGGACGCCCGCCTGTACCTCTGCACCGATGCCCGGTCCGGCCGCGGCGACCTCGCCGGATTCGCCGACGCGGCGTTGGCGGGCGGGGTCGACATCATCCAGCTGAGGGACAAGACCGGCGGTGCCCCGATCGAGGCGAAACACGAGATCGCCGCATTGGAAGTGCTGGCCGAGGCGTGCGAGAAGCACGACAAGCTGCTGGCGGTGAACGACCGCGCGGATGTCGCGCTCGCCGTCGGCGCGCACGTGCTGCACCTGGGCCAGGACGACATCCCGGTGTCACTCGCCCGCCGGGTCCTCGGCGACGACGTCGTGATCGGCCGGTCCACCCATTCGGCCGAACAGGCCGAGGCCGCGGCCGGGGAGCCCGGCGTGGACTATTTCTGCACCGGCCCCTGCTGGCCGACCCCGACGAAACCGGGCCGGTCCGCGCCGGGGCTCGGCCTGGTGCGCTCGACGGCGGGACTGGGGACGTCGCGACCGTGGTTCGCGATCGGCGGGATCGACGCCGATCGGCTGCCCGAAGTCCTGGACGCCGGCGCGTCGCGGATCGTCGTCGTCCGGGCGATCACCGAGGCCGAAGACCCCGAAGCGGCGGCTCGCACGCTTCGCTCCGCCCTCCCCTGACGCAATTCGGCACCAGCTTGCGATAGTCGGGGAGGCGAACTATCGCAAGCTGGTGCCGAATTGCCAGGGGGTCAGGGGGCGGGGGTGTTCGAAGCGGGGGCCGAGGGCGGCGCCTGGGAGGTCGAAGGCGTCGTGGACGGCGCCCGTGTGGTCGTCGAAGGCGCCTGGGTGGTCGTGGGAGCCGTCGGTGTCGTGGACGTGTTCGGCGTGGTCGACGGCGTTTTCCCGGGCTGCTTGCCCGCCGTTTCCGAAGGTGACGTCGCCGGCGGGGTGTCGGGCTCGTCCCGGCGTTCCTGGGCCTGGCCACCGCCGATGATCTTTCCGATGGTCGTCCCGGTGCCGCCGCCGACGGTCTTGCCGGTCGCCCCCTCGAAGCCGGTGATCGCGACGAGCGCCACCGCGAACGCCACCGCGCTGACCCCGGCGATCACCGCCCAGCGCGGTTTGAACTTCCGCCCCGCCGGTTTCTCTTCGTCGTCGGACGGCTTCAACCGGACGGTTTCCTGCTCGGCCGGGTCGAGCACCCGGCGACGTCCCGGCACGGTCAGCACCACCCGCGCCTTCAGCGCCGCGTCCTTCGTCCGCTGGAGCGAACGCAGGTACAGCTCGCCACCGAGGGTGGTGATCACACTCGCCAGCCCGGCACCCGTCACCGTTCCGGCGACACCGAGCGTGGAACCCAGCATGGCCGCGGTGATCGCGGCCATCGCGGCCGCCGTCACCTGGACGATCCGCCCCTGCTTTTCCGTCTTTTCGGTCTTTTCGGTGTCCTTCTCGGAAGTCTCCTTGGTCATGATCCCGTTCTGTAGCTAGTCGGTCCTCATCCGGTCCCAACGAACAAGGCGTGCGGGATGCTCCCTTCGTTGTCCACACGTGAGGAGCGCCACGCCGTCCGTCCAAAATGGACTGTCCATGATACACGACTCCTTGGCATGATCGGCCGTATGGACTTGGTATCGATCGAGGAAATCCGCGACGCGGCGAGCCGTGTCGAAGGCGTCGCGGTACGCACACCGTTACTGGAACAGTCGTGGGCGCCGCTGTGGCTCAAACCGGAAAGCCTGCAACCGATCGGTGCGTTCAAGGTGCGCGGCGCGTACAACGCGATCGCCGCGCTCGACGAAGCCCAGCGCGCCCGCGGTGTCGTGGCCTTCTCCAGCGGCAACCACGCGCAAGCGGTGGCCTACTCGGCGAAGCGGTTCGGGATCCACGCGGTGATCCTCATTCCGGACGTCGCGCCGCGCGCCAAGATCGAAGCCACCAAGGCGCTCGGCGCCGAGGTCATCGAGGTCCCGATCGACGCTCAGGAGTCTTCGGCGCTCACCGTCGCCGAAGAACGGGGACTCACCATGATCCCGCCGTTCGACCACCACGACGTCATCGCCGGGCAAGGCACCGTCGGCCTGGAGATCGCCGAAGACCTGCCGGACGCCGGCGTGGTGCTCGTCCCGCTCAGCGGTGGCGGGCTGGCCTCGGGGGTCGGCACGGCGATCAAGGAACTGCTCCCCGGCGCGAAGGTCGTCGGCGTCGAACCGGAACTGGCGGCCGACACCGCCGAGGGCCTCCGCGCGGGCAGGCGCGTCGAGTGGCCGATGGACCTGCGAGCGCGGACCAGCGCCGACGGCCTGCGCGCCCAGCCGTCGGACCTGACCTTCGCCCATCTCCAGGCGGTGCTCGACGACGTCGTCACCGTTTCCGAGGAGGAGATCCGGCAGGCCGTCCGGACACTGGCGCACCGCGCCCGCCTGATCGCCGAGCCGAGCGGCGCCACCGCGACCGCGGCGTTCCTCTCGCACCGCGACGCGCTACCGCCGGGCAAGGTCGTTTCGGTCGTTTCGGGCGGCAACCTGGACCCGGCGACGCTGGCCACGCTGCTCGCGTAACTCGCGTGACCGGCGCCGTAACTCGCGTGATCACAGGCGTAACTCGCGTGACCGGCGCCGTAACTCGCGTGATCACAGGCGTAACTCAAGAGATACGCCTGCGATCACGCGAGATACGCCTCTGATCACGCGAGATGCGGCTGCGATCACGCGAGTTACGCTGATCACGCGTGTCCGGCGGGGCGGACGTGGGTCGGGGGCGAGTCGACCCCGCAGTGGAGACATTCGCCCGGATGCGGTGACTCGCCGGCTTCCGCGGCCGCTTCGGGGGAAGGCGTGTCGAGGACGCCGTTGTGGATGCCGAGCGCGATCAGGCCGCCGCCGATCGCCAGCGCCGCGCAGACGAGCAACGCCGTCCGCCAGCCCGCGGTCAGCGCCACCGGATCGGTGTAGGCGGCGCCGGACAGTCCGGCGACGGCGGGCAGCACGGCGATCGCGAGCAGGCCACCGGACCGGGCGATGGCGTTGTTGACCCCGGAGGCGACACCGGCGTACCGGTCCGGCGCGGCGGCCAGCACCGTCGCGGTCACCGGCGCGACGACCGTCGCCAGTCCGGCGCCGAACACCACGACGGCGGGCAGCACCGAACCGAGGTACGAAGACCCCGGCCCGACCCGCATCAGCAGCAGCATGCCGACGCCGACCAGGATCGGGCCGGCGACCAGTTGGGTACGCGGCCCGATCTTCTGCGCGAGCGCGCCGGACCGGCCGGAGAACAGCAGCATGATGACGGTGATCGGCAACCCGGCGAGTCCGGCCGCGGTCGGCGAATAGCCCAGCGACACCTGCAACTGCATGACCATCAGCATCATCACCCCGCCGAGTGCCGCGTAGACGACGAAGGTCAGCGCGTTGGCGAGGCTGAACGTCCGGTCCCGGAACAGGTTCGGCGGCACCAGCGGATCGGCCGAGCGGTGCTGGATCACCAGGAACGCCCCCAGCCCCGCGACACCGAGCACGATGGCCACCAGGACGACGACGTCGCCGATTCCGCGTCCGGGCGCCTCGACCAGCGCGCCGGTCAGCCCGGCCAGCCCGATCGCGCCGACGGCGGCGGCGAGGAAATCGGGATGCCCGGTCGCCTCCTCGTCGCGGGACTCGGGCACGTAGCGCCGGGCGAGCAGGACGCAGACGGCGGCCAGCGGCAGGTTGATCAGGAACGCCAGCCGCCACGACCACACCTGGACGAGCACGCCGCCGACCAGCGGGCCGATCGCGGCCGCGATGCCGCCGAGCCCGGACCAGGCGCCGATCGCACGGGCCCGGTCTTCGTGGGCGAAGGACGCTTGGAGGATCGCGAGCGAACCGGGCGTGAGCAAAGCTCCCCCGATGCCCTGGAGGATCCGGGTGGCGACGAGCATCTCGGTCGTCGTCGCGGCGGCGCACAGTCCGGAGGCGATGCCGAACCAGACGACGCCGACGAGGAACACGCGGCGGCGGCCGTAGCGGTCGCCGAGTGAACCGGCGACGAGGATCAGGGCCGCGAGGGCGAGCAGGTAGCCGTCGAGGATCCATTGAAGACCGGCGACGGACGCCTTGAGTTCTTCGCCGATCCTCGGCAGGGCGACGTTGATGATCGTCCCGTCGAGCATCGCCATGCCCGAGCCGACGATGGTCGTGGCGAGTACGCCGCGCGCCACCGGCGTCCCCCACCGGATTCCCGCCACCGTGTCAGTCATAGGACGACTGAAACACGCAACCACGCGCATGGCCAACGAAACCCGTCAATTCTCTGACGTGTCAGAGAAAAGGGAGCCGAAACCACGGGAACCGGCGGACCCGACTTCCGAACGTTCGCGTCAGCGCGCCTCGGGAAGGAGCGTGGTGACGAATTTGTAACGGTCACCCCGGTAGATCGCGCGCGCGAACTCGACCGGTTTTCCGTCGGTGGCGAAGGAATGCCTCGAAAGGAGCAACATCGGCATTCCGACGTCGGCGCCGAGCATCTCCGCCTCGTGCGGGCCGGCAAGGGCGGTCTCGATGGTTTCCTCCGCCCTTTCGAGCTCGACGCCGTAATGCTCCCTCAGCACGGCATACAGCGAGCCACCTGCGGAAACGTGTTTGCGCAAACCGCGAAAGCGGCCGAGTGGGAGATGTGTGGTCTCGAGTGCCATGGGCTGCGAATCGGCCAGCCGGAGACGGCGAAGGCGAAGGATCTTCGCCCCGACCCGGATTCCGAGGAGTTTCGCGAGATCGGCTTCGACCGGCACTTCGTCGATCTCCAGGAGCTTCGACGACGGCCTGAGGCCTTGCTTGTGCATGTCCTCGGTGTAGGACGACAACTGGAGACGCTGCGCGAGTTTCGGCTCGGCGGCGAAGGTGCCCTTGCCCTGTACGCGGTGGAGCCTGCCTTCGGCGGTCAGGTCGGCGAGGGCCTGCCGGACCGTGGTGCGCGAAACGGTGAATTCCCCCGCGAGCGCCCGTTCCGTCGGAATCGGCGAACCGGGGGGCAACGCGTCGAGCAGGTCGAGCAGATGCTGTTTCAACGCCCAGTACTTGGGTTCGCGTTGCCCGCGTATCCCTGCCGTAGCGCCCGCCTCACTCGCGGTGGTTGTCTCCAACATGACCGATTCCCTAAGCCTTCCCACTCGAACGCGCACCGTCCCCGCTAGGAAACGTACCCTTCACCACAAACGTCCATTCGGGCTAGCATTGGTCTAGACCTACTCGGGGGACGAAGTACGTCCCGGTCGAAGGGAACGAGATGACCGAACAGCGCCCCGGCGAGCACATGGCCGCGGAGATCTCCCAGCAACCCGCCATTCTGGCAGGAATCGTGGAGCGGCAGGCCGAAATCGCCGAGGTGGCCGAAGCCATCTCAAAGCGCCCGCCCAGGTTCGCACTGCTCGCCGCCCGCGGCTCCAGCGACCACGCCGCCCTGTATGCGAAGTACCTGATCGAAGTACTCCTCGGTCTCCCCTGCGGTCTCGTCTCGCCCTCGACCGCGACTTTGTACGGCGCCCGTCCCGATCTGCGGGACGTTCTCTTCATCACAGTAAGCCAAAGCGGTGGTTCTCCGGATCTCATCGAGGTCACCGAAACGGCGCGTCGTCAGGGAGCGCTGACCGTCTCGGTCACCAACACCCCGTCCTCGCCGCTGCGCGCCGCCGCCGAACTCGGTGTCGACATCGGCGCTGGCCTCGAAAAGGCCGTCGCCGCCACGAAGACGTACTCGGCCACCTTGCTTTCGCTTTACCTTCTGATCGACGCGGTCCGCGGCGGCAAGGGCGCCGACGCGGAGAAGCTCGGTGAGTTGGCACAGGCCACCCTCGACGCCTCCGAAGAAGGCGTGCAGCGCGCGGTGGACCGCTACCGCTTCGTCGACCGGGTGCTCACCACGGGCCGCGGTTACTCCTACGCCACGGCGTTGGAAGGTTCCTTGAAGCTGGCCGAAACCAGCTACCTCGCGGCGCGCGCGTACAGCGGCGCGGACCTGTTGCACGGTCCGGTCGCCGCGGTCGACGGCGAGACCGCCGTGCTGGCCGTGACGAGCCAGGGGCACGGGGTGGGCGCGATGCAGGAGGTCCTCGAAGCCGTCGGCAAACGCGGCGCGGACGTGCTCGCGGTCGGTTCCGCTTCGGCCGACGTCCCCGCGGCGCTGCGGATCGGTGTCGCGCCGTCCGCCGAAGAGGTCGCCCCGATCCTGGAGATCCTGCCCATCCAGCGGATCGCGCTCGGCCTCTCGCTGGCACGGGGCGGTGACCCGGACAGCCCGCGCGGGCTGCTCAAGGTGACCAAGACCCGGTGACACACCGCCGACGTACTTCCTCCCGCGGAGGCGGCGGGGGGCACTGTGTCGGTGTGGACGCCGGAGGCACGTCGACGCGAGCGATCGCGGTCGACGCCTCCGGCGCCGTCCTCGGGAGCGGGCGCGCGGCCGGGGCGAATCCCAACTCCCATTCGCCGTCGGAGGCCGCCGCGCGGATCGCGAGCGCGATCGGCGGCGCGCTGGACGGGCTGGATCCGGCCGCGACCGAGGCGTGCGTCGTCGGCATGGCGGGTGTCAGCAAGCTGAGCGATCCGGCGATCGCGACGATCTTCGAAGCCGCTTGGAGAGACCTCGGGCTCAGTTCGGTGCGGACGGTCCCCGACCCCGAAGTCGCCTACGCGTCGGCCACTTCCGCGCCGGACGGTTCGGTTCTCGTGGCGGGCACCGGGTCGATCGCCTGCCGGATCCGCGGCAGGCGGACGGTCTCGACCGTGGGCGGCTACGGCTGGCTGCTCGGCGACGAGGGCTCCGCGTACTGGCTCGGCCGGGAAGCAGTTCGCTCCACTTTGGATGTGCTGAGCCGCGGCGGCGAACTCGGCCCGCTCGCGCGCTCCGTGCTCACCGAAGCGCTCGGACCGTCCGCAGTGGACCCGGTGGGTGACCGGGCCCCGCTGTGGCGCGCGCTCGTCACGAGCGCCAATTCCGAGGCGCCGGTCCGGCTCGCCAGGTTCGCCCCGTTCGTCAGCGAGGCCGACCGCGAAGGCGACCCCGCGGCGGACGGGATCACCAGCAGGGCGGCCGCCCTGCTGGTGACGAACGTCATGGCCGCACGCGATCCCGGGGAGACCACCCCGATCGTGCTGGTGGGCGGTGTGCTGTCGCCGTCTGGCCCGGTGGGGGCGAAAGTGCGCGCCCGACTGACCGGGATCGAGGTCTTGACCAGCACAGACGGGGTGCTCGGTGCCGCTTGGCTCGCCGCCGTCGATGCGTACGGGGAGGACGCACCGCGACCGGTGTCCTCCTGAAAAACACCCAAAACCAGCCCGAAAAGACCAAACCATCGACTCCGGGGCCGAACTCCGGGTACCGTAGGACCCGGCCCCCGGACCCTCCCCCCTCGCCGGGGGCCGCCTTATGTCCTGGGCAGCCCGTCGGGCTCGGCATCCGAGGGATCCCCGTTCTCCTCCACCACTCGCAGACCGGGATGTTCCGGCGGCAGCGTGCGGTACAGCACCCACCCGCTCACGGCGACCGTCACCGCGACCAGTGGCCAGGACAGCACCGTCCGCGCGATGCCGAGCGGGACCACCTGCCCGCTCCACCACAGCGAGCCGTACACCGCCACCCGCAGCGTGTACTGCAGGAACACCCACACCCAGCTCGCCCGCGAATACGCGCGCAGCAGCGCGGGATCCCGGCGCCAGCGGGTCTTCTGCCCGATGACGAGCCCGACCACGACGCCGAGCAACGGCCACCGCACCACGATGCTGGCCGCCCACAGCAGCGCGCTGGCCACATTGGACAGCAGCTGGATGAGGAAGAAGTCTTCGGCGCGGCCGGTGTGCAGGGCGATGAGAGCGGCGGCGATCACCGCGGCGAGGCTCACCACGACCGCACGGGCCTTGTCGCCGCGCGCCACCCGGTACACCCCGAGCAGCACCGCCACCCCGATGGCCACCCCGGCACCCCAGGCGATCGACTGATCCGCGATCAGCCAGCCCAGGACGAAGGCCGCGGGCGGGATGCTCGCGTCGATGGCGCCACGCCGCCCGCCGAGGATCTGGGCGAGCGACTCGCGCGGGGGTCGTGAGGTCACCCTTACAGCCTGCCGGATCCGTCACCCCGAACACCCGCGCGGGGAGATGTTCGCCACACACCCTGTCCGGTTTACACCGACTTGAGGGGAATCTGCGTGGCGCAGGTGTACATCCCGGTAAAGGGGATGCAGGGAGCTCCGCCAAGATAAGAGACTGTGTCGACGGCCTGAACCACGGGTTTCGCGCGGCGGGGATTGCAGGGGCGCTCCCGGCTGTTAGTTGTGGTGTACAAGTACCACCGGGGGCACACGGACGGAAGGGGACCCAACGTGTACGGATTCGACAGCTACGTGGCGATCGGTGACAGCTTCACCGAAGGACTCAACGACGATCTGCCCGACGGCACCTTCAGGGGCTGGGCGGACAGGCTGGCGGAGATCCTCGCCGAAGGCAGGTCCGATTTCCAGTACGCGAACCTCGCCCTCCGCGGCAAAATGCTCGACGAGATCCTGGAAGAGCAGTTGCCGATCGCGCTGGCGGTGAAGCCCGACCTGGTCACCCTGTGCGCGGGCGGCAACGACATCATCGTGCCCGGCGCGGACGTGGACGCCGTCGCCGCGCGGCTCGAGGCGGGGGTCGCCAAGCTGCGCCAGGCCGGGATCCCGGTGCTCATCTTCAACGGGCCGGACACCAAGTACCTGTCCGTGATGCACGTGCTGCGGGGGAAGGTCGGCATCTACAACGCGCATCTGTGGGCGATCGCCGACCGGCACGGCGCCAAGATGGTCGACATGTGGGCGATGGCCCCCCTGCACGACCGCCGCGCCTGGAGCGACGACCGGCTGCACTTCACCCCCGAGGCCCACCGGCGGATCGCGCTGCGCGCGGCCGAGGTCCTCGGCGTCCCGGTCGCCGACGACTGGCGTGAGCCGTGGCCGGCGTCCGATCAGCCGAGTACCTGGATCACTTCGCGCCGCTCCGACCTCGAGTGGACGAAGGCGCACCTGCTGCCGTGGATCCGGCGTCAGCTCAAGGGCGAGTCCATGGGCGACGGCCTGTCCCCGAAGCGCCCCCAGCTCGCGCCGCTGCTCCCGTTGGAGCAGATCGACTCGACGGGCGTCTCGATCCCGGCCAACGACCTGCGGGAAATCCACCACCACGCGAGCTGAAGCGCGCCGGTACAGATGAGTCGTGAGTGGCGATTCGGGTCGGAGCCCGAATCGCCACTCACGACCCACCTGACCCCCGCGGCACCGGCACCACTCCATCGGTGTCACCCGGAAGGGTCGGTGACGAAAGCCGGTTCGCCAACCGGTCGGAGGCGGCCTACAGTCCCTTCATGCCCGGTACCCGCTGGAGCCGCTTGCCGCCTACAGCGCTGCTGGTCACGCTCGTCTTGACGGTGATCACCGTCTGGTCGACCTCGGCCGACGTCGAGGCCGAGCTGACGGCGCGCGCGAAGTACGCGCTCGCCGACGTCGGTGTCTCCGGCGGCCAGGTGAGCTTCTCCGGCCGCGACGCCGTCCTCGCCGGCTTCCCGCCGAACGAGGCCGCGCAGGCGATGGACGCCATCCAGCGGATCGACGGGGTCCGGACGGTCGAGATCTCCGGTGACACCGCCCCGCCCGCCGGTCCGGTGACGACCAGCGGCGAACCGTCGAGCCCGCCGCCGACGCCGACGCCGAGCCCGTCACCCAGCCCGACGCCGACTTCGGCCAAGCCGACGGACAAGGCGGGGTTCCAGGCCGAGCTCGACCGGCTGCTGACGGCCACGCCGATCACGTTCGAACCGGACGGCACCGAACTCACCGCGGAAGGCGAACGCGGCGCGCTGGAGATCGCGAAGCTGCTCACGGACGCCCCCGCCGGGCTGCGGTTCCGGATCACCGGGCAGGTGGCGACCGGTTCGGACCGGCGGCTCGCGCTGAACCGGGCGCTGACGGTGGAGCGGTTGCTGGAGCGCAACGGGGTCGACCACGATCAGGCGTACTCCATCCAGCGCAGGAACCCCGACGGCGCGAGCGGCGAGGGCCGCCGCGTCGACATCACGGCAGAACAGAGGTGATGGCTGAATGCTCTGGCTTTTCGGACAGATCTGGCTTTGGCTGCTCATCTCCTTCGCCCTCGGCTGCGGGGTCACCTGGCTGCTGATGCGCGGCGAACGACGTGAGCGTCCGGTCGTCGAACCGGTGGTCCACGAGCCGGTACCCGCCGTCGCGCCCGAACCGGAACCCGAGCCGGTACCCGACCTGCTGTCCACCGAACGGACGCAGTTCATCCCGCCCGCGCGGATCCACGACGACGAGGAGCCGTTCGACCAGGAGGCGGAGGGCCACCGCGAGGGGCAGCTGTCCCCGGAACTGGTGCGGGCCCACCTGCCGGAGCAGCCGGAACCGGCCGCCAAGAACGGCGGGAGCGGGCGCGAACCCGAACCGGTCTGGCCGAGCGACGAGGACTGGCCGCCCGCCGGGCGCGTGCCCGAGCACCGGCCGGGGCAGGGCGGCTGACACCCGCCTGGTAAATTCGGCTACGCACTGTGAGCGTGACGCCGGGTACGTTTCTTCGATCGGGAGCTCCGGCACACGAAGGAGGCTCCGATTTGGCGCTCCCCTATTGGACGCCGCACAACCTGCTGCCTCCGGGCCGCCATCCCGCCGATCTGGCCGACGTCTACGAGCGGCTGGTCTTCGACGCGCCGCATCAGAACGACCGCGAGATCCTGTTCAGCGCGCTGAACAGCTACCTGGGGGTCGCCCGGCGGATCATGCCCACCGGCCGCGCGTGGATCGGCGGCGATCTGACCGCCAGGACCCCGCACGCCCCGGTCGGGCTCGACGTGGTGCTGATCCCGGACGAATGGGGCGCGCTGAAACGGCTCGACGACGCCGGCCGCTCGGCGCTGTACGGGCTGCTGACCTTGCGCGGGGTCATCGTCGGCCAGCCTGCCATGTATCTGGACCAGATCCAGCCCGTCGGCGGGATGCTCGACGGTTTCCTGTGCCGCCCCGGCGACGAGGAGATCTGGGAGGAAGTATGGGCATCGGGTGGCAGGGGTATTCCGGAAGTGATCTGGTGAGGAACGAATTCCGGCGTATCGCCGACGAGATCCCCGGCGGCACCTGGCTCGACGACCTCGCCCGCGCGTCGGCGATGGCCGCGTACGCGAAGTTCGAGCGGACGTCGCGTTCACCGCTGCTTCGCGTGTCCGTGCTCGGCGAGTCGCATCTGGACGCGTACACCTTCTCCGACATCAGCCGCGCGTTGCAGGACGCGACGGCGAAGATCGGGCACATCATCCGCAATCCGTCGGGCGAGGTGACCTTCGTCCAGCCCGCCGACCGGGAGAAGGCCCCGCTGATCCAGCGCGGCCAGGCGGGGAACGCGATCTTCTTCGGTTTCCCCGAACCGGCGTTCGACGACGCGCTCATCCACGACGGGCTCGAGTCGCTGTCCGAACGCGCGGTCAAGGAGCTGTGCGACTTCCTGCCGGCCAACGGCTCCGACGACGGCGCGCTGGACGCGGTGCTGCTGCAGCGCGACACCGTCCGCAACGCGGTCAGCGACATCGTCAACGCGGTCAGCAAACACGCCGGGATCGGCATGGCGCTGACCCCGACCGCCGGCGACGAACTGACCCGCAGCATGACCACCGAGCAGGCGAGGATCCTGTCCGGGAGCCTGCGCGAGTCGCGGGAGGCCGTCGGCTACGAGACGGTCAGCGGCAGGCTGGACGGCGTCCGCACCCGGCGCCGGATCTTCTATCTCGAACGCGAATCGGGCGGCACGATCCAGGGCGCGGTCGCGCCGGATCTGCTCGACGAGATCAAGGAGAACCTGGACCGCCCGGTGACCGCGCGGCTGCGCGTCGTGCGCACGACGACCATCGACGGCCGCCGCGGCCGACCGGTGCACGAACTGCTGGAGATCACTCCGGAAGTGAACCTGTTCGATCAGTGATCGGGTTTCGACATTCAGCGATACCGCAATTCTCGTCAAAAAATATCGGCAATCGCTTGATCATCGTTGAATGCTGACTTTTTCCGGCAGGTAACAATTTCGGCCATTACCCCGAACGATGGGTTAACGTCTTCGGACGGAAGCCTCCGAAAGGGCATGTATGCCGACCGATCCACCACTCCCGCACCCGCCAGCCACCCGCTACGGCCCCGGGTTCGCCGCGCACGGCACACGGCACCGCAAACCCAAGAACGGCCTGGTCATCGCGGGTTTCCTGGTCGGCATGGCAGCGCTCGGGGTCGCCTTCGTCCCGGTCGCCGGGATCGCCGCTTGGCCGCTCGCCGTGATCGGGATGATTCTTTCCGTGATCGGTTTGACCAAAATCAAGAAGGGCGAAGCGGACAAGAAGGGAATGGGGATCGCGGGACTCGCGCTTTCCATCGCCGGCTTGGTGGCCGCGATCGGGTTACTGGTCTACACCAGTTTCTTCGCTACTGGCCAGTCGGGGCTGCACATCCCGGCCGTCGCCGGGGACAAGAACACCGTCGAGTTCGTCGTCAGCGCTTCGGGCGGCGCGACCGTCCGGTTCGGCGCGCTCAACGATCAGCGCACCGAAAAGACCCCCGCGAGCACCGACGAATGGCGCGGCACGGCGTCCTTCAACTCGGGCGAATACCTGCTCACCGTCACCGCGGACACCCGGAACTCGTCGGTCAGCAACCAGATCGCCTGCTCGATCCTGGTCAACGGCCGAAAGGTCGCGGAGAACAAGGGCCAGACCATCGCCCTGTGCACCGCCAGCACCGGCTGACCCGCGCAATTCGGCACCTGATTGCGGTGGTTGCGCACGCAACCCAGCGCAATCAGGTGCCGAATTGCGCGGGTGCCGCCTGGCGGCCGGCCGGTATCGCCCCCACCTCCACCGGCCGGACCGCCACGAGCCGCTCCTGGCGGCTCTCCGAACGGGCCGCGAAAGTGGCCCGTCCGAGCGCCGATCCTTACCGCGTGCCCCTCCCCTAGGGCTCGATCGACGCTGAACCGGACCCTACGCGGGCGGGTGGCGAGGTCACTAAGAATCCGCTAAGGATCACTCACGGACCTTCGCCGAGGTCCGTGAGTTCCGCACGGACCAGTCCGGCGAGTTTCGGATTGGCGTCGGAGAGGATCTTCAGCGCGATCGCGAATTGCTCGCGGGCACCGTCCACATCCGACCCGGCCCGCAGCACCCGGCCCAGGGTCAGCCGCAGCACGCCTTCCTGGAGGACGAACCGCCTGCTGATCGTCAAGTCCACGGCCTCCCAGACATACCGTTCGGCGGCGGCGAGTTCGCCGATCCGCATGCTCAATTCGGCGAGATTGTTCAGCGAAACGACGACGTAGCTTTCGTCCCCGAGCGTCCGGTCGATCTCCAGGGACGCGACCTGGTGCCCGATCGCCTCGATGAACCGCCCCGCCCGTTTTTCCGCCTCGGCGCAATTGTTGAGCGCCTGCCCGCGCAGTTCGAGGTCGCCGGTCCGGTCGGTCTCCTCGACCGCCCACCGCAGCGTCCTGATCGCCTCGTCGTACCGGCCAAGCAAGGTCAGCGCGGAGCCGAGGTGGATGTTCGCGGAGATCATCAGCCGGTTGTCGCCGATCGCGGTCGCGAGTTCCATGGCACGTTCGGCGTCGGCGAGACAGCCTTGCGGCAGTTCGAAGGTGAGCGCGATGGCGCAGCGCGAGATCAGCATCCAGCACTGGCCGAGGACGTCACCGGACCGCTCGGCGGCCTCCAGCCCGATCTCGACCAGCCGCCGCCACTCGTCCAGCAGCGGATACACCGCGCGATAGGTGTGGGCGACCCTGGCCAGCCGCCAGACGTCGTCGTGGCGGCCGGCGGCGCGGGCGGCTTCGAGGACCTCGATCAGGTTCTCCCATTCCGCGGTGAACCAGTCCTGCGCTTCGTCGAAGGAACCGATCGGCGGCGTCCGCGCGTCGCTGAGCACGCCGGTGAAGTCGAGCGGGTCGACGATCCGCAGCATCTTGCGCCGGGCCCGGTCGGCGACGGCCTGATAGAACCGCACCGATCGCGACAGGACGTCTTCCCGGTCGGCCTCGTCGAGTTCGTTCTCCGCCAGTTCGCGCAGGAACAGGCGGACGAGGTCGTGCGGGACGAAGGAGTCGCGGCCGGTTTCGGCGAGCAGGTTGTGCGCGGCGAGCACCCGCAGATGCCGTCGCGCCTCGGCGACGCTGATCCCGCCGATCGCGGCCGTCAGCTGCGAGCCGGCCGAGACGACCTGAACCACGCCGAGCCGCAGGAACGTGTTGGCGACCTCGGCCGGCAGTCCCCGGAACGAGACGTCGAACGCGGCGCGGACCCCGTCGTCCGGGCCCTCGACGTCGAGCGCGGCCAGCCTGGTGCGTTCGTTGCCGAGTTCGTCGACCAGCTCCTGCGCGGACCACTGCGCGCTCGCGGCGAGCCGGGCGCCGGCGATCCGCAGCGCGAGCGGGAGGTAACCGCAGAGCCGGGCGAGCGCGTGGTTGAGGTCGAATCCGGCCGGACCGGCGAGTTCTTCGATCAGCCGGACGGCGTCGCCGGGCGCGAGCGTGCCGAGCACGCGCACTTTGGCGGCGTTGGACACCGCGAGCCCGTCGAGCCGGGAGCGGCTGGTCACCAGCGTCATCGACCGCGAACCGGGCGGCAGCAGCGGCCGGACCTGCTCGGCGGAGCGGGCGTTGTCGAGGATCACCAGCATCCGCCGGCCGGCGATCATCGACCGGTAGAGCGCGATGCGCTCGTGGACCCGCTCGGGCACCCCCTCGGCCGGAACACCCAGCCCGAGCAGGAACTGGGTGAGCAGATCGGCGGGCTCCAGCGGCGGATGATGCGGATCGAAACCCCGCAGCGAGGCGAAGAGGATGCCGTCGGGGAACCGGCGGCCCGCGCGATGCGCCCACCACACCACGAGACTGCTCTTGCCGATTCCGGCGGTCCCGGTGACCACGCCGACCGCCGTCTCGCCGGCTTCGGCCCGCTCGGCGAGCTCGTCGAGCCAGGCCAGATCGGCCTCGCGCCCGGCGAGGTTCGGCACGGCGGGCGGCAACTGCTGGACGGGTGCCGCCTCGGCCTTCGGTTCCACGACGACCTTGACCGGCAGGTCGTCGTTGAGGACGCGTTCGTGCAGCCAGCGCAGCTCCGCGCCGGGTTCGACGCCGAGGGTGCGCAGGGTCGCCCGGGACACCGTGCGGTAGAGCTCGAGCGCGTCGCCGCGGCGCCCGGCGTGATAGAGCGCGCGCATCAGCTGGCCTGCCGTGCGTTCGGCGAGCGGGTTCGCGCGGACCAGCGGGCTGAGCTCGACGATCAGTTCCGCGTGCCTGCCGAGTTCGAGGTCCGCGTCGACCCTGGCGCCGTGGACGGCGAGCCGCAGATCCTCCAGCTCGGGAGCGCGGACCGAACTCGGCACCCCGGCCAGCGTCGGCCCCCGCCAGAGCGCGAGGGCCTCGGCGAGCAGCTCCGACGCCTTCTCCGGCTCCTCCGCCGAAGCCCGCTCCAGCAGCGACCGAGCCCGGTGGACGTCGATCCGGCCGGGTTCGACGGTGAGCTGGTAACCGGGCGGGGCGGTGAGGATCCGGGCGCCGCGCGGATGGTCGCCCTGGATGTCGCGCAGCACCCGCCGCAGATGCGAGACGTTGCCGTGGACGATCGTGCGGGCCGTGGCCGGCGGATCGTGGCCCCAGAGCGCGTCGATGATCTCATCGAGCGCGACGACCTTGTCGACCTTCAGCGCCAGCAGCGCGAGCAGACCGCGGACGCCGGGACCGCCGACCGCGACCGGCCGATCGCCGTCGAGGAGCCGCACGGGACCGAGGAGCTGGAAACGGGCAGGGGAACCGCTTTCGCCCATGACAAACCCACCTCCTCCGATCTCTCCCCTTACCGGAGTAGCCAACCTACCGCGCGAAGACGCCACCAACCAGAACGCTCGAGGTAGCGAAGGCCTCTTTGTCCACTTTCAGGGTAGGAAAGGAGACTTCCCCACCTCGGCGATACGGACAAAAAGCGCCAAGCGGACCCGTCAGGGTCCACTGTGGACTCCCGCGGTGAGTGACT
Organism: Amycolatopsis sp. QT-25; assembly: GCF_029369745.1. Taxonomy (NCBI): domain Bacteria; kingdom Bacillati; phylum Actinomycetota; class Actinomycetes; order Pseudonocardiales; family Pseudonocardiaceae; genus Amycolatopsis; species Amycolatopsis sp. QT-25. The sequence continues at coordinate 7,177,103 of NZ_CP120210.1, forward strand.
CGCGGGACATTCACGTGGGACCGCGGTTCAGCACTCACGAGATGGAAAAAGGCTCCGTGCCATCAGTCCCGATCTGATGGCACGGAGCCGGGGGGGCCGCCTGGGGGCGCGACCCACACCGGACATCGGCGTCCACGTCCGGCCGGGGGGCTCACCCCGAGCGAAGAACCCGTTCGGTCGTCGACAACACCTACGTGAGCGAGCCCACTGGCCCGCTCACGTGCCGACAACGTAACAGGGCGCACACCAACGGCTACAAGCGCCCCGTCGTGGCCTTCGCTACCTGCGGTTTCGTCAGCGCGACAGCGGAGTCGAGTCGCGGCCGGCGATGAACGCCGGACGCGGTTCGATCGCGGCGAACGGCTCCCGCAGCGCGTTTTCGACGCTGTTGAACACGAGGAAGATGTTCGAACGCGGGTACGGGGTGATGTTGTTCGACGAACCGTGCATCACGTTCGAATCGAACCAGAGCGCCGAACCGGCCTGCCCGGTGAACTGGTCGATTCCGTATTCGGCGGCGAGTTCGGTGATGTCCTCCTCGGCGGGGACACCGACCCGCTGCTCTTTCAGCGAACTCTTGTAGTTGTCCGCCGGGGTCTCCCCGGCGCACTGCACGAAGGTCCGCTGCGAACCCGGCATCACCATCAGCCCGCCGTTGAACGGGTAGTTGTCGGTGAGCGCGATGGAGCAGCTGACCGCCCGCGGCACGGGCATGCCGTCCTCGGCGTGCCAGGTCTCGAAGTCCGAATGCCAGTAGAACCCGGTGCCCTTGAAGCCGGGCATGTAGTTCACGCGGCTCTGGTGGATGTAGACCTCGGAGCCGAGGATCTGCCGGGCCCGGTCGAGGACGCGCGGGTCGCGGACGAGTTCCGCGATCAGCTCGTCGGTCTCGTGGACGTCGAAGATGGAGCGGACTTCACCGGTCTTGGCCTCGGTGATGACGCGCTCGTCGCCGCTGTGGTCCCCGGAGGACAGGCGGACGAGTTCCTGCCAGTACGTCTGGACCTCGCCAGGCGACAGCAACTGGTCGACGACGGTGTAACCACGCGCTTCGTGGTTGGCGAGGGTGGCCGCGTCCCAGGGACCGTCGGCCTCCGTGCCCCAGACGGTGGGGTGGGCCCTGGGCAGGTGTGCGGGCTTACCCGTGATGCGGGTCGGGTAACTGTCGTCGACTCGGGTGTCGGTCAGCGTCACTGCAGTCGCCTCCTCCAGCGATTTCCTACGGTTCGGTGACGAGCGGGTACACGCCGTTTTCGTCGTGGACCTCGCGGCCGGTGACAGGTGGGTTGAACACGCAGACGCACTTGATCTCGGTCTTGGGCCGGACCTGGTGCTTGTCGTGCTCGTCGAGCAGGTACAACGTGCCCGGCTTCAGCGGGAAGACCTCGCCGGTCGCGGTGTTCTCGAGCTCGCCTTCACCGGAGGTGATGAACACCGCTTCGATGTGGTTGGCGTACCAGAAGTCGTTGACCGTCCCGGCGTACAGCGTGGTCTCGTGCACCGAAAAGCCGACGCCCTCCTTGGCCAGCACGATGCGTTTGCTGCGCCAGTTCGGGGTCTTGATGTCGGCGTCGGTGTCGGTGACCTCGTCGAGTGTTCTGACAAGCAACGGAAAACTCCTTCTCGTTCTTGATCGGTGGTCAGTTCAGGACGGTGGCGACGGCCTCGGCGATGATCGAAAGGCCCTTCGTGACCTCGTCATCGGTCAGTGTGAGCGGCGGGAGCACCTTCATGACCTCGCCGTCGGGGCCGGAGGTCTCCATCAGGAGGCCGCGCTCGAAGGCGGCGGCGCAGACCTTGCCCGCGAGGTCGCCGTCGGCGAACTCGATACCACGGGCGAGGCCGCGGCCCTTCGCGAACAGGTTCGCGTCCGGGTACGCCTCGACGATGCCCTGGAAGGCGGTGGCGATGCGCTCCCCCTTGGCCTTGGTCGACTTCTCCAGCTCGTCGTCGCTCCAGTAGACGCGCAGCGCCTCGGTCGCGGTGACGAACGCCGGGCTGATACCGCGGAAGGTGCCGTTGTGCTCACCCGGCTCCCAGACGTCGAGGTCCGGGCGGATCAGCGTCAGCGCCATCGGGATGCCGTAGCCGCCGATGGACTTCGACAGGCAGACGATGTCGGGTTTGATGCCCGCGTCCTCGAAGCTGAAGAACGGTCCGGTGCGGCCGCAGCCCATCTGGACGTCGTCGAGGATCAGCAGGATGCCGTGCTTCTTGCACAGGTCGTCCAGCGCCTTGAGCCACTCGATGCGGGCGGCGTTGATGCCGCCCTCGCCCTGCACGCCTTCGACGATGACGGCGGCGGGCTCGTTCAGGCCACTGCCGGAGTCCCCGAGCAGCTTCTCGAAGTACAGGAAGTCCGGGATGGACCCGTCGAAGTAGTTGTCGTACGGCATCGGGGTGGCGTGCACCAGCGGGACACCGGCGCCGCCGCGCTTCATCGAGTTGCCGGTCACCGACAGGGCGCCCAGCGTCATCCCGTGGAAGGCGTTGGTGAAGTTGATGACCGATTCCTTGCCGGTCACCTTGCGCGCGAGCTTCAACGCGGCCTCGACGGCGTTCGCGCCACCGGGGCCGGGGAAGACGACCTTGTAGTCGAGGTCGCGCGGCTGGAGGATCTTTTCCTTGAACGTCTGGAGGAAGTCCCGCTTGGCCACGGTGAACATGTCGAGCGCGTGCGTCACGCCGTCACGGGCGATGTAGTCGATCAGCGCCCGCTTCAGCGCGGGGTTGTTGTGCCCGTAGTTGAGGGCGCCGGCGCCGGCGAAGAAGTCGAGATAGGCCTTGCCGTCCTCGTCGTACAGGTAGCTCCCCTGCGCCCTGTCGAAGACCACGGGCCAGCCGCGGCTGTAACTGCGGACTTCGGATTCGAGTTCCTCGAAAATGCTCATCACGTTTTCTTTCTCCCTGAGATCCCCGGTTTTACGTTCTGGTCACTGCCGAGCGGACCGATTCGGTACAGGTCCTCCTGCTCGTGCGTTCCTTCCTCGGCCGGGAAATCCGTCGCGGAGAACAGATCCTGGCGTTCCACGGTGGCATCCCACCGCTTGGCGAACGAGGCGAACAACCGGATCGAAGCCTCGTTGTCCGGTGTGATCGTCGTTTCGAGGTATCGCACACCCTGCGCGGTCAGCCGGTCGAACAACTCGTCGAGCAGGGCTCCGGCCAGGCCTTTTCCCTGCTGGGACGGGTCGACCGCGACCTGCCAGACAAACCCGGTGTCCTGCTTCCGATATCCGATCACGAAGCCGACCGGGGTTCCGTCGACTTTCGCGACGACCGAGGTGTCGGCGAAATCGTGGCACCACAGCAAATAGGCGTAAGGTGTGTTGAGGTCGAGCTTCTTCGAATCGCGGGCGATTCTCCAGAGCGCGGCACCGTCCGCCTTGGTCGGACTTTCGATCAAGCGCTTTCCGGACATGTTCAAGAAACGTACCGGAGGATTCGGGCGCGGTCAGACGAGCGCGGCGGCGACAACGCGGCTACCTGCAACAACCCTGAAACACACGTGACAAAGGTAACGGTAACGTTTGAAGCGCAGCACTGGTGGGTAAGGCCGCCCCGCTGCGGTCTCACCGGATGTGACGATACCAACCGTTACCACTTCGTCGCAGGGTCAGAGCGCGTTTTAGTCCCCGGATACCGCAAGAAGACGGTCACTTACGGCGCGCAAGCCCCCGGAAGAAGGAACCGAGCGGCGTCCAGACGGCGGGCAGCACGAGCAGCAGGCAGACGGCCAGCCACCAGACGGGCGCCTCGCCGCGCCGCCAGCCCGCCACGACGTCGCCGAGCCGGCCGAACAGCGGTTCGCGGACCGGTGGCAGGAACGCCGCGAACAGCAGCGCGGCTCCCACCAGCACGCCGAGCACCGTGAGCACCATCCGCCACGTCTTGCGCAACGTCATCAGGCTGACCACCAGGAACACGATGGCGCCCGCGGCCACTGGGACACCGACCCACTGCAGGACGGGGCCGCCCTGCCCGCCGAGCACGAAGCCGGCGAGCACGGTGATCAGCGCGGCGAGCACGTTCCACGGTGACGGCAGGGTGGCCGCACCGCGGGTGATCCACCACGCGCTCCGCCCGGCGGCCTTGGCGAAGGTCGCGGCGGGCTGGACCGACTTCGGCATCCTGGTCGCGCCCGCGGCCGCGTTGAGCCCGGCGGCACCGGCCTTGACCAGCGTCTTCGTCAGCAGCATCGTGCCACGTTCGTGGTCGAACCGTTCACCGGAGACCTGGCACGCCTGAAACGCGCGCTGGGTCTGCTCGTCGGTTTCCGGCTCGTTCTCGATCAGTTTCCTGAACCGTTCCGACGGCTTCCCGTTCCCCTTGGCCGTTTTCACGTCGTGTCCACAGTGGAGGCCGACGCACGGCAGCTCCTCTCGCGCGATCTCCAGCTGCCGGACCCTGGCGAGCACCATCGCCGTCATCGGCATGCCGGTCGGCGGGGTGGCTTCGGTCTCCACGTCGGCGAGTTCACCGTCGAGGCCGAGGAAGGCCAGCTCCCCGGCCAATTGCCCGCGCAGCGCCTCCACCTCCTCCTGGGACAACCCGTCTTCCGTCACCGGTGGCCGCCAGCCGATCCTGCCGAAGGTGTCCCGCACCCGGGTCCGGAACGCCTCCCGCCCGACGACGTCACGCAGCGATCGAAGGCGGTTCGGATCGAGCAGGCACTGCACCAGCCAGCCCGCGCCGTCGACCCGGCCCCACATCCAGTCGTTCGCACGCCAGGAAGCCTTGTAGAAAGCGCCGAAGTAGTCGGCCTGCATGCCGGTGAGCTTGTCCCACGAACGGCGTCGCTTCATGTCCAGGAGCGTCCGCGAATCCGCGCTCACCTGGACGAGATCCACGCGCTGGTCGACCGACGGCGGCTGCGAGAGCAGTCCCCTGGTCGCGATGTGCAGGCGCACCAGCCGTGAAGTGACGACGGCGTCACCGGCGCTCGTGTCGTCCGAGGTGAGTCCGGTCCACGCCAGCAGCGTGCTGACCGTGTCGGCGGCTTCGGTGCCGGGCTTCGCCCGTGCCAACGGCAACAGGATCGGTGTCGCCTGCCGGAGCGCGGCGACCACGAGCGGCCACGCCTCCTTCAGCGTGTCCGAGCGGCCGAGCGCGGCCCATTCCTTGGCGAGGCCTTCGATCCAGGCGGCCAGCGTGACGTCGGCCGTCGGCGGATCCTGTTCGGCGACCCAGCCCGTGAGCCGCTTTCCCCGTGCGGCCCGGTGCCGCGCCTCGTGCAGCAGCACGCGGCATCGGTTGAGCTGGACCGCGTGCTCGGGCGCCGGGTCGAGCCGGAAACCCGCGTTCACCAGTTGCAGCCCGGTGGCCACCGAATCGTCGAGCGCGGTGGTGCGGAAGGCGATCAGGTCGTCGAGTTCACAGGTGTCCTCCGGCGGTTCGGCGGGCAGGCCGTCGCGCAGTCCCGCCGCCGCGGCCGCGCGCAGCTGCGCCGCCGTACCGGACGCCCACTGACGTCCCTGATCCTCCACATCGGACACCGAGAGCCTGCGGGTCGCGTCGCGGACCAGCGCGGTGGCGTCCTCCTGCACCCGCCTGTCCCGGTAGTCGTTCATCAGCCGCTGGTCGACCAGCGTGTCCGGACCGCCGCGAAGCCCCATCGCGGCAAGGGAAACCCGGGTCCCCCTGGTACGGACCACGGCGTCGTTGTGCCGCGTCAGGTCCTCCAGTTCGGCGCTGATCGTCTGGCTCAGCACGGTACCGACGACCTTGCTCATCGCGGTGCCCAGCAGCGGCGGCCGCTCCGGGTCGACCGCGACCCGCTCCGCTTCGCGTTCCGCCGTCGGCACCACGTACAGCAGCAGCCGCCGGACGTCCGAATGCGACTGCCGTTCGAAGATCTCCCGCAGCGCCGGGCGCAACGGCTTGTTCAGCAGCACGCCGCCGTCGGTGAGCCAATGCGACCGCGTGACGTCGGTGTACCGGGTCATGTCCGGATGCAACGGGCCGGTCCGTTCGCCGATCGGCATCCGGGAGAGCTCGAAGGCGCCGGGGAACGACGCCGTGGACCGGGCCGCGAGCGCGAGCGGGCCGACCACGTCGTCTGTCCACAAAGGACCATCGAAGCGGAACAGGAGACGATGTTCGGTGTCCCGCACCAGGTTGCCGAGCGCGTCGTCGAACCTGGTCGTCTCGCCGTCGATCATCGTGCCGGTGAGCAGAACGGTGATGTCCGGGCAGTCGGGTTTCACCGTCGCCTTGTCGGTGATGCGGTGCAGCGCGTCCTTCAGATCCCCGAGCAGCACCTTGTCGCCGTCGAGCAGCGAACGCGGCTCCTTCTCGCCGGGGTCGCGGATCAGGTTGTCGAGCGAGCCCGTGCTGATCCAGGTGTCCCGCAGCACCTGCGGACTCGACCGGAACGCCTCGGCCAGCCCGAGACACGCCGCGTTGATGCCGCCCGCGCTCGTGCCGGTGAGCACGTCGAGCGAGACGGTGGCGTGGAGCAGATCGAGCAGGGCACGGTACGGCCCCTCGGCTTCCGGCGTCCTCGACGCCTGGAGCAGATGCGAGGTCTCGGTGGCGACCCCGCCCATCCAGACCGCGAGACTCGCCCCGCCCACCATGGTCATCGCCAGCCGGATCTCCTGCGGCCACGGACTCCCCGCGTCGGCCATGTGCGCCCTCCCCAAGGCTCAGTGCAGGGGGCACTCTAGACCGGATGGCGGACCCGGTGTACCGCCGATGAGGCAGCCATCCGCGCCATTCGTCACCTGCTTGCGATGGCCGCGAACGCGAGATCCCGCGAGTAGGTGACGAATTGCGAGGGGGATGGGGCGTCGGGGCCTCAGGCGGCGAAGTGCTCCAGCAGCAGGACCTGCGCCTCACCGACGGCGAAGCCGAGGACGGCGCCGGTCGCGATCAGGATCCATTCGTCCTGCTGGAAGGCGGGCCGCAGCAATCCCTCGAATTCCCGCGGCGACAGCTCCTTCATCTTGGTCACCAGCACGTTCCGGATGTCCATCGCGTCGTTCGCGTAGTCCTCGATGTACCGCATGGTCTCCGGCAGTCTGTCCATGATCTTCTCGGCGATGTTCAGCTTCAGGTCCTGATACCGCCTGCTGCCGACGGCGAACACCACCAGCGGTTTCCCGACGCCGACGCGGCGCCCGAGCTGCTCGTCGAGCTGGCGCTGGATCAGACCGAGTACCCGGTCCGACAGCGGGCCGTGCAGCACCGCCTCGATCACGTTGTGCGGGGTGATGATCTCCTGCGCGATCAGTCCGCCGTACGCCTCCGCGACCTCACCTCGCCGCTTCAGGAACAGGCCTTGCCAGCGCACGCCGAAGTACCGGCGTTCCTCGATCGGGTAGAAGATCATCCGCAGCGCCAGCCAGTCGGTGAACCAGCCGGTGAAGAGCCCGAACAGCGGCATGATCGGCGGGAACTTGAACAGGACCCACGCGATCATCTGGATCACGCCGATCAGCCCGCCGAAGAAGATGCCGGAGCGGGCGATGAACTTGAACTCCTTGTCACCCGCCTCCTGGAAGATCCGGTTCAGCAGCCGTTTGTCCTTGACCAGTGCGGTGACCACCATGCCCTTGAGGTCGAACACACTGTCCACATCGGATTTGATCAGTTCCAGTACGGCCGCGACCATACGCGGTGTCTCGGCCTGCACGCGCTGGATCACCAGCCGCCGCATCCCCACCGGCAGGGATTCCCACAGCCCCGGCCGATAGTGGGCCGCGACGTCGCGCACGATGTCCTCGACGGCGGCCTGGAGCGGTTTTTCGATCTCCTTGGCGATTCTCCGTGAATCGAGCCGGGCGACGACCTCCGCCGGTTCGATGAGCTGCTCGGTCATCGTGTCGCAGGCGATGCTCGCCATCCGCGCGGCGCGTTTGGGCACGATGCCCTGCCAGCCGAGGAACGGCTTGATCCCGACGAACTCGACCGGCTGGAACATCATCCGGATCGCGACGAGTTTGGTGGTGTAGCCGATCAGGGCGGCCACGATCGGGATGGAGACGTAAATCGGCCAGTGCCTCCCGAAGTCGGCGAGGATCCCGTCGAGGAACGCATCCATGCCGAGGTCAGCCGGCGCTCGGGTCGCAGGCCTGCCAGAACTGGGCGCCGAGCCGGGAGACGTGCACCGTGTGTTTGACGAACTTGGCCCGTCTCACCGACTTCTCCGCCTCGCGGACGGTCTCGTCGGTCAGCAGGATCTCGTACTGGGTCTCGAGCGCGGGCACCTCTTCGTCCAGCTCGACCAGGCCGAGCCCGATCAGCCTGGTGAGGTAACCGGGCACCTGATCGGGCAGCGACACCCCGGCCGCCTTGCCGACGGTGGAGGCGTTGCGCAGCACGAACCGCCCGGCACCACCGAGGTTGGTCCGCTCGGCGACGTCGACGGCGGGGAACGGTGAGCCGTCGGAAAGCGCGGAAAGGATGCGGGCCTCGTCCGGCGTGAGCTGCCGCAGGATGATCGCGTAGAGATACTCCCGTGCCCGTTCGCGGCCGAAGCCGATGGAGTGGTTGAGCAGTTCCGCCATCGCCGCGCGGAGCGGTTCGAGCCGGTCGCGGGTGTGCACGAGGGTGATGGTCGCTTCGACCGGGCGCGCGCCGTTGGCGGCGGGCCGGTTCATCGCCGACGCGGCGGTCAGCGCGGCGTGGTACGGATCGTCGACCTCGTCGAGACGGCGGCGCAGCTCCAAGAAAAGCTGCCGTTCGCCCTGTTTGACGACCTGCTCCGCGATTTCGACGCCGGGGAGTCTGCGGGTGAACTCGAAACCCGTGCGGGCGGCCCAGCCGGCCAGCCGTCCCGCGCGTTGGGCGAAAGCGGCCAGGTCGGCACCGGCGGGTCGTTCGTTGCTCACGGGCACTCCCCTCGCGTTCGGGGCTGATGCTACCCGCGAGTAGGCCGAAGGACCGGAATGGTGCTCGACACAGGTGTTTGGATGGTCACCATGAGCTTCACGCGCTGGGGTCCGCCGATCGACGTCCTCCCGCTGTTCGCGCGTGAGGAGCAGGCGTTGCTGGACGTCCTGACCGGCTTGGACGCGGCACGGTGGGCGGCCCCGACGGTGTGCACGGGCTGGACGGTGCACGATCTCGCCGCCCACATCCTCGGCGGCAAACTGGGCAGGCTCTCCCGCGACCGCGACGACTACCGGGCGACGGCGCCGCGTGCGGGCGAACGGTTCGAGGACTTCATCGACCGGATCAACGACGAATGGGTGGTCGCGTGCCGCCGGCTGTCCCCCGAAGTGCTGTTCGCGATGCTGGTGGACAGCACCTCGCAGCTCGCCGAGATGTGGGGCCGCGCCGAGCTCGACGCCGTCGGCGAGCCGGTGAGCTGGGCCGGGGACGAACCGGCGCCGATCTGGCTCGACGTCGCGCGGGAGTACACCGAGTTCTGGGTGCACCAGCAGCAGATCCGCGAGGCCGTCGGCGCGCGGACACTGGACGAGGAAGAGTTCCGCGGGCCGGTGGTCGACACCTTCATGCGGGCACTGCCGCACACGCTGCGTGACGTCGAGGCGCGCGTCGGCAGGCAGATCGGCTACACCGTGACGGGTCGGGGCGGTGGGAAGTGGACGGCCGAGCGGACCGCCGACGGCTGGACGCTCGACCGTGTCGCGCCCACGTCGCGCTCGCCGCTGGCCTCGGTGACAACGGACGCGGACGCCTTCTGGCGGCTGTGCACCCGGAACCCGGCGGACCGCGACCGGGTCACCGCCAAGGGTGACGAAAGCGTTTGCGCCACCCTGCTCGGAATGACCTCGATCATCACATCGAGTAACGGCTCACCTTCTCCGGCCGGATGACGAGCCGCACGAGATCCAGACTCTGGATCCCGGCGAGTTCGCCGGCGTGGGCCGGGTCTTCGAGGTTCCAGTAGCGCTCGGCGAGGCGGGCGGCCAGCTCGTGCGCCCCGTCGTGCTCCACCGTGACGCGGCCGGTGACCGACACCCAGTGCTCGCGTTCGCCCACCGGCGCGGCCACGATGATCGAGGCACGCGAATCGTCGTCCAGCCGCCGGACCTTGGGTGAGTCACGCGGGGTGAACAGCTGGAGCGCGCCTTCTCCGGTGGCCTCGAACCACACCGGCCGGACCGGACCGCCGGCCACGGTCAGGAAGCCGTGCAGGGGGCGGCGGAGGAATTCGAGGTCGTCAGTGGTCAGCGAGGTGCTCATGCCGCCAGTCGATCACGGCGGACTCGGACGTGCCCATAGGTGAAAGGCCGGTTCGCCTGCGTATTCGTCTAGCCTCACCGGGGTGGACGTCTTCAGTGAGCTGATTCGCGGTGTGCGGTCCCACGGCTCGTTGTTCGGCAGTTCGACCCTGTGCCCGCCCTGGTCGCTGCACTTCGTGGACGGCGCGCCCCTCACCCTGTGCGCCGTGCTCACCGGGGCGGGCTGGATCGTGCCGGAAGTCGGTCCGCCCGAGTGGCTTCGCGCGGGCGAGTCGGCCATCGTGCGCGGGCCTTCCACCTTCACCTTCGTCGACGAAGTCGGCACCTCGGCCGAGCCGATCGCGTGCGGCGAGCACTGCGCGACGCCCGAGCAGGGCGGGACGCGGCACCGTCTCGGCTGGGTCGACGATCCCGGCGGCGAGACGACCCTGATCGTCGGCGCGTACCCGGTGCGCGGCGAGATCGGCCGTCCGCTGCTGGACGCGCTACCCGTCGTGCTGCGGGTGGACGCCGGGGGCGCGGGTGATCCCGTGCTGGAGCACCTCGCCGCCGAGGTCGCCATCGACGCGCCGGGGCAGCAAGTGGTCCTCGACCGGCTGCTGGACTGGTTGCTGGTCTGCTCACTGCGCGAATGGTTCGACCGGCCCGGCGGCAGGCCCCCGGCGTGGTGGGCGGCGCAGCGGGATCCCGTGGTCGGCCACGCGCTGCGCCTGCTGCACGCGGATCCGGCGGCGCCGTGGACGGTGGGCGCGCTGGCCGGGCGGACCGGCGTGTCGCGGTCCACGCTGGCGAAGCGGTTCGCCGACCTGGTCGGGGAACCGCCGCTGACCTACCTCACCCGCTGGCGGATGACGCTCGCGGCGGATCTCCTTGCCGGTCCGGGGTCCGCGACCCTCTCCGACATCGCCCGCACCGTGGGTTACTCCGATCCGTTCGGGTTCAGCGCGGCGTTCAAACGCGTGCGCGGGGTCAACCCGAGCGAGTTCCGGCGCGGCACGCTTCAGCGCGGTTGATGCCGGGACTGCTTGGCCTGCTTGCGCAGTTGCAGGATCCGGGCGCCGCCGACGAGCCCGACCAGTGCCCCGCCGGCGATCACGGAGAACAGCATCGCGACCGCCAGCGGCATGCTGCCGGACATGCCGAGGAAGTGGACCGTGGCCGTGTCCTGGTTCTGCAGGATGAACACGAGCAGGAACACCAGCACGATCAGCGCCACGATGACGGCGATCCAGGTGCCGCTGACCCGGGTTCGGCCGAGTTTCGGGGTGGCGTCGAGTTCACCGCCGTGGCGTCCGCCGCCCGCGGTGCCGGACGGGTCGACCGGAACCTCGGCGGCACTCTCCTGCGGCTGCGTCATACCCGATAGTGTCCGCCGAACCGGGCTTGATCGCGCTCTCAAGCGTCCGAACGGGTGACCTCGTCCGCCGCGCGCAGCACGCGCAAGGTGTTCTTCCCGGCCAGTTTCGCGCAGTCCTCTTCGCTCCAGCCGCGTTCCAGCAGCGCGGCGAACAGTACGGGGTACTTCGAAACGTCTTCGAGGCCTTCGGGCAGCGTCGCGACTCCGTCGTAGTCGCCGCCGAGTCCGATGTGGTCCACCCCGGCCACTTCGCGCGCGTGCTCGATGTGCGCGACGACATCGTCGATGCCCGCCTTCGGCTTCTCGGGCCCGCCTCGCTCCGCGGTGAACTTCGTGCGCTGGTCGATGTTCCGGTAGTCCTTGCCCGCGGCTTCCATGTCCCGGCGCAACCGGTCGTCCCATTCCGCGACCTTCGGCGAGACGAATCCCGGCACGAACGTCACCATCGCGACGCCGTCCTTGGCGGCCAGGGTCTCCAGGACGTCGTCGGGGATGTTGCGGGGATGGTCGTTGACCGCGACACACGAGGAGTGGCTGAAGATCACCGGCGCGGAACTGACCTCCAGCGCGGCGCGCATCGTGCTCGGCGCGACGTGCGAGAGGTCGACCAGCATGCCGATCTTGTTCATCTCGCGGACCACGTCCCGGCCGAAGTCGGTGAGCCCGCCGTGCGCCGGTTCGTCGGTGCCGGAATCGGCCCAGGTGGTGTTGTAGTTGTGCGTCAGCGTCAGGTAACGGACGCCGAGGCGGCGCAAGATCCTGAGCACGCCAAGGGATTCCGCGATGCTGTGGCCGCCCTCGGCGCCGAGGAGCGACGCGATCTTGCCGTCGCGGAAGGCGGCTTCGGCCGCATCGGCGGTGTCCACGAGGGCGAGGCGATCGGGGTAGCGCTCGGCCATCTGGTGCACGATCTCGATCTGTTCGAGCACCGCCGTCACCGCGCTGTGCCCCTCGAACTGGCAAGGCACGTAGACGGACCAGAACTGCATCCCGAGCCTGCCTTCGGCGAGCTTCGGGAAGTCGGTGTGCAGATGCGGCTGACGGACCGTGAGGTCCGTGCCTGCCACGGCCGCGACCGGATCCGGCCCGGTCGTGACCCGCAGCTCCCACGGCAGATCGTTGTGCCCGTCCGCGAGGAGCACCCGCTCGAGCAGGGCCTGGGCGCGGACGAGGTCCCCGTTAGTCATCCGACGATGTTACGTAGACTTGCTTTGCTCGCCCAGCCGCCCGTTGAGCCATCCCGCGGCCGCCACCGAACCGTTGCCGGTGACCTGGTGCCCGCCGGGATGGCGGTGGGTGACGACGTCCGCGGAACGCTCCCGGAGATCGCGGACGAGCGCGTCCGCCGAAACCAGCGGCGCCATCGGATCCTGCTCGCCGTTCGACAGGAACACCCGTGTACCGGACAGGTCGTGGCGTGGCGGCGAAGGAAGCGGAGACATCGACGCGAACAGCGCGGCTTCCCTGACCGCGTCCGGGCGGAGCAGGGTCACCGCGGCGGCGATGTTGGCACCGTTGGAGAACCCGATCGCGACCAGCCGCCGATCGCCGAGGCCGTATTCCTCGCGCGAGGCGAGGACGAAGTCGGCAAGCTGGTTCGCGCGGAAGACGACGTCTTCGTGGTCGAAAACGCCCTCCGCCAGCCTGCGGAACCACCGGGCCGCGCCATGTTCCGGGACCGGCCCGGCCGGGGCCAGCAGCGCCGACGCCGGGCTCAGCCGCCGGGCGAGCGGCACGAGGTCGTCCGGCCCGCCGCCGGTGCCGTGCAGGAGCAGCAACACCGGCTCGTCGGGCGCCCCTTCGACGTACTTGTGCGTCAGGTGTTCCCTCGCCGTCATCGCGGGTTGTTTTCGCTCGGGAGGTCGAGCTTCGGCAGCATCGCTTCGATGTCCTCGCGCCGGGGCTCGAGCCACGGCGGCAGTTTGAGCGCGCGGCCGAGTTCGAGCAGCGGCTCGTCGATCGCGAAGCCGGGCTCGTCGGTCGCGACCTCGAGCAGGGTGCCGCCCGGCTCACGGAAGTAGATCGAACGGAAGTACTGACGGTCCAAAATGGACGTCACGCTCACGCCGTCGTCGATCAGTTCGTCGCGCCAGGCGGCCTGGGTCCGCTCGTCCGGCGCGCGCCAGGCGACGTGGTGCACGGTGCCCGCCGCCACCAGTCCGCGTGGGGCGTCCGGCGTGACGAGGACGTCGACGAGCGCGCCGGGACCCCCTTCACCGGCGGAGAATCGCAAGCGATTGCCCTCCTGGTGTGCGAAGGTCAGGCCGAGCCCGTCGGTCAGCATCCCGGCGGTCGCGTTCTCTTCGGACACCGACAGCGTGACGGAGTGCAGCCCGCGAATGGCGTGCTCGGCGGGCACGAGCTTCGTGTCCCACGGGTCACGCGGGTCGCCCTGCGGATGCGCGACGAGCGCGAGCTTCAGGCCGTCCGGGTCGGCGAAGGTGAGCGTCTCCTCGCCGTCGGAGTTGCGGATCCGGCCGGTCTCGACCCGGCTTTCGGCGAGGTGCTGCTTCCACCAGCCGAGCGACGCTTCCGGTACGGAGAACGACGTCGTGGTCGCCTGGCCCGTGCCGTGACGGCCCTTCGGCGCGTCTCGCCACGGGAAGAACGTCATCAGCGAGCCGGGCTTGCCCGCCCCGTCGCCGTAGTAGAGGTGGAAGGTGCCGTGATCGTCGAAATTCACCGTGGTCTTCACCAGCCGCAGGCCGAGGGCCCGGGTGTAGAAGTCCACGTTGCGCTGGGGATCGCCACCGATGGCGGTGACGTGGTGCAGGCCCGAGGTCTTGATCGACATGGTGGCCCCTTCCTCCGGTAGCCGGTGAACTCAAGCTAACCCGATAACCTCTCGCGCGCAAGATATATTCCGGAAAGGCTTCCGGGTGTACCCTCGCTCGCGTGACGGTGGGGAAATCGCAGGAACCGAACGACGACGAAGTGGTCACGTGGTGGGGTCTGGTGATCGAGGGCTACCTGGCCACGCAGCACCGGCTGATGGGCGAGATCGCCGAACGGTTCGGCCTGGCGCCGGCGTCGTTCGACATCCTGCTGCGGCTCGTCCGGTCACCCGAGCACCGGATGCCGATGACCCGGCTGGCCGTCGAGGCGGCGCTGTCCAGCGGCGGGTTCACGAAGGTCGCGGACAGGCTGGTGGCCGCGGACCTGATCTGCCGCGTGCCCAGCCCGGACGACCGCCGCGTCACCTTCGCGGCCCTGACCGAACACGGCCTCGACGTCGCGGAAAAAGCCAGGGAGGCGTGCGCGGAAATCCTGCGGCGCATCGTCCTGACCCCGCTGGGCGACGACGCGCACGCCCTGGCCGAGGCCATGCGAACCCTCCGGACCGTCAACGGCGCCTGACATTCCCGCGATTCGGCACCTGCTTGCGATGCTTGCACGCGCAAGTACCGCAAGCAGGTGCCTAATTGCGGGGGGTCAGCCAGGGAGGGGCGAGGCGGGGTCGGGTTGGTAGGCCCGGACCTCGTCCAGGTCCCGCACCAGTTCGCGGATGACGTCGCGCCGGATCTTGCCGGTCGCCGTCTTGGGCAGTTCGCCCAGCTCGACGACGCTCCGCGGCCGCTTGAACGACGCGAGCCCGGCCCGGCAGAACTCGATCAGCTCGCCCGCGTCCAGCCGGTGCCCCGGCACGCCGACCACGCACGCGACCGGCTTCTCGATGCCATCGGCGTCGAAGGCGGCCACCACGGCGACCTCGGCGACGGCCGGATGTTTCAGCAGCCTGTCCTCGACCTCGGCGGGCGACACCCAGATCCCGCCCGGTTTCAGCATGTCGTTGAACCGCCCGAGGCAGGTGTACGTGCCGTCGGCGTTGCGCACGAAGCTGTCCCCCGTCCGCAGCCATTCGCCCTGGAAGACCTGCTTCGTCGTCTCGTACCGCGCCCAATACCCGGTCGCTGTCGACGGCCCGGCGACGAACAGCTCGCCGGGCTCCCCGTCCGGCACGGGCCGGCCGTGCTCGTCGCGCAGCGCGATCTCGTATCCGGGCACGGGAACCCCGGTGCTGCCGGGACGGACCTGACGCGGCCGATTGGACAGGAAGATGTGCAACGCCTCCGTCGAGCCGATGCCGTCGAGGATTTCGACGCCGAACCGGTCGCGGAATCGTTCGTACAGCACGGCGGGCAGCGGTTCCCCCGCCGAAACCGCTTGGCGCACCGAGGAGAACGTGTCGTCGGGGATGTCACTGCCGAGCAGCGCGGCATAGAAGGTGGGGACGGCGAAGAACAACGTCGGCCGCTCCTCGCGGACCCTGGCGGCGATCAGTACCGGGGACGGCTTCGCCGGTTCGAGCAGCGCCGTCCCGCCGGCCGCCAGCGGGAAGAACGCCGAATTTCCCAGTCCGTAGGCGAAGAACAGCTTCGGAACGGACAGGAACCGGTCGTTCGGCCCGATGTCCAGCACGCCGCGCGCATACGTCTCGCATACCGCGCGGATTCCCGCGTGCCGGTGCATCGCGCCCTTCGGTTTGCCCGTCGTGCCCGAGGTGTAAAGCCAGAGGGCGGGCGAATCCTCCCAGGTCGGCGACGGCACGAAACCGGCGTCATCCACTGTGGACAGGTCACTCCACTGATGCGCGCGGACCCCGGACGGCAGTTCGGCCGCCTTCGCCCGGTCCAGCACGACGTCGGTGACCTCCGGCGCCAGCCCCAGCGCGATCGTCGCCTGCGCGGCGAACTCGCCGGAAACGCACAGGACCCTGGCCCGCGAATCGGCGAGCAGCTTGCCGAGGTCGAGCCCGGTGACCATGGTGGAGACCGGCACCGCGACCGCTCCGGCCAGCATCGCGCCGAGGATCCCGGTGAGCAGCTCGACGTCGTCGACCATGCAGAACAGCACCCGCTCCTCCGGGCGGACGCCGATCGCCTTCAGCCCGGCCGCGACCCGGCGGGTCTCGGCCGCGAGCTCCGGGTACGTGAGACTTCGCCGCGGGGAAACGACCGCTTGCTTGGCCGGAGGCCCTTCCGCCCGGTGCCGGTCGAGCAGGTAGCTCACCGCGTTGAACCCGGTGGCAGCAGCGGTCACGGACGCACCTTCTATCGCTCAGCTCAGGTGAACGTATTCGTAGTCGAACGGCTTCCCGTTGATGCCCTGGCGTGGCGGTGCCACCCAGCTCGCGATCTTTCCTCGCTCGTACACCGGATGCATCAGCGATCGGACGAAGGTCAGGTCTTCGGGAGTGGGCAGCCACTTGCGTTTGCCGGCCAGCCAGGTCCGCTCGTCGACAACGGTGCCGTCGGGCGTCACATGGTGGCCGGAGTTTATGCCGACTTCGCGATTGAATCCAGGGTGCGGGAGGACGAATCGGAAATCGATGCCCGCCTCGTCGAGGATCCTGTTCCAGCGGTTGACCCCGGTCTGGCAGTCGGCTCGGTACTCCTCCCGCAGGTCGAGGTTCAGCAGCAGGATGGCCGGGAGTTCTTCGGTCTCCCAGGTGCCGTCGGCCCTCGGCTTGGACAGCGTTCCGGCGGCGTCGGTGAGCTTGTGGTCGTCCTTGCGGCGGGCCTCCTGCCAGCGGCCTTTCAGCCCGGCGGTGTAGTAGTTCGCCGCGTTGGTCGAGGTCTCGCCGCCGAACAGGTCGAGCGAGACGGTGTAGTGGAAGTTGAGGTAGCGCTGGACGACCTCCAGCGGGATCCCGCCGTGCCCGGCGATGTCGAAGGTGTCGTGCTCGCGGATCAGTTCGGCACTGCGGGTGACCACCCGGTCGACACCGGTGGTGCCGACGAACATGTGGTGCGCCTCTTCCTTGAGCATGAATTCACAAGTGCGGGAAAGCGGGTCGAAACCGCTTTCCTTGAGGGTGCCGAGCTGGTATTTGCCATCGCGATCGGTGAAATAGGTGAACATGTAGAACGCGAGCCAATCCGCGGTCTCCTCGTTGAAGGCACCGAGGATCCGCGGGGCGTCCGGACTTCCGGAGTTCCGGAGCAGCAACCCTTCCGCCTCGTCCCGGCCTTCACGGCCGAAGTAGGCGTGCAGCAGGTACACCATCGCCCACAGATGGCGGCCTTCTTCGACATTGACCTGGAAAAGGTTCCGCAGGTCGTAGAGGCTCGGCGCGGTGAGCCCCAGCGATTTCTGCTGCTCGACCGACGCGGGTTCGGTGTCCCCCTGGATGACGATGAGCCGCTGCAGATCGGCGCGGTACTCCCCGGGGACCTGCTGCCAGGCGCGTTCGCCCTGGTGCTCGCCGAAGGTGATGACCCGGTCCGGATCCGGCTCCGCGAGGAAGATCCCCCACCGGTAGTCGGGCACGTTGACGTGGTCGAAATGCGCCCACCCGTCCCGTCCGACGCTGACCGCGGTGCGCAGGTACACGCCCCGGGTCCGCAGTGCGGGGCCCATTTCGCCCCACCAGTCCAGGAATTTCGGCTGCCAGCCCTCCAGCGCCCGCTGGAGCCGCCGATCACCGGAGAGGTCGACGTTGTTGGGGATGCGTGCGTCGTAATCGATCTTGGTGGGCATGGGTTTCAGACCCGCTTCCTGTCGAAGACGGCCTTCTGACCAGTACCGTAGCGACGCAACGCGCCCTCGGGACCGGATGCGTTCGGACGAGTGAAGATCCAGTTCTGCCAAGCGGCCAGCCTGCCGAAGATCTTGCTTTCCGGCGTTTCGGGGCCGACGAACCGGTGGTTCGCCTCCATTCCGGTCAAGGCGTCCGGGCTGAGCGAAGCCCGTCCTTCCAGCGCGATCCGGATCTCGTCCTCCCAGTCGAGGTCGTCCGGAGCGTCGGTGACCAGGCCGAAGGCGTGGGCCTCCGCCGGGCTCAGCGGCCGGTCGCGTACTTCCGCGAGCCGCGGGACGTGATCCGGGTCGCCGAAGAACCGGGACTCGAGACGGGTCAGGCCGTTGCCCATCGGAAAGCGGCCGAAGTTGGCCTCGGACAACGTGATCGAGGCACGTTCTTCACTGTCTTCGGCTTCGAGCGGCGGACCGTCCAAGATGTACTGCCGGTCGGCGGCGAGCGCGAGTTCCAGCAGAAGACCCGCGAAGCAGCTACCAGGTTCGATGAGCGCGATCAGACTGCGGCTGGTGACATCGAGGCGTTTCAGCGTCCGTTTGAAATAGTGGACGATTTCGTTGCTCAGACAGTCTTTCGCGTCGAACACGGCCCGCTCTCGTTCGAGCACCTTCACAGGATCGCCCTCCGTGCGGAGTATCCAGGTGCCGGCTTCGGATTCGTTGGTGCGCAGGCGAAGGATCGCGTCGTCCAGTTCTCGGGTGACGTCCAGCAGCCAGCCGTCGTCGTCCTCGGGTCCCTTGACGGTGATCGTCGCTTCGGCCGCGCTGAGCGAAATGTCGACGTAACGATGCTGGAGTGGCTTCAGTTCGACGCCTTCGCCGTCGAGCCGCTCGCTCGTCCGCGCGAACTCCTTCGCCCTGGCCAGCACGGCTTCCCGGAATCCCTGCCGCGGCACGAGTTCGTCGACGAGCCGCCAGTCGACGGCCGTCCGCCCCTTCACCCCGTCGGGGCGGGTGGCGAAGACGTCGGCGAGGTCCCGCCGCACGCCGCGTTTGTCGACCACCCTGGTGAGCCCGCCGGTGCCGGGGAGGACGCCGAGAAGGGGCACCTCCGGCAGCGCCACGGTCGACGAGTTGTCGTCGACCAGCAGGATCTTTTCGCAGGCGAGCGCGATTTCGTACCCGCCACCGGCGCAGGTGCCGTTGACCGCCGCGACGTAGCTCTGCCCGGAGTGCGCGGCGGCGTCCTCCATGGCGTTACGGGTCTCGTTGGTGAACTTGCAGAAGTTCACCTTCCACTCGTGCGACGACGACGCCAGCATCCGGATGTTCGCGCCGGCGCAGAAGACGTTGTCCTTCGCGCTGGTCACGATGACTACGCGGACTTCGGGATGTTCGAACCGCAGCCGCTGCGTCGCGTCGTACAACTCGATGTCGACGCCGAGGTCGTACGAGTTGAGTTTGAGTTCGTACCCCGGTACGAGACCCCCGTCGACGTCGACATCGAGTTCGAGCCACGCGACGTCACCGTCGGTGGACAGTTTCCAGTGCCGGTAGCCGCCGGGATGACGTTCGAACGTCACCGATGTGGTCCGCGTCACCCCTCCGATTGTCTACATGGCACAGATTACCGTCAATGTCGTGTAGAAAGTTGGTCACGAACGGACGGCGGTTCGCTCGTCAGGCGGGCACGGGCGCCCGGTCGAGCTTCGTCGCCGCCCAGGTCACGAACGCCCACAAGGCCAGCGCGGCGGCCGTGTCGGTGTAGATCGTGGCGAACCAGAAGGCCGGAATCCGCGGCACGTCGATCAAGAAGTGCTCGAGGCTCGCGAGGCCGGACAGCGAATAGATCATCAGGAACGCGAGCGCCCGCCAGTGACGTCCGCGCAAGTAGTCGCGGTAACCGAGCACACCGAAGACGGTGAAGAGGACGTACGCGACGACGACCAAGGCGGCGGTGAGTTCCACCGAGACCCCCTCGGCCTGCGGATAGTCCGCCGCCCTGAGCCCGTTGTGCGCGTAGTGCAACGTGGTGGACAGCAAGGTGGAGGCCAGGATCAGCCGCAACGCGGTGAGTCCGCGACCTTGAAGAGCTTCCATGTGCGCCCCTTGATGATTTGATAGATCGCTCTAGCGAGAGCGTAATCCAGGGTCCGGGTGAGGTGAAGGGGACTTTCGTCCTGTGCGAGGGCTTTGAGGCCTCTACCACGAGCTTTACGAGATCCAGGCCCCGTGCGTATCGCGGCGAGTGAGCGGGTAACCGGTCGGTGAGAAGGCTTCGATCCGACGGAGGAACCATGTCCGAGCAGGAAGACCGCGAAGCAGCCGACGGCCCCAGCCCCGCCGACGCATCCGAGGAGGCCATCCAGCTCAGGGCGCCCGACGGCGGTGAACCGGGGGACACCGAGCCGGAGGAGATCGCCGAAGAGGCGGGCACCCAGCGGACCGCCGGGCCGGAGAGCCAGGCCGTGCACATCGAGGACGCGTAGCCCTTTTCGCCGTCGCCGGTCAGACTGTGCCGATGCCGGAGATGATCGCCGAAGTGAACGGTGTCGAGCTGTGCCATGAGACGTTCGGTTCGCCGGACGGCAGGCCGTTGCTGATGATCATGGGCCTGGCCTCGCAGATGATCTGGTGGGACGACGGGCTCTGCGCGCGTCTCGCGGCCGAGGGGTTCTTCGTCATCCGCTACGACAACCGGGACGCCGGCCGGTCCAGCCGGATGTCCGGGCGGGCGAACCTGCCGCTCGCGTACGCCCTGCGCACGGCGCCGTACTCCCTGGCGGACATGGCGGGCGACGCCGCCGGACTGCTGACGGAACTCGGCATCGGGAGCGCGCACGTCGTGGGCGCGTCGATGGGCGGGATGGTCGCGCAGACCCTGGCCATCGAGTATCCGTCACGGGTGCGCTCGCTGACGTCGATCATGTCGACCACCGGCAACCGGTTCGTCGGGCGGCCGAGCGCCAAGGCGATGGCGATGTTGCTTTCGGCGCCTCCACGTGATCGTGCGCGGTACGTCGATTCCCTGGTGCGCACGTTCCGCGTCATCGGCTCGCCCGGTTATCCCTTCGACGAGGCACGGATGCGGGAGCGCGCGGAGCGTTCCTTCGATCGCGGCGTCGATCCCGGCGGGAGCGCGCGGCAGCTGGCGGCGATCGTTTCGAGCCGGGATCGCTTCCGCGCGTTGCGGAAACTCGACGTGCCCGCGCTCGTCGTGCACGGTGCGAAGGATCCGCTCGTGCACGTCTCCGGCGGCCGGGCGACGGCCCGCGCGCTGCGGGAGTCCGAAATGGACATCGTGCCGGGGATGGGGCACGACCTCCCGCGGGCGATCTGGCCGCGGTTGACGTGCGGCCTGGTCCGCACGGCCGACCGCGCCGACGTCAGGGCCCGGCGAGCGTGATCGAGCCCAGCCGGGAGAAATGCGTCGCCACCCGTGCACCCTGGCGCACCTCGACGGTGCCGGTCACCCCGCCGGTGAGCACGATCCAGCCGGACTCCAGCGCGAGCCCTCGGGCGCCGAGGGTGTTGGCCGCCAGCGCCAGTGCTTCCGCCGGATGGCCTCGCACGGCCGCGCCGGTGGCGGTGTCGACGATGGCGCCGTCGACCTCCACCAGTACAGCCGGACTCCGCCCCCGGCACCGGTGCCCGCCCAAGACGGCCGTTCCACTGGCCGGTGCGCGGAGATTAGGCCGAAAGTGGCTTGTGCGCCCGCGATCATCACTTAGCCTGCTCCCATGTCCGATTGGGCGCTCTCCCGGGCGAAGGCCAGGATCGACCGGCGTGAGGAGCTCGACGAGCTCACCGCGCGCATCCGTTACGAGGTGCGGGTGCACCTCAACGAGCCCACCGCGCACAACGCCTACGACGAGCTGACCGACATCTTCGCCATCGGGCACGCGGAGTGCTCGGCGCTGCTCAAGCACCGCCGGGTCCTGCCGCTGTGGGAGCGGCTGCTGCTCCAGCGCTACACCCGCCGTCTCTACGGCAAGGCCGTCTCCTCGACCGTCGGTGACCTCCCCGCCGACGCGGGGCCCGCGCCCGCGGCCGCGTTCGGTCCGGAAATCGCCTCGCTGACCCCCGATTCCGGGGACACCGGCGCGAAGTTCGACCTGCAGGGCCGCGGCCTGGTCAACGTCTTCCGGATCGCCGCCGGACGGCACGGCGAGAGCTGGCCGGACCGCCACGACGTCGCGACGACGTCCGCGCGCAGCGTCCTGACCTGTTCGACGGTGTTCCTGCGGCGCCGCGCCTGGCACGTCGCCTGGCCGGTGTACCGGGTGCGCGGCTTGCGACTCTGGAAGCTTTAGCGCGAGTGAGGCAGGAATGCCCGGCCACTCGCCGTGGTTGAACCCGATATGACCGATCGCGCCACCGAAATCCTCGCCGGATCGAAGACGATCGCCGTCGTGGGGTTGAGCCGCGATCCGGCCAAACCCTCGCACGGAGTCGCCGCGGTACTGCAGGAACACGGCTTCCGCATCATCCCCGTCCATCCTTCCGCCGACGAGTTGCTGGGCGAAAAGGTCTACCGCTCGCTCACCGACATCCCGGAACCGGTCGACCTGGTCGACGTCTTCCGGCCGTCGGAGGACACCCCGCCGATCGCCGAACAGGCCGTCGCGATCGGCGCCAAGGCGCTCTGGCTCCAGCAGGGCATCGTCTCCGCCGAGTCTCGCCGGATCGCCGAAGAGGGCGGACTGGCCTATGTCGAAGACCGCTGCACGGCCGTCGTCCGAGCGGTCGCGAAGCTGTCGGTGCGTTAGAAACACACTCCCGTCCGAACCCTCGCCACGCTCGACCGGCGAGGGTTCTTTGCTATCCGTGAACAGAACGACGACCCCTGAGGTCATCCGCCGAATCGGAACGGATTGGGCCGATCCGGTGATCTTGACCGACCGGCCCGAACAGGGAAAACTTGTCCGGTGGCCACTTTGTTAAGAAACCTTCCCAACGTCGGGCCGAGCTGTTAACGTCCGAATCCGCTTAGCGGCAACAGGTGCCGACCATCGGTACCCCGGTCCAACGGAGGGGCGCAGTGGGCACACCACGAGGCCTGGATTCCAGTGGCACACTCGAGCGCGGGCTAGCGGTTCTCGAGCACGTCGGCAAGAACCAGGAAATTTCCACCAACGCGATCGCCCGGCAGCTGGGTCTTTCCCGGAGCGCCGCCTACCGCATCGTCGGCACCCTCAAGAACCTCGAATACCTCGAAGCCGATCGCGTCACCGGCCGCGTGCGGCTCGGCACCCGGCTGGTCGAACTCGGCGCCCGCGCGATGGCGGCGACCGACCTCCACCGCTGCGCGCCACGCTATCTCGCGGCGCTGGCCGAGCGGAGCGGAGAGACGACGTACCTCGCCGTCCCGGACAACGACGCGATGGTCTACGTAGCCACCGAACGCAGCGCCGGCGCCGTCACCCTGGCCTGCCGTCTCGGCACCCGCCGTCCGCAGCACGCGACGTCACTGGGCAAGGCGTGGCTGGCGGCACTGCCCGAACAGGACCGCGTCGAACGCATCCGCCGGATGAAACTCGACAGTCTCACGCTCAAGACGATCAACGATCCGGTGCGGCTGCTCGACGACCTGGCAAGGACGAGCCGTCGCGGCTGGGCCGTGGACGACGTCGAAAACGAACCGGACGTGGGTTGCGTGGCCGCCGCCGTCCGCGACCACACCGGACGGCCGATCGCCGCGATCAGCATCGCGGGCCCCGCCGGCCGGGTGCTCCGCCGCACCGACGAACTGGGCGCGACGGTGGCCGGGACCGCCGCCGCGCTTTCGCTCCGGCTGGGGTACGTCCGCGCGCAACGGGGCTGAGATGGCCCGGGGCGGGCTGTGACCCTCCGCGTCGCCGGCGGCGTTTCCGATCGTCGTGCCGCTGGTGGCGCTGGCGGTCCCGCACCGCTCGGCACGATTTGTCGGCCGCACGCCGTTCTTGTGGGCGGTGGCGCTGACCGCCGTGATCGGAGTCGTCGCGGTTGGCCGGGCGGCCTTGCCGGAATTCATGATTTCGTCTCGAACGAGAACGCGGCTGTCCACAATGGTCATCCCCGTGACGCCTTGGCCGAAGCCGCCGTCAAGGCCCCGCCGGAA
This sequence comes from Amycolatopsis sp. QT-25, assembly GCF_029369745.1. Taxonomy (NCBI): domain Bacteria; kingdom Bacillati; phylum Actinomycetota; class Actinomycetes; order Pseudonocardiales; family Pseudonocardiaceae; genus Amycolatopsis; species Amycolatopsis sp. QT-25. The sequence goes on from NZ_CP120210.1 coordinate 7,201,191, forward strand.
CGGGCTCGGGCTGTGGCCGCGGGATGGCACGAACTCCGGGTTCAAGCTCGCGTCGCGACGGCAACTGGCCGACGAGCTGGTGATTCCGCCGAAACTGTTCCGCAGGCTCGTCGACCACCTCGCGCTCGACGAAAAGCGGCGGGGTCTCGCTCACCGGCTGCTCCGGCTTCCTCGATTCCCGCGACGACCGCCTGTTCACCGTCCCGGACGGGCACGCCACGGAATTCGAGACCCTGGTGACCGTGAAGAGGCAGACCGTGAACCTGACGGCCGAGCCCGAGCGGATCGTCTTCACCGCGGCCTGGACGCCGCCCGTGTCGGCAAAAACACCGTACCTCCGTCCCCCTCCGTCGTGCTCATCTGAAAGGTGGAGAGGGAGCCGATGCAAGGATACGGTTCGCGGCGGCCGCGGGAGGCCGGCGGACGGACGAAGACGGCCTCGAAACCGGTCGACACCGTCCGCGTCCTGGTCGTGCGCTACTGCCGGGCGCGGATCGGACGTCGTTCCGGCACCTACGAAGCCGCCGACGCGATCGCGAAGGCCGGTTGCCGCGAGGTTTTCGCCGGAGCGGCCGGGGCGTCCGCGCTCCTCACGTTCGCCTACGACGTCACGCGCGGCCTCGTCGACGACTTCCACCGGACCACCACCGAACTGCCGAACCCGCTTTCGGGGTTGCCGGACCGGCAACGCGAGATCCTGGTGCTGCGGTCGCTCGTCGGGCTTTCCGCCGACGACACCGCACTGGCGCTCGGCTGCACCGTCCAGGCCGTCCGGCTGGGTCAGCACCGGGCCCTGACCGCGCTGCGCCCCACCCGCGCCTGACCCACCCCCCTTCGCAATTCGTCACCTACTTGCGCCGGATACCGGCCAGTAGGCGCGGTATCGCACGCAAGTAGGTGACGAATTGCGAGGGGGTCAGGGGGCACACTCCGCCGCGCGGTTCAGCAGAAGGGTGCGTTCGCGGTCGTTCCCGGTCATCTCCGCCGCGCGCTCGAACTCGGCGCGGGCCTCGTCCAGGCGGCCGAGCTTCGCCAAGAAGTCGCCGCGCACGCTCGGCAGCAGGTGGTACGACTTCAGCGCGGGCTCCGACGTCAGCTTGTCGACGACCGCGAGTCCCGCTTCCGGTCCGACGGCCATCGACAGCGCCACCGCGCGGTTCAGTTCGATCACCGGCGACGGGTTCAGCTTCCCGAGCCCTTCGTACAGGGTCGCGATGCGTGCCCAGTCGGTCTCCTCGCCCGTTCGCGCCCGCGCGTGGCAGGCCGCGATGGCGGCTTGTGCGGCGTAGACGCCGAATGCGCCGCCCGTGAGCGACTCGGCGAGTTCCAGCGCGGCGAGGCCGCGGCCGATCAGGAGCCGGTTCCATTTCGTCCGGTCCTGGTCCATCAGCAGCACGGGTTCGCCGTTCGGCCCGACGCGTGCGGCCGATCGCGACGCCTGGATCTCCATCAGCGAAACGAGCCCGTGCACCTCGGGTTCCTTCGGCATCAGCCCGGCCAGGATCCGGCCGAGCCGCAGCGCCTCCTCGCACAGCGCCGGCCGCATCCAGTCCTCGCCCGCCGTCGCCGAATAGCCCTCGTTGAAGATCAGATAGATCACTTCGAGCACCGACTCCAGGCGCGCGACGCGATCGGCCCCCTCCGGCACCTCGAACGGCACCTTGGCGTCACCGAGCGTCTTCTTCGCGCGGACGATGCGCTGCGCGATGGCGGTCTCCTTGGCGAGGAACGCCCGCGCGATCTCGTGCGTCTGGAGGCCGCCGATCATCTTCAGGGTCAGCGCCACCCTGGCCTCGGTCGACAGCACCGGGTGACAGGCGGTGAACACCAGCCGCAGCAGATCGTCCTCGATGTGGTCGTCGAGCCCCGCGGTGAAGTCGGGTTCCTCCTCGAACTCCTGCTCGCGGCCGATCTCCCCGAGCTTCCGTTCATACCGCTCGGTGCGCCGGAAGGTGTCGACGGCCCGGCGTTTGGCCGTGGTCATGAGCCAGGCACCCGGATTCCTCGGCACGCCCGACTCCGGCCACTGCTCGAGCGCGGCGACCAGCGCGTCCTGCGCGAGTTCCTCCGCGAGGCCGACGTCGCGCGTCATCCGCGCGAGGCCGGCGATGAGGCGGGCCGACTCGATCCGCCACACCGCGTCGATCGCCGAACGAGGGTCTGCTGTTGCCGTCACGCCGACCAATCAACATCGTCGGCGTGACGACCGCAACCACTAGTTCGCCTCGGCCCGCTCCCGCAGCTTCTGCTCGTGTTCGACGATCTCGGGCGTGGCGTTGTCGAAGTCCTCCAGCTCGGCGACCCGCCGGATCTCGATCTCGCCCTCGCGGAACGGCGCGCGCTTCATCCACTCGATGACCTCGGCCTTGTCCTTGACCTGCAGGATCCAGAAACCCGCGATGAGTTCCTTGCTCTCGGCGAAAGGCCCGTCGACGACCCTGGCCTCGGCGGTGCCGGAATACTGGATGCGGACGCCCTCGGCGCTGGGGAGCAGCCCTTCACCCGCGAGCATGACACCGGCCTTCACCAGCTCCTCGTTGAACTTCCCCATCTCCTGCAACTCCTCGGCACTCGGCTGAGCGCCGGCCACGTCGGTCTTCTCGTCGCTCTTGACGATCACCATGAACCGCATCGTGAATCTCCGTTCCCGGCGGGGCTCGTCCCCTGCCACATCAACGCGTCGATCGGGCACCCCCGGTTTCGACACGGTCCCCGAACTTTTTTCCGCGAGTATTCGAGCAGCCGGAAAACCGCAGGTCAAGCCCGCATGGGAGAATGCCGAACCGTGTCCGCACTCCCCGAAACCCTCCGCTCCGCCCTCGACGAAGAGCTGGGCAAGTACCCGCAGAACAGGCTGACGCAGTCCGTCGAGCGGCTCTCCACGCGCTACCGCGAGAACAACCCCGCGAGCGCGCCCATCCTCTCCTCCGAAGTCGACATCGCGGCGTACGCGGGCTATCGGATGCCGGCCACGTACGCGGCCGTACACGCCGTTCTCGCCGAAGCCGCCCTCCGCGCTCCCGGGTTCGCGCCGCGCACGCAGATCGACGTCGGCGGCGGGACCGGTGCCGCCATCTGGGCGGCGGCCGACGTGTGGCCGTCACTGGAGGAGAGCACCGTCGTCGAGCAGGTACCGGGTGCGATCGAGCTGGGCAGGCGGCTGGCGGGGAACGCCGGGGGCAAGGCGGTCCGCGGCTCGACCTGGCGGCGCGGCCTGATCGATCCGGCCGCTCCTGCCCCGGACGCCGATCTGGTGACCCTTTCCTACGTCCTCGGCGAACTGCCCGAGGCCCGGCGGGCCGACACCGTCCGCTGGCTGTCGGCGAAGGCCGGGATGCTGGTGCTGATCGAACCCGGCACGCCCGCGGGCTACGAACGGGTCGTCGAGGCACGGGATCGGCTCGTCGAACTCGGGCTCTCCCTCGTCGCGCCCTGCCCGCACGAGGGCGCGTGCCCGATCCCGCGCGGCCGGGACTGGTGCCACTTCTCCGCGCGCCTCCCGCGCACCGGCCTGCACCGTCAGCTCAAGTCCGGGACGCTCGGCTTCGAGGACGAGAAGTTCTCCTACGTCGTCGCCTCACGCGCGGCGCCGGACCGGGCCGAAGGCCGGATCCTGCGGCATCCGGCCAAACGCAAGGGCATGGTCAGCCTTTCGCTGTGTGCCGAAGCCGGGCTCACCGAAACGATCGTCACCAAACGGCACGGCGAGGCCTACCGCGCGGCCCGCGACGCCGAATGGGGCGACGCCTGGCCCAGCCGCTGACCAAGTGAGCGTGTCGCTGGGTTTGGCGTCGAGCCGGACGACGCGTGTTTCCAGCCGTAACTCGCGTGCTTGGAGCCGGATCTCGCGTGCTTGGAGCCGGATCTCGCGTGACTGGAGCCGGTACGCCTCCAAGCACGCGAGTTACGTCTTCGAGCACGCGAGTTACGCCTTCGAGCACGGGGCTTCACGGACCGCGCCGCGCCGAATTGCCGATGACGGCGAGCAACGCGCCGAGCGCCGGATTGTCGTTGCCCCGCCGCCACACCAGTTCGAGTTCCGCCGGGCGGCCCTCGACCCCGCCCACCGGGCGGAGCACGACACCCTCGAACCGCAGCGCCGCGGCCGCGGCGGGCACCAACGCGACACCGAGGTCCGCCTTGACCAGCGCGAGGACCGTAGGCACCTGGCAGGGGTACTGCGTGTACTCCGGCAGTACCCGCGCGGCGCGGAACACCGCCACGAGCAGATCGTGGAGGTACCGGTCCTCCGACGGCGAATACATGATGAACGGTTCGCCGTCGAAGTCGCGGACGTCGGGATTCTTCTTGCGCCGCGCCAACGGATGCGCGGACGGCAGCGCGGCCAGCAGCGGCTCGCGCCACAACGGCAGGCTCACGACGTCGGCGCCGGTGACCGGCGGCCGGATCATGCCGAGATCGATCCCGCCCGACGGCAATTCCTCCATCTGCGCCGCCGTCGCCATTTCCCGCAACACGAGATCGACGCCCGGCACTTCGGCGTTCGCCGCGGCGATGACGCGGTCGAGATACGAATAGGCCGCGGTGGCGGTGAAACCAAGCGTGACGACGCCGGCTTCACCTTTCTTCGCGCGGCGGGCATACAGCGCCGCCTCCTGCGCCGAACGCAGTATCTTCCTTGCCTCGGCCAGAAAAACCCGTCCGGCGGGTGTCAGCCGGACCATGCGGTGCGTACGGTCGAAAAGCTCGACCCCCAGTTCGCGCTCCAGCAACTGGATCCGCCTGCTCAACGGCGGCTGGGTCATCGAGAGCCGCTCCGCCGCCCGGCCGTAGTGCAGTTCCTCGGCCACCGCGACGAAACTCACCAGCTGCTCCAGGGAGAACACCCATCCAGTCTAGATATCACCGGCGGGCGGACAAGCGCCGAATCGATATCGTTCAGCGCGGGATTTCCACCGTGCGGTCGACGATCCCGGTCGCGACGGAATGAATCTTGCGGTTGTTGCTCCGCGCGTAGGCGCGCAATACGCCGAACGCGTCGTCCACCGAAACCCGGAGCCGTTCGGCGAGCACGCCTTTCGCCTGTTCGATGATCACCCGGCTGTTCAACGCCGTTTGCAGCTGTGCGGTGATCGTCTCCTGCCGGTGCAACAGGCGGTGGTGCAGGATGCCGATCGTGGCGATGTCCGCGAGTGCCTGTCCCAGCCCCAATCCGGCGTCGTCGAGCGAAGCGGGGCGGGTGTCGAACAGGTTCAGCGCGCCGATCACCTCGTCGCGGCGGCGCATCGGCAACGCGTACACGGAGCGGAAATCCGCGTCCTCCGCCGCACGCGAGAACTTCGGCCAGCTCGCGCCCGCGCGCGTCAGATCCGGGCAGACCACCGGCTCGGCGTGCCGGTAGCAGTCCAGGCACGGCCCCTCGGAATTCCGTAACTGGAACAGTTCGAGCATGCGGGTCCGCTCGTCGGACGCGGCCACCATGGTGAGCGTGCCCTGCGCGTCGGCGAGCAGTAATCCGGCGGTGCGGACGCCGAGCAGTTCGACACATCTGAGCGCGAGCAGGTCGAGGAACTCGATGAGGTCGAAATCGTCGACCAGGGTGTCCGCCAACTGCACGAAGGTTTCGCCCAAGCCCGCCGCGAGGTCGGTCATCGTCTCTGCTGTCTCCTTAGGCACACGTCCGTCACACCCGGGCCGGAAGGTGATCCGGCGCCGCACCACGTCCATGACGACCTCGTCCGGTTTCCGGCCATGGGCGCAGGCGTGGGCCCGCAAGCGGGTGAGCGCGTCCACCAGCCCGAGGTCGAGCTGGACCGACACCAGGCCGACGGCCTGGTGCACCCGGTCGTGGTGGCCGGTGAACGCGCGATCGATCACTTCGGCGAGGCCGGGCCCGTCGCCGCCGAAATCGGCGACGGCGAGGGCGAGCACCGCGTCGGCGCAAACGAGTGCCTCCGCCTGTCCTTCCCTCGACGGGAATCCGGCGAGTTCGCGACAACAGTCGACGACACCCAAGTTGATCGCACCGGCCTGAATCGGCACCGCGATGATCGATTTCACCCCTCTGTCGATCGCTTCGGGCGCGAACATCGGCCATCGGAGTGACGTCTCCGAACTGGTCACATCGGTTACGACGAGGAGCATACCGCCGCGCACCACTTCCCATGCCGGGCCTTCGCTCAAGGTGAACTGCAGATCTTCCCGTTCGCGGCTGCGTTCGCCGGTGGCGAAGAATGGCTCGGTGAAACCTGCGCCGACAGCGAGGAGAGCTCGGCACCGGCCCGCTTCGAGGACGGTTCCGCAGACGACACAGGCGTGTTCCGCGGAAACCGCCGAATCGGTTTCCGCGGCGAGGAAACGCATCTTCGCCCAGACCAGCGCGGCGCGCGCATGCCGGTGAAACCCCATTGCGCCTCCTGGCATCGAACGAACCCACCGGGGCCGGGGCGAACGGCGCGGACGAGTCGCCCACGCACACCTCACTCTCCCATGTTCTCGTCCCTTTGCCGCTGCCTCAACGACTTCTCCGGCACCAATGCCGTAGTCCGAAGGGCCGAACGGGCGACCCGGGCGGCGGTAATCGTCCGTTCGGCCGGTAGCGGCCCTCCGGTTCACCCCTAGGCTGGAACGCGAGACCGCTCGTCCTGGCCCTCGGCGAACGGCGCTCGACAGCGAGCTCTGGAGGGGCCATGTGCGTTCGCATTCTCGAAACCCGCGCCAAACGGGGGAATCCCTTTCTCCGGTTATTGGTCCGTATTCAGCTCAAGACGTCGCGGCGCTGAGCGCAGGCGCGCAGCCTGCTGATCGCCCGGTGTTTGGTCACCCGCACCCGCGACGACGTCGTCCCGAGCGCCGCGGCGGTCTCGTTCGACGTCAATTCGCCGATCACCCGCATCCCCAGCACTTCCCGGTGGGAGACGGGCAGCATCCGCATCAGCCTGCCGAGCCGGACCCCGAGGTCGGCCCGCAACGCGCGCTGCTCCGGTTCGTCGGCGGCCACCGCCGGACGTTCGGGGAGCTCACCGGTCAGCACCTGCTTGCTCCGCGACGCCTTCCGGAAGGCGTCGGCGACCTTGTTCGCCGCGATGGCGCGCAAGAGGAACAGGAAGGAACCGCCGCGCAGGCCGTGCCCGGGGACCGCGACGAAGACCGCGAGGCAGATCTCCTGCGCCACGTCGGCCGGTTCGAGACAGGTCAGCTCGCGGCCACCGAGGCGGGTCTCGGCGTACCTTCGCGCCCACGCGTCGACGGCGACCATGAGGTCGTCCATGCCGTGCGGCTCGCCGGCCGCCACCGCCGCGGCGAGGTCGTCCCAGCCGGCAGGGGAGATCCACGCCTCACCGCCGGTTCTTCGCATCACAAAATCGTCGTTCACGTCCCGCTCCCCACGGATGAGAAATCCGGCCGCCGGGGTCCAGGGCGGAACGCGGACAACGGTAGCCGAGCGGACCGGCCACCTCAATCGACGAAAGTCCGCGACAAAGTGTCCGCCCCTTGGCAAAACCGGACAGATTTCCACCAGTGGTCTGGACATCTCCGGGCCCGGCGACGTAACTTCCCGTGCTGAGACCCCTCGCCAAGGTCACCCCCAGGCCGGGAACGCGCCCCCGGCCGCCATCCGCAAGCACCGCCGCGGCGCGTTCGCGTTCCGCGGCGGGATTCCGCCGAGGAGTGAACTGTGCGCATCCAGGAGAAGATCCGGCGAGTCTTGACCGCGTTGGCGGTCGCCCTGCCCCTGGTCACCGGAGTTTCGGCACTTTCGGCACCCAGCGCGGTCGCCGACGGCCCCGATCCGCTGCCGTTGACCGTCACCAACAATTCGAACCGGTCCGACGCGGTGCACCTCTACGTGCTCGGCACGAACCTCGAGACCGGCAAACTCGGCTACGTCGACGCCGCCGGCGCCTTCAGCCCGTGGCCGCCGGGGGCGAATCCGCCGAGCCCCGCGCCGGACGTCGCGATCGCGGGCCCCGGTAACGGCGGCTCGGCCACGCTGCGGATCCCGCGGATGCTCTCGGGCCGCGTCTACTTTTCGTTCGGGCAGAAGATCAAGTTCTTCCTGACCCCGGACGGGCTGGTACAGCCGGCGCCGTGGGCCGACGGAGACCCGAACCGCGACATCCTGTTCGACTGGAGCGAATTCACCTACGACAACGGCGGGCTGTTCATCAACAGCTCGCAGGTCGACATGTTCAGCGTGCCGCACGCCGTCGGGCTCACCAACGGGGCCGGTGCGAACAAGGAGACCGGACGGCTCAAGGCGGGTGGCCGCGAGGCGATCTTCAACGCCGTCCGAGGACAGTCCGGTTTCTCGAACCTGGCGTACAACCGGCTGCGCGTCCTCGCGCCGGGCAAGGGGCTCGACACCGGCAAATTCAGCGGGACCTACCTCGACGGCTACGTCACCAGCGCCTGGAACACCTACAGGTCGACCCCGCTGACCGTGGTCCCGTTCGAGGCCGAACCCGGCAAGAAGTTCACCGGCCGGACCGGCGGTGACGACGTCCTGCGGTTCACCGACACCTCGGGCGCGACGGTGGCGTCGTTCGGCAAGCCGAGCACCCGCGACGTCTTCAACTGCGACGGGCGGCTGCACGCGCCGAACGACCAGGTCGTCGGCCCGATCGCGCGGACGCTGTGCGCGGCGCTGCACCGTTCGACCCTCGGCTTCCTGCACACGCAACCGACCTACGACGCGGGCCAGTTCTACCAGCGGCCCGTGACCGACCACTATTCGCGGATCGTGCACGAGCAGATGGTCGACGGGAAGGCGTACGGATTCGCCTTCGACGACGTCGGGCACTTCGAGTCACTGGTGCACGACGGTGACCCGCGCACGGCGCGGGTCGTCCTGACCGCGTTCTAGCTCGTGCCGTGAGCGGCAAGTCGCGTTGGGCAGCGCCTGGATCGAGTGACAAGCGCACGATCCAGGCGTTTGCCCGGTCTCCCGCGGGGGTCGTGAGTGGCGAATAGGGTTCTTGAGGGGTAAGGCAAACGTGTCCGGACGCCGAAGTCTTGAATGGCGTGATCGCCACAGGGATCCGGCGCGTACAGGGGACTTCGAAACGGGCCTCAGTGCCCGATCGGATGCTTTGCGTAGCCGCGCGCCGGGGTCGTGAGTGGTGAGGACGGTCAGGGTCCAGAGTGTCTTGGATATCCACTGCATTCCGGCTTCGGCAGGGGTGAGGGTCGGGTTTCGTCGGCTGTGCCGGTGCGCCTGGAACGGACGGAGGTACATGAAGGCCCCCTTCCTTGCGCTAGGCGCAAGGAAGGGGCCTTCATGTACTCCCGCGAAACAGAACCACGGCGGCGGCATAGCGGGCACTGGGATTCGGTTCACCACTCGAAATCCCGAATCGTCACTCATGACGCCTCAGCGTGTCCCGCTCCCGATCCGCCAGGCCGACATACCGATCCCGCTCGGCTTGAGCGAGAACTTCGGCGGCTCGGGAACGCGGAGGCGCTCCAGCTCCTCCGGCGTGTACCGCACGCATTTCCGGTGCCATTCCAGGATTCCGGCCATCCAGTCCTTCAGATTGTCCGCGTACCTGGTCAGCATCGCGCGGACGTCGTCGTCGAGTCCGAGGTCGTCGCACATCCGCGGCAGATCCTCGTCGGCGAGCTGCTCGAACTGGTCCATCCGCGCGTTCATCAGCCGGGCCGCGACGTCGCGGGCCTCGATGCGGTCGACTTCCAGGAAGCGCTCCACGACGTAGACGAGATTGTGCACCTCGCCCTCGTATTCGATTTCCTTTTGATAGGAGAAGAGATCGTTGGTGAACGTCGCGTAGTCCTGGGCGGCGGTGTCGAGTTCGAACAGCACCCGGTTCTGGTAGATCTCCGGCGGTACGACCTCGCCGAGCTGGAGCCGGGCGAGGCTCTTCGTCAGATCCGATCCGAACGTCCGCCGCCGCATCTCCACGTAGTCGACCGGATCGGGGACACGGTTCTGCGCCTGGTTCGCCACCTCCCAGACCCAGCTCGCGGTCATCCTCTCGACCGCCTGCCGGAACTCCGCCCGCGCGGACGGGGTCAGTGGCCCGGCGGTGCGGTTCCACAGGTCCGCGAGGCCGCGTTCGACCGGATTCGACGGCTTCGGTATCGGCTCGCCGTCGAGTGGCATGAAGAGGGACAAGCGGTCATCGCACAGTTTCGCGGCGACGGGATCCCTTCTCATCCCGAACACCAGCGGAAAGTAGTCGTCGCCGTAAGTGCCCCAGGTCAGCCAGTCCGACGACAGCTTGAGCTGTTCGAGGTCCGCGTCGGCGTGGATCATCGCGGCGCAATGCGGCAGGTCGATGCCGCGCATCCGGCGCTCGTCCCAGATCCCGCCGTCCCCGAACATCCCCATCGCCCGCGCCCAATCCGGCGCGTACTCGCGGGCGGCGGCGAGGTGCGGGCTGGTGCGCACGGGGTATGGCATGCGGAATTCCGGCAGCGGCAGAGGCCCCACCTTCGCGAACGGCGGAGGCGCCTGCTGCCGCACCCGCTGGACCAACCCCAGCCGGTTCGGCGAGAGCCGCAGCGATCCGGTGCCGAGCCCGCTCGGCCCGTTGGCGCCGGACACCGGCCCCTCGTTCATGTACCGGCTCGACCGCGCGTGCCATTCGTGACCGCCGGACTGCCAGTCCTGCAGGCCTTTGACGTACCGCCCGACCGCGATCTGTTCGGCCAGCGAGACGTCGTGTTCGGCCAGCAGCGCGGGCACTTCGACGAGCGCGGTGTTCTCGAACTGCTGCAGCCGCGAGGTCAGCAGGTCGTTGGTGAGTTCGGCGGCCTCCTGTGTCGGGCGGTCTAGGAACTTCTCGAAGACGAGAACGGCGTTGGAGTTCTCCCCTTCCTCGCGTACTTCTCGTTGGTAGGAGAAGAGATCGTTGCGCAGGTGGACGGCGTCGGCGAAGGTGTCGCGCAGCACCTCCATCGGCCTGGTCGCCGCGATCCTGTCCGGCACTTCGGCGCCGACGGCGAACTCGATCAGGTTCGCCGACCACGGCGCACCGCCGACGCGACGACGCATCTGGACGTACTCGATCGGGTTCGCGATCCGGCCGCGGTCGATGTTGTCCAGTTCCCAGAGCGATTCGACCATCAGGTTGTGCGTACTGGTGACGAAGCGCCGTCGCCAGGCCTCCGACATCGAGGGAATGGTGCGCGCCCAGAGGTCTTCGAGCCCGGCTTCGGCGGGATTCCCCGGTTCCGGAGAGGTTTCTCCCGGCCCGGTCATGAACAGTTCCAGCCGGTCCAAATACGCTTTCGCGCCCTCGGTGTTCCGGGTGTACTTGAATTGTGCGAGAAAATCGTCGTCGAAGAAGAACACCCAGACGTACCAGTCCGTGACCAGATCGAGGGACGGCCCGTCACAGTCCGGATGGGTGTGCGCGCAGAGCAGCGCGTAATCCATTTTCGCGAGCGCCTGCTCCGTCCAGACGACGTCACCGGACGGCGCCGGTGAATCGAGCATGCCCATACGCCTGGCCCAGGCCATGCTGTGCGTTCGCGCCGCTTCGACGTGCGGATTCATCCTGGCCGGATGCGGCACGTAGAACTCGGGCAAGGTGAAAGCCTGCATCGGCGACTGCCTCCCGCGGGTGTCGGACATACCCCGACGTTTCCAGCCCGCGCGGTACCGGGCAACGGCCACCCGAGCGATTCGGTGTGCCATGGAGTGAATCAGTCCCAGATGGACGCCGAATCGACATACGGCGCGAGCAATCCGCTCAATACCTCGTCACCGTCGCCGTGCAATTCGTCCTCGGCGATCCGGCGGGCGACGCCGGCCAGGAAATCGGCGGCCTGCACCCGCGGATCCGTCCGCGAATCCACGAACTCCACCCCGGCCGAACCCGGGCTCGACTCGATCCTGGCGAGCCGTTCGCCCGTGAGCGACGGTTGTTCGTCGTGGACGAGGAAGACCTGTTCCCCGCCCGCGCTCCAGTACTCGACGGCGCGAAGGATCGCGGGCACCAGCGGATCGAGGGGCTTGGCGGCACGCGCCTCGGCGACCTTCGCCCGCAGTTCCGCGGTGTCCCCGACCATCGCGAAGAACGATCCCGCCGCCGGATCCCGGCGGTTCCTGGTCCGGAGCACGTCGTTGAACGCGGCGAGCAGTTCGTCGTCCGGCCGGACCCCGGGGCCGACGAGGGCGCGGAGTTCGTTCGCCAGCAGCAGCTTCTTGTCCACGAGGTACACGTGCGCACGCCCGTGGACCGGGCCGAGCGGACCGAGGAACCATTCGAGCACCCGCCGGTGCTTCGTGCGGAGAAGGTGGTTGGCCTTGTACTCGACCGCCGGCGAGCGGATCCCGCGCCGCAGTTCGGCCAGGCAGTCCGCGGCCTGTTCGGGACTCAGCCGGACTCCCGCGTGCGCGAAGACGTCGGTCTGCCCGCCGATCAGTTTCTCGCCCTCGGATCCGGACTCGTCGCAGGCGATCTCCAGGGGCACGCCGCGCATCGTGCCCGATCCCGGCGGTGTCCGTCGAACGGGTTACGCGGGCTCGGGCAGCGGCGCACCGGTCTCGAGCAGCGTCTTGAGGCTCGACAGGATCGACGGCCAGCCGCCCTCGACCATTTCCAGCACGGTGCTGCCCCGGTCGAAACCGTCGTGCACGACGGTCAGCTTCACCGTGTCGCCGACGGGTTCGAGGTCGAACGCGACCTTCGACCGGGACTCGGCCCGGAGCTTCGCCGACACGTCGTCGTCGAGCCCCACCGACTCGGCGAACTCCGGGGTGAAGGTGTGCCACGTGTAGGACAGCCGCCGGTACGGGTCGGACTCGAGGATGACCTGCTCGGGGTCGTCCAGCCGCACACCGTGCTGCTCCCAGGCCATCGTCGACCCCGGCTTCCAGTCCGAAGTGAACTCACAGCCCCAGTACCGCTTGGTGAAGGCCGGGTCGGTGAGCGCCTGCCAAAGCCGCTCCGGCGTCGTCCTGAGGTAGCTGGTGTACACGAATTCCTCGGTGCTCATGGGTTGCTGCTCCAATGCCTTCTTGAGGTCGGCGAGCGCGTCGACCCGGCCCTGGTGGTACCGGTCGATCCAGCGCTCGGCGATCGCGTTGATCGGCTCCGCGTTCACGAAATGCAACTTCTCGCGGCCGCGGCGGACCGTGGTCACCAGATCGGCCGCTTCCAGCACGGCCAGATGCTTGCTGACCGACTGCCGCGCCATGTCCAGCCCAGCGCACAGCTCGCGCAGGGTCTGCCCGTTGCGCGCGTTCAGGTCGTCGAGCAACCGGCGCCTGCTCGCGTCCGCCAGCGCTTTGAAGACCTCGTCCATACCTCTCCCTCACATGCAGCCTGGTGGCTACCTGTTCACGTTAGGCAGCCACGAGGCTGCATGTCAACATGTCCTGTTGGGAATTTCCCCCTACTGGCTGATCGCCCCGCACGCTGGAGCTACGGCCACCTCACTACGCTCGCCTGACGCCACAGGGCCGTCAGGAAGGGACGGGATGGCCATCCCGCGCACGTTGTACCGGGAACCGAACCTTCCACCATTCCGGGCACGGTGAGCACATTTCCGGCGACACGATCGAACCGGAGAGTGAGCACGGCGGCGCGGACGCTCCCGACCACCGCGATGGCTTCCGATCCAGAGAAGGTGTGCAGGCGAAGTCGCCGGGCTCGTCAGCGCGGTCGGCGAAGCGTTGCGGTCGAATAATTTCTCGGCGCCGGCGATCGTTCGAGCGCCGAACTCCACTGCGAGCGGCCACGCAGCTACCTGCCGGGCGGTACCCGGTCGCCGTCAGCCGCAGCGCTATCCGTCCCGTCGCCGGCGGCTGAACAAACCACTTCCTATCCTGGCGAACCGGCCACCCTGTTCCGGTTGTTGCGGTGTCGGCTGGAACGCGCGGTATCGCTGTTTGGTGACGCACAGGATGACGGCGTGCATGAACCTTTCGCGGTCCGGCACCTGTACTTCCCAGCGTTCGTCGGTGCGGGTATTCCACAGCACACCCGATCGGTGGCCGCTCATCACCAGGTAGAGCGCTAGCTGAAGGAACATGGCGCCGTCGAGTTCGGAGACGAACTTGAGCTCGAAGACCTGGCCGTCGTGCACGGCGTCGGCGACGCCCACGAACGTGATCGGTGTCGCCGCCGGTGCTGCGACGGCCGTGCCGGAGAGGTCCATCGGTACCTGTGCCGCGCAGTCGCGGGGAAGCTGTGTCGCCAATCGTCTGGTCAGTGCGTCGCGAACATCGCCGCTGACTTTTCGGGTGACCTGTTCCGCGTAGCGCATTTGGTCGGTGTCGACGGCGGTCAGCAGTAGCGAGTTGTGCCAGGGATCGTCGGTCAGCTTGCCGCGCAGCTGCTTCGCGATCGGTTTGGGGTTCAGTATCACCTCGAGGGTGGGGTTGTATTTGTCGAAGAAGACCGCTTCCTGGTAGTGCCCCACCACGGGAGAGAGGTCGATCAGCCCGTCGACGCGGTCGATGTTGATCTCTTCGCCCGTGCCGTCGTCGAGGCGTCGCCTGTCGAGCAGGTCGACGCAGGCTTGGAGATTTTCCGCGTAGGTGAAGTCGAAGCAGTCCGATGCCAGCATCGGTTTGTCATACTTGGGTTGTTCGTCGGTCTGTAGTCGCGTGAACCGTTGCACGGGAATGAAGCCGATGCTTTTGGAGTGCCGCTGAGCGTGTTTTGCTCGTACGAAGACGACTTCGTGCTTTCCGCGGGAGGCCGCGACCAGGAACACGTTGCGCATGACGGCCATGTCCACGTTCGGGAAACCGCAGCGCATGTCCCACATGTCCTCGTCGTAGTCGAACACCACGCTCACGGGTCGTTCCAGCCCCTTGCTGGAGTCGAACGTCGTGAACACCGCGGTGTCGTCGCTGTAGGTCACCGCGGTGTCGCTGTCGCGGATGGAGGCGTAGACGGTTTCCTTGTTGAAGATCTCACCATGATCGCGTTCCAGGTGATTCAACGCCTCGGCCATCTGGCCGTTGCGCCTGCCCAGGCACAGCAGGTCACCGGGGCTCTTCGCTTTCATGAAGTCGAGTGCCTTGTGATAGGAGACGTACCGGATCGTTTGCGCGGGATTGACCCCCACCACCGGTTTGTTCCATGCTTCGCTGAGCAGCGCGCCGAGTTCCCGGCCGGCCCGGAAGGACTGCGTGAACGGCAACAGCTCGGCCTGCCGAGTGATCTCTCTGGTGAACCGCTGTACGTCCAGCGTGGTGTTCGAGTGCACCTTTTGAGCCAGGTCACCGACCAACACGGTCTGCATGGACGGGTTCAACGACTTGATGTTGCGCAGCAGCTGCGCGTATTCCTCGTTGATGTCCTGGTACTCATCGACCACGAGCAGGTCGAACGCGGGGAACTGGGCCGAGAGGCTGGGGAACGCCGCGTTGAACCGTCGGATGGATTCGTCAAGACCGCACTTGATGCCCGCCTTGATCAGCGACGGATACACGATGCCGTGGTAGTTCTGCACTTTCGCGTGTTTCACCCGGCGTTGCGCATCGGCTTTCAACAGCTTGCTGTAGGTCAGGTACAGCACCCGCCGGTCCCGGCCCACTTCGGTGCACAGCGCCTGAATCGCCGTGGTCTTGCCCGATCCCACCGTCGCGTCGACGATCACGTCCTGCCCCGACCGCACCGCGTCGATCATCCGCCGCTGTTCGCCACTCAACGACACGGGTGGCACCGAGGCGGTGCGGACAGGACTCCCCCGCCGAGCTGATGTCCGGTTCGGGCTCGTGGCGGCGGCGAAATTCGGGTCGGCCGCCAGTTGACGGCGCAACACCGCCTCGGCATCGGTGCGCAACGCCGGGCGAAGATCCGGCGGCAGCAGCACCTTGCACCGTGCCTGCAGCGCACCGGGCGTGCGCTGCAACGTGCCCGCCAGCACTTCCAGCCCCACACCGCGCCGAAGCCCGTCCAGCAGCGTCGCGATGTCCGTCGCCGACCAAGCCGCGCCCGCACGGCGCGGCGCAGATCCGGCACCCTCGTTTCGGTTCCCCGTGGTCACTTCGTCACGCTATCGGCAACCAGTGACAAAATCTGCCGGTCTCACGAACAAAGGGCCCATCGCGCTTTGGGTAGTCCCACGCGAACTTCGGCCCTACTCGCAGTCCGGCAGCCGACCTGCCGACAACCCGTTCAGGCCCGAACCCCACAACAGGAATCCCAGCTCGACAGCCACTGACAAAAGCACCACTGGAACCGGTCGGCTCCATCCTGCGTGCGGCGGGACTTCCGGGCGAGATGTCGGAACCCGGCGGATATCAGCGCCGTGACCAGTCCGGTCACCAGCAAGAACCACCCGATTCCCTGGCCACGGGAGGCGACGATGCCGATGCCGGCCACCACCCCCATGACGGCCATCAACGCCGTGGTCACAGCCCGCCAGGTAGAGGGCGACCGGTTGTCCGAGTCCTTCGTCGTGTCGGCTCCCAGGGGCTCTCGATACCCGGAAACGGCTTCCGTCGATCCTGGGAAGCGTTCACCCCATTCGGCCGAACCGATGGATCGGGATCGACCCCGCGGTCAAGCGAGCACTGACGCCGTCGAAATAACCGGGCGTGTAGGCGGCCCCGCGGCGGGTAGCCAGGGTGCATGAAACCCCGTGACCTGCTTCGCGCCGCAGAATCTCTCCGTGCGGCGGACACATCTTCCGCCACCTTGGCCGCCGCCGTGCGCCGCGCGCTTCGAGTGACCCGAACCGGCCGGCTGCTCCGGGGAGAGTGGCTCGGCCATCCACTGCACCCCTTGGTCGTGACCGTGCCCCTCGGGGCGTGGATCTCCTCGGCCGTGTTCGATCTGGGGACCCGCAACGAGGACGCCGCCCGGAAACTGGTCGCCGTCGGCCTCGCCGCCACCGGGCCGGCGATCCTGGTGGGGTTGGCCGATTACGCCGATCTCGACGAGCGTCAGCGCCGGGTCGGCGCTCTGCACGCGGCGGTGAACACCGTCGCCGCCGGTGTCTTCACCGCCTCCTATCTCGCACGTCGGCGCGGTGCCCACCGCAAGGGAGCCATACTGGGGCTGGTCGCGCTCACCGTCGTCAGCGCCGGTGGTGCCCTGGGTGGTCACCTGTCCTACGCGCAGGGAGCCGGAGTGCGCCGCTGGCCGGAAGCCACCGGCTCCGGTCCGCGGATGGCCGATACGGCGAGCTGACGCCGGGCGCGTTCCGGATTCGAACCACGATCGCGGGGTATCCGCCACCATGGACCGTTTCCTGAGCATCTACCTCAACGACCAGCTCGCCATGGGCATCGCCTGGCGCGAGCTGGCCCGCAGATCCCAGAAAGCCAACCAGGGAACTGAGACCGGCGACGCACTCGCCCGCGTGGCGACGGGCATCGCCGAGGATGTCGACACCTTCGAGCGCATCATGCGTGAGCTCGGCATCCGCCGAAATCCGCTCAAAGGTGTGCTGACAGCCCTGGGCGAGCGCGTCGGCCGCCTCAAACCCAACGGGCGACTGACGAGCTACTCCCCGCTGAGCCGCTTCGAAGAACTCGAATTCCTGATCATGGGCATCGAGGGCAAGAAACAACTGTGGGAGACCCTGGGCCGCCTCGCGGGCCTGCGTTCGCGCCTGCCCGACATCGACTTCTCGCGGTTGGGCGAACGGGCCGAAGAACAACGCGCCCTGCTCGAACCCCACCGCGCCCGGGCCGGCGCCGATGCCTTCGGGACCTGATTCACCCGCGACCCGTCCCTGTGGTCAGGACGGGCCGCGGCGGCGGGCCGACTCGACCATCCTCTCGGCTCCGTCGGTCCACGCCGGCCCGTGGCCGACGAGGACGGTGCCGACACCGGTTGCGGCGATGAGGCCGATTGTCTCGAGCGCTCGTTCCTCGTCCGCGGTCGCGGCACCGGAGACGATCTGGGGACCGGTGGTACCGCGGTACGGGTCGAGGGTGACCAGCGCGTCGCCGGCGATGACCGCGTCACGGTCGGGAAAGTGCAAGGCACAGTGCCCCAGCGTGTGCCCCGGGGTGAACAGGACGCGGGGGCTGCCCGGGACCGGCAGCACGTCGTCCCGGATCCGTTCGACCCGCCTCACCGGCTTCGGCCACCACGCCCTGCGGACGAGCAGGCCCGCGACGATCGGCATCGCCTTGAACTGGGTCAGCAGATACCACGTCAGCGGCCGGGCGCGGGCATACTGTCTCGGATGCCGGGTCAGCGGAACATCGTTGTCGTGGATGTACACCGGCACACCCAGTTCGCGGCGTACTCGTTCGGCGATGCCGATGTGGTCGAAGTGACCGTGGGTCAGCACCAGCGCCACGATGTCTCGCGGTCGTCGGCCCAGTGCGGTGAGCGCTTCGAGCAGCAGCGGCCACGAGGTGGGCAGTCCCGCGTCGACGAGCAGTATTTCGTCCCCGTCTTCGACGAGGTAGAAGTTGACGTGTGATTCGGTGACGCAATGGATTCCGGGCGCTACATCCTTGGTGAGCATGAACCGGGGTACCTCGCTCGCGACGATTGATGCCAAATGTCTTCGACGAGACCCGCAAGCCGCCGCGATCTCGGACGCCGTTGCAGGGCACAAACGCAGGACTGAGGTCGTAACGTGGTCAACCCCGTCGGCTTCCTGAGGGTCGATTGGCGCATTCCGCTCGCGCTCTGCGATCGCGGACCGTTTCCGCGGCTCACCCGCTTACCGGCTGGTTACGCTCCCGATCCGCAGGCGGAGGGGCGAGCCGTCCGAGCCGTACCGCGCCACCCACGCCGTCGACGGTCGCTCCTCTCGCGTTCGAGCCCGCGCTCGCCGAATCGTTCCTCTGGAGATGGCGACAGTGGTTGTGGCGGAGCCTTTTGCGACACACAGGATCAGGCACCAAGAGCGTGGGGGGGGAACGTCACGCGTGGCGTTCCTCGATCCTAGGCCTCGCCGCACTGGTGACCGCACACGATCACATGGGTAGTCGGCTGGCTATCCCTCGTAACAGAGGCGGTGTCCGTGGCGACAGCTACCGGTGTCGCGGCGTGCGGCCGTGCTGACGAGATTGGGACTTCTCATGAGTTTGCGCCGTCCGCCGTCCTCGGCGGTTCCGTTCGGTGATCCGGACGTGTTGGATCTCGCCCGCGAGATCGTCGGCACGCACTATCCGCCGGAGCTTGACCTGTTCGACGCCGTGGTGGACGAGTACCGGCGTGACCCGGACCGTCTGCTGAATCCGGAGACGCTGCGTGCGCCGGTGGGTATCGGGGTGGATCTGGTGCTGATGACGCCGTACGTTCTCGCGGCGGCGGCCTATCTGGGGAACATGCTCGTGGAGAAGGCCGCAGACAAGACGCTGGACGCGGTACGCGACCGGCTCATCGAGGCGTGGTCCGCGCGCAAAGCACGCCGAGCCGCCGATGACGACGTCGCTCGCCCCGTGACGAATGCCGACGCCGACCTCACCATGGTCATCACGATCCACCTGACCGGTACAGGAGCCAGCCCCGAGGTGGCACGCGAAATCGCGGGAAAGGTCAGCGACGCGCTGCTGCCCGGAAAACCTCCCAGTGACGACGACTGAGCAGCGACCGCCCGGCGTCAGCGCGGAGACCGCACGCGTACCGTCCGCGGGGCGCGGGCGGTACGCACTGCTCATCGTGGTGCTGCTGCTCGCCGGAGTACTCGTCGGAAGCCTTCTCCACGGCCAGTTCCTGGGATTGGCATGGAGGGACGCCTTCCTGGCTTGCCGGGCGGCGACACCTCCAGTCACCGCCGGAGACACACCAGCCCAAAGCGTGGAGAAGTCACAGCAGTTCCTGCAGTGCCTGGCACCCGCCGAACGACGCAAGGGACTGGTCTCGCTCAGCGGTGCGGTCCTGGTACTTCTGCTCGGTCTCGCGCTGACACAGTTGTTGCCGTGGCGGCTCTTTCGCCGCGCGGGTCCCGTCCGGCCCGCGCCGCGGGAGTGGCAGGAACGCGCGGAGCGAGCGGTGCGCTCGATGCACCGCCGCGCGGCACCCCCGCAGGTCGTCTTCGGTTCGCTGGCGTTGCGGGAGGCGTTCACCATCCGGTTCCTGCGCCGGACCCGGATGGTGCTCCCACCCGGAATCGTGACCGCGCCCGCTGAGCAGGCCGAGGCCATTGTGCGGCACGAAAGCGCCCACGTGGCGGCAGGTGATGTCGGCCTGGTGTGGCTCACCCGAGGTGTTTGGTGGGCGTTACCGCCCGTTCTCCTGCTGCCCATGATCACCACCGAGATCCGGGTATTGCTGAGCGGTGACACGGCGTCTCCGCACACGCTGTGGGCACCGTTCTGGGCCGAATACGCCGCTCGTGCGGCACTGGTACTCACGCTGACCGCGCTGGTCTCCACCAGCGTCCTGCGTTCACGCGAGCACGAAGCCGACCTCCGCGCTGTCCAAGGGTTTCCGTCGGGACCGCTGCGCGCGTTGCTCAGCCGCACCACCACCAGGCGAATGTCCTGGTGGCACCGGGCCAGGGCCATCCATCCCCCGCCGGCGCGGCGTATCGCCGTGCTCGACGCGGGCGATCTTCCCGGGCAGACCCGGGTCCTCGACGGTGTCGTCTACGGTGCGCTCGCCGCGATGGCCGCCCAGACAGCCACCCTGGTGGCACTCCCCACTTTCCTTGGCACAGGAGAAAATTCCCAGTCCTACGCGGTACCCCTGTCGTGCCTGCTGGCCGGTGTGCTGACCGCGGCGGGCTGGGGCACCGCGCTCTGGCGAACCCCCCAGCGCTCCGCGCTCACCCTGGCCGGTGTCACCCTCAGCCTGCCGCTGGGTGTGGCCTTGGGTTTCCTGACCGACTTCTCCCGCACCGGCACCACCGACCTGAGTCCCTTCGGCGACTGGCCGCAACTCGTCGCGGTCTCACTCGCCATGGCCGGAGCCGCCTGCCTGAGCCTCGCCCTCGCCGCACTCTGGGCCGGCCACGCCGGCACCATCCCCACGCCACGCCGAATCTGGCTCCTCGCCGCCGTGCTCAATACCGCGTTGTTCACCGGCGCCTGGTGGATCGGGATGACCTCCGGCACCCTGATCACCGTCACCGGAAACTGGTTCCACGGGATAGCCATCGCGGGCATGACCGCAACGTGGCAAGAACCCGTCGCACTCGGCTTGATCGTCGTCGCCGGACTCGCCTGGTGCTGGAACCGCCGACGGCTCTCACTGCTCGCGGTCGGTGTCGCCGCCACGGCCGCGGCACTGGCCGGACGCCGGCTGCTGCCCGTCGACGTCCAGCACACCGACCCGCTGTCCCTGGACCGGCTCGACTGGTGGGTCGCCGTCAGCGCGGCAACGGCATGCGTGCTCGCCCTCACCGCACTCCACGGGCGCACCGGACTCGGAAACTCACTCGCCGCGGCCCCGCTGGCCGCTCTCCTCACCGCCACCGGATGCCTCCTGACCCGCGACCCACAGCACAACCTCATCCCGTACCTCACCTCGGCCATGGCCCTGTCCACCCTCGCCATCCTCTGCCTCGCACTGCCCGTCACCCTGCTCCCCAGCCGATGGCTCCGCGCCCGCCCCTGGCACCGACCGGCACTCGCACTCGCCACGGCGGCGGGCACCACCACGATCGTCATGCATCTGGGAAACGTGCTTACCTGAGACTGGCGAATCGTCCGCACTCGGCGTCACCGTCCTTGTTCGCAAGAATGCGCGAAATGATGCCGCGTCGAACTCTGCCAAGCGGCGGCGGCCGTCATGCCGAACTCGGCCGAGCGTGGACGACACGGTCTCGTGTCGCCTCCGGACGGCGTACGACCATTCGAGGTACAGCCGTATCGGTTTCTGCGACCGCCGGAGTAGCTTGCCTGTTGCACCCCTGGACCTCGGTGACGTGACATATCCGCGAAAATCGCGGTTCAAGATCACGGACCGAGGTCCTTATGCTATCGAGGCGAGCGTCGACGGTTCGGCCGCGCAGCGGCGCACTGTTCGCACACGTCCCATTCCGCCGGCGCACCGCGCCCGTGCGAGTCATCGCTCAATCGTGTTTCATGAAATGAAGAACATGAGATTTCATCAGCATCCGGTCCGCCGGGGAATCGTCGCCATGCTGGCCGGAACCCTTGCGGTCCCGGCCTTGTGGGCGGCTACCCCGCTGACCGCCCACGCCGCCGTCAACTGCGTCGTCAGCCCCGGCGTGACCCAGACCGGTACGGTCGTGACCGGAAGTCCCGGCAACGACACGATCGACTGCGGTGGCACGAACCCCGCCAAGACGATCTACGGCAACGGTGGAAACGACACCATCACCGGCTCGGACTTCGACGACACGATCGACGGCGGCGATGGCAACGACACCATCACCGGAGGCACCGGCAGCGACACCCTCGCCGGCGGCCTGGGCATCGACACGATCTCCGGCAGCGTCGGCAATGACACCCTCATCGGCGCGTCCAATGACGGCAGCCAGGACAGTCTCGACGGTGGCGGCGGCATCGACACCTGCCAAGGCCCCGCGCCGGACCCCGACATCCACGCCAGCTGCGAGAACACGAGCACCCCGCCGACAACGGGACCAGGCTCGAGCACGGGAACCGCGACCGAACTGTGCAACGTCACCGGCGGTGTACTGACCCTCACCGTGAATCCGGTGGGCTACGTCTGCGTGTTCAACCCCCTCAACCCGGCCGACCGCCGCGCCCAGGAAGCCAATCGCATCTGCACCGGGACGGGCGGAACATTCGTGAGCCTGCTCCCACTGAGCTACACCTGTCTCCTGCCCACCACGCAAGCCATCCACTACACCAGCTGACCTCGTCACTTGGTCTTGAACGAACAGAGCCGACAAGGACGGCCGCGCTCGGACTCAGCGCGGCCGTTCGAGGTCGGGTGCTGTTCGGGCAGACGGCTTCGGCCACTGCAAACGGGGTCCGAGCCGGTCACGCTTCCGGGCCGGCATCTTGCGCCGGAGGCGACATCCTCGAAACACCGTGACACCGGCACTCACTCAGGAAAGGGCCTGGCGAGGCTTCAGGGATATCACGACCCCTGTGCCCGCTATGCCGCCGCCGTGGTTCTCTCGTGGGGTACATGAAGGCCCCCTTAATGCACCCCAGGCGCACCGGCACAGCGGCCTGATCGAGATATGTGCCAGAGCCGAGAGCCACGGCGGGCACCGCGCCCTCACCCGCACCATCCCACCGGCAGCGTCCTGACCCGGCACCTTCAGTACTTCTCCTGACGCCTGGCGCTGGAGGCGCGGTGGTCCTCGAAGTTTCGGTGGCCGGATCCCCGGCGACGTCCGCGCCGATTGCGGGAGTCACGGCTCCTGACCTTCCTCCGCTTTCATACTGTCCATACTCTCGGTCGATTTCGAAGAATTCCCTGCGAGAACACGCGCTTTCCGCGGTGCACCACCGGTTTCTTACCCTCGATATTCGCTGCGAAACATTTCGTGATTCCACATGATCGAAAGTCGTCGAGAGGCATCAAGATTGCCTCCCTGTTTATTTCCGGCCGAGGGGCGTAGGGTCGGAAGTGGTTGTTCATCGACCGCCGGTGACCGCTTTCCAGCGGGACGTTCGAGCTTCTTGCTCCTCCACCATCGGTCTCGGATTCAGGAAAGTCGAAATGCGACACAATCGCACGCTGCCCACCCTTGCCTGCACCATCGCCCTGGTGACCGGATCGGCTGTTCTCCTGCCCGCCTCGGCGCTGGCACGTGCCGAATCCGTTCCCTGTGACGAGGCGGCGCTGGTCTCCGCGGTCGACGCGGCCAACGCGGCGGGAGGAGGCACCGTGACCTTGACCCCAGGCTGCACCTACACCCTCGCCACCGCGCACGGCGACGACGGTGTGCACGGCCCGGCCGGCCTTCCGATCATCACCTCGCCCATCGTCATCGAGGGCAACGCCAACACCATCACCCGCGCATCGGCAGCAGCCTCCTTCCGCATCGGCCAGGTGGCTCCCACCGGCGGCATCACCCTCAAAGCGGTCACCATCAGCAATGGTCACGCGGCCGCCGTGGGCACCGACGACGGAGGCGGCATCCTCAGCTTCGGCGCGGTCACCCTCACCGGCAGCGCGTTGTCCGGTAACACCGCCAACGGCCGAGGCGGCGCCTTGTACAGCACCGGAACTCCGGCCGCGGCGACGTTCACCAGTAGTACGGTCAACGGCAACACCGCGGGCCAAGGCGCCGGAATCGCCAGTCTGAACGGGACACTCACGCTCACCAGCAGCGTGGTCAACACCAACGCGGCGACGGTGAATCCCGGCGGGATCTACTACGTGGCGGGGTCGGCGACGCTGAACACCTCCACCGTGACCGCCAACACCGCCACCAACTGCACCGGAAGCCCCTCCCCCGTCTCCGGATGCATCGGATAGTTTCCGGTCCTTTGTGGCCGTACCCCCGGATTTGCTTCCAGGAAAGAAGAAGAAAATGCGAAGAAATCGCAGTATGCTGCGGGCTGTCGTCAGCGCGACAGCCCTCACCGGGGGCATGATCGTGCCGGCCCCGATGGCACAGGCGACCACCATTCCCGTCGCGTGCGGCGAGAACGCCCTTGTCGCCGCCATCGACCTCGCCAACTCCACGATCGACAGAGACACTCTGACGCTGGCGGGCGGCTGCACGTACGCGCTGACCTCCCCGCACGGCGGGCCTGCCAACGGGCTCCCGGTCATCACCACGCCGATCGAACTGCTCGGACCGGCGACCATCACGCGCACCGCGGTGGCGCCCTTCCGGATCGCCCAAGTCGGCCCCACCGGCAATCTCACCCTGACCACCTCCGTCGCCTTCACCAACGGCAGCGCGGTCGGCGACGGGGGCGCCATCCTCAACAGCGGCGCCGTGACGCTCACCACGAGCAGCCTGAGTGGTAATAGCGCCACGCTCGCCGGCGGAGGCCTCGCCAACGCCGACACCCCGTCCGGAACGGCACCCGCCGCGACGTTCACCAGAAGTGCTGTTCTCGGAAACACCGCGCTGTTCCAAGGCGGCGGCATCTACAACGGTTTCCGCGGCACACTGACCACCACCGGTGTTTCCGGCACCCCGATGCTCATCAGCGGTAACAGCGGTGCACAAGGCGGCGGGATCGCGGCGGTCAACTCGACCGCGACGACCATCACCCAGACCGCCGTGACAGTGAATCATTCGCTGCTGACGGCGGGCGGGGCCTACCGGACCGGCGGCACCATGACCACCGACAACGCGCCGATCACCGCCAACACGCCCGGCAACTGCGCCGGGAGCGTCCCGGCGGTCCCCGACTGCACTGGCTGACCCCGACGGCCGGTGTGAGACAGAGACCCCAATGGGTAACCCCCGCTGGGGTCTCCGTCTCACACCGGCCGACGTGTCCGCGGGGCAAGGCTCACCGTGGGACTTTGGGGGCTCACCGAACGGCCAGAACCTCTGCCCGTTCACAACTATCGGTTTGGCTTATGGCTACCGGATACAGGTCGGGATCACGGGTGGTGATGCGGCCACCGGGCACGCCGTCCGGATAGCTGATGGGGCTCGTGTCGATCCCAGCCGACCACAACCTGCAGCACAACCGCAGGAGGTCACCGGTACTCAGTTCCGGGACGATGATTTCCGGACGGCTGCCGGTACCACCGTGTTCGAGAACGAACACGACACCGGCGTTGCGCAGCCGCACCCAACCGACCCCCGACCGGTGGACTTCACACCCCAAGGCGAGATAGAACCCCAGCGATCGCACCAGATGAACGACCCGGACACGCTGTGGTTCCCCGGAAACCGATGAGTTCACCGAGGCGATGCCAACCACGCTGGGCTCCTGACGAGACGGGCGAACGGGAGATCCGCCACGGTTGGAGCGGTGGCACCGGCCGGCGCGGAAACCACGCCGGTAGCTGTCGGCAAGGACCATTGCAGCCATCGAAGCCGGATGCAAGCAGCGAGCGTGGACGCACCCGTGTTCGCGATCGCCGCGGGACTGCCCCTTCCCTTGTACGACAAGCCCCTGACCCGGCCGCGCGACGCTCCTCCGCACCACGGCGATCGGTTCAAGTTGACCCGATCGTGGTGGCTTCGTCCATCGTTCTCGAGCGCACGATGATGGCGCCGGGAGCGAGGTGCGGATGATCGGTTGTTCGTGCAGACGGGTGACCTGCAGCGGCCGCCAGACGGCGTGCGTGGTGGCGACGAGGCGCAGGTCGGTGTCCTGCCCTGTCCACCGGCGCGCGGCAAGCGGCACCTCCGGCCGGGGCCTCCATGACCGCACCGCGGAACAACCGCGCACTACGGAACACCCGGCCCTGCCCGAACTCGGCCAACCCGGCCGCCGATCACCTCACCACGTCACTCCCGCGCGGAAGCCTTGCCACCGAGTCCGCCCTCGGATTCCCAGCGGGACACGTCGCTGTCGCGGGACGCCGACACCGCCTGGCCGACCAGCGCGCCCGACTCGCCGAGGAGCAGCTCCGGGCTGGTCACATTGTTCTGCCCGGAGGCCGCCGTCAACGCCCGCTCGGCGGCGGCGGGGTCCGCGTGCGGTGGCACGACCAGGAGCGTGACCCGGCGCATGGTCCCACCGGTCGCGTGCACGAGATGGATGTTCTGCGAGCTGATTCCCTCCAGCCGAATCAAGCGGCCTTGGTAGATCAGCTCACTGACCGTGACCGTCCAGCCCGCCGGGGAGAACGCCACGCGCCAAACCGGGCCGATCCAGGCGGCGAGCACCGTGGCGAGTTCGGGTACTTCCGCCACCAGATCACGCGACCGCGGCCACCAGGCGCCGTCGACAAAACCGCTCTCCGAGTTGGCGGGCTTGAGCCTGAGCCGTTCGACAACCGTCGGGACACGGGATTCGACGGGTGAATTCAGCGGCATATGATGCTCCGGTCTCCGGCCATGAAGGCCGGCGTGGTGATCAAGCGAAGGCGATATCAGCTCGAACACCGACACGCGGAATATTCTCGATCATCTTCGATTGTACACCCACGCTCCACAGAAATCAGGATCCACTTCTCGGGTATTCCGGATTTCCCGTCGTATTCCACGACCGTAACGGGTTGAGCCGAGGAAACTGTGGCAGAACAGCAATTCCCCCGCTCGCGAATCCGAACGTCGCGCCGCTTTGGTGATCGACTGCCCCGTAGGCGCTGATCACTGAGGTCACCTGGTTTCTCGGAGGTGTGGCCGGTGAGCACGCGCCGAGCTGACAGCCGTTCCGCACCGGACGACAGCGACCTGCCGCGATGGTCTGGCGGCCCGGCCACGTCCGAGGCACGCTTGGCCTACCACGCTTTGCCGGGCAGGTCGTGACTTCTGACAGGTGGACGTTCATGACGGCCGTCAGCCGGCGCCGGCTGGTCGTCGCCGGACTGTTCGCGCCTGCCGTTCCTGGCCGGCCCGCAGGATGGTCCCGCGCGGGCGCGGTGGTCACGTTCGTGGTCGTCACCACCACCGTGGGCATGCCCGAACTGATCGACCAGATCACCGCGAGGGTGATCGCATCGGGCGCGCTCACGCGGCGGTGACCGTGGGAGACCTGCTCGCCGAATTGCCGTCCGTCGTTTCTGCCTGCTCTTCTTCCTCGCCCAGGGCACCAAGATCTGGACATTCGTGCTGCGCGCCGCTCCGGCCCGGATCCGCGGCGACGTCGCCGGGCGCAGCGGATTCACCACTCTCGCGCACTACATCCGCGGCCGTCGCCTTCGCCGACGCCTCGGGTATCGGTCTGGGGCTGCTCACCATCGGCGTCCCCTTGACGGCACCGTTCAGGGCGCGGCCGCTGTCCTCGTCACGCTGGTCACGAAAGCCACGTCCTGCAACCCCTGCTGCTCGGCCGGGCCGTCCGGCTGCACCCACTGGCCGTCGTCCTCGCCCTCGCGACCGGACTCGTCGCCGTCTTCAGCTCAGGGGTGCGAAGTCTCACCACCCGGCCGGTCACTCCGCCGAGACGCCGCCTCAGGACGATCAGTCGCGGTGCCCGGCCCTGCACCACCGTCTCAGCTCGCCGGCATTGTCCGAGCCGGTCGTGCACGGTGGGGGGTAATGTCTACAAGCTCGGGTCATCAGGCGGTCAAGACGCTTCCGGAAGTGATCACGAAAGGAGCGGCTGTTGACCGAGGATCAACGGCGACGGCTGCGGTCGTTGCTGGCGGCGAACGACGACGGCGACTCCTCGGCCGTCGCCCGGATCTGCGCACTGGCCGTGGCGGAACTGGCCGTCTCCGGGGTCTGGGTGACCCTGATCGCACAGGCAGGCACCCCGGCCCCGCAGCAGCGCCTGGTTCGGGCCACCGACGCGATCTCCACCCGTCTGGAGGAATTGCAGTTCACCGTGGGAGAAGGCCCTGGTCTGGAGGCAGTCGTCTTCGGCACCGCGATCCTGGCGCCTGACCTGCTGGTGACGGCATCACGGTGGCCCGCTTTCACTTCCGGTGCCCAGGCCGCCGGGGCAGCGGCAGTGTTCGCGTTCCCCCTGTCGCTGGGCACCATCCGGCTGGGATCGTTGGATTGCTACCGCATCACTGCCGGGCAACTGAATTCACGGCAAATCGCCGCTGCGCTGGTTTTGGCCGAAATGACCTTCGAAGCGGTCCTGTCCGAGACCGCCGGGCACGCCCACAACGATCTGGGCTGGATCACCGACATTCGCGCCGAGGTCCACCAGGCGTCCGGGATGGTGAAGTACGACCTCGGCATCACGATGGAGGCCGCGCTCCTGCGCATCCGCGGCTACGCGTACGCCAACGACATGCCGGTCGCGGTGGTGGCCCAGCGGATCGTGGATCGCGAACTGTTCCTGGAAGAAGAATGATCCACAAGCGACGCGGCAACGGTGAAAGAAGTGAGCGGCGATGAACGACCGGCACGAACGACGGCTGGCGCGGGTGTTCGTGGAACTGGCGGACACGCTCGTCGATGAATTCGACATGTTGGAGTTCCTGAACAGTCTTGTCGAGCGGTGCGTGGAACTGCTGGACATCGCCGCGGCGGGTGTCGTGCTCTCCGACCAGAAGGGCAAGCTGGCCATGGCGGCCGCCTCCTCCGAGCAGGCCCGGCTGCTCGAACTGTTCGCCGTGCAGTCCGATGACGGTCCGTGCCTGGACTGCGTGCGCACCGGCCTGCCGGTCTCGAGTGCGAATCTGGCCGACGAGGGCGCCAGGTGGCCACGGTTCGTGCCCGCTGCCCGCGCGGCCGGCTTCCGGGCGGCCTACGCGGTGCCCATGCGGTTACGCCATACCGTGATCGGGTCGCTGAACATGCTCGACACCCACCGCGACGGGGTTGACGACACCAGTGTGCTGCTCGGCCAAGCCCTTGCCGACGTCGCCACCATCGGCCTGCTGCAGCAGCGAGCGATCCACGACGGCGCGATCCTCTCCGAACAACTGCAGACCGCGCTGAACAGCCGCGTCATCATCGAACAGGCCAAAGGGGTGCTCTCGGCACATGCGGGATTGAACATGCAGGACGCCTTTACCACGCTGCGTGACCATGCCCGCTCGCACAACCTGCGGTTGTCAGACCTCGCCAGAACCGTGGCGGACGGGACAGCCGGCCTCAACGCCATCCGGGTCCGTACACCTCACCCGAAACCACGACCGGGACCCCCCAAAGGTCCCTGAATGCTTTTTCACCTCTTCGTGGAACTCGATCGATCGGTCGTCGTCCGTTGATGCGGTCTGCACATCCGGCAATGGTCTGCCGCCCTCGGTCATGGTGTCAGTGTCGAGCAGGACATACGGCCACGCTCATCGTGTGATCGACAAAGCGAACTGCGCGCGACACTTCCTGGCCAGGTTTCCGCTCGTCCTCACCGTTGCCGAGGTCTGGATCGCCGAACCAGCGGGCGTGGCACGAACACAAGACCTGGCGTCCGGGTGATGTCATCGACCACATTGACGACTATTGAGCGGTAAGTCGAAGGTGGCGTGGCTTCAGGACCAGCCGACGAGGCCGATCGCGCCCGCGCGCGTCCACAAGGGACGAATCCCCCCAATTAAGGTTCCGGTTGACGGCCGTATGCACGGTTACGTGCGAAGTCGGGATGAAGAGCATTAGAACGCTACTTACACTCACGACCTCCCGGCGGGAGCCCTTGTGGACAGTCGAGGATGGGCTGACGCTCCTCGGTGAGTTCGCTCCCGCCTCCAGCTCCAGTACGCCACGTTGATTCACTCCTCGATAACTCGGCAGCGGCCTCCCCGGGCCGGCCACTGTTGTTCGTCGCGTTTCATCCGCCACGTTGCGCCGGACGGCGACAGGGCGGTAGGTGTGCAGAGCGAAAGCAGCGTGTCCGTCGACGAAATCGCGTTCGGCGGCGGCCGGCCCGGTGTGGCGGAGCAGATGACCGTCCTCGCGGCTACCCAGGCTGATACCGCTGTCCTCTCTGACGGCAGATAGTCGGCCGAGGCGCACGAGCGCCTATCTGTCATTCGACACGCCACAGAGCACCGTCATGGCGTTCCGTCTCCTGGCATCCGGCGGCGAGGCCATCAGCTGAGAAACGGGGCACCGTACCTCGTTGAGGCAGGTAAGTGCCCGTGCTCGCGGCAAGCGACGAACTCACGTACACACGTGGGAAGAAGAAGACCGTCTTCGGTGAAGTAGTGGTGTAAGCAGGCCCCAACCGGAAGGACCCCATGACAGAGGCGGGGCATAGGACAGCTGAGGCAGGTGTGAGCGGGGCCGGCCTGAGCACTCGCTTACCCCGGGATCCGGAGTCGTTCACCGAGGTGCACGACCGCTATTTCGCGCTCATCTTCCGGTATGTGGCGGCTCGTCTGGGTGCTCAGGCCGCGGAGGACGTCGCATCCGAGACGTTTCTGGTCGCGTTCGACCGGCGGAGCACTTTCGACCCCGAACGTGGTGACCTGCGGGTCTGGTTGTTCGGCATCGCCACGAACCTGGTGGCCAGGCACCGCCGCCAGGAGGCGCGCCGCTATCGGGCACTGGGCCGGATCGCTCCCGCTCCGGACGCCGAGGGACACGAGAGTCGAGTAGTCGCTTCCGTGGCCGCGCGGCGACTGGCTCCGGAACTCGCGCTGGCGTTGTCTCGGCTGTCGCCGGGAGAACGTGACGTGCTGCTGCTCGTAGCGATCGGGCAGCTCGGCTATGAGGAAGTCGCCTCGGCGCTCAGCATCTCCTCGGGCACCGTCGGCTCCCGGCTCAGCCGGGCCCGCAAGAAGCTCAACACCACTCTTTCCCCGGAGGTTCACGATGAATGACCTGGACGTACTGCGCACCGCGTTGGTCTGTGACGAGCCGCCCCAGGAGGTGATCGACCGCAGTCGGCACCGGCTGCAGAACCATTTGCGTGGCGCCTCCACGCCCCGCAAGCGGATCGGGTGGCTGGTCGCCGGATCAGGGACCGCCGTGGCAGCGGCCGTCGCCGCGGTGCTCGTCCTCGTGCCCGGCCCACAGGCCGGCGGCCCCCCGTTGGCGGAGTCACCGGACCCGGCGGCAGCCAGGACGGTCGCCGGCCAGGAGATCCTGCTCGCGGCTGCCGCCGTGGCCGAGCGCACACCCGAGGGGACGGGCACGTACTGGCACGTCCACGTGACGCTCCCGGAAGTCACCTACGAAACTTGGGTCAAGACCGACGGCAGCAGGTGGTTCCGGGGCGCGAAGTCCGGCAACCGGGTCATCGCAGTAGTGAAGCCAAACCAGGAGAAACCGGTCTCGCCGTTCTCGCTGGTCGGCGTCGATCTGACCCTCGAGCAACTGCGTGGCCTGCCCACGAACCCCGACGCCTTGACGGCATGGATCGCCGAGGCACTCACACACTCGACCGCGCGCACGAGTGCGGGCCCGTTCACCGCGGCCGACAGGGAATACGCGGCATTCCTGTCGTTGATCTCGCTGGCCTCGACGCTGCCGGCACCGCCCGCGGTCCGGGCCGCGGCGTTCCGTGCGCTCGCCACGTATCCAGGCGTCCAGAACCTCGGTGACCAAGGTCTGCTGCTTCCCGACGGCCTGCGCTTCGCGGTCGACCCGGCGACCGGCAGGGTCAATGGGACGTCCTCGTTCGTCGACATGGACGGCGCGCTGTACAAGGTAGTCGACTCACCCGGCGCGAAGATCACCGCCGAATGGGTCAACGACCTGCCCGCGTAATCGCCCTCCCACCGGGGGCCATCCAGAACCGCCTTGCCTTGGGAAAAGGGTGAACGGCGAAACAGATTCCCCTGGCGGGGCAGAGCCCGACCCGGTTTGCTCAGGGATGTGGCAAAGGTGCCGTAGATCGTGAGTGGCGATTCGGGCTATTGAGGGGTAGGGCAACGTGTCCGGACGTCGAAGCCTTGAATGGCGTGCTCGCCACAGGGATCCGGCGCGCCCAGAACCGTCCACAAGGGACTGCGGAGCGGACCTCAGCGCCCGATTCGAGCACTTCGCACAGCGTCGCACACGGGTGTCAGTGGCGAGGACGGCCAGGGGCAAGATCGTCTCGGATACCTACCGCATTCCGGTTTCGTCGGCTGTGCCGATGCACCTGGGGTACATGAAGGCCCCTTGGCTGCATTTCGACTTAGTACTGCAATGACATTTCGTTATAGAGTGGTTGAGTGTGTCGGTTAGGCTTTGGCCCGGCGATCGTGTAGTTGATCTCCTGTGTTGGAGATGGCGACGGGTTGGTCGGCGCATTTCACTGCGTTCGCGGGGCGGTTCGCGTCGCGGTTCTCGCGGGTGGAGCCGCGGCGTCAGATGGTGTCTTACCTGCGGGGACTGCTGGCTGAAGTCGAGCGCAAGAACGGCTGGACCCTGGCGGAGATGGCCGGCGAGGCCGGCCCGCAGGGCATGCAGCGGCTGCTGAACTTCTACGCCTGGGACGCCGAAGGCGTGCGTGATGATGTGCGGGCCACGGTGGTCGAGGTGCTGGCGGACGCCGAACGTGGCGTGTTGATCGCGGACGAGACCGGGTTCGTGAAGAAGGGCACGAAGTCCGCGGGCGTAGCGCGCCAGTATTCGGGCACGGCCGGGCGCATCGAGAATTCGCAGATCGGCGTGTTCTTGGCGTATGTATCGGCTCGGGGGCGGGCTTTGATCGATCGGGAGTTGTATCTACCGAAAGAGTGGATCGCCGATCGGGATCGGTGCAGCGCTGCGGGCATTCCTGACGGCGTCGGATTCGCGACGAAACCCGAACTGGCGCAATTAATGTTGGAACGCGCGCTCGCCGCGAGTATCCCGTTCGCGTGGTTCACCGCCGACGAAGCGTACGGGCAGGTTGGACGGCTGCGGCTCTGGCTGGAAGAACACGACATCGCACATGTACTGGCGGTGCCCAAGTCCCAGATGGTGATTTCCATGGATCTGCGGCAGCGGCGCGCCCACTCGGTTATCGCGGACGCCGCCCCGACTGCCTGGCAGCGCCTGTCCTGCGGCGATGGCGCCCACGGGCAGCGGATCTACGATTGGGCCGTAGTTGACATCCGCCCGCTGCGCCGGCGAGAAGTCGGCCACTGGCTGCTGGCCCGCCGCTCGGTCAGCGACCCCACCGAGATTTCCTACTACATTTGCTTTGGCCCCGCCGAAACCGATCTCCGAGAACTGGTACGCGTCGCTGGCAGCCGCTGGGCGATCGAAGAAAGTTTCCAAACCGCAAAGAACGAAACCGGGCTCGACCACTACCAGGTCCGCCGATACGAAGCATGGTATCGGCATATAACTCTCTCCATGGCAGCGGCAGCATTCCTCGTCATCACTCGAGAGACCGCAAAAAAAGGGGATCTACACCCGGCCTGATACCGCTCACGTCCAAC
This sequence comes from Amycolatopsis sp. QT-25, assembly GCF_029369745.1. NCBI lineage: Bacteria > Bacillati > Actinomycetota > Actinomycetes > Pseudonocardiales > Pseudonocardiaceae > Amycolatopsis > Amycolatopsis sp. QT-25. Next base: position 7,234,784 of record NZ_CP120210.1, read on the forward strand.
GAAATCCGCAAGCTATTCAACCGTGTCACCACGCGGGTCCAGCACACAATCCAGCACGCTATGCACTGGTCACGATGGCGACGAACCAGCCAAGCCCGCGCCCGAACCAGCCACTACCGCCGGCGCGGCCATCACGAAGTGTCATTGCAGTATTAGAGTGTGTCTTACGCGGTGATTTGTCGCTGATGAGCGATGATGTTGACTGTGGTTGATCAGTTGTCGTTGCGGTTGTCCGGATGAGTTGTGGGTTCTGTCGGAGCCGTTGATCCCGGTGTTCGAGCCGCGTCCGCAGGCGGTGGCACTGCTCCGGTGGACGCTCGCGCGGTGTTCACGGCGATCGTGTAAGTGCCGAGCAGCGGGTGTGCGTGGAGGGATCTGCCGCCGTCGTCCGGGGTGCCGTTCCAGACCGCGCACCGCCCGCACACTCGTACACCCCCCGTGATAGGGGAAACGATTATGCCCACCTGTTCGATCGGGGTCTTATCGGTGGTATCGGATGACGTGCAGGAGCTTGAGTCCTTTCTTGCAATTCAGGATCGATGGCCAGTCGAGCCGGAACGGAAAATCCTACGCTCCTGAGGTGGGAGCAATTTTCGCAGCTTGCGCCACCTGACACCGCTATACACGAACGCGAAGATGACCATGCACTTCGCAGAAAAACTACCTAAAATACTCCAGATCGAACTCTCGCTCCGGCTCAGGTCGAAAAAGAAGTCTAATCCGAGTATTGGCATCAAGGGCACGAGAACGATCGTCACTATGCGTGCTATTACGTATTGGTCCTTTGTTGACCACTTTTTCCCCATAAGGCGAGTCTACTGATACGGCAGCTGACAGTGTGTGATCCGACGGTGTGTGGTGATCATGAGGACGGTCACAGCGTGACCGACTTCAAGCGGATGGGGCTCCCCAGCTGACACCGCTGGACGCCTTGCCGCGCCCCTTGGCCTTGGGGGCGATGGTGGCCTTCTTGCGGGCGGCGCCGCGTCGTCGCTTGGCTGCGGTGGCGGTCAGTCGCTTGCGTGGAGCATTCAGTTCACCCCCTCGGTCTCGTCGGGTTCGGGCATGGTGATGCCGAGCAGTTCCGCGGTGGCGTAGCCGTCGAGGTACTTGTCGCCGATGACGACGAGTTTCGACGGGGTGCGTGCCTGGAGAGGCACGCACCCGCCACAACGTTTCCCCCTCCTGTAGCCCTGACCTGCGGAAATGCTGGTTACGGTTTTACTGCCTCAGGTGAAACTTGACTTTCCTTGCGCTAGACACGAGAAAGGGGGTCTTCATGTACCCACGAGAGACAGAACACGGCGGCGGCATAGCGGGCACTGGGATCGTGATGTCCCTTGTGGACTGTCGAAGCCATGCTAGGTCCCTTCAACGATTTCGCGCCTGCCTCCGACGTCAACACGCCAAGTTCGCCCTTCCCTCTCACCATTGCGGCAGCTCCGATGTGCGTGGCGGCCGGACCACGCCGTGTCCACCGTGAAGGCCACCACGGCATTCGCGGCGCGCGCTGCCCACGGCGAGTTGCCCAGCAGTGGGTACGTCGCGATCGATGACACGACCACCGGGGAACTGATCGCGTCGCTTCGCGATGAGCACACCTCACCGATGTCCGTACAGCAGCAGCGGGTGCGGGTGCGTCACCGGGTGCGGGCGGTGCGCGCCGTATGTCCCATCGACACCGTGCGCTCCTCACACAAGGACGTGTCGGACACACCGATCATGGGATTGACCTTGGGTACGGCAACTCCTGAGCCGAGCTTGCCTTCGAGCGCGCTCGAACGTTTAACGTCGGCGCCATGAAGACGATCAGCGGTACGAAGACATGGATCATCACCGGAGCGTCGTCGGGCTTGGGGCTGGCTTTGGCCGACGCGGCCTTGGAGGCGGGCGAGTTCGTGGTCGGGACCGCCCGGCGTACGGAACGGTTCGACGCGCTACAGGCCAAGCACGGTGACCGGCTTCTGGCGCTCGAGCACGATGTCCGGGACACGGAGGGCGCCGCCGTGGTCGTGGAGCGGGCTGTCGAGGCGTTCGGGCGAGTGGATGTCCTCGTGAACAATGCCGGTGCCGGTCAGGTCGGTACCGCGGAGGAGATCACGGACGCGCGGTTGCGCGACATGCTCGACCAGCATCTGTTCGGTCCTGCGGCGTATGTCCGCGCCGTGTTGCCACCCATGCGGCGGGCCGGGTCGGGCGCGATCGTGCAGATGAGCAGCCAGGGCGGGCGGATGTCGTTCCCGGCGGTCGGCAGTTATTCGGCGGGGAAGTTCGCGTTGGAGGGATGGTCGGAGGCGCTGGCGGGAGAAGTCAAGCCGTTCGGGATCCAGGTGCTGATCGTGGAGCCCAGCCGCTTCCGCACCGAGTTCAACGCGGGCGGAGTGCTCAGGACCGCACCGCGTAACCGTGCCTACGACCAGGTCACCGACGGCATCCGCACCAACATGGCCGACGCGGACGGCAGCCAAGAGGGCGACCCGGTGCGCGGTGCCGATGCGATCCGCCGAGTGCTGGACGCCGAGAATCCACCCCTGCGGCTCCCTCTCGGAGCGGAGGCCGTACGCAACCTCACTCGCGCGTACACGACCGCGCTCGAAGGAGTGCGCACGTGGGCGGAGACCAGCGAATCCGCCGACTTCCCCGGTATGCCGCCGTCGGTCCGGGCTTTCTGAGGACGCCTGCGATGGTGCACATGACGACCGACACGATCCTCGAACGACTGCTCGCTTCCTCGGGCGACCACTCGGTCACCATGATCGACAGACTGCACGAACTCCTGGACGATTCCAGCCTGGACACGTCGGCGACGCCCGTGACCGTCGCCAAAGCGTCCAAGATCATCGGCCTGTCCCCGCACACCCTGCGGTACTACGAGCGGGAGGAGCTCGTCCGGCCCACGCGCAACTCCTCCGGATACCGGCTGTATTCGGTGTCCGACTTGCGACGTCTGGTGTTCCTGGCTCGGATGCGTGTCTCGGGCATGTCGATGCAGGATCTCAAGCACTACGTCGCGTTGGTCGAGCAAGGCGAAAGCACCATCCCCGAGCGTAGTCGCATGATGCTCGAGCAACGCGACCGTATCCAGCGGCGGCTGGACGAACTCGCTGTCGCCTTGGAGGCCACCGAGTACAAGATCCGCACGTATGGTGGCACCGCGCCGAAGGCACCGTGAAGCAGTACGTATCCGCGCTGTTCGACATTCTCGATGTCGGCAACCGAGTGCACGCGGCCGTCCTCGCCTACCGAATCGGACTGCTCCGTTAAGGCACGGGGCAGGTCCGGCGACCATCGACGAAGGCCAGCCCCTGAGTTGATCGAGGGCTCCCCACTGTCACGTCATCGAGCGGTCAGCGCCTTGCCCGAGTAAAGCTCTTTGGTGATACTCGCCAGACGCTCCGCGCCGGCACCGTCGAGGGGGTCGACGCCGAATGCTTCGGTGATACGAGTGCGCAGGATCAATACGGACAGATCGTGGACGAGAAGGAGCACCGCGAGGTCGTCCCGGTCGACTCCCGAGGCGACCATTCCCTCCTCGGCCAGTTGCTCGATGAGGCCGCGAGCGAACTCGGCGAGTCGCTCGAACGCGTGTCGAGAACGGGTGCCTTCTCCCGTGAGCAGCTTTGCCAGGTACGGGCCTGTGCTCGAGGTGCCGAGCAGCCGAGAGAGCGGTGCTCCGATCGCGTCGAGGCCCAGGTCTCCGCCGGACTCGATCACTACGCCGTGCAGTAGCCGCTCTGTGACGCCGAGGACGTGTTCGTCGGCCGCCGTGATCAATCCGTCCCGCGAGCCGTAATGCTTGATGATGAGCGCTTGGGACACCTCGGCCTGAACGGCGACGTTCCGAAGTGGTACGGCGTCGGCACCGTGACGGCCGAACAATTCGACGGCGGTGTCTCTGATGATGGCTTTCGCCGTTCGATCTTCGGGTGAATACATGGTTACTATAGTGACTGAATATTCACCACATGCCAAGTAGGCACCGGAGGAAGCGTCGATGGCAGTACTACGTTCCTGGATCGGCCGGGCGGACCGGACCCTGATCGCCCCCGGAGCGGCTCCGGTCGAGCGACTTCTCGGCTATGGCGCCGCGGTTTTCGGCGCGGTGTTCGCCGGGGCATTGGCCGTCGCCGAGGCCCTGCCTGCGCTCCCGGCGATCATCCTCGTCGTGGTCGGTTTCGACCTTTTCGGAGGCGCGGTGGTCAACGCGACGCCATCGGGGTCGCGCCGGTTTCACGCATCCGGACCGCCGCGGTGGTCAGCGCTCGGGTTCGTCGCCGCGCACATCCACACGCTGATACTCGCCATCGTCCTGCCCGGAATGCCTTGGGCGACGGCGATCGCCGCCTATGCGGGGACCGTGCTCGCCGCCGTTTTCGTACTCCTCGCCCCCGACGCGTTCCGCCAGCCGGTCGCCTTCGCGTCGGCCGTGACTGTGCTCGCCGTGTGCACCGCCGTCCTGCCGCCGTCCGCCGTGATGGCCTGGGTGGTGCCGCTCCTGGTGATCAAGTTGCTGCTCTCGCACCTGCTTCCGCACCCGGCCCACTCCGCCTTCGAAGTCCGCGCGAATCCGTGAGTTCCGCGTGGGCACCGTCATCGAAGAGCGGCACGATCCTTCGGAGGTTTCGTCCGGTCCGTCGGCTAGACCGCTCTCGGCGGCGACCACCCCCTGCCGATACCCGAACGACAACCAGAACGGACACCATGAACCTGCCCCCCGCAGACCAGCCCCTGCCTTCCTGCCGCGATCTGGTGGGCGCGCTCGCCCAGAACGACCGGCGCGCCGCCTACGCGGCTCTCGCCCTCGGTGCGACCACAGTGGCCGAAGTTGCCGAACGTGCCGGGCTGCGCCCACCGGCCGCCGCCGTGGCCCTGCAGAAGCTGGCGAACGTCAGAATCGCTTCTTTCGACCCTGAAACGCACATCTACGGTCTGATCGACGACACCTTCCAGCTGGCGGTTCAAGCGGAAGCCAGGCTCGCTGGGCGAGCAGGCGGGGACGGAGCGGGCGCCTACTTCCGGCGTGGCCGCCTGACCTCCATTCCCGGCGACAAGACAGTGCGAAGCCGGGTGCTGGAGGTGGTGAGCGATTCGTTCGAACCCGGCGTGTCCTATCCCGAAGCCAAGGTCAACGCGATCTGCGGCGAGTGGTTCGACGACTGGGTGACCCTGCGCCGCGCCCTGGTCGACGAGGGCATGCTGCGCAGGGACAAGTCCGGTACGAGCTACGAGCGCGGCTGACGAACAGGCGGTTGACCGACGGTTTCCAGTGCCGGGGGAGGTCGGGCTGGATCAGATCGCCAGGGTCGGCATCGAGGGAATCCGGCCGGGCGGTGGGCGGTAGCCGCGCCAGGCAGCGGCCAGGCGTTGGACGGCTTCAGTGAGGTCGTCCGGCGTTGCGAGGAAGTGGAGCCGCAGGTGGTCCGTGCTGCCTCCTTCCGCGTCGAGTCCGGTACCCGGGAGCACCGCGACGCCGTGGCGCAGGGCGGTCTGGGTGAAGGACGTCCCGTCGCCGTGCGGCAACCGAACCCACAGGGTCTGGCCGCCGGGCACGGCGGGCACGTGCCAGTCCGGTAGCTGCCGGGCGAGCTCGGTACGGAGGTGGTCGTGACGGGCCTGTCGCTCTGCGGCGCCGCGGCGCTGGAGCGTGTCCAGGCGGGAGAGCAGGTCGACGGCGGCGAGCTGCGCGGGGATGTTGCCGCCGAGGTCATGCACGACCCGCAGCCGCGCCAGTCGTGCGACAACCCGGGCCGGTGCCCGTACCCAACCGATACGCAGGCCGCCCCAGGCGACCTTGCTGAACGACCCGATCGTGATCACCTGGTCGTCGTAGGCGGCCAACGGCGGCGGTGTCGATTCGCCGGGGAACCCGAGATCGGCGAGTACCTCGTCGTCGACCAGGACGACACCGGCGGCGGCCGCTGTCTCCACCAGTCGCCGCCGTCGCAACGCGGGCATCACCGCACCGGTGGGATTGTGGTGCGTGGCGATCGTGTAGGCGAGCACGGGACGGGGTTCGGCCAAGGCATTCGCGAAACCGGTGAGCCCGACGGGCATCCCCCGCAGCACGGCGCCCTCTGCCCGGAACGCTTCCAGTGCACCGTGGTAGGTCGGGGTCTCCACCAGCACCCGGTCGCCGGGCCGGAGCAGCGCGCGTGCCAGCAGTGACAGCGCCTGCTGCCCGCCGGTGGTGACCAGCACCTGGTCCGGTGTCGTGGGCACGCCACGTTGCCGGTAGCGCTCGGCGATCGCGCGGCGCAGCGCGATGTGTCCCATCGGGTGGTAGCCGATGTCATCCGTGGTGGCCGCCAGCTGCGGCAGGATCCGGGTATACGCCTCGATCAGCTCCGCGGGTGGACCGGCCGGTGCGGCGCACGCCAGCATGATCACCCCGTCCTTCGGTTCGAACAGGTGCAGGAACGCCGGCGCGTCCGTGGTGGATCGGAGCGGTGTCGGGGCGGCTCCGGCGACCCTGGTGCCACTGCCCTGCCGACGCACGATGCGGCCCTCCACCGCGAGCTGGTCGTACGCTGCGACGACCGTGCTGCGGCCGACCGCCAGCGCCGAGGCCAGCGCGCGGTCGGGTGGCAGTCGTGAGCCCGGCGGCAGCTCGCCGTCATCGATCAGCGTGCGCAGCCGCGCCGCGAGCAGGACATACAGCGGTCCGCGGCCCGATGACCAGCGACCGAGGCGCTCGTTCAACCCGGTTGGCTCCATCAGCAAACCAATTTAGCGGTATTGGCTCTGCCGCGACAGCGGGCTTGCTTCGACCATGGACGACATGACCACCTTCCCACCCAGCTCCATGACCAGCCTGATCGACAGCTCGATCCGCTACGACCTGGCCGAGAGCACCTGCCCGCCACTGCGGGTCGCTGATCTGGCCGACCCTGGCGAGCTCGCGGACATGGCACTCGGTTACGGCACCTCACGCGGCGACACCGAGTTGCGTGAGCTGATCGCCGCGGGTGCCGGGGTGCGCGCCGAACAGGTGCTGGTGACGGTCGGCGCGATCGAGGCGATGTTCCTGCTCGCACAGGCCACCTGCGTCCCGGGTGATCGGGTTCTCCTTATCACGCCGTGCTTTCCGCCTGCGCGAACCGTCCCGGAAGGGCTCGGTGCACGGGTGGACGTGGTGCCGTTGTCGTTCGACGACGGGTACCGGCTGGCACTGGACACGGTCGCCGACGCGCTCACCCCCCGCACCCGGCTGGTGTCGCTGGCCTCACCGCAGAATCCTTCCGGTGTCCGGTTCACCGACGACGAGCTGCGCGGACTGCTCACCGTCGTGGCGGATCGCGCACCGGAGGCGGTCGTGCTGGTCGACGAGACCTACCGCGAGTCCACCTACGATGACGACCCGACACCCTGGTCGGCCGCGGCCATGTCGCCACAGCTCGTCACCTGCTCCTCGCTGTCCAAAGCGAACGGCGCACCCGGCCTGCGCATCGGCTGGCTGACCACCACCGACCCCGAACTGTACGAACGGCTCCGCCAAGCCAAGTTCCACACCACCATCGCCTGCTCCACCGTCGACGAGTTCCTGGCCGCACATGTCCTACGCCGGCGAAAGGAAATTCTCCGCCCACGCGCCAACCGGCTGGGCCGAGCGCTCGCCGAACTGGTCGACTGGGCACAGGACGAGCCCGTCGAGATCGTCCGCCCGGACGGTGGCGCCCTGTGCTGCCTACGCCTGCCCGCCGACCTCTTCCCGCACGACGACGCGGTCGCCACCTTCTACGCCCGCCTCGCCAAGAGCGACACCCGCGTCGCGCCCGGCTCATGGTTCGGCGAGCACGACAGGGTGTTCCGGCTTGGCTTCGGCCACCTTCCGGCCGACGACTTCAGCACCGCACTCGGCCGCCTCGCCGACGCCCTCACCCAGTGAACCCGGAGATGACCGATGTACCCCAAGCTCACCGATGACCTGGACGACCTGCCCGAATTGCTGATGGCCACCCGAGCCGCGGCCGAACGCGCGCTCACCAGCCTGGACACGCGGCCGGTCGCCGCGCGAGCGCCTGAGGCCGGTGCCGCCCCGACACCCGTGGCCGGGATCGGCACGGCCGGCGCGCTGACCCGGTTCGAGGAACGCTGGGCACCGTGGTTCTCCGGCAGCGCCGGTCCGAGGTACTTCGGGTTCGTCACCGGCGGCGCCACCCCCGCCTCGGTGGCCGGAGACTGGCTGACCAGCGCGTACGACCAGAACGCCGCCTCCGGAGGAGATTCGGCCGCGGTCGACCTGGAGCGCGAGACGATCGGCTGGCTCGCGGAACTGTTCGGCCTGGGCACTGAACACCACGGCGCCTTCGTCACCTGTGCCACGATGTCGAACTTCGTCGGCCTCGCGGTGGCCAGGGAATGGCTCGGCGAACAAGCCGGCATCTCGGTGACCCACGCCGGCGTCCGCGCGCTCGGCCGGATCCCGGTGCTCTCGGCGACCCCGCACTCGAGTGTCTACAAAGCACTGTCCATGTTGGGCATCGGCAGGGACGAGCTGACCCTGGTACCCGTGTTGCCCGAGCGGGAGGCGGTGGATGTCGACCGCCTGGCCGAAGCCCTCGCGGCGCTGGACGGACAGCCCGCCATCGTGGTCGCCAACGCCGGCACGGTGAACACCGTGGACTTCGACGACCTTCGCGCGATCGCGGCGCTGAAGGAGCGGTTCCCGTTCTGGCTGCACGTGGACGGCGCTTTCGGCGCCTTCGCGGCTTTGTCGCCCCGCCACCGCGGGCTGGTCGACGGCCTCGCGGAAGCCGACTCGGTCTGCGTGGACCTGCACAAGTGGCTGAACGTCCCGTACGACGCCGCGGTGCAGTTCACCCGGCGCCGCGACCTTCAGTTCGCGGTGTTCAAGAACGTCGCCGCTTACCTGCCGCCACCGGTCGGCGAACCCGCGTACGCCGATCTGACCCCCGAGAACTCCCGGCGACTGCGAGCGCTGCCCACCTGGTTCTCACTGGTCGCCTATGGCCGTGAGGGACACCAGGAGATCGTCGACCGCACCACCGCGCTGGCCGCCCGGCTGGGCAAGCGGCTGGCCGGCGAACCAAAGCTGCGACTGCTGGCACCGGTCCGCCTCAACGTCGTCTGCTGCACCCTCGCCGACAACCCGACCCAGGAACGGGTCGACACCCTGATCCGAGCGGTCACCGGCAGCGGCGAGGCCGTGATCACGCCGACCGCGTACCACGGCACACCCGGCTTCCGAGTGGCGTTCAGCAACTGGCGCACCACCGAATCCGATGTGGACAGACTCTGCACGGTACTGACCACGGCCGCGGAGCACGTCACCGACAAGGGAAATCCCGCACCGGCCGATGACTCACCGCGTTGACAGTGCGGTTCCCCCAGGAGTCGCACGGGGTTTCACGCTGCGGGAGTGTGGTCTTGGCGATAGCCGATGCGGGTTTCGTGAGGTGTTCGGTGATCAAGTGTCGAATGTAGCCGGTCGCAGTAGCCGAGATAGCCGAATTCGGCCTGTGGGGCCTGGTCGCGGGCGGGCCAGGCTCGGGTAGCCGGTTACGAACTCTGCCACTGGCCGGCCGGGTGTCGGTAGTCGGAACCCAAGTAGCCTCGGCTACTTCGTGCTGCCGGCACGGTAGTCGACCGTCGGAGAACGCGACGTGATGGTCCTGAACAGCTCGAGCGGTGCCTGGCACTCCGATGCCAGCGCGAGTTCGTCCACCTCGGTTTCGGCGCGAATGAGTTCGATGGCGCGAGGTAACAGGGACGGCCGCTCCAGCAGGGGCATCGGACCGGGCTCGCGCCGCCGCCACCCCTTGGAGGACACCGTGACCATCGCGTTGCGATAGGTGACGTCGCTCATGACGCCAAGAGTTCGTGCCCGGAACAAGAGGGCTTGCAGGCTGACGTTCCAGTGCTGCTTGAGCTGGCCGAGTCGTCGCCAGTCCGCTCTGCTTGGCAGCTGTTCGGCGATCTCGTCCGCCGGCATCAACAACTCCGCGGCGAAGCGGTGTGCCTGATCCTCGACGATCCGGCCCCCTGGTTCGGCATCCACATGCATCACCAAGTGCCCGAGCTCGTGTGCCACGTCGAAGCGTTGGCGGTAGTAGTCGTCCTTCAATGGATTGAGCAGGATGATCGGCCACTCGGGCGTGTCGAAGGAGTACGCGTCGACCGTCGCGTTGTCCAAGGGGCTGAACACGACAAGGCCACCGTGGCTCTCGGTCAGCCTGACAAGATGCCCGACAGGTCCTTCCGGGATTTCCCATTGCTTCCGCAGCAGTGACGCCGCCTCCTCCGGGGCGCGGCCACCGGTTTCCTCGGTCGATACCGGGTAGCTGGGCAAGTCGCGTTTCGGGAACTCGACATGTCGCTCGATCGTGGTCGCGATGTCGACCGCGAGGCATCCGTAGGAGTAGGCCTGATCACGCGAGATCTGACTGGTCGATCTCAATGACCGGAAATGCGGGACGGTGGCGGCGACCGGGAACGACTGCTTCCGGGCCAGAAAGAATCCCGGCGCGACCTCCAGCGCGATCGCCAGGGCGCCTACCGTGGCCGGGGCCGGTCTCTTCGTCCCGCTCTCGTATGCCGCGACCGCTGTAGGCGTTTTCTGGATCAACGCCGCCAGAGCGTTCTTCCGCAAGCCCGCCAGTTGTCGAGCCAGGGTCAGGCGACCGCCGTCGAAGAAGGCGGCGATATCGCCCAGCCGTTCAGTCATGCGTCACCAATAGCACGCGGTCCGCCGCCACCGCGCGCCGACCTCCGGACTCGCACGTCCGCGTCAGCGGCATCTCCGGACGGCGGGAGAATCGGGTCGACCGGCTGCGGCCGCGCCCCGCTCTTCGGGGGCCCAGGCGGCAGATCCAGCAGATTCTCCCGCCACACCCAGGCATCGCCATGGTCGGAGTTCCACCGGATGCGACCGAAGAACAGCTCGAAGTCGACGGTCACCGGGTCCATCGCATGCGCGAGAACCAAGGTCTTCCGGAGATCACGCTCGTGGTCCGGAAGCCCCTCCAACGGCGGCAAGCCGGGAATCGCCGTGACCGGGAACAGGCCACCGTCGTCCTCGGAGTGAGGCTGCCGCGCGACTGTCTGCTTCGTATCGCTCTTCTCCGGCCAGCGAATCTTCTCGACCTGCCCGAATTTGTACGAGGCCAGCAGCCATCGCCAGCCATCGACCACCCAGCCAGGAGATCCGTTGAGGTCATATCGGACCACGGTGCCCGCAGGCAGCAACGGTATCGACTGGAAGTCCCGCCCGGCGATGCCATCCGCCAGCACGTCGCGCCCCACCGATTCCTCACCCGGCTGTGCCGCGAAGTCTCCGCACTGGAAGACCCGGTCGAGACGATCCAGCAGGTAGATGTAGGCGTTGTAGCCGATCCAGGACTGCTTGTGGCCACCTGCAGGGTTGTAGTCCTGGCGCACCTGCCGGTAGGCCGACCTGTGCGCCCAGGCGATGCCGTCCAGCACGCCAGAGCCACGCAGCATGCCCAGGACCTTCGCCTGCTCACTCATGGGCCCGAACTCTACCCCAATGCAGTATCGAGCGCTCGAAAATGAACCACGTCGGCGGCCTTCGGCACGGCGAGGGAAACGGAGCCCACCGAGGCTGAAGCAAACGTGAACTACCCGCATTGCACATGAAGTCGGCAGGTCGAAGACAAAGTAGAACTTGAGCGCCAAGGGGCTCGAACCCCTGACCTTCTGTTTACAAGTCCCCTCCGCCGCACTGTCAGCCGGTGCCACGAAGTGTCGAATTTCGACCATCTATGCAGGTCAACGTGGGCTTCTGACTGCGGCGGGTGTCATGCCGTGCCATGTCGTGTCAGGCTCTCCTTCGGCAACGGAGCCCAAGCGGAGACGTCACGGCATACGCGAGGAGAGCCTCGGCAGGCGCCCAGCCATTGTCCTGCCAGTCCGTTCATCGGCGTGCAAGCTGGCTCGTCCGGCCCCGCAGGTAGTGCCGAGGTTGGCCGGGAACGTCTCGGTCCGTGCGGCGTGCTGGACCCAAGTTGGTCGTGTCCGGTCGAGATCGGTCCTCGACGTTGAGCGCGAGGATCTCCTCGGCACGGGCAGTGGTCTCATACAGCAGTGCCCACAGCACCCGGTCGCGCAGCGGGTGGCCGGTGTCACGCAGCACCGGTCGACGTCGCCGCGCGGCCGGGCGCGCGGGCGCGGTTTGGGCCGCGGGGTACAGGCGAGCACTTACTTCGTCCGGGAGTCGGCGTAGTCCGTTTGATCATCTGCGGCAATGCGGCCAGGCCCGCTTGGTCGTGGAGGGTGCGAAAAATTTAGGCGGGTACCGCGCGCCAACGAGGTACCCGCCTGATCATCCGAGCGCATGTCCGGACCCAACCGGAAAGGCGACATGGATGGGGATCTCCTCACGAAGAGGGTGTCCGACCTCCACGGTAAAGGCCCCGGCCGCCCGGTCGCCAGGCGGGTTGGACGTCCAGGACGCACAAACCCCCGTCCTGGACGCCAACGACTTTTTCGCCGCCGCGCCGTACCTTGTTTCCGCAGGTGAGAGAACCCACTCGAACAAGGTAATGTGACCTAGGACACTTTTGCTTTTCCGGCGAAAGACCGTCCTGCGCCGTCCTGGACGTGGTCACGGACGGCGGGCCGGTGCACCTTCTGGGACATCGGGCCATGATGAACAGGTCGGTCGCGTCACTGTCGGTCCCGGACTCGTTACTTCTCGCTTGGCGGCGCCAAACGCCTCGCGGGTGTCCGGTCTCGGTGTGTATGGCCGGTGTCGTCCGGACCCAACCTGGAGAGTCCCGCGCGTCTGTGCGCGCGGGGAAGAGGAGTTGCGATGTACGCGATGATCACGCCGAGAGGGACCAGAGGGGTTGCCTGCTCGCAGACCGCGGGGGAACAGATCCGCGCGGTGGCGCAGCTGTCGATGCTGCTGGTGTTCGTGCTGGTGCTGCTGCTGCACGGGTTCGACCCGCAGACCGCGGTGGCGACGGCGGCGGCCACGGCGGTGGTCGCCCTGTGGGGCGGGCCGGTCACGTCGGCCGCGCTTGCGCGGCGGCTGCCGGGGTTCGGCGAACCGGCCGGTGCGCGATGAGCACCCCGCAGTCGTTCTCGCAGCCGGAACAGTCTGGGCCGCCGAAGGCATCGTTGCGGCTGGTGCAGGACAAGCCGGTCCGTGCGCAGCGAGGACCGTCGCCGGCGTCGTTCCGGGCAGAGGATGCGGCCACGGCCAAGGAGTTCTGCGGGCTGCTGGACGAGCTGCGCAAGTGGGTCGAGATCTCCTTCATGACCATGCAGCGCCTGACCGACAAGAGACTGTCCAAGTCGCGCGCGCACCAGATCGTGCACGCCGATCACCTGCCCAGCCCCGAGGACCTGACCCTGTTCCTCGAGGCGTGCAACGTCACCGCCGAAGAAGCTAATCGGTGGCGGAGCGGCGCGAACCGCGTCCTCAACGGCCCGCCGCGGGAGACCGTGTTCGAGACCCTGCCGCGGCGCCTGGCACCGGTCCCCCCGCCTGCGGCACCAGAGCCGGAACCGCAGTCCCCGCCCGAGCAGACAGCGCAACCCGTGTCCGCACCGTGGCCTCCCGCACCGTGGCCTCCCGGCGCGGGGGCGGCGGGGACACCACCTCCCCCGCAGGCGGCGCCGTTGTCGGTCGCGCCGCCGCAGTTCGCGACGCCGGTCCCAGCGGGCGCGAAGGTGCCGATGATGGTGACCATGCGGGCGCTGATGGTGTTCACGCTGGTGGTGTTGCTGCTCACCGGCGCCGTCACGACGCTGTGGCTGATGCGGGTCCCCAGCGAGCTGATCATGACGATGCTCGCGGTCATCGCCATCTCGGTGTCGGGCTGGCTGCTGTCGCTGCGCTGGCGCTGGCAACTGCTGGCCGAGCAGCGGAAGGGGGATCGCCACTCCCCGCCTTACCTCGTCCAGGCCGATCCCGAAGAGGTTTTCGGCACGGACGCGAAGACCGCTCCCCCGGTCATCGGCCTGTAGCAGCGGCCGTGGTCGGACGTATCCGCATCCTGCCGCGGCGTCGCCGGCCTGGTGACGCCGCGGCCCGGGACGCCCAGCCCCAGCAAACCGAGGACAGCGTTCCCGCGGCGCCGAGCCTGTGGGACGACTACCTCGCCCGCCCACCCGCGCCCGCCGACGACGAAACCCGCTGGCTCGGCGAGGCCGAGGACGGCGACACCGACGCCATGTTCGCCCTCTCCCAGCTCTATGAGACCGACGGCCGCGCCGCCGACGCCGCGACCTGGCGCCACCGCGCCGCCACAGCCGGGCACCCCGCGGCGATGGCCGCCGAGGCCTATCTGCACGACCAGCGAGGCTCCACCGGCGAAGCCCGTTTCTGGTGGCGCCAGGCCGCGGAACACGGCGACCTGCACGCCCGGTACTCCCTCGCCCTCCTGCTCGAACGCGACGGCGAGACCGACGAAGCCGAAACCTGGTACCTGGCCGCCGCCCAAGACGACCACGTCCTGGCCCAAGCCCAGCTCGCCTACCTGCTGCACCAGCGCGGTGATGAGCAGGACGCGGACTACTGGTGGCACCGCGCCGCCGAACACGACCACCTCACCGCCCTCTACAACCTCGGCGCCCGCGCCCTGGAAGACAACCGCCCCCGCGACGCCGAAACCTGGTGGCACCGCGCCGCCGACCTCGGCCACCTCGACTCCACCCTGCGGCTGGCATCCCTGCTGGCCGGAGAACAGGACGAACGAGCCGAGCACTGGTGGGAACGCATCGCTGACCACCACCCCTACGCCGCACGGCAGGCCGCGGTGACGCGAAAGCGGAAACGCCGCCGCGGCATCGCCGAAGACCAGGATCTCAGCCCCGCCGCCCGGACCTGGAAACTCCAAGCCAGGCACGGCGACACCGACGCGATGTTCCAGCTTGCCTTGTACTACCAGGAAAACCGGCAGCCAGAACACGCCAACACCTGGCTGCTGTCCGCGCTCCACGCGGGCAGCACCGCCGTGCTCGCCTACCTCGACTACGTCCACGACCGGGCCGAACACATCATGACCGGCCGCCCCCCGCCCTGCGAGCACGTCGAACAGACGAGAACCCAGCGGAACCACCAACCCAGCACCGACATCCTGACCACACGCACCGCCGAGATCATGATCCACTGCCGGATCCAGTGCGAGACACGCTCGCCCTACCTCAGCCACTGAAGCCCCCGACGTTGCCACGACCGACGGACAAGAGGATCAAGCGGGACTGCAACGTGCAATCGGGTGATGACCGGCTCCTCAGCAAGTTCGAGGCCCCGGTCCTCGTCGCCAGCGAACGGTTTCCCGATCTGCCCCTTGCCCGTCGGCATCGCGCCCATCGAGGTCGCCTACTTCAGGTTGACGCGTATTCCGGTGGCTCCCAGTAACACGAGACTCCGGTTTGCGGCTATCGATCATGAATCGATCAGGCAAGGGCTCTCATGCAGCCAAGACGATCGCCTTCTTCGATCACAAGGGCGGCGTTGGAAAGACCACGATGTTGTTCGATGTTGCGATCGAGATGGGGCGGCTCGGTCGCAAGGTTCTTATGGTGGATCTGGACGCCCAGGCCAACTTGACTGCCATCACCCTCGAAGAGGAACGGCTCTCTCGGCTCTACCCGCCACCACCGAAGATCAGCCCCGAAACGGTCGCCGGAGCGTTCGCACCACTGGTTGGTGGCTCGGGAGATGTAGCCACTCCTTCAGCTCTGGAGGTACGACCAGATCGAGTCTGGCTCCGGCCAGGCGACATCCAGCTGTCGGCCTTCGAAGCGATCCTCCCGAGCGCCTGGACAGAGTCCCTGGCAGGTAACGAGCGCGGGTTTCGGGTCACTAGTGCTGACATCTGATCTGTTTCGCTACGCGCCCTCCCCAGCGTAGGGCAGAGCTTGGATACCTGGATTCGCCAATGGACGACCGCTAATTCAGTCGCTCCGGCGTTGCCCTTCCCGCTGCCGCGCGGCCTACCAAAGGTGCTGGGTTACGTCTCCCAGCAGTTCAACATCTACAGAGGCGGGGCAACGCAAGCCCCGCCGGAGCTTGTTGCCGGCTGTCCCGCATGGGCCTCCGGTCCTGTACATACTAGTTGTTACAATTACAGCATGGACTCACGGGGCCGGTTGACGGGTGCGATGGCGGAGCTGCTGTGGGAGCGGGGCTACGCCGCGACGAGCCCGCGGGACGTGATGGCGCGCGCGGGGGTCGGGCAGGGCAGCATGTACCACCACTTCGCGGGGAAGCACGAGCTCGCCGTCGAGGCCTTGTCGATGGTCGCCACGGACCTGACGGGCGAGTCGTCGTTGCTGGATGGCGAGGGCTCGCCGCTGGAGCGGATGAAGCGCTACCTCTCGTTGCCGCGACCGGGCACGCGGGGCTGCCGGGTGGGACGGATGACGCAAGACCCGCAGGTCGTCGCGGACGCCCAGCTCATCACGATCGTCGCCGACGCCTTCGAGACGATGCTGGCCCGGTGGGAACAGACGATCGCCGAGGCGATCGCGGCCGGTGAGCTGCCGGCGAGCACCGTGCCGGCCGACCTCGCCCGGACGTTGGCCGCGGTCATCCAGGGCGGCTACGTCCTCGCCCGCGCGCAGGGCGACCAGGCCCCGATGGAAGCCGCGATCCGCGGCGCGATCGGTCTGGTCGACGCCGCACACGCCACCACAGCCGCCGACCACTGACCACCGACATTGACCCATCGCGAGAAGGAGACCACTCATGACCGTTCGGATCGGAATCAACGGCTTCGGCCGCATCGGCCGCAGCTACCTGCGCGCCGCGTTGCGCAGTCGAGCGGATGTCGAGGTCGTCGCGATCAACGACATCGCCGACGCCACGACCCTCGCCACTCTCTTGGAGTGGGACTCGATCGCCGGGCACCTGGACGGCGTGCAGGTCGAGGACGACGCGATCCTCATCGACGGCGCACGCATCCGCGTCACCGCCGAGCGCGAACCCGCCCGCATCCCCTGGGGTGAGGATCATGTCGACGTCGTCATCGAGTCCACCGGCCGGTTCACCGACTCCGCGAGTGCCCGGCGGCATCTGACGGCGGGAGCGCGCAAGGTCCTCATCTCCGCGCCCGCCGACGGCGAGGTGCCCGCGCTGGTGCTGGGCGTCAACGACGACACCCTCGACGTGACCCAGGAGGTGTTCTCCAACGGCTCCTGCACCACCAACTGCCTCGCCCCGATGGCCAAGGTGCTGCACGATGCGTTCGGCATCGAGTCCGGCCTGATGACGACCATCCACGCCTACACCAGCGACCAGCGCCTCCACGACGCCCCGCACGGCGACCTCCGTCGAGCCCGCGCCGCCGCCCTGTCCACGATCCCCACGTCCTCCGGCGCGGCGAAGACGATCGGACGTATCATCCCCGAGCTCGACGGCAAGCTCACCGCCGTCTCCCTCCGCGTACCCGTCCCCGTCGGGTCGATCACCGACCTGACCGCCAAGCTCACCCGCCCCGCCACCGTCGAAGAGGTCAACGAGGCATTCCGCGCCGCAGCAGCGACTCCCACGCTGTCGACGTATCTCGCCTACTCCGAGGCACCCCTCGTCTCCGCCGACATCGTCGGGAACCCACACTCCGCGATCTTCGACGCACCCCTCACCCAAGTCGTCGGCGACCAGGTCAAGATCTTCGCCTGGTACGACAACGAATGGGGCTTCTCCCACCGACTCATCGAACTCTCCCAGCGCATCGCCGCATAGAACACCGACACAACGCAAACCGGACCGGGCGGAAGCGTCGAGAACTCGCTTCCTCCCTGCACGAGCCACTCACCGAGCCGTACGCCATTCCCATGTCCGGGGTTCCCACCTCTGCCGATATCGCGGAGTCGATCGGCGCGAACGGCAGCATCTCCGTCAGCTCCGCCTTCAACGCCCGCGCCTCGTCCGGGACGTCCTCGGCGGTCAACGGTGAATCACCAGATTCCCCGGCCGCCAGGACCTCCTCCAGCTCGCCGAGTGCCTCGCCCAGCTCGTCCTCGGCCGCGGCGAGCGCCCGGTCCGGGTGGGCGGGTTCGCCGACCAGCTGGCAGAACTCCGCCCGCTGCCCGTCCCACTTGTCCGGGGTGAGCAGGGAGGCGGCCGGATCCGAGTAGTGGCGGCTGCCCGGCACGAACACGTCCCCGGCGCGCAGCCCGTCCCGCAACGCCGGCAGCGTGCACAGCTCCCAGTAGTGCCGGTAAGCGTTGTTGTCGCCCGACTTTTTCACAGTCTTCAGATAGCCGCGCCACCGCGCGGGCACGAACCCCTCCGGCGCGCCGGAGGGGACCCGGCGGCGGCGGTGGCGTTCAGGCCGCGCAGGATGCCCACCGCCTCCAGCAGTCCGGTCGCGGCGGTGCCGCCGGCAAATGGCACCGCGGCCAGGACCTGCGGGGTGGACTGGCGCAGGTATCCGTAGGAGCCGTCCAGGGCGGCGAGATGCCCATGATCGCGCGGCAATCGGGGTGTGGCCTGCGCGACCGCAGCCGGGGACAGCCGATCCGGTCTCCCCGGATCAGGCCGCCGATCTGCTCGTCGCTGATCTGCGGGTCGGTGATGATGGCCAACAGATCGTCCAGCAGCGCTTGGCGGTCCTCACCAGACTTGCCGCGCTCGGCGAGCGCGTCGCACATCTTGCGTTCGGCTTTGCTCTCCCGCACCGAGATCGCCTGATCGAACAGCTGCACGACCTCGTCGAGCACCTCGGTCGCCGACTGCGCCAGCAGGATCGGGTACCGGCGCTGCGGATCCTGGCGCTCCAGCGCCTGCCCAATGGCGCCGAGAAAACGTGAACAAGACTTCTAAAAAGCGAGATATCAGCAGGTCAGAAGCTATCTGACCTTGAGCCGCCAAGGGGGCTCGAACCCCTGACCTTCTGTTTACAAGTCCCCTCCGCTGCCGTGTCAGCCGATATCGCAAAGTGTCGAATTTCGACCATCTATGCAGGTCAGCGCGAGTCTTGCGTTACATCCACGTGCCAGGCTGTATCGGGCCGTGTCGGGCTCTACTTCGGCAACGGAGCCCAATCGGAGACGGCGCAAGCGCGGCCTCGCTGCTGTACAGCGGCTCCCTGCCACCTACGAGACCCCAGTTTTACCCGGCAGGGTCACTGGGTGACGCTGGAGCGCTGGCCGATGATGGCGAAATCGGTCACATGAAATGCCCAGTGGCGTCCTCCGGGCAGGTAGACCACCAGAGGTACCGCTCAGGAGGCTTAGTACTGCAATGACATTTCGTTATAGAGTGGTTGAGTGTGTCGGTTAGGCTTTGGCCCGGCGATCGTGTAGTTGATCTCCTGTGTTGGAGATGGCGACGGGTTGGTCGGCGCATTTCACTGCGTTCGCGGGGCGGTTCGCGTCGCGGTTCTCGCGGGTGGAGCCGCGGCGTCAGATGGTGTCTTACCTGCGGGGACTGCTGGCTGAAGTCGAGCGCAAGAACGGCTGGACCCTGGCGGAGATGGCCGGCGAGGCCGGCCCGCAGGGCATGCAGCGGCTGCTGAACTTCTACGCCTGGGACGCCGAAGGCGTGCGTGATGATGTGCGGGCCACGGTGGTCGAGGTGCTGGCGGACGCCGAACGTGGCGTGTTGATCGCGGACGAGACCGGGTTCGTGAAGAAGGGCACGAAGTCCGCGGGCGTAGCGCGCCAGTATTCGGGCACGGCCGGGCGCATCGAGAATTCGCAGATCGGCGTGTTCTTGGCGTATGTATCGGCTCGGGGGCGGGCTTTGATCGATCGGGAGTTGTATCTACCGAAAGAGTGGATCGCCGATCGGGATCGGTGCAGCGCTGCGGGCATTCCTAACGGCGTCGGATTCGCGACGAAACCCGAACTGGCGCAATTAATGTTGGAACGCGCGCTCGCCGCGAGTATCCCGTTCGCGTGGTTCACCGCCGACGAAGCGTACGGGCAGGTTGGACGGCTGCGGCTCTGGCTGGAAGAACACGACATCGCACATGTACTGGCGGTGCCCAAGTCCCAGATGGTGATTTCCATGGATCTGCGGCAGCGGCGCGCCCACTCGGTTATCGCGGACGCCGCCCCGACTGCCTGGCAGCGCCTGTCCTGCGGCGATGGCGCCCACGGGCAGCGGATCTACGATTGGGCCGTAGTTGACATCCGCCCGCTGCGCCGGCGAGAAGTCGGCCACTGGCTGCTGGCCCGCCGCTCGGTCAGCGACCCCACCGAGATTTCCTACTACATTTGCTTTGGCCCCGCCGAAACCGATCTCCGAGAACTGGTACGCGTCGCTGGCAGCCGCTGGGCGATCGAAGAAAGTTTCCAAACCGCAAAGAACGAAACCGGGCTCGACCACTACCAGGTCCGCCGATACGAAGCATGGTATCGGCATATAACTCTCTCCATGGCAGCGGCAGCATTCCTCGTCATCACTCGAGAGACCGCAAAAAAAGGGGATCTACACCCGGCCTGATACCGCTCACGTCCAACGAAATCCGCAAGCTATTCAACCGTGTCACCACGCGGGTCCAGCACACAATCCAGCACGCTATGCACTGGTCACGATGGCGACGAACCAGCCAAGCCCGCGCCCGAACCAGCCACTACCGCCGGCGCGGCCATCACGAAGTGTCATTGCAGTATTAGAGCGTGTCTTACGTGGTGAGCTTTCGGAGTTTCTTGTGGCAGGTGAGGGCGGCTCCGAGGGTAAGGAAGGCGAGGAAGTGTTCGGCTTTGCGTTCGTAGCGCAGGGTGAGGCGGCGGTATCCGGTGAGCCAGGCCATGGTTCGCTCGATCACCCAGCGGTGTTTGCCGAGTTTGTCCGCGGATTCGATGCCTTTGCGGGCGATGCGGACTGTGATGCCGCGGTCGCGGACCCAGTGTCGGAGCGCGGGCTGGTCGTAGGCCTTGTCGGCGTGCAGCTTGGCGGGCTTGCGGCGTCGCGGGCCTCGGTGGGACTTGACCGCGGGGATCGCCATCACCAGGGGTTTGAGCGCGAGCGAGTCGTGGGTGTTCGCGGCGGAGATCGCGATCGTGAGCGGCAGGCCGGCACGGTCGGACAGGACGTGGATTTTCGAGCCGGGTTTACCTCGGTCGACCGGGCTGGGGCCGGTCAGAGATCCCCCTTTTTCGCGCGGACGGAGGCGCCGTCCACGATCGCACGACTCCAGTCGAGCAAGCCCCGGCTGCCCAGTTCGTCAAGCAGTACACGATGGAGCTCGCGCCATAGCCCGGCCTCTGTCCATTGCGCGAACCGGCGGTGCGCGGTCTGGAAGGGCACGCCGAACGACGGCGGCAGATCCCGCCAAGCACATCCGCTGGTCAGCACGTACACGATCGCCGTGAACACCTGCCGCGGATCCAACGGCGCGGTCCCACCACCCTGCGGACGCGGTGTGAACGCGGGGATCAACGGCTTCACCAGTTCCCACAGCTCATCCGGCACAAGACGCAAAGACAACCGATCAACCACGACCAAGATCATGGCGCATCAGCCACCGGTCGCCACGTAAGACACGCTCTTAGCACCCTGCCCGTCAACGCTCATGCTGGAGCGCCTCCAGCAGCCCGTATGCCCCGACATCGGCCAGCTTGTCGACGACGTCGAGACATCTATCGCGCATTACCGCGTCGCCTTGCCGATAGAGCCGGAGCACGACCGTGACAATGTCACGGCTGACGGCCGCGATCGCTCTACTCAGATCACCGAGTTCGACACCGGCGTGTTCGACGGCACGTTCGCAAGCGATGATCGGGTGTCAGACGACTTTCGGGCAACGCCGACATCAGCACGTACTGAGTGTACCCCCAAGCTCCATTTCTTCCGGGCTTCCTCTCCCAGGTGGGGTAGTGGGCAAGGAGCTTCGTGCCTAGAGCCTCGAGTTGGGCATCGCCGCAATGCGGTGTGGTCGCCTCGATGAGTAGCCGTGATGCCCAGACGTTGCTGCCATGCCAGCCTAGTTTCAGGTTTCGGTCATCCGATCGCAGCCAGTCGATCGCCTCGTCCGCTGCTTGCTCGGCGATGACTGCGTAGGCTCGGCACGCGAGAAATCGCGCGACCTCGTGAGCGCTACTGCTCAAAGTAGAGATAGTGGAGCTCGAGTTGCTCCAAAGGTCGTGTGCAGTCGCGCGTAGGGCGATATCGATGCCGTCTAAGACTGCGTCGGTGACTTGATGAGATCGGTAGAACCTGTACGCCCAAGGACCGCCGGCCTTTCGCTCGCTATCGGCGTCTGTGGCAGTGTCGTCCAATACTGTAAGTACGAAGGGGAGCACGTGCTCCAGGTACTGCTGAGGCGCTGCTGTGGCGATCTCGACGATCGTCTTGTCGCCACCGGCACCTCCCGACTGGTCGATGTAATCCGGAAACGGGTTGGCGACGTCGTCGGCCTGTGCTCGTTCTCTGGCGCGGTTTAAGTACGCACCGACAACCCGCGCCGCTCCTGCGGGATCTTCGTCATGCAGGCCGACGATGATCGACCAGAAGTTGCTGTTGACCGCGATCGGCCCTCGAGCTCCGTCCAACAAGCCGCAGCGGAGCAGCTCAACGGTCAGGTCGACCAGGCCTGGCGACAGAAACCACTCGACCATGGACCGCAGTCGAAGCGTCCACTCGTCACAGCTGCCGATGAAGGGCCTGACCAGTTCAGCGACGCGTTTCCCACGCTCCCTGGCCGCCCTGACCAGGACGTTGGCTGTCGGTGTAGCCGTCGCAGGCTCCGCGAGCGGCGGCCCCCAGCGACCGGCCGAGTCGGCAGCATCGAACCAGGCGGGCTCCATCAGCAGGCCGAGAAGCCGCCCACTACGACGTGAGCCCCCGAATGCGAACGGTTCGATCGCCAGCCAGTCATCTGCCACGGCCGGCAGGGAACTGAGGACCCCGATCACGACATCGAGAAGGTTCGAACGAATCGCGTCGCTGGTCAAGAGCCGGACCGCGTCTGTCCGGAACCGCCGTCGATTGACCCCGATGAGGTGTTCGAGGACCTGGCGCAGCTGGGCGCGCCGGAACAGTTGCTGACCCGAGTCCACCACGAAGTCGTGCAGAACTTGTCCCTGGGCGACGAACTCTTGTGCGAACAAGAAGTCGAAGTAAGTCTCATGAAAGAACTGGACAGTGTCGCCGTCATCGCGGATGACACCCACCGAAGCCAGTGCCGGCCATGCACGTTGTGGAAGTCGATCCAGGAGTGCAGCTGGTGCATGCAAGGTCTCGTATTCGCTCATGTAGGTCACGAGAGGCGCGATCGCCCCGTGCCAACCGGCCGCTCCGAGGTCACCTTCAATCAGCGGACGAAGCTGGCTCGTGAACTGTCGATATAGGTCCGGAAGTGTCCCGGTAGGGCAGCTCACGCGACTTGGCTTCCAGCTGGAAGAACACCGCCAGGTGCAGCGGTACATGCAACAAGTTGAACGTATCCGACGCTAAACGCTGTCTCGTAACTGATCTTGAGGTTTTGCCGGGGATGCTGTGGTCAGCCGGTGAGGATGATGTTGTGCAGGTTGGCGATGCCGGATGCGGTGTCGCCGAGTGTGCTGGCGGCGCGGCGGTAGTCGCGCAGGATGGTGAACAGCTTCATCCGGGCGAGGGCGTGTTCGACGCGGGCCCGGATCGTGCGGTGGGCGACGTTGCGGTCTTCCTGCCAGGCCTTCAGTGCCTGCTTGTCGCGTCGTTTGCGGTAGGGCATGATCACGGCCGGGTTGCCTTGGTAGCCGCCGTCGGCCATGACCGGGCGCCCGGCGAGTTTGTCCTTGATGCCGGAGTCGCGGTAGGCGGTGCAGTCGTTGCGGTTGCCGGGTTGCGGGTCACCGGTGGCGATGACCAAGCGGGTCTCGGCGTCGATGACCACCTGCAAATTGGTGGAGTACCGGTGGTTCTTCGACGGGGCTGCCAGTCGGTGGTCGCGGGTCGGGACCAGAGTCCCGTCGATGATCGCGACTTGGTCGACTCGTCGGCGGCGGATCGGGGCGCGGGCGAGCAGAGGGCCGACGGTGTCGATGACCCGGTGCGCCGCGGAGTGCGAGACCCCGAACAGTGGCCCGATCTGACGCATCCGCAGGTTCGTGCGCCAGTAGGTGGCCTTCAGCAGCACCCGGTCCGCCAGGCCCAGCGACCACCGCCTGCCGGGCGCCCGTCGGCGATGTCCTCGCCACCGCGCACGGCCACCACCCGCACGAGCTTGCGGAACTGAGCGGGCTGCAACCCGGTGAACGGGAAGATCCACTCCGGGCTCGATGCCGAGATCACCTGCACACGGTCATGATCAACCACCTGCTGCAGCGACCAGCCACCGGGTTACGAGACAGCGCTTAGCCGCGACGGACGGCGGGGACGCCGCCCCGGATCAGCAAAACTTGCCGCCTGCGAGCGGATCTGGTTAGCGAAAGAAATGTGACCTGGCTCGTCCGCCACGCCCCCCCGAGCGGGCGAGACAGTGCCTCGCCTGTTGGCATTGAGCCCACAGTGAACGGCGGCCGGGGCTTCCATAACTTACTGGAGAACGTCTCATGCCGACCATCGCGCGGGCGACCCTGCACGGAGTCGTAACGCTCGAACTGGCCGGAGCGCTCGACACCGCCGTCGGCGAGGTCGCCTTCCACGCGGCGATCCCGGCGGCACTTCGTGGCTGGGTACCAGCCATGCCATCCCGGGACCACAGGCTCCATGACCTTCGAAACGCTGCAGGGGCTGCTGGACGCGGGCCGAATGATCGCCGACCCCGGCCGGCGGTTCGCCGACGTCGACGAAAGCACAGCCGCGCCAGCAACATTCACTTCGTCGCAGGATTCCGCCTCGAGATCGAAGAACTGCGCGACGACGACGTGGTCGGCGGCAACCACCCGATATCCGTTGCGCCGCCGCCTTCCCAATTACGACGACCAGTGTGCAGACGGGAACGCCACGTGTGATCTGGCTGAAAGGCTTCCGGCAGGCAGGGATCGCGCCTTTGTCTCAGCCGCCACGTCCGGCCCGTACGCCCACGACGTGACAGCCCTGGACCCCACCTGGGCTGACTATCTCGGCCGATCTGTCGGCTGTGGGTTCGGTGGTTCACGCCAAGTCGTAGAGTAAGCGGTAGTAGGCGATGCGTTGTGGGTCGGGGTCGATCCCGTATGTGTCGTACAGGATGCCGTCGAAACCGGGACCGTAGTCCCAGTCGAGACTCCACGTCGCGACCGCCAGGTCGGCCCATCGGTCGGCCACTCCGAGCGAACCCAGGTCGACGTGCGCGGCGAAGGTGCCGTCGTCGTGCAGCAGGGTATTCGGGGTGCAGGCGTCGCCGTGGCAGACCACGAGACGGTCGATCGTGGGCGGTTCACCGAGCCGGACCCTGGTTTCGGTGAGTCCGAGGTGCTGGTGCTCGGGGGACCAGTCGGCCGGTCCCTCGCCGTCGGTGATGCGCTCGTCGGCGCGTACGAGCCGCCGCTCGACGCTCCAGTCGAACGGGCATCGGTCCGTGGGCAGGGTGTCGTGGAGCAGGCGCAGTCCGCGGCCGATCGCGGCCGCCGCGATAGCAGGCTGGGCCTTCCATCGGGGCTCCACCGCCGACCGGCCGGGGACAGCCGCGGTGATCAGCCACGCGCCCTCGGCGTCGGTGCCGTGGTCGAGGACCGGTGGGACGCGCGCCCAGCTTTGCGCCCAGGCCAGGCGCTCGGCTTCGCCGGGCAGGTCGATCTCGGGGGTCCCGGCAGCGACCCACTTGACGTATCTGGCGCCGTCGTCCCCGTCCAGCCGGAAGGTCAGGCCGCCGAGCTCGTTGCGCCATACGGGGGTGATGGCGGCGTCACCGGCGAGCGCTACGACGATGTCAGGGACGGGCACCGGCCCGGCCGGAACCTCGGAAATGACAGGGCGACTGCTCATAAGATCACGATCTTGACAGGGGTCGGGCCCTACCGGCCAATCGATTTCCCGAGCGCTGATCGCAGGTGTCAGCGGCGGACGAGCCAGTGCTGACGGCACGATGGTTGAGCAGCCGGACGACAACGGCCGCCGGCCGCCACCAACCTGGACCACCACCGCGCCTGCTCGCCACCTCCGCCTCGACCCCCAAGCCCGCCCCCGCCTGGTCGAGATCATCCGCAATCTCAACGACCGGATCAACGAGGCACAGGCCAACGGATGGCTCGGGGAGGTCGCCGGCCTGAAGACCAGCCGCGACGCCGCAGCTCGCCGGCTCGTGAACCTCGAAAAGCTCCGCGAGCGCCCACCAGTCGGTCCGGTCGACCTCGGGAGCCCAGCCATCAGCGACGACAGCGCCTAGTCCGGAAAAGACAGGTTCAGCCGGGCAGGACAACCACTGTCTGTCCATTCGAACTTTGCGGAGCTTCACCGCGCTGAGCTGCGGTCCGAAAGGTAGGTCCGGACGATGATCGCTCGAGGTGTCGGGACCTACTTTGCGGAATCGGTGGCGCGTGGTCGTTGGCAGACCGGGTCACTCAAGCGTGGCGTGAGAGTTGGGCCAGGCGTTGCCTCACCGGGCATGGGGTCAGGGACCGATGGTGCAGCATCGCGTCACCGCCGTGATGGTGACGCGTGGACCACCTCGCGCTGGTGCGCCGCGTAGTCTCGGCGTTCTTGTCGGGCTTGCGGGGACTCTGCCGGGCCGCCGAAGGTCCACGGGCCGCAGGACAGACAGGTCCCAACGGGACATCGCGACGTAACAGCGCAATGACCCCGAACGACCACCCGGTGGAAAACGCTACACGACGGGGGCCATGGACATGGCACGCGCCAGATAGCCGAGAGGCTGTGCCGCTACCTTGACTCGCCCGCGTCGCTTCGACGAGCAGAAAGGCGACCTGTGGACTACTGCCGTTGCGGAAATAGCGCAACCGGTCGATGTGTCCGCGACGGCACATTCGTCTGCGCACGCCACCGTTGCGAATACCCCAGCCCTGTCCTCTTCTGGCTGGAGAGAACGAAGGTGGCCCTCTCGCTCTCGAACGGGTCTCCTCAGCATCGCCCCAAGTTCAGAAGCGCGCCGATGTATTCGACCTGGCGTTGTGCGCGGCGTGCTACGACGTGGTGGCGAGCGAGGCGATACGCGTGATCGCCTCGCACCTGCGCAAGGTCGAGGGCGGCTCCGCCGAGCGGGCACTGGTCCGCTACCTCACCGAGACCGTCTCGGACGACAGCGGCAACTACGCCTCCATGCTCACCCCTCCGGGTCTTTGTTAAATCTAGTAATACACGGCAAATCGGGTTAAGCAAGTATCTGGATCGCTGACACGCGGCAGGTCCATCGTGCTCGTAGTCGGTGTCGACATCAGCGAAGAACTCGGTGAGGAACGAACTGCTGCGGTAGACGAAATGCGATGACTCCGCTGGAGATTCCCGCAGATCAGGTCGGCGATCTGAGTCAGCGTCCGTCGCTTGAACTGCATCCCAGCTCCTGCTCGTCATCGGTGGTGACCATCGCGCCCGCCGGTTGTGTGCGGGCTTCTAGCTGGGCCTTGTAGATCATCAACGGCTGCCAACAGTTGACTGGTCGAGTTTTTCCAGTTCAGCGACTT
The DNA here is from genome assembly GCF_029369745.1 of Amycolatopsis sp. QT-25. Classification (NCBI taxonomy): domain Bacteria; kingdom Bacillati; phylum Actinomycetota; class Actinomycetes; order Pseudonocardiales; family Pseudonocardiaceae; genus Amycolatopsis; species Amycolatopsis sp. QT-25. The sequence goes on from NZ_CP120210.1 coordinate 7,262,213, forward strand.
CTGCTTGGGTGCGACCGCTAGCGACGAAGTGCCCCTCGGTGTCCGTGTCCGAAGCTTCGAGCAGATTCGTCAGCCGGACGATGTCCGCCGTGGCTCGCCGCGCAAGGCCGGGTGGGGCGGTTGTCCAGGTAGCCGCTGACGGGCTGGTCGGTGTCGTCAGCGACGTCGCCGGGTTCGAGGTGCCGCAGATACCAGGCGTCGAGGTCCTCGGCCGGTTTCCGGCTCGTGGCGGCTTTCCGGCTGCGCAGGGCGTCCGCGCCGATCCCGTCGGTCAGCGCGTCGACGGTCTCGGCCGCGTCGGCCCAGCGGCGCTGAGCCGACTGCTTGGTGATGCCGCCGGCGGCCGCGCCGATCTCGTTCCAGGTGGCGCCGCGGGCGCGTTCGACGACAATGGCGAGCTCGGCCAGGTGCTCGGCATGCCGCAGGAGCAGGAGTGCTTCGTGGATGTAGTCACCTGGGGCGTGGTCGCGCCCGGTCGCGACGAGCCTACGCGCGAAGTCCGACAACCGACGTGCGTCGTCGGCGTAAAGCAGACGTGCCGCGTCCGCGCCAACCGGTTCCTCGTCCAGCCCAAACCGATCTCGCGAAGACATGGCCACGAGGTCGCTCTTTCTCACCATGCGCACGGTGAGGGCACCGTTCACCTGGTGTCGGCGGATGGTGCATAGAGGTGCGCTAAATGGATCATCCGGCGTTAAGTTTTCTGGCCTGTTCGAGTGGTGGTGATTTTCCGGCGCTGTGTGCGGTGATCTTCGGGCGCAAGCGTCGGCTGTTCTGGCGGCGAACCCGCCGTCTGGGGAAGCCTTCGGGCTTTGAGGGAAGATTTCCTTATTATGCAACGAAAATTGTTGCGTCGCTTTGTGCTGCGCGTAATCAGTGCGACCACCGCTGTGGTGCTGGTGGCCGCGATCCCGGTGTCCGCCTCGGCGGCCACCGGGATCGCTGGTGGTGTGCCGCTGCCGGTGACGTGGACACCGCCGACGCAGGTCAACCGGACTCCGACCGGTGTCCCGGCTGATCAGGTGACCGCGAAACTCGAGGAAGCGACGCCGGGTTCGAGACCATCGATCACATCGGCGAACTGCGCGACCGGGGCCCGCCTGGGCACCCAGCCATGGTTCCCGATGGATCGGTACGCAATCTCCGACCGCACCGAGTTGCTGGTCAACCGGGCCAACGGCAACGCTGTCATCACCGATCGGGCGGTGACGGTCAAGGGCACTGGCCTGGATCTGTCGGTGAACGCGGTCTACAACAGCCGCGGTATCGCCGGCGCGTTCGGCAAGCAGTGGACGGTGTCGAGTGGGCCGGACGTCCGGCTTATTCTCGGTACCGCCGGCGCCGTCGTGGTGCAGGACCCGACGGGATACTGCTCGGAGTACAGACAGAATCCCGACGGCAGCTACGCCACTCCGATCGGTGGGCACGCCACGCTGGTGAAGCTGGCCGACGGCAAGTACACGCTGTCGCAGCACTCGTCGGGTGAGACATGGTCGTTCACCGGTGCGGGGCGGTTGATCTCGCAGGCCGACCGTAACGGGCATGCTCTGACCTACCGCTACAACGCCACCGACGGCACACTCGCCTCGATCACCGACACCCAGGGCCGCGTCACCACCGCCGTCACCAATGCCGACGGGCGCATCAGCGCGATCACCGACCCGTCGGGCCTGGTCGCCGGCGGCTACGCCTACGCCCAGCCTGGCCCGGGCGGCCGGCTGGCAAGCATCACCAACCGCAACGACGGCAAGACCACCTTCACCCAGGACGAGATGGGGCGGGTCACGTCCGTAACACCGCCGGGGGGCGGGACCTATGTACTGGCCTACGACTCGGTGGGGCGGGTGACGCAGGTAAAGGAGCCGGACTCGGACGGCGTTCCCAGCATCACCGACTACGCCTACGGCGACACGACCACCACGGTCACCAACCCCAACCGTCACAAAACCACCTACACCATCGACGACAAGCAGCGTCAGATCAAGGCCACCGACGCACTCGGCCACACCCGGGCCCAGTCGTGGTCGGCGAACGGTGATGTCGCGAGCCTGACCGACGGCATGAACAACTCGGTGACCTACGACTACGACGCGCTCAACAACCTCAAGGGCGGCAAGCTCCCCACCAGCGCGACCGCGTCGGTGGGCTACACCGACACCGCCCACCCGCGTCTGCCGACCCAGGTGTCGGACTTCTCCGGCACCAAGGTCACCAAGTCCTATGACAGCAACGGCAACGTCAAAGCCGTGCGCGCCGACGGTCTCGGCGCCGACGTGGCGAAGTACACCTACACCGCCACCGGCCTGGTCGCGACCAAAGCCGACGGCAACGGCAACATCACCCGCTACGGCTACGACAACGCAGGCAACCTGACCACCGTGATCCCGCCGACGCCGCTCAAGCCCACCACCTACACCTACGACTCCCTGTCACGGGTGACGAGCGTGACCGACGGTAGCGGCGTCACCATCAATTACGGCTACGACAAACTCGACCACATCGTGGCCGTCTCCGCCGCCGACGGCACCGGCCTCGCCGCGTACGGCTTCGACGGCATCGGCAACCGCACCACCGCCCGCACCGCACAAGCTGACTTCACCAGCACCTTCAACCGGCAGCTGCTGGCCAAGGTCACCCGCACCGCCGGCGGGAACATCCAGGCGACGATCTACTCCCACGATCGCGGCGGCAATGTCACCGGGGTGGAAGACCCGAGCGGACGGACTCTCTACGGCTATGACGCCGCGGACCGGCTGACCTCGCTGACCGACCAGGCGGGCAAGGTCACCACCTACGGCTACGACACCGCCGGCAACCGCACCTCTGCGTCCCTGCCCGGTGGTAGCACGCAGACCATCGAGGTCGACGCCAGCGGGCGGCAGAAAGCCATCGCCCTCAAGAACTCCGCGGGCGCCACCCTGTTCTCCAGCACCTACCGCTATACGCGTGCCGACGGCACCGACACCGGCCAGATCCAGTCCCGCACTGACTCCACCGGCACCGCCGCGAACACCTACGACGGATTCGGCAGGCTCACCAAAGCCGGCACCCGCGGCTACGCCTACGACCTGGCCGGAAACCTCACCTCCGGCGACGGACGCACCTACACCGTCAACACCGCCAACCAGATGACCAAGGTCGACACCACCACCGCCACTTACGACGGCGCCGGCAACCTGTCCACCACCACGCCGGGCGGGCACGCGCACTACAGCCCCACCAACCAGCTGACCTCGATCACCTCAGGCACGGACACCCTGTTCACGGCGTCCTACGACACCCTCGACCAGACCCAGCCCAACGCGATCACCGAAACCACTGACACTGCCGAAGGCACCACCACCACCAGCCACGCCTTCACCCGCACCGCGCTCGGCGTGTCCCGCACCGTCGTCAACGGTGCAACCACCACCTACACCCACGACACCGACGGAAAACTGACCGCCGTCACCGACACCGCCGGCCAGCACCACAACGCGATCACCGACGACCAGGGCAGTGTCCTCGCCCTGGTCAACGACACCGGCCAGGTGACCGCCCGCTACGACTACACCCCCTACGGCACCACCACCGCCACCTACCTTTCCGGCTCAGGTGCGGAAGCCAACCGGGTCCGCTGGATCGGCACCTACCGGCTCACCTCCGGAATCTCACTGACCGGATCGCGCCACTACAACCCCGTCTATAGCCGCTTCACCCAACCCGACCCCACCGGACAGGAAGACAACATCTACGCCTACGCCCAAGGCGACCCGGTCAACGCCAGTGACCCCTCCGGCACGAAGGCGAGCAAGGGATGCACCGGCGCCGGGGTCGCCGCGATCTTCGGCCTAGTCGGTGCCGCGGCTGCCGTCGCCGGAGCTGGGGCGACAGGCGGAGCTCTGGTACCAGTCGCCATTCAAACCAGTATCACGGCGACCGGTGCCATCACCGGCGCGGCAATAGCCTGTAGCTGAACACACAAGCTATTGGCCGAGGTGAAAGGACGCCAGCCATCGACAAGAGGATCATCGGTCCCGCAATAGCAGGAACAGTATCTGTTCTTTTCGCGCTCTTCTCGTTCCTGTACTTGCGCAACCTGTATGTCAACATCATCGCCGTAGCAGGCCTCCTAGCGACGGCCTATGCTTTCTGGCACTACTTCCATCACCAAAGACAGGCCGATTAGGTAGTCCTGGCCCGAGTCATCAGCGCCTCGACTGGCTCGGGCCAGGACTTCAGGTATGCCGGCATCAGCTCATCCGAGTTCGCCCTGATCCGCCTGGGACACCTCATCGACCCGTCGGGCTGGCGGCGCGCGATCGCCGAGGAGGCGCTCAGCAGTGACGTCCAGGCCGTCGCCGGGATCGTGATCGAGGTGCCCGCCGACGCGGTCCTGCGACTGCTGCGGGCGGCTGCGCCGATCATCGCGGCTGCGGCGATCGAACCGGATGACTCAGCCAGCTGACGCGGCGGCTGCCCCTGCCGTGGGGCGCGCCCGGCGGCTCGACGCCGACGACGCGATAAGTGCCCTGAACGCACGAAAGCCTCCGGCCTGGGCAGGCCGGAGGCTTTCGTTGTCCTGTCACTTCGTGAGTCGGGTCAGGGGGTTCGTGCTGTTGTGGGCGTTACCGCAGGGCGCGGGCCACATCGTCCGCGCTGGCGGCCAGCAACGTCGTAGAACGTGTCGATCGGCGCTACCTCACGTCGCTGTCCACCGCGCCAGTGCTCGACATGGCCGGCGATCTGCTGCACGCCTGGTGCGCCACCGCGATCGAACGCGGCGCCGACATGTCCGGCGACTACCCCGGCGACGACTGGGCCCAACGGCTCGCCGTCGTCGCCCTGGAGATCACCACCCGCAGCGTCCGCGAGGGGCGCCCATCCGCACCCGAGGAGGCGGTCGCGCTGCTCGACACCGTCGCGGCCGCCTCGGCCAGCGGGGCATCACCACCCACCGCGACGTGCTCTACGTACCACTGCCCCGCACCGAGACCCCCCGGCCTGGGGTGCATTCGAACCACGCCCGCTCGCGATCACCATCGACATCAACCGCGGCTGGGAACTGGTCATCGACCAGCCCAACGCCTCCCCGGTCGTCGAGATCGTCGCTGGCGGCGCAGCCGGCGTGAAGCCAGCATGGTGCCCACTTCGCCGGGAGAACGGTGACGCATTCCGAGGACTGAACGCGGTCTTCGCGCGCGCAGGTACCGGAGGGGGTGGTAATTCGCGTGACGGGCCGGTACCTCGCTGTTAGGCTCCGGCCGCGTCAGGTGTCCCCCGGAAAGGAGAACGGCGTGCGGTGCGCTGTCGAGTCCCCGAGTCGTACGGACCCTTCGACAGCCCTGGAGCCGTTTATCCATGGAGCACCTGAACATCGGAATTCTCGCCCATGTCGACGCCGGTAAGACGAGCCTGACGGAGCGCCTGCTCCATCACACCGGTGCCATCGGCGCTCTCGGCCGCGTCGACGCCGGGGACACCCACACCGACACGATGGAACTGGAACGCCGTCGCGGCATCACCATCCGCTCGGCCGTCGTCGCCCTTCGCGTCGGCGATCTGCGCGTCAACCTGATCGACACCCCCGGCCACCCGGACTTCATCGCCGAGGTCGAGCGCGCGCTGCGCGTGCTTGACGCCGTCGTCCTCGTCGTTTCCGCCGTCGAGGGAGTGCAGGCGCAGACCCGGGTGCTGATGCGTGCGCTCATCCGGCTGCGGATTCCCGTGGTGATCTTCGCCAACAAGATCGACCGCACTGGCGCCCGCTACGACGGACTTCTCACCGACCTCACCGAAAGCCTCGGCGTCGCGTGCGTGCCGATGTCCGAGGTCGAGGACCTCGGCACGGCGTCCGCGAAGGTCCTGCCGCGTCCGGTCTCCCCATCGGCCAGGCTCGCCGAGACGCTGGCCGAGCACAGCGACGACTTTCTTGCCGCGTACCTCGAGGGAGCGCCGACCGCCGAGGATTACCGGGCCGAAGTGGTCCGCCAGACCCGGCTCGGCGTCGTCTTCCCCGTCTTCTTCGGGTCCGCGCACAGCGGTGCAGGGATCGCCGAGCTGACCGGCGGCATCCGGGAATTCCTCGCGGGCACGGCGAAACCCGCGCCCGACGACCGGCTGCGGGCGACGGTGTTCAAGATCGAACGCGGCCGCGCACACGAGAAGATCGCCTACGTCCGCGTGTTCTCCGGTCAGTTCGGTTCGCGGGACGTCGTCCGGTTCCATCGCCGGGGCCCGGGCGGAACGATCACGACGGAGGCGAAGGTGAGCGCGGTGCGCGTCTTCGAAATCGGCGACGACACCGTCGAGGCCCGCGCGCGGGCCGGGCGGATCGCCAAGGTGACCGGTCTCAAGGAGATCCGGATCGGCGACCAGGTCGGCGTACTCGACGCCGAAGGTGTCGCGCCGCAGTTCCCGTCGCCCGCCTTGGAAACCGTGGTCGTTCCCGTCCGGCCCGAGCAGACGCCCGTCGTATTCGCCGCCCTGCAGGAACTGGCGGAACAGGATCCGCTGATCTCCGTCCGGCAGGACGACGAGACACGCCAGATCTCCGTACGGCTCTACGGCGAGGTGCAGAAGGAGATCATCGCGGAGACGCTCGCCGGGCAACACGGCCTCGACGTCGGTTTCGCCGCCACCCGCACAATCTGTGTCGAGCGGCCGATCGGCACCGGCTCTTCGCTGTGGGACATCACCGAGCCGCGGAATCCGCATTTCGCGACGCTTGGTCTCCGCGTCGAACCCGGCCCTCCCGGGTCGGGACTGACCTTCGGCCTCGCCGTCGAACTCGGCTCCCTCCCTCTCGCCTTCCACAAGGCCATCGAGGAGACGGTCGAGGCGGCGCTGCGGCACGGGCTGTCCGGCTGGGAGGTCGTCGACTGTACGGTGACCGTCACCCACACCGGTTATTTCAGCCCGGTCAGCGCGGCGGCCGACTTCCGCAAGGTCGCTCCGCTCGCGGTGAGGGAGGCGCTGGAGGAGGCGGGAACGGAAGTGCTGGAGCCGATCAGCCGGGCCGAACTGGAGTTGCCCTCCGATGCGGTGAACGTGACGCTGTCCCGGCTGATCGAGCTCGGTGGGATCATCACCGGATCGGTGCTTCGCGGCAACCGGGCAGAACTGACCGGCACCCTTCCGACCAGGCAGATCGTTCATTTCGAACGGCAACTCCCAGGGCTGTCCCGTGGCGAAGGCTTGCTGACCACCGAGCCAGGCGGCCACCGGCCGCTGGTCAAACCGAATCGTCCACCGCGTGGGAACCCAGGCCCAGTAGTTTCAGAAGGTCGGCGTACCCAGGCCGGCCATGGGAAAGGGACATGATGGATCAGTTCCGCGCCACCACCTCGCACACAAACCGGAAGATCCGGGAGATCTCGGTGCTGATCGCCGAAGACCCGAAAGCAGTCTTCGGCCGCTAGGCCAGCGAGATCCGGCGGTTCTCCCGTGAGCATTCGAGGACTGCGGTTCCTCGGGCGTCCGACCTGGACCGCCCAGCCGCACGACGCCGACCGTTTCCTCACCCGCCAACGTAAAGAGCCCGGCTGTGCGCGGACGATGGTGCAGCACAAGGCGTGGGCGGTCGGCCATTTCTTCGGCTTCGTTCTCGCCCGCTACCAGGGTGATGTCCACGCTGACTGGGTGCGTGGTCGGCCAGCCGATCGAATGACACACGGATTGTCGGTGAGCCCAGGTACCGTTCTTGATCGTGTCCTCTACCGCAATCCCCACCGACAACGGCCGCGAGATCCCCGGTCTCGCGGACCTCGCCCGCACCGCCACGCGCCTGCACCCCCGGCCAGGCGTGCCCACCGTCCGTGACAGCCACCTCGGAGGCCCACTGTTGTGGCCCACCGACGAGCCGTGGCCACACTGCGACCAGCCACACCCGTCCAAGGACCAAGGTCCGCTGCTGGCGGCTGCGCAGTTCTTCGTCCGCGACCTTCCGAATCTGCCGTTCCCCGACGGGACGGATCTTCTTCAGGTGCTGTGGTGCCCCTGCGAACACGACGCAGCCCACGCCTTCGGCCCGGCCGTCCGCCTGGTCTGGCGCCGCTCCGAAGACGTCAACGACGTGCTCGACGAACCACCCCACCCCACGACGGCAGAAGACGAGTTCTCGCCCACCCCTTGTCTCCTGAGCCCGTGCGAGGTTGTCGAGTACCCAGATGTGCGGGAGATCCCCGACGAGATCAAATCCACACTCTCGTTCGTCGACGAAGACGGCTTCTTCGACGAGGATAGTGATACCTACAACAACTGGCCCACAGTCACGCTCGGCAGCAAGCTCGGTGGCTGGGCCTACTTCTGGCAAAGCGACCCGTGGCAACTCGACTGCCACGACTGCGGCACCCCACTCAGACTCCTGTTGTCCTTCCACACCCACGAACACCAGGACGACCGGTGTTCCTGCAAGCAGCCACAACGAAACTCCGTGGGATGGAGGTTCGGGCGCGATGGCGCGTTGAACATCTTCGCCTGCACACAAGACGTCACCCACACCATCAAACCGCATATCGACTGAACCACATGGACAACGCAGGGCCGGGGCGTCAGCCCCGCCCACTTCACAACAGCGTCGAACCAACCGACCCGAACTGCCCGAACTCCGGACAACGAGTAGCCCCATCTGAGGGGCCCCGGATCTTCCGGATGGCGAACCCACTAGGGTTTTCATTCGGAAGAGAAGGTTTTCGTGTCGAGGAAACGTAGGTCGTTTACTCCTGAGTTCAAGGAGGAAGCGGTGAAGATGGTGGTGGAGTCGTCTCGGTCGACGGCGTCGGTCGCGCGGGAGCTGGGTCTCACCGAGCAGACACTCCGCAACTGGGTCAACGACTATCGGAAAACTCATGCTGCGGATGAGCCGCCATTGACGGTGTCAGAGCGGGCGCGACTACTCTACACCGCCGCGTCAGCGGCCTGAAACACGACACCCCCGGTGTCAACCAAACTCGGGGCAGTCCCCTCAGCTCTGCGACAGATGCCGCTGACGTACCAACCCCGACGTCAGGTGAGCACGGCCACCTCGAGGTAGTTCCCGGGCCGGACGAGGCATGTCGACCTCCGACGATGCGCCACAAACCGCGACCGACATGGCACCTCGAACATCAACAGCGCGTCGACGGCGTGCAGCCGGTGCCCGACGGTCATGCCTGCCGAGCCGAGCGCCTCCGCCCGCGCACCGGCGCCCTGCACGATCAACGGCAGGTCACCGCGCCGGGCGTCGTCGTAACCGTTCTCCAGCAACAGCTTCACGTCGAACAGGTGACGGTCCAGCTTGCCGGAACCGACGTCGGCCACCGCGTCCTGCGGCACCACGAGCAGCTCCGTGCCCGTGCGCCGGATGTCGAACCGCACCCGCTCCCGACCCTTGCCGGGCTGCACGAACGCGGTCGGCACACCAGCTTTCTGCTCCAGCACGGTGCCCTTGTCTCCCGACAACAGCGCCACCTGCCCGCGGACACCGCTCGCCTGCTCCGCACGAACACCGCCCGCCTGCGACTGCGCAATCTCGCCTGCGGCTACCTGCCGCGACAGGGCACCGCCCACCAACGCGACCGTCGACACCGCTGTGACCACCGCTGTGCGACCACGCGCGGAGCCGAGTGTTCCAGCTCGGAATCTGAACATCAATCACCCTCCAGAAAGACGAAATGCGAAAGGGAGATGGAGCATAAAACGGGCCACATAGGGAATGCACTAACGCCCGATTTCCCGAAAGTAACGAAGTGCCCAAATGGAAACAATGTTTGCAGCCGCACATTTTCCGCCTGTTGTGCACAGCGGTCGCGAGCAGCCTTGGACAACGACAACGACAACGCTGCGCGAAGACTGTGAGGACAAGAGCCACTTCATTAACGGGACGAGAACCAACGGGTGTGGTTTTCGACATACGGAGAGAGCTCAAAAGTGTGTATTGAGCCATGTTGTCGCCGGTTTCACCTTCGTAGCATCAGCAAAACAGCGTGACCCCCCGGATCACCTGTCGATTCCCTGCATCACCCGGTCCCTGGAGGCTCTTCGAATGTTCACAAAGAACGCACGCGCCGTCATCCGCCGCCGCGGTCCGGCACTGCTCGCGGTGCTGACCGCGGCGGCGGCCGCGGTGTCCCTGGTCGGGTTCTCGTCCCAGGCCAGCGCCGGCCTCGCCGACACCGCCCCGGCGGCCATCGAGCACGACCCGGTGCTCATCATCCCCGGCATGACCGGCACCACCCAGTACATGGAACCGATGAAGACCAAGTTCGTCTCCGCCGGCTGGCGGTCGGACCGGGTCGAAACCTGGACCGACAGCACGAGCATGACCGGTGACCTCACCAAGGCGGGGCAGGAGATCGGTCAGAAGGTCGACAGCGTGCTGGCCAAAACCGGCGCCCGCAAGGTCGTCCTGGTCACCTGGTCCGCTTCCACGCTGGCCGCCCGCTCCTACCTGAAGAAGGTCACCGGCGCGCAGGACAAGGTCTCGCTGTACTTCTCGATGGCCGGGCCGCACCACGGCACCACCGCCGCCGCGCCCTGGTGCCAGAACCTCTACCCGTCCTGCAAGCAGTTCGCCATCGGCTCGCCCTGGCTGGCCGACCTGAACTCCGGCACCGAGGTCCCCGGCTCCCCCGGTGTCCGCTACACCACCCAGCGCTCCACCTGCGACACCAACGTCAGCCCCAGCACCTCCGCCGAACTCGTCGGCGCCACCAACCTCCAGACACCGACCTGCATCACCCACGGCAGCTTCCCCAGCGACACCGGCGTGTTCACCCAGATCAAGAACATCATCATCGAACACGAAAAGCAGACACCCACCACCACTCCCACCCCGACTCCCACCGGCACCTCGACCGCCACGAGCAGCCCCACGACCACCACCTCCCCGCCTGCCTCGCCCTGCTCGTCGGTCAACGGCCAGTGGGGCACCGCGGGCCCGTTCGCGGTGACCTCGGCCTCCAACGGACGTGGCACCACTGTCGTCCGGCCGGTCAACCCCGGCACCCTGGGCTGCACCACGCACCCGGTCGTGCTGTGGAACAACGGCGCCAAATCCAAGCTGGACCGATACCTTCCCCTGCTCAACCACCTCGCCTCCCACGGCTTCATCGTCGCCGCGGCGGAGGGCAACGCCGGCAACGCGGCCCCCATGCTTCAAGGCCTGGACTACGTGACCGCGGAGAACAACCGCGCCGGAAGCCCCCTGCAGGGCAAGGTCGACCTGACCAACGTCGGCGCCACCGGCCACTCCTTCGGCGGCGGCGCGGCGATCGACGCCGGAGCCGACCCCCGCGTGGACACCATCGCCCCGATCTACCCCCTCGCGACCACCAACGGCAACCGGCTGCGCGGCCCCGCACTGTTCATCGCCGGCCAGAACGACCCCACCATCGTGCCGATCGTCGTCCGCACCCCCTACAACCAGGCCACCCAAGTCCCCGCCATCTTCGCCGAACAACGCGGTGCCGACCACTACAGCATCCCCGCCCTGCACGGCACCATCACCTCCTGGTTCCGCCTCCACCTCATGCGCGACGAACAAGCCCGAGGCCTCTACTTCGGCCCGAACTGCACCTACTGCTCCTCACAGTTCTGGTCGACCTACGAACGCAACGCCAAAGCACAGGCCGTCCCCGGCGCCTGACCACACCCGCACACCACGAGCGGGGAGCCCGACACCGGTCGGGCTCCCCGCTCGTTTCTTCGCGGCACACCACATCGACGGCGCGCCCGGTGCCGACGGTGGGGCGCTTTGTGTCGCGCCCCTCTCGTTGCCGAATGGCGGTTACATCGGTATCCAGAAGTCAAGACCGCATCGCCCCGGCCAACACATTGACGAGGAGGCTCGGGTACAGCACGCGGCAGTCACGACGGCTGACGATCTCGTCCGGATGCCACGGATCAACGCGAGCACAGGGAGCGGCGGGGGACGACCTGGGCGGTACCCACAATGCGCTGTGGCGGCGCGGGCACGCTGGTCGACCTCGGCAGGGCCGGGGCTCGCGAGTGATGCGCTCGTCGAAGCCGACCGCGCCGGTCCGTATCAGCGATGAGGCTGCACATATATACGTCCTTGACCGAACTTACTCGTAGCGGCATCATGCCGGCGAATTCCTTGTTCTTTTCCCACGTAGGACGCGACGACACGGCCGACGTGTCCCGCTTCGAGCAGGAACCCCATGCCGCGGCCGTCGGAGCCGCAGTTGTTTGGCACGACCTTCAGGCCGGAAGCGCCGTTGTGGCGGGCGGCGCGAAATAGGGGTCGGGGCACGCCGCGGAATCTGAAACCGCGGATGGCGATCGGGGGGCCGCCGGGAAGGTCGGCTACCGCCTGTGCAGCGGGCGTATCTCGCGGGCGAAATCGAGGTCGGGCTAATCCCTCAGGGCACGCTCACCGAACGCCTGCGCGGGCGGGGGCGGGTACTCCCGTCTTGTACCCCGCCCACCGGACGCCGCATCACCCTCGAAAGGACAACGTGCTGATGCCCTGGACCGCGACCAGATGGCCGCCCGCGCCGCCGCCGAACTCACCGACGGCAGCTACGTCAACCTCGGCATCGGCCTGCCCACACGCTCGTCCCCAACCACATTCCCGACGGCGTCCACGTCGTCCTACCCGCCGAGAACGGGAGTTCGTGGCTGCCACAACGACATCGCGATCCCGGCGCCATGCAGGTCTCCGTCCGCGGCGACATCGCCAGCTGGACCATCCCCGGCAAGATGATCAAGGGTATGGGGCGCGGCGAGGGACCTCGTCCACGGCGCCCGCCGCGTCATCGCCTCACCGAACACACCGCCCGCGGCGGCAACCCCAAGATCGTCGCCGACTGCACCTGCCGCTCACCGGCCGCCAGTGCATCAGCCGCATCATCACCGACCCGGCCGTTCTCGGCATCATCCCCAACGGTCTCCAGTTGGTCGACACCGCACCAGCTGGCACCGTCTCCGACCTCAGGGACGCCACCGGCGCACACATCACTGTCCCTGCACGACTGTCCGCATAAGCCAGCGCACTACACCATCGCAGGAAACTCCATGACGGTTCGACTGACCATCGACGTCGGCCGCGCGGCCGTATTCCGCGGGCGGAGAACAATTATGTCAGCGAAAAGCCGTGGCTGTGCAGGTAAGAGCTTGCTAGGCCTGAAGGCATACGGCTATCTCGACATTAACGAGGCGAACATCCTCAGCCCATGACCGAACAGGCAGCTTCCGTCGACGTGAAGGTGTCCGGCAATCGGTGCCAGCGTCCAGTCCGCTCTAGTTCACGACCTCGATAGAACCTATAAGTCCTAGCCACGAAGCTCGCTGAGGGTGGCGGTGAGAAGTGCGCAGCCCACAATGACCGCACGGCGCGGGCGGGGCGCGCCGTGCGGTCACCTATGGGGCTTCTTGCTGACTCAGCCTTGTCGGGTGAGAACCTCGCCGGGCTTACCACCTTCCGCGATCCCGCTGACGACCGCTCCCTTCACCTGCTTCTTGAACTGCAGCACCGTGTAGGCGACTCCCGCGTAATACACAGGCGAGCTGACCTGGCTCTTGCCGTCCTCGTCCCAAGCCCCCAGAATGAAGGCACCCGACTCGGCGTTGGTGGCGCAGCCTCCATACACAAGGTTCTGCTCGATCACCGTGAAGCACGCCTGAGCGTTCGACTTCGCCGTCTGGGACGCCGCCTTGAGCTTCGACATCAGCGCCGCATTGCCGGAGACCGTGGGACTCTTGGCAGTCTCGACCGACTCGGAGGCGGATGCGGTCGCGCCGAACGCCAGCCCCGATGCGAGCATCAGGCCTGCCGTGACCGACATGATTCCCTGTGTGGACCTACGCATTATTGTTCCCTTCGAAGTTCCAATCGGAAATGATTTCGCCCGATTCCATCGTGGCGAATAAGGCAATATTAAAGGGGTGATTCGATGACGTAAATGTCTGTTGCCACATCAGTTGCCTTCTAACGGTAGACACGGCAACGTTGCACAGAAGTGGCGACTTGTGCTACCTTCGCCAAGCGTGGTCGTTGAGGTCGCCGGCTAGGACGCCGAGTTGACGTGGACACAATCGAAAAGCCAAGCACTACGCCGACATTAAAGCACCGGGAACGCGCATTATCGTTTTTCTGTCCGCAGTTTGACGGCTCTCCGCGCCCCTTTGAGGTCAATACCCGTTGCGAGCACCTATGCTCTCATGAGAACCTCTGGGAAGCGCAGGCGATGGACTTCATTTCTTCACGAGCCGGCAGACGACGTGTTTTCGGCCGTGCGAAGGCGTCCCAGCAGTCGGTACACAGCCCTGGTAGGGATCCTGTGGTTGAGACATGCCATGACGGTTGCTCCGTCCAGTGAGCCGTTGGTAATCCATTTCCGGCCATTCGTGGATCACCGCAACGCCATCCCGCGCGGAACACCATCCGAGGATCCGGCCCAGAATCCGTAGTCGGCCAGAAGCACCTGAAGGTCAGACTTCCGGTGAATGCACGTCGAGCCGGTAGAGATATGCCTCAGCTTCATGTCGGTGACTGGGACGACTCGATCACGAGATCAGACATTGCAGGTGCGAAGCGATCACCTCGGCGAAGCCGCCCACGATGCCCTTCAAGCTGTGATCTGAACGCTCGTCACCCTCGCACTCACCGGTTCCACCAGCCTTATCCGCAAACTCAGGTGGTCCCCCAGCCTGTGCTTCCTCAAGGACCAGGCGTGCCGCTCAGAAGGTCAGATTGGACAGAGCGTTAATGACGTCCTGTACCCAGTCCTGCACGTCGGACTGCGCCCCCAGCGACCGTACCGGTCGCGGTCGCTTGGCCAAGGTGAAGCACCATGCCAGCAAGAGCTTTGGTCGCGTGGCGCGCCTTTCCCGGTTGGGGTTCCTCAGCCGGTGCCGGATCACTCTGCGACGAGATGACCGCACCAGGAAGTGGAGGACAAGAACACGCGGGCCGCAGACGCACTTCGCGCCCGCCGAGCCGCCGTCGCCGCGCGGTTCCCCGCAGGACCGAACGGCCGGGGCAAACCATGGTGGAGATTCCCGGCGCCGATCGCTTCACCCTGCCCGGCTCGGATCCCAAGTTCGCCTTAGGCCCGGGTTCGCCGACACCGGACGGTTTTCGTAGTTCATCCACGTCGCCGGCGACCACACCGCCGATCCTGCTATCCGCGCCGAGCCCGTCTGCCTGGACGGTCGCCGGCAGCTCGGCGCGCTCAGGGTTCCCGAACGTCGCGCGGGGAGCGGCATCCCCGCCGATGTCCAGTACGTGGCCCTTCGAGTGGTCCGAACGAGGCCTCCGCGATGACCAAGTGCGCGGGCCGGATCCTCGTGGCGGTACGGATCCGCCCGTCCGCCACGGAGCATCCGGTCGAGGGCTGTGACGACCGCACACCGACGTGGATCCCGTACAGCAACCTTTTCACCTCGCTCGCCGCGAGCTGCGGGAAGCCCAGGTCGCCTGCTGACACCGCGCCATGATCGCGCACAAGAAAATCAGTTCGATTCGAAAGCAATGGTTCGTTGAAACATTCCAACACCCTCCAGTATGTGAGAAACAAACATTGTCGGCCAGGCATATGAGTCCACACTGTTGACATCCACATTGCGGTCTGGAGGTGACGCGTGGAAAGAGAATCAGGATGCGATGGACACGGTGGGTCCCCACTCCGCTCGAGAGATGGCCGACGTGCCGCCGGCAAGAGCTGTCGGACAGGTACGGGCCGGATGGCTTCAGCTGGCTGCCCTACGCGGTCGCCCACCGCAGCGCAGGGGTGGTCAGCGGTGGGCAGGAAGGAAGGTTTCGTGCGGAGTTCCTTACCTTCCACCTGCACGGAACCCGATGATCCAGGCGTATCGGCGGGAACACCGCGCCGTCGAGTCCGCGGCCTCAAGGCAGCCGAGACCCGCCTACCCGGCGAAGCCGAATAACACACTCCGCACCAGGAACGAAGCTCATCGAGCGAGACAGCCTGCACACCGCTGTGCAGTGAGGAGACAGGCCCATGGACAGTGACGTCCCCACTCGGCTTCTTGAGTTGCTCGCCTGTGGCGCGGACAGCGACGAACTGGCGCGGGTGACGGTCGAAGACTCCTCGTCAGCTGCGGCCCTCAAGCTCGCGCTGCGGATCAACGCGACGCTGCGCGGACACCGGCGACGAGAGGCGGAGCTGGCGGCGTTGTTCGACACCGCGGGCGATCTGGCCCGGCTGCGTGATCCAGACGAGGTGCTGCGGTCCATCGTGCACCGCGCACGCAGGCTGCTCGCTGTCGATCTGTCCTACCTCACCCTCACCGACGCCGCCGCGGGCGTCACCCGGATGCAGATCACCGACGGCTCGGTGTCGAAGCTGTTCCCACAGGTCAGAATGAGACTAGGGGTGGGGATCGGCGGCCTGGTCGCACAGACGGCCCGCCCGTACACCACCCCCGACTACCGCTTGGACGAGCACTTCCGGCACTCCGAGCCGGTGGACGAGGCGGTCCGCGACGAGGGGCTGACCGCACTGCTCGCCGTGCCGCTGACCGTAGGTGAAACCGTCACCGGCGTCCTGTACGCCGCGGACCGTGCCCCGCGCGAGTTCACCCCTGAGGAAATCGCCTTGCTGTCCTCCCTTGCCGTCCATGCCGCCATCGCGCTGGACAACGCGCGGCTGCTGGCGGAACTCAGCACCCACAGCCAAGCGATGGAACGCGCCGAGGAGGCCCACGACCGGCTGATGGATCTGGTGCTGCGCGGCGAAAACACCTCCGCCGTCGCCGCCGCCGTCGCCGGCGTACTGCACGGCGGCATCGGCGTGTACGACACCGACGGCGGGCAACTCGCCCACGCCGGGCTGCCCACGGCCCCGCCGGACCCCCGGGCAGTCGCCGCGTCCCACAATTCCGGCCGCGCCGCGGTCACCTCGGAGGGCTGGGTCTGCGCCGTGCAGGCGGGGCCTGAATTGCTCGGCAGCATCGTGCTGCGGACCGACACCAGGCTGGCCGCCGCCGATCGACGGCTCTTCGAGCGCGCCGCGGTAGTGACCGCACTGCTGCAGATGCTGCGCCGTTCGGCAGCCAAGGCCGAAGACGAGGTTCGTGGTGAACTGCTCACCGACCTGCTCACCGCACCTGAGCGCAACCCCTCCGCCCTCATCGAGCGCGGCCATCGGCTCGGCGTGGACCTGACCGTCCGGCACGCGGTCTTCATCGTCCACGCCGGCGAGGTGTCCCGGCGACGCCTGGCCGCAGCGGCCGCCCCGTTCGCGGTACTCAGCGGCATCCACTCCGACCAGGTGGTGCTTCTGGCCCTCACTGACACGCCTGGGGCACTGGCCGCCCGCATCGCCTCCGCGCTCGGCTCCCACGCAGGGCTGCCCGTCACAGTCGCGGCAGGCGGCCCAGCGTGCGAACCGTCCGGTCTCGCAGCCGCCTACCACGAAGCAAGCCGATGCCTGCGCGCGCTGCTCCGGCTCGGGCGCGCAGGGACCGGAGCCTCGATGGCGGAACTGGGTTTCATCGGCCTCGTGCTCGCCGACCACGCCGATCACACCGGCTTCGTCCACGAGACGCTGGGCCCGGTCTTCGACTATGACCGCGACCGCGGAACCGAACTGATCCGCACCCTTAAAGCCTACTTCGCTAGCGGCTGCAGCGTTCCTCGCACCAAGGATATCGTCCATGTCCATGTCAACACCGTCGGCCAGCGACTGGACCGAATCGGCAAACTGCTCGGCCCGGACTGGCAATGCCCAGACCGCATACTAGAAATTCAACTCGCGCTGCGCCTGCACGAACTGCATGTCCCCGAACATCATCGCGCGACGCCGACAACGTGAGCTAGCGCATGCAGACCTGCATAAAACCATTTTTTGCGGGCATTCATACCTATTTCAGGTTACTACGATTTGTTCATACAATGACACTTCAAGTGATGACATTTCACCGGCTCCGACAAGCCCGGAACCGGGCGACACAAAGCAGGCGGGGCTCGTCAGCGCGACTCACCATACTCGACCCAAAATGTTAGGACTCTCCAGCGTTTCCGAACGCGTCGGAATGGTCCAGTTGCAGTGGCTGCCCGAGACGCAGTCTAGGGATCGGCAGGGCTCATCGGCCCCTTCCCTACGCACTACCGATTTCGCGGCGACTAGGCCGCGGTACTCGCCAATAGGGACCGTGACCCACTCCACGTCGTGGCAGCCGATGCCTGGTCCCTGGTCACGAACTCGTCGGAGTAGCGCGGTGCGACCTGGCAGCGATCCGTAACCCACATCGATCGCCGCAGGCTAGCACCGTTCGCAATCGTGCCGCTTCGCCAGAGCGGCTCTGGCCTCCGACACCACGAACGTCTCCGGGCTCTGCCTAGCTGGATGTGAGATCGCAGACGGTGAGCCCGCGCCCGAAGCTATGCGGGCAGCAAGCCAACTGTGCGTCTGGACCGCGCGACCGACGTCCTCGAGGGCCTAGCCGGAACTGAGGAATTGGACGTCAGTTCAGGCGTTCGATGATCGTCGCGTTGGCGAGTCCGCCCGCTTCGCACATGGTTTGCAGGCCGAATCGGCCACCGGTCTGTTCGAGTACCGATATCAAGGTGGTCAGCAGCCGGGTGCCGCTGCCGCCGAGTGGGTGGCCAAGCGCGATCGCGCCGCCGTTAATGTTCACTTTCGCAAGGTCTGCGCCCGTCTCGACCTGCCAGGCGAGTACGACGGAGGCGAAGGCCTCGTTGACTTCGAAGGCATCGATGTCGGAGATCCGCAGTCCCGCCCGGGCCAGGACCGTCCGGGTGGCGGGGATGATCCCGGTGAGCATGTACAGCGGGTCGTCGCCGACGACGGCGACACTGTGAATCCGGGCTCGCGGACGCAACCCGAGCGCTTTCGCAGTTGCGGAGCTGGTGATCAGTGCCGCCGCGGCACCGTCGCTGATCGGCGAGGAGTTGCCGGCGGAGACCTGCCAACCGAGCTGCGGGAAGCGCCGTTCCCAGGCGGCAGTACGGAAAGCGGGCTGGAGACCGGCGAGGATCTCCGGCGTGGTGCCGGACCGTACGGACTCATCGATGGTGACCTCTCGCAGCACACCGTCGGACCCGGGGGCTTTGAGCGGGACGACCTCGCGAGCGAACCTGCCATCAGCCCATGCCTTCGCCGCTCGCAGGTGACTTTCCGCCGAGTAGGTGTCCAGCTGCGACCGGGTCAGGCCCCATTTGTCGGCGATGAGTTCGGCACTGATGCCCTGCGGGACGAGACCGTCCGGATAGCGGCCCGCGATCAGCGGGCCGTACGGGTCGCGCCCGGTGGTCTGGCTGCCCATGGGTACGCGGCTCATCGACTCGACGCCGGAGGCGATGACGAGGTCGTAGGCACCGGCGACCACGCCCTGTGCGGCGAAATGGACCGCTTGCTGGCTGCTGCCGCACTGCCGGTCCACGGTCACCGCGGGGACCGACTCCGGCAGGCCCGCGGCGAGCGCGGCCCAGCGGGCGGTGTTCATGCTTTGCTCGCCGACCTGACCGACCGCGCCGCTGATCACATCGGAGATCCGCGCCGGGTCGATACCGTTGCGTTCGACAAGAGAGCGGATCACGTGGGCGTGAAGGTCGACCGGGTGCACCCCGGCGAGTGCGCCGTTGGGTTTCCCTTTGCCGATCGGGGTTCGTACGGCATCGACGATGACCGCGTCCGTCATGAATGTCTGCTTTCTTGAAGAGGAGGTGTCAGGTGTCCTGATACGCCCGGGAGTTTTCCTATTGTGACGTGGAAGTGAGCCGCGAATCAGTGAGTCGGAACTTTCGAAATGTCGCGGCGCCGGGTTTCCCTGGCCGCGAGGATGCCGAGGACCGAGATGGCGGCGGCGATCGCGATGTAGATGACGATAGGTGTGGCGCTGCCGTAGTTCCGCAGCAGCGCGACGGCGATGATCGGCGCGAGGGACCCGGCGAAGATCGAGGTGACCTGGTAGCCGATGGAGGTGGCGCTGTAGCGGACGCTGATGTCGAATTGCTCGGCGAAGAACGCCGCTTGCGGGCCGTACATGGCCGCGTGCATGAACAGGCCGCCGGTCACCGCCAGGATGATGAGTGCGGGTTGGCGGGTGTCGAGAAGGTGGAAGAACACCGGCGCCCACGCGGCGGTCCCGATGGCACCCGCCAGATACACCGGCCGCCGCCCGGCCCGATCGGACAGCGCGCCGAACAGCGGGATCGCCACGAGATGGACGGCGTTGGCGACCAGCAGGGCGGTGAGGACGACGCCGCTGGAAAGTTTGAGATGGGTCGTGACGTAGGTGAGCACGAACGCGGTGATGACGTAGTAGGAGACGTTTTCCCCGACCCGGGCGGCCATGCAGATCGCGATTTCCTTGGGGTGACGGCGCAGTGCTTCCAGGGCGGGTGCCCGGCGCGGGGTGTTGCCGGCGTCCACCAGCTCTTTCGCCTTGATGAACGCGGGGGCGTCTTCGACGGCCGTGCGGATCCAGAAGCCGAGGACGACGAGGGCGGCGGAGAGCAGGAAGGGGATGCGCCAGCCCCAGCTGAGGAAGGCCGCTTCGTCCATCGTCCCGGCGAGGATCGCCAGGACGGCGGTGGCCAGCAGGTTGCCGATCGGGACGCCCGCCTGCGGCCAGCTCGCCCAGAATCCCCGGCGTTCGGCGGAACCGTGTTCGCTGACCAACAGCACGGCGCCGCCCCATTCGCCGCCGACGGCGAAGCCCTGCACCAGCCGCAGACTGGTCAGCAGCACCGCCGCCCAGATGCCGATCGACCCGTAGGTGGGGAGCAGGCCGATGGCGGCGGTGGACGCGCCCATGAGCATGAGGCTGACCATGAGGAGCTTCTTGCGGCCGAGGCGGTCACCGAAGTGCCCGAACACCAGGCCGCCGATGGGGCGGGCGACGAAACCGAGCGCGTAGGTCAGGAACGCGAGCATCACCCCGACGAGCGGGTCGCTGTTGGGGAAGAACAGTTTGTTGAACACCAGCGCCGCGGCCGAGCCGTAGAGGAAGAAGTCGTACCACTCGACGGCGGTGCCGACCAGGCTGGCGGCGACGACTCGGCCCATGCTGGTCCGAGGCGTGGTGGATTCGTTGGTTCTCGTCATTGAGGCTCCACTGGTAGCCCTCACGGTCATGAGTCCGGAGGGGTGCTGTTTGCTGCTGCGGTTGAAGAGTCGCTATTTCTGGCAGGTGAAGCTGCGGGCGTCGTTCGGGTCTCCGCCGGTATAGCGGGGCCAAGTCGGGTATTCGCACAGGGGACGGGTGCGTTGCCCTGCCGTGGGGTTGACGTCGGTGACCACCGGGCGGGTAGGTGCTTTCCCTTGGCTGGTCCAGGTTTCCAGCGCGGTGAGCGAGTCCCATCCCGCGGCGAACGCGGCGCCGACGTTGACGTGGTTGGCGCCGGGCACGACGTAGAACCTGGCGAACCGGTCGGTGGCCTGACGGCCGACGGTGCGCTGGACGCGGTCGAAGTACTCGGCGGTGGAGCGTGAGCTGACCAGTTCGTCGGCGGCGCCGTGCAGCATCAGCAGCTTGCCGCCCGCCCGTGCGAAGGGACGCAGGTCGGGATTGTTGACGTCCTGCAGTGTCGACAGGTCGCTGATTCGCTGCTTCCACTTGCCGGGGGCCCTCGGGTCGAGGGTGAGGGAGTTGAAGGACGGGTCGCGGGTGACGAAGTACCGCGTCCACTGGTCCCAGAACTGCGGTCCGTATCCGGCTGTCGTCGGCATCGGGTGGGTCGGTGCCTGCGCGCCCATACCGAGCAGTGGCGTGCTCATTTTGGCTCCGGACAGGAACGGGAATCCCGGGTAGCCCCGCTCGCCGCTGCCGAGGCGGTAGGTCCAGTACAACGGCGAGGAGATCCGCACGACGGCGTTGATCTGGGCGTTGGACAGGCAGGTGTCCGCGGTGTCCTTCCCGCCGGGACAGCGCAGGACCCAGGGCGTGAAATGGCAGCCGTCCGGATTGGACACGACGCCGTCGGTGAGGCCGTCGCGGCGGTCGCAGGCGTCGATGACACCGTGGTAGAGCAGGGCTTGTTCGGCCGGGTTGAGAAAGGCGCCTGGCTGGGACAGGACCTGTGTTTCGTAGCCGAAGAACAGGTCGAGGCTGGCGGCGTTCCACGCGGGATAGACCGCGATCACCCCGTCGAACGCGGTTGGCCAGCGTTGGGCGACGGCGAGCGCCTCCCTGCCACCGGTGGATCCCCCGGCGAAATAGCTGTGGTCCGGTGGCGTGCCCGCGTAACGCTTGCCAATGAGATAGACGGCCGTGTCCCTGGTCTTCTTCAGCGCGTCGCCCGCGAAATTCCGCACCGCTTCATCGTTGAGGCCGAACGATCCGTCAAGGGTGGTACTCGGCGGAAATCCCGGCGTCGCCTGGTGTCCGGAGTCACTGGCGAAGACGGCATAGCCACGGGCGAGAGGTACGGGTCGGTCTGTGGGTCCGAAGGGGACGTTGCCGGCGACGTTGGGGATGGTGCCGTCGTAACCACCTCCACCGAACATCAGTGAGTTGTGATTCCACTGTGTCGGCAGGGCTAATTGCATTTTAATCTTGGGGGCGGTCGGGTCCACGGGCCGGATCGCGGCATCGACCGAGCAGTACTCCCCCATCGTCGCGGTGGCGGCGACCAGCCGGGTCGCGGTGACCTGAGCCCCCGAGGTGGGCAGGCTGATCACCGCAGCGGGGACCTCGATGCCATCGAGGCCGGCGCAAAGCCCGGCCGTTGATTGCTGGGCGTGTGCGGCGAGCGGCATGGCGAGGGTGGCGAGCAACGGGGTCACCACCACGGCTGTGCGGAAGACCTTCATGACGACCTCCATCGTTCGTACCTTGGCGCGGGCATCAGGCTAGGCAGCAACGACCACTCACCGCGATGTGCGCGTGGCACACAGGATCCGGTTGCCGACTGTTCAGGTGTGACACCTGTGGTGTGTTTCTGACCGACTATCACCCACGCACGCCCGTTGGTGACATCGTGAGTGCGACCTTCACGAGCCGTGTGCGTCCGGTGGAAGACCGCGGAGGGGACTTACCTCACCTCGTCCGCCGAGTCTGTGCGTGGAGGTGGCGTAGTCGTAGTGTTCGCGGCGTCGGTGACCTTGAGCAGGCGCAAGGCGACTTGGATCTCCAGGAGCTGATCGGCGTGACGCCAGGTGTCGCCGATGAGGTGGCTAATGCGATTGAGACGCTGGGACACCGTGTTGTGGTGCAGATGCAGTGTCTGCGCGGTGGTGCGGGCGTTGTGGTTGGTGGCGCAGAAGACTTCGAGCGTGTGCAGGAGTTCGGTCCGGTTGACGCGGTCGTAGTCCAGGATCGGGCCGATCGTGGTGTTGATGAAACCACTGAGATCGGGTCGGCCGTT
The DNA here is from genome assembly GCF_029369745.1 of Amycolatopsis sp. QT-25. Classification (NCBI taxonomy): domain Bacteria; kingdom Bacillati; phylum Actinomycetota; class Actinomycetes; order Pseudonocardiales; family Pseudonocardiaceae; genus Amycolatopsis; species Amycolatopsis sp. QT-25. The sequence continues at coordinate 7,285,491 of NZ_CP120210.1, forward strand.
GAACAAGGTCCCGACGAAACCGAGGTCGCCCGCCTCGGCCGTGTCACCGTGGCGGCCGAGTGACAGCAGAGCGCGCATGCATCGGGTGGCTTCGTCATGTGCGGCGATGATCGCGGTGGGGTGCGGGACCCGGGCCACGCCGGCGGTGACGCGGCGGCGAGAGGCCCGCGCCAACTCCCGGGACGCGGCGCTGGCGACCACACGCGGTTCGTCGCCAGGGGCCAGCAGCACGACCGCGTCCTGATGATGAGTGGCCAGGCCGCGGAAACGGCGGGCCAGCGCGGCGATGGCGGAATAGATCCGCTCGCGCGCGGGGCCTTCCAGGTAAGCGACGACCATGACGTGACAGGTGTCGAGGTCGACACCGAGGATCGCCGCACGCCGTCGCAGCAGGTCGTAGTCCTGGGCCTGCTGGGTGAGCAGTTCGCCGAGCAGTTCACCGCGGACCCGCGCTTCGGCTTCGGCCATCCGCCGCCGGGTGACCAGGACCAGGGCGGCGACCAGCGCGGCCCGCTCCAGGATGCGCCGGTCGGTGTCACTGATCGTCGACGGGCCGATGTGGACGATAGTGCCCAGCGGCTCGGACTCGGTGATCATCGGCACGACGCAAAGATGGTCCCGCACGAGGGTATGACCAGACCGGCGCGCCTCGACACCGATCTCGGCCAGCTCCACCAGCGGCGCATCACCGTCGTCGCCCGACGTGGCGATCGCGACCCCGTGTTCGTCCACGACCACGACCTCACCCGGGACCGCGGCCGCGGTCGCTTGAACGACTTCGTCGACACCCTTGCCCTGGATGACCAGTTTCGTGAGGCGCTCATGCACCTCGGCGGTGCGTTCCAGGTCGTCGACGTGGGAACCGATGGTCGAGTTCGCGATACGCAGATCCTCGACCGCGGTCTGCGCGGCGGTAAGCAGCCGGGAGTTCTGGATCGCGACGGCGGCGTGGTTGGCGAGCATGCTCAACGCGTTGATGTCGCGGCCGCTGAAGGTCCGTACAGCACGGTGGGCCGCGAGCAGGACACCGATCACCTCCTGCTTGAGCTTCACCGGGACACCGAGGAGCGAATCGATTCCCTCGGCGGTGACGGTCCGGTCGACGGGCTCGGTGTGCGTGAGCGCGCTGTCAAGCAGGTAGGACTGCACGCTGTAGGGCTCACCTGTCCGGGCGACCATGCCACCGAGTCCGCAGCCCGGAGCGAGCCGCAGGCCGACGAGCAGGCCGGAGATGTTTCCCGAGGCCGCTTTGATGAAGCAGTCCCCGCGGTCGTTGTCGCTGAGGCTGATGTAGGCCAGGTCGCATTCCAGCAGCCGGCGGGCCCGGTCGGCGATGGCCTGCAGGATCGAATCGAGATCCCGAATCGACGCGAGATCGTTGGCCGTGTCGTTGAGCAGCTGCAACTCGGCTTCGTTCCGGCGGTGCCGGATAAGGGTCTCGCGCAACTGCAACGCGATCGCGCGTTCCCGCTCGACCTCGGCGAGCTCGTCAGGAGACACGTTCTCCGCCCGCGCCCGCGTCACTGCGGTGTCGAAGGCACTGATATCCGCGTCCTGCTGCAGTAACTGCAGCAGGGATTCGCCTTTCGCCCGCATCAATCCTCCTGATGAGCAACGGCACGTCCCGCCGCGCGTTCGACCACGCCTTGTGGACAGTGTGACCTTCGATGATCGAGGTTGCGAGTCAGTTCGGGGACAGGCCTCGGCGGATCCCGGCTTCCAGTCGCGTGGCCACCTCGTCGCCGCGTCCGTCCGGCCAGGTGAGCAGCCCGCTCCCTGTGGGGCGGCCGGTGCGGGCTTGTTCCAGGAGCTGGTCGAGGGTGGGGAACGAGTTCGTCTGGGTGGACAGGTCGTGCGCCAGGTTGGCCAGGATCGCGCGGGTGAGGTCCAGTCCGATGTAGTCGGCGTTCTCCATCGGCCCCACGGCGGCCCACCGCAACCCGAGGCTGGCGCGGACGACGGTGTCGATCGTCTCCGGCTCGCACACACCCTCGTCGAGCAGGTAGAGGGCCTCTCTCACCAGCGCGAACTGCAGGCGGTTCCCGATGAACCCCGGCACGTCCCGGTGCAGCCGGACGGTGGTCTTGCCCAGCGACGCGATCAGGTCGTAGGCGTGTTTGACGACGTTCGCGTCGGACTCCTCCCCTGGCGCGATCTCCACCAGGGGAATCAGATAGGGCGGGTTCCACCAGTGCACGCCGACCAGGCGCTCGGGGTGGGCCATCGCGTGGGCCACCTTGCTGATCGACAGCACCGACGTGTTCGTCCAGATCGGCGTGTCCGGCGCGATGTCGGACTCGATGGCCGCCAGTACGTCGTGCTTGACCGCCAAGCGTTCCGATACCGACTCCACGACGATCTCCGACCGCCGCGCCAGCTCAGGCAGCGAAGCAACGGGAGCGATGCGCTCCTGAACCGTGCGAATCTGGCCGGGCGGAACGCCGATGCGCGACAACGCCTGGCCGACACGGGCGTCAAGACTTGCCAAGACGACGGGATCAATGTCGAAGACACCGACCTGGTGGCCGGCCTGGGCCAAGGCGACGGCGATGCCATGGCCCATGAGACCACCACCGATAATGCCGAAACGGGTCACTGAACGACTTCCTTCAGAATGGGTTCGCGAACCTGACTGGCGCACGGCGTGGAAAAGCCCGGTTACGAGGGGGCGTTACCGAGGTAACCTCGCTCTGTGAGCCGATAACTGTCAGTACTGCCTCGGCCGTGAGCGATAACCGCGAGTGAGCTACACGGTATTAGTGCCGGACCATTGGACAAATAGGCGGACAGCACACTTCTGAGTCCCTAACAATGTTCCCCTGTCACTCCCGGGATGGAAGACCAGCCGGTCACGGGGGTCCGGGCCCGGCGTTGTCGTCCGACAATCGATAGCTTTGTGACCGATTTGCCCACTTCCCGTGCGGCAACGCGACGGGTAACACATCCGTGGCTCCACAAGAGTGTGACTTTTGCACATACCCCTACCGGGGTGCTTTGTCCCTACAGTGTTGCCACCTCGGATCAAACGGCCCTTCACGCACCGAGGGCGCGAAACGCTTAAGCGATTTCGCGCAAGTACCGTAGCTCAAGGAGGCAACGATGCCTGCGAATCCCCAGCCGTCTTTCGCATCAGAACACTCCCCGAACCGACGGACACGACTGCTGGCCGCGGCGTCCGCCGCAGTGGTCGCGGTGGTCACGACGGTGGTCGCGTTGACGTCGTACTCGGCCAATGCCGAGACGACCGCCGCGACGCACGACCCGGTGATCATGGTTCCCGGCATGACCGGCACCCCGTCCAATATGGACACGATGAAATCGAATCTGCAGTCCAACGGGTGGGCGGCGAACCGGCTGTTCACCTGGACCGACAGCAGCAGCATGACCCAGGACCTCGCCAAGGCCGCGCAAGAACTCGGCACGAAGGTCGATCAGGTGCGTTCGCAGACCGGCGCGTCCAAGGTCGTGCTCGCGACCTGGTCCGCGTCCACGCTGGCGGCCCGCTACTACATCAAAAACCTCGGCGGCGCGGACAAGGTGTCGCAATACATCGGCTACGCCGGTCCCCAGCATGGCACCACCAACAACGGCTGCCAGTTCTACGTGTCCTGCCAGCAATTCGGCTCCGCGAACTCCCCGTTCCTGCGTGAACTCAACTCCGGCACCGAAGTGCCGGGGCACCCCCAGGTCGCGTACATGACCATCCGGTCGGTCAAAGACACCAACGCGGCACCCTACGACACCGCCAAACTCGCGGGCGCCGACGACAACCACCTGCTCTCCGGGCCCGCGGCACCGACCCATTTCACCATTATCAAGGACGCCACCGCGCTCGCCGCGATGCGCGCGTTCATCATCGCGCACGAGAACCCGCCGACCGGCACGCCCACCCCCACCACCGGCACGGCGACACCGACCAGCACGACGGCGCCGCCCACCAGCACTCCGGCCGGTCAGTGCTTCACCTCGTCCAACTACAGCCACGTGGTCGCCGGCCGGGCACACAACAGCTACGGCTACGCACTGGCCAACGGCTCCAACCAGAACCTCGGCCTCAACAATCTCCATGTGACAACGAAACTCCGCCAGACCGCCGCGAACTACTACGTCATCGACAGCACCTGCGCGTAGCGGCATCCACCAACCCCGCTTCCCCGGCCGGGGGCACGCGCGATTCCGCTCGCCCCCGGCCGGGGAGCCCCATGACCTCCCTAGGAGCGGTTTTTCCATGAACAAGCTCGTCGCCACCGCCGCCGAGGCCGTGGCAGACATCCACGACGGAGCGTCCCTGGCCGTCGGCGGCTTCGGACTCTGCGGCATACCCCAGACCCTCATCCACGCCGTGCACGGCACCGAAGCGTCCAGGCTGAGCCTCGTGTCGAACAACTGCGGCACGGACGGACGAGGACTCGGAGTTCTGCTGGAATCCGGCCGGGTCGCGCGGGTCGTCGCATCCTATGTGGGCGAGAACAAGGAGTTCGCCCGCCAATACCTGGCAGGCGAACTCGAAGTCGAACTCATCCCCCAAGGCACGCTCGCCGAGCGGTTACGCGCCGGGGGTGCGGGCATTCCCGCGTTCTTCACCCCCGCCGGAGTCGGCACGCAGATCGCCGACGGCGGTCTGCCGTGGCGCTACGCCGAGGACGGCACGGTCGCGCTCGCGTCCCCGCCTCGCGAGACCCGAGAATTCGATGGCCGCGAATACGTCCTCGAACGAGCCATCACCTGCGATTTCGCACTGGTACACGCCTATCGCGGGGATCGGCACGGGAACCTGGTCTTCCACCGGTCCGCGGCCAACTTCAACCCGCTGGCCGCGGCCGCCGGGCGTATCACCATCGCCGAAGTCGAAGAACTCGTCGAACCCGGTGACCTCGACCCCGACCAGATCCACGTACCAGGGATCCACGTCCAACGCGTCGTGGAACTCACGCCCGAGCAAGCCTCGGACAAACCCATCGAACGCCGCACCACCAGTGAAAGGACCACCACCTGATGCCGTGGACACGCGACCAGATGGCCGCCCGCGCCGCCGCCGAACTCGCCGACGGCAGCTACGTCAACCTCGGCATCGGCCTGCCCACCCTCGTTCCCAACCACATTCCCGCAGACGTCCACGTCGTCCTGCACTCCGAGAACGGCATCCTCGGCACCGGCCCCTACCCCAGCGACTCGGAGGTCGACCCCGACCTCATCAACGCCGGAAAAGAAACAGTCACCACACTTTCTGGAGCCAGTTTCTTCGACTCCGCGCACTCGTTCGGCATGATCCGCGGCGGCCACATCGACACCGCGATCCTCGGAGCCATGCAGATCTCCGCCCAGGGCGACCTCGCCAACTGGATGATTCCCGGGAAAATGATCAAAGGCATGGGCGGCGCCATGGACCTCGTCCACGGCGCACGCCACGTCGTCGCCCTCACCGAACACACCGCCCGCGACGGCAGCCCCAAGATCGTGGAGAAATGCACCCTGCCGCTCACCGGCCGCCGATGCATCAACCGCATCATCACTGACCTCGGCGTCCTCGACGTGACCGACGAAGGGCTCCAGCTGATCGAGACCGCACCCGACGTCACCGCCGACGACATCGTCGCCGCCACGGGCGCACCCGTCCTCACCACGGCCCCTCCTGCCCGCGCGAACAACATCGGCTCGGGAGCCCACCTATGACAGCCCGGTTGGCAATACTCACCCACGAACCGGGCAAGGTGGAAGCCACAGCAGAACCACCGGCTGACACAGCCACTGGGTTGGCAGGCGGCCACCACTCCGATGCCTGCGCCACAGAGCCGCACAGGCGGCTCTGTGGCCGCCTTACCCGGCGCCCCGAAGCCGTCTTGAGCTGCACCTCCGAGCGACATAGTGCCGGTTGGTAAAAGTTAGCGTACGAGAACGCGTCGTTATTCTCGCCGTTCTATGTAGCCGCGGACATTGTGCTTTGAGGGGAACCTCCCTACTGTCGGATCAAGCGACGGCTCGTATCTTTCTTTTATCTGTCCGGGACTTCCTTCTTCGATTAGAGGAGAACCCATGAGTTACATGTTTTTTCTCCGAAACGCTGACGCGGGAGCGGCACCACCGGCACCGCATTCTCAACCGTGGCTCTACTGGCGGTGGGTGGCGTCACAGGGACGATCGCGAACGCCGCGCCGGCGACCCTCGACCGGTACCGCTCCGCTATTGAAGCACCTTGCCTCGCACGGCTTCGTCGTCGCCGCGGCCTAGTACTTCAGTCGTAGTTCGTGATGGTCATGGTTCGTGGGTCGATTGTCGCTGGTAGTGGCCTTGTTGGGCGCGGTATTGGTGGCGTCTGCGCCACGTCGAGCAGCGGATCCGGTGCGCGACATCGAGAACGGGTCGGCTGATGAGTGTGGTGAACAGGTGGTGGATTTCGTTGCAGGTCAACGAGATCCATCCGGCGGTTGCTGGTTCGGTGTTTCGTTCGGTGGACGCGACAACGGCGAGGAACGCGTGGGCGAGCATCGCCATGACCGTCCAGCGGTGCCAGGAGGTCCAGCGTCGGACCTGGTGTTGATCAAGCCCGGTGAGACCTTTGCCGGTCTGGAAGGATTCCTCGATCGTCCATCTGCGGCCCGCGACCTGGAGCAGGATCCGTAGCGGCACGGGTTCGGGCGAGTAGCAGCGGTAGAACGCCAACTCGCCGGTGGTGCGGTGACGGCGCATCAGCAGCCACCGGTGCCCGTCGGGCTCGTCGGTGTCGATGTCGGCGAAAGCCCAGTCGTAGTAGCGATGTCCTTTCGCCCCGGCGCCGGCGGAGAGGCGTTGCCAGACGTGCTTGGGCAGCCTCGCGGCGACACCGTCAGCGCGCAGCACGCCGGCTGGAGTGCTGACCCGGCGGTCGCGGCCGATGGCGAGAACATAGCCGATACCGCGCTTTTCCAGGTTCTTGCGCAGGCTGGGGTCGGCTCCGTAAACCTCGTCCCCGGCGACCCACTGTGCACGGACGCCGGCGTCGAGAGCGCGCCCGATCATGGTGGTCGCCAGCGCGGGTTTCGTCACGAACACAGTGTCGGTAGGGATTCCGGCGCCTGCGCAACGTTCGGGATCGGTGGTCCAGGATTTCGGGAGGTAGAGGGCCCGGTCGATGAACGCGTGCCCGGTGTCGGTGGCGTAGGTGAGGTAAACCGCGACCTGGGCGTTCTCGATGCGACCCGCGGTGCCGGTGTATTGGCGTTGCACTCCGACGGTGTGAACGCCTTTCTTCAGGTCACCGGTTTCATCGACGACCAGCACGGCACCGGTGTCGCCGAGGTGTTCGGTGACGTAGTCGCGCAGGTCGTCGCGGACCTCCTCCGCGTCCCAGACCGCTTTGCGCAGCAGGTGTTGAAGCCCGTCGGGGGTGTCGTCGCCGGCGTGTTCGGAGATGGTCCAGCAATTCTTGTCCGGCAGGTCCGACAGCAGCCCGAGCAGCAGTGCTCGTGCACGTCGGCGGGGTTCGACGCGGGTGAACCGACCGGCGATCCGGCTGATCATCTCCTCGAACATCACCGCCCACCGGTCAGGGTTTACGCTGGGACCTGCGGCCACCAGCCGATCAGGGTTAGTCCACACAACCGACCATGATCAACTGGTGGCCGCACCCGTCTCCAGGCAGCCCACCAGCGACATCACAAAGTCCGGCTGGAGTACTAGTGCTCCAGCAGCATGTCGTGATTTTTGGTGCGTCGTCGCTGGTAGTGGGCTTGTGCGGCACGGTGTTGGTGGCGTCTGCGCCAGTGGGACCAGGCCCAGGTCGCGGCGCTTTGGCGAACGGTGGTGATCAGGTGTGCCAGGAGACGCTTGACCGCGCCAAGCGTGATAGGAATGAGGCCGCCGTCAGGGCTTTTTGAGGAGCCCGGCGTTTTCCGGACAGCTGCTTAGTTGCCAACTTTACGCTGCGAGCTGTCGGTTCAGATACTCGGCGTGGACATCGTGTGGGGTCATGTAGCCGAGTCCCGAGTGGAGACGTTGGCTATTGTAACGCTATTCTATACAGCGTGCAATATCCGTCATGGCATGTTGACGCGTGGGATAGATTGTGCGGTGGACAAGCTCGTTCTTCAGTGTCGCGAAGAACGATTCAGCCATGCTGTTGTCGTAGCAGATTCCTGTGCGCCCGACAGGTTGCCGGATCGTAAGCGATTTCAGTGTCTTGCCGAATCGTGCTGATGTGTGATTGCTGCCACGACCGAAGTGGAAGATCGCATCCGGCGCGATTGTGCGGTTTCGTGCGGCCCTGCGGATCGCGTTCTCGATGAGTGGGGTTTTGTGGTTATCGTCCATGACCCAGCCGACGACTGCTTTGGTGTGGCAATCAATGACCGTGGCGAGATAAACCCAGCTTTCCCACGTTGGCACATAGGCGATATCGCCAATTATTTTCTCGCCGGGCGCGTCCGCGGTGAAATCCCGCGCCACGAGGTCGGGGATCTGCCGGGTGGCTGGATCGGCGCCGGTCAGGCTGTGCCGCCACGGACGTGGCTGGCAAGGCATCAAGCCCAGCTCACGCATGATGTCACGGACCAGTTCGGGTGTGCAGGACTCGCCCTGGCGGACCAGCTGGGCGTGTACGCGCCGGTGGCCGCAGGTCTCGCCGGACGCCTCGAAGATCGCTGTCACGAGCACCGCGAGGCCGGCCCGCCGCCGCGCCGCCGCCGAGTCCGGCCGCTCACGCCATTCGTAATATCCCGAGGTTGACACGCCAAGCCAGACGCACATGCTGATAACGGTGTATTTTCTTGCCCTGCTCGGTGGCTTCCTTCTCCGCGTCGATGAACTCGTACTTGTCGCTCACCGATACTCGCTCGCGAAGAAGGCTGCGGCTTTTCCCAAAAATTCCTTCTCGAGCCACAGCTCGCGGACTTCTTTCTCCAGCTCGCGTAGCCGCGCCCGCTCTGACACCGTCAATGGCGGCTCATCCGCGGCATGAGTTTTCCGATAGTCGTTAACCCAGTTGCGGAGTGTCTGCTCGGTGAGACCCAACTCCCGCGCGACCGACGCCGTCGACCGAGACGACTCCACCACCATTTTCCGCCGTAGTGGTTCGTGACTCAACGGGGTGCTCGGCGGTCTCGTCCACAGCGGATACCGGGTCAGCCGTCCGGCGAGGCTTCTCCTGGCTGGTGACTTGGGTCCGTGACGGGAGACCTCCAGCGACACCAGCCCGGCCATGGCCGGGCGGAGCCGATCGCCAGAACGCGGGTGAGAGACACGCCCGTCGTCACGCCACGCTGTCGCTGGCGGCCGAGCCGGTGTGGCAAGCGCTCGACGACCTCGGCACCGAGCCGGGTGAGTCGCTGCCCGCCCACGACGCGAGTTCCACCGCGGGGTCAGGCCTCGGTGCGTCTCGCGATGCACCAGGGTGCCCGGGTATCCGCGGTGCCGGCCGCGCCGGAGACCGACCACGACATCGTTGTCCTGGACTGAGAGCCGGACTTCACGTGGTCGCTACGGTGCTCGGTTGGTCGGCGCCGAAGCGGCGTCGGCGGCGTGAGTATTCGGCGATGGCGTCCAGCAGGTGCCGGCGGTCGAAGTCGGGCCAGAGCACGTCGGTGAAGACGAGTTCGGCGTAAGCGGTGTGCCAGGGCAGGAAGTTGCTGGTCCGTTGTTCCCCTGAGGTCCGGATGAGCAGGTCCACGTCGGGCAGGTCGGGCAGGTAGAACTGCCGCACCAAGTCGTCCTCGCCGATCTCCTCGGGCCGGACCAAGCCGGTGGCCGCGTCGGTGGCCAGGGCTCTGGCGGCGTCGAGCATCTCCGCCCGCCCGCCGTAGTCCAGGCAGGCCGTGAACGACAGTCTGCGGTTGCCGGCGGTCAGCCGTTCCGCTGCCTCGCTTTCCTCCCGCAGGCGCGTCGGGACACGATCGCGGCGACCGCACCAGCGCACCCGTACGCCGAGCTCGTGGTAGCGGTCGAGGTTCCGCTGGACCAGGCCGAAAAACAGCTCCATGAGCGCATCGAGTTCGGTGGAAGCACGCCCCCAGTTCTCCGTGGAGAAAGCGAACACGCTCACGTGCGGTATCTCCAGTTCCAACGCCGAGTCGATCAGTCGCTGCAGCGCGAGCTCGCCGGCGCGGTGGCCGTCCACCGGTGGTCTGCCCCGGGCAGCGGCCCACCGCCGGTTCCCGTCCATGATCACCGCGATGTGGTTGGGCGCCATCACCGTGTTCACGGGCCGAGGGGAGCGTTGCCGGGTGAAGTAGCGCCGCAGCAGTCTCGGCTTCGACGATCGGGACGCCGCGGGGTGGGGAGAGAGCAGGACTTCGGACAGGGCGAGCGAGGATACTGCCTTCGGCAGCGGGATCCTCTCGCGTAGCACGGCGGATTTGCGTCGCTGGACCTCATCGAGATACGCGTGGGTTCCCCGGATGCACGTTTGCAGGAACGGGTGGCTCGACGGGTGCACCAAGGGCACCACCGCCGCACCCTGCTCCAGCAGCTCGCGCGTGCGCCGGACCTGGAGTTCGACCAGCTCGTTCAGGGCGCTGCGGTGTTCTCGTGCCCGTAGATCGTCGTGGGACAGGCCCAGTTGGTGTAGGTCCCGCGTCGGCAGGTAGCACCGGCCCCGGGACAGGTCGATGGGGAAGTCCTGCAGGATGTCGACCAGCTGGAACACCTCGCCCAACGTCGACATCAGCCGCTGTGGCAGGACCAGGTCGTCCGCGGTGGGCTCCAGCAGCGGAGTGAGCAGCTCGGCTGTTGTGCCGGAGACCCCACGCAGGTACCGGCGCAGATCGGCGAATGTGAAGAACGCCGGCGGCGCGGCACTGTCCGCCGAGAGCGCCTCCAGTAGTTCCTCGATCAACTCCATGTCGAGGTGCCACATCCGCACGGTGTGCACGAATGCCCTCCGCAGCGGATGCTCGCTGTGCCCTGCGCGTAGCTCTTCGAGGGAGTCCGCGCACCACCGTTCGAGGTCGTGGGCGCCTCCGGCCGTGCCGATCTCGTCCGCTAGGTGATCGGTTCGTGCGGCGAACGCGGACACCGCGTGGACATGGGGCCGGATCTGCGCCGGCAACAGCGACACCGCCACCACCATCGGAGCAAGATCGTCCCGCAGTTCGCGCTCGCAGAGCAGGAACGACTCGTGTAGATCCGGTGTGCCGATCCCGGCCAATGACAATTGCTGGTCCATCGCGCCTGCCTCCCGTGCCGATATCGGAAAATGGTATCCGAGACAATTCGTCACCCATCTCAGCGAACCCTTTCGGATGATTCAGTGCACCCTTTTGTGGAGCAGTGTCGGTGGTAGCGTACGAATTCGGAAAAGCAACCATGACGACGTTCCACTGATCTGCCGTGGAACCTATTCCGGGTTGGAGCAAGGTGAATCGGCTGGGACGTGTCATGGTTCGCCGCGGTGCGATCGTGATTTCCCTGTGGGCAGTCTTGGCGGCCGCTTCCACCGCCCTCTTGCCCCTCCTGTTCGGCGCCGCGGCACCGCTGTCGATCAACGCGGCGAACACCGAGTCCCAGCACGCCGGCAACTTGGTGGTGGACGGATTCCCCGGGTTGGGCGACGAGCAGTTCATGCTCGCCTTCGACTCCTCCGAGTGGCTCGCCGCCGAGGCCCGTTACCAGCAGGTGGTCGACGAAGTGGCGGATGCCGCGACTGCGTGGCCGGAGGTGGGCTCGGCGGTCCCGATCCCGGCCACGGACACGCAGGACCCCCACCACTACCACCTCGCGATCGGTGTCACGGGGGACGACCGGGCACGCCAGTTGCTGTCCCGGGAACTGGGGACCGCCCTGCAGCAGGTGGTCGACCAGGCCAGTGACGGTCACATGGTCGTCGGCCTGGTGGGAGCGACACCGGTGCTGGACCAGATGGTGCGCAGCGAGACGTCCGCCCTGTGGCGCATCGAGATGGTCGCGGTGCCGCTGGCGGCCGTGGTGCTCGCGATCGGCTTGGGTACGGTCGGCGCCGCGACGGTGCCGCTGCTCGTCGCCGGCGCGGGCGTGCTGACGGGCCTGGGCTTGCTGGCCGTGTTGAGCCTGGTCGTCGCCATCGACGTCACGATGCTGACCGCCATGATGACGGTGGGCTTCGGCCTCGGTCTGGACTACTCGGTGCTGATCCTGCTCCGCTATCGCCGAGCCCGGGCTCGCGGCGCGCCTGCTCAGGACGCGGCGGTGGAGTCGATCTCCACGGCCGGGACCACCGTGGCCTGGTGTGGTCTGGTGATCGCGGTCGCCGCGTGCGCCCTGCTCACCGTCGAGGTCACGGCCGCGCGGACGTGCGCGGCCGGCGCGCTGCTGGCGACCGCGATGGCGATGGCCTCGGCGTTGACCCTGCCCGCGGCCCTGCTGCCGCGGATGGACCGCCTGCTGGACCGGGGCCGGGTGCGCCGCGACCGGGCGGCCGGGCGGGGCTGGGAAAGCTGGGCTCGGCACCTCATGCGCTACCCGTGGCGCTACGTCCTCGGTAGCGGCCTCGTGCTCACGGTGATGGCCGTGCCGACCCTGGGCATCGACCTCGGTCTGCGCCTCGACCGAGACGCGCTGACGAACTCCGGCACCGGCCACGGGATGGCCCGGATGGAAGACGACCAGATCGCCGGCACGACGGTGCTCGTGCTGCCACACCACCCGCAGACCGGCCCCGCCGACGTCTACGCGCTGCTGCGCGGGCTGCGGCAAGACCCGCGCGTCTCGCTCGTCGTTCCCGCGGACAACGGCGATGACCTCACCGTCCTGATCGTGGGACACCGCGATCCCGTCGACAGCCCGGCGTCCGCGGCCCTGATCCACGACATCCGCCAGGACCTCGGCCCGCGACTGCTGCCCGCGGGGCAGAAGCTGTACTTGACCGGGCCGAGCGCGATCATCACCGACCTGACCGGGGAGATCGTCGGCCGGTTCTGGCAGGTCGTCGCCCTGGTCCTGGCCTGCTCGTTCGTGTTGCTCGTGGTGGCGTTCCGCAGCCTGGTGATCCCGCTCAAGGCCATCGTGATGAACCTGCTCACCCTCGGCGCCACCTTCGGCCTGCTGACCGCGGTCACCGGTCACCTCTCCGACGGTGCGGTCAACGCACTGCTGCCCGTAGCCATCTTCACCGTGGTTTTCGGTTTGTCGATGGACTACGAGGTCTTCCTGGTGCACCGCATCGCCGAGCGCTACCGCGCCACCGGGGACAACGAAGCCGCTGTCGCACATGGACTCCGGCACACCGCACAACCGATCACCCTCGCCGCCACCGTCATGGTGGTCGCGCTGGTGGGCCTGTGCTTCACGCCCCGACCCGACCTGCGGCAACTCGGCTTCGCCGCGGTCACCGCCATCGTCATCGACGTCACCCTGATCAGGCTCGTGCTGGTCCCCGCCCTGATGCGACTGCTGGGCGACCGCAACTGGTGGCTCCCGGCCCCTCTCGCCCGGCTGCTACCCCCTCTCCCGCTCGTAACCGCCGTCACGTCCGCACCGCCGTCCGAAGCACACCGTTTGGCACAACAGGAGGTCACATCATGACCAGCCCCACCACCACGAAGTGGATCCGCCGCGCCGGACTGGCCGCGGGGACCGCCGCGCTCGTGTTCAGCGCTCTGCCCGCATCGACCGCGACCGGCCACACACAACCACCGGGCACGACCGGACAAGCACGCACCACGGCCGGCCCGGCCTGCACGATCGAGGTCCCCGAAACCCAGCCGGTCGTCTTCACACCCGCCGTCCAGCAGACCCAGGCGACCGTGACCACCAAGGCGACCTACAAACTGACCGACTGCATCAAGGACGACGGCTCTCCCGCCACTCACCGCACCGGTGTGCTCACCTTCTCGGGCTCCGCGCTGGCTGATTGCACGCGTGCCGAAGCGATCGAGGGCACCGCCACGATCACCTGGCGCGGAATCAACGGCGCCCTGCTCGGCACGTCCACCATCACCCCGATCATCGACTCCGTTGACGAGAACAGCACCGCGGAAAGCCTCATCGCCGGCCGCATCACCAAGGGACGCATGCTCGGCCTGTACGTCGGCGTCGTGTTCTTCACCAACGACCTCAGCCGCTGCTCGACCGACGGCGTGGAGAAGGTCTGGGGCACCGGAAGGGTCTTCTTCCCCGACCAACCAGCCACCTGACCGGGCGGGCGGTTCCCGGTGCCCGAGCACGCGCCTGCCGGACTACGGCCTGGCCGGAGTCACAGGCGAACTTCGCTGCGGGCGCCGCAGCGGCCCGATTACCGCAGGTGGCTCTTGCTGGGGCTCGCACCTTTCTGACCCTGCGCGGCACCCCGGCGGACGAACGCCTGCTCGCCAGCGGAACCGGCGGCACCGAAAACCTTCGCCAATACCCGAAACCTATTGATGGAGGCGTTCGGCGAGCTGGGTTCCTCCTTCCGCGGTGCCGATGTCGAGGCCGGGCAGCTGCACGGCGTCCGGCAGGAGCTCGGGTTCTTCCAGGAGATCGAGTTCTTCTTGCTGTCGCGCTACGCTGGCCGGGTCAGCCAGGTGGAGCTGACTTCGTCGCCGGCCCCGACGATTTGGTCGTGGTGCCGGAAGCCGACCTGCGAGGTGGCATGTTCCGCTCCGGCGGGGACTCCTTCGGCCGCTTTCACGTTTCGCACGAGGAGGCGCTGCGCACCGACTGGACCGCGGCCATCGACGGATGGCTGGCCAAGGTCGCCGAGTCCGGCGGCGGGAACACGTGGTGATGTCACCGCCATGATCGGGTCGTGCTGTGTTGCTGTGTCGCCCAGACGACAATCTGGGTCCGGCTGCGGAAGTCGAGCTTGTTCATGATGTTGGTGACGTGCGTTTGCACGGTACGCAGGGAGATGGCCAGGTGCTCGGCGATCTGCGGGTTGGCAAGCCCTCTGCGGATGAGTTCGGCCACCTGGAGTTCCCGCCGGGTGAGCGAGGGATCCCTGTCGGCGGGCTCGGCCGTGCGTGAGCTGCGTGTGCACGCCGATTTGTTTTGGAGCGCGTACTGAAGAATTTGGTTTTCCGTCATTCTTTCGCCAGCGGCGCGGTGCAAGCGGAACTCCTCGTCCCCGAGAACGGTGCGGGTATGAGCCACGTGGCGATAGTGGGGTACTGCGAATAGCGCGAGCGCGTGCATGGCGAAGCCATGGTTCCGGCATGCTGTCTCAGCGGCGCCGTAGAGGACCGCGGCCCGCGTGTGATCGCCGGTTCGCCCGGCGACCCAGCCGATGGTGGCCAGTGTGTCGCCTGCGAGAGAGCTCACCCCGGACTGCGCGATGGAATGCTGGAGTTTCCGCAGGGTGGCCGATGCCTCGGAGGGAGTGCCGTACTCGGCGTCGGTGCGAGTAAGCGCGTCCAGGAGATAGTTCTTACTGTAGAGCTCCGTTGTGTTCGGTACTGGCTTTGAGCCCGGTGTGCAAGATCTGGCGCCCACGATGCGGGTCGCCGGTGAAACCGGTGCACCAGCCTAGGTGATAGACGCTGGCGAGTTCGCGTTGCCGATCGCCCGCCGCGTGGAACTTCGCGGCCAGTGCACCGAATTCTGCGGTGGCGAAGGCGAGGTCGCCGGTGAAGGTGGCCAGCATGGCCGAGGTGTAGCGTGCTCGAGCGACCAAGGTGGAGTCGCCGGTGCGGCAGGCGAGATCAAGTGCCTCGTCCAGCAGTTGTGTGCTGCGCGGGAAATCGCCGACGATCACAGTGTAGTTGGCGTCGTGCAACAGCGCTTCGACCCGCCCCGCGGCCTCAGGTGGTGTTGCCAGGAGGAGCCGATCGAGCCAGTCGCGGCCCTCGGACTCGGCCGTGTCATGACAACCGTGTAAGCCGCGGATGGACCAAGATCGGGTCGTCCGACGCGACCCAGAAAGGCTCCATCTGTGACCGAGAACACATCTTCTGATCGGGCTGCGGGTCCCGCGGCCGGCGAGGCACTCGCCCGCGTGTTGCCGCCGGACACGCTTGATGCGTTGGTGAAAGACGCGTATGCGAATGGCGGGGCGCTGGGTGCGCAAGAGTTGCTGAACGAGATGACCAAGGCGGTGCTCGAGCGGGCGCTGGACGCCGAAATGACCCATCATCTCGGGTATGAGAAAGGAGATCCTGCCGGGAACGGTTCCGGGAATTCCCGGAACGGCAGGTCCCCGAAAACCGTGTCCACCACCAATGGGCCGGTCGAGCTGGCTGTGCCGCGCGACCGGAACGGCTCGCTCGAACCCGCGATCGTGCCGAAACGTGCACGCAGGCTGGGTAACATCGACGAGGCGATCCTGTCGCTGTATTCGCGTGGCATGACCACCCGGGACATCGAATCCCATTTACGGGAAGTGTGGCGTGAACGTGTCACGGGAACTGATCTCCAACGCCACCGAAGTGGTGACCGACGAGATCGCGCTGTGGCAAACCCGGCCCCTGGAGGAGATGTACCCGATCCTCTATGTCGACGGCCTGCGGCTGCGGATCAAGGACAAGGGCGTGGTCACCTCCAAGGTCGCCTACCTGGCCATCGGCGTGGACATGGAAGGCCGTAAACACGCCCTTGGGCTCTGGATCGCCGATACTGAAGCGGCGAAGTTCTGGGCGAAGGTCGTCACCGACCTGCGTAACCGTGGCGTGAAAGACATCCTGATCGCCTGCTGCGACGGCCTGACCGGGCTGCCCGACGCGATCCGCGGCGCGTTTCCCGACACCGTGGTTCAAACCTGCGTCGTGCACGTGATCCGCAACGCCATGCGGTTCATTTCCTATAGCGACCGGAAGAAAGTCGCCGCCGCCATGCGAGACATCTACACCGCACCGACACTCGAAGCAGCCGAGATCGCGCTCACACAGTTCGACAAAGACTTCGGCACGCAATACCCCGCCGCGATCCAGGTCTGGCGGCACGCCTGGAACGACTTCACCCCATTCCTCAACTATCCACCCGATCTCCGCAGGATCGTCTACACGACAAACCTGATCGAGAACATCAACTTCCAGCTCCGGAAAATCACCAAGAACCGCGGCCATTTCGACAGTGACACCGCCGCAACAAAACTGCTCTACCTTGGACTCCGCAACATCACCAGCAACCGAGGCGGACCATCAGGAGCCGGAACCCGAGGCTGGAAACAAGCCCTCAACACCCTCGCCGCACTCTTCCCAGACCGCCTACCACTCCACTAAAATAACGAACGAAATCGTCGGTGGCTTACACGGAAATCATGACAGAGTCGCACGAGCGCGTTCTCCGGCGGGTCGAGATAGAGCCCGACGACATCACGGACCTTGCCCACGAACAACGGGTCTTTGCTGATCTTGAACGTATCGACCTTGTGCGGCTTGAGACCGAACGCCGCCAGATCCTCGACACGGCGGACTGCGACAGCCCGGTCGCCGCCGCCAGCGACCGAGTCGACCACTGCGTCGCGTCCTTCGGCGTGCTCTCCAGGGTGGTCACCACCGCCAGCTCGACCTGCTCGTCGGTCACCGTGCGCGGACGTCCCGGCCGGGGTTCCTCGGTCAGCCCGTCCAGACGATCACGCAGAAACCTCGCCCGCCACGTTCCTACCGTGTTCCGGCTGATCTCCAACCGTTGCGCCACAACGGTATTGGACTCACCCTCGGCACAGGCGAGCACGATCCGCGCCCGCAAAGCCAGACCCTGAGCGGTGATCCGCCGACGCGACCACCCCTCCAGAACCCGCCGCTCCTCATCAGACAACACCAGCGACACCAGCTTCGAACTCGGCACCCCCACGCCCTACGGTGCCCAAAAATTAACGACTCAGGACACTAGCCTCACGCGAACAAGATCGAGTACCGGCAGCGCGTTGCTCCGCTGCTGCGCCCTCGGCACTCACTCACCAGTCCTGAGCCACAGCGCATCCGATCACCTGATTGGCCCAGCTCGGGAGTAGTCGGTTGAGTATGGCGGTGACGTTCGTGCGGATGCCTGCGGCAGCCTCCGATAGGTGCCTCAGGTCCGATGGCGATCTCCGATTGGGCTCCGTTGCTCACGGAGCACACGATACGTCGCGACACTGCCCGACACTAACGACGGCGAGAAACGCCGCCCGACCTGCACAGATCAACCTTGGGTGGCACTATACAACACTCGTTGACACGGCAAACCCGGGGATTAAAAGCCCACGGGTTCGATCGCGGTGATCTTAAACGGCACACAAATACAGGGCTTCTACCTGCGGTTTCGCTGACCCCAAGATCATGTTTGCGACCGCTAACGTGCGTTCTGGGCTCCGTTCTGTCTCCGTTCTTCCTGCTGTGCTCAAGCGGGTCGGCGACACGGGTTGACCTGGGGTTTTGCCTCGTTCGCGCGGGGGTTCGGTTGCTGGCATTAACTCTGACCGAACGGGACAAAGGCAGGCGTGTGGAGGTCGGTGGGTGGATACGAATGTTGTACCGCTGGACGAGCGCATTCTGCGGTCCGTTCTGAATCACGTAGTCGCGAATGGTAATGCGGCGGAGACGAGCTACCTCGAAGCCAAGAGCACTGTGGACATCGCCTGGAAGCCGGGGCTGGTGGAGGTCGCCAAGTTTCTCCTGGGCTCCGCGAACCGGCTGCTCGAGAGGCGGCGCTGCACTTCAAGGGCTACTCCGTGCTGATGATCGGCGCGCAGCAAGGCGAGGCGGTCGGTGTCGCTCGGGGTACGGAGCCGCACGAGCTCGCGGACCGGCTCCGCCCCTACCTGGGTGTGGCGTTCCCCGGCTTCGAGTTCGGCCGGATCAGCGTGGACGGCGATCGGGAGGTGCTGTTCGTCATTGGCTGCCACCCGAGGACGGGCAACCGATCTATCGCTGCCACAAGGCGTACGGCGTGCTTGGAGAGGACCAGCTGGCCGATGGCGCGATCTACGTTCGCGATCACAGCAACACCACGACCGCGAACGCCGGCGAGATCATGGCGCTCATGGAGCGGGCCCGCGGTGTCCCGCGGCCTCCGATCACCCTCGACATCAACCTCCTCGGTTCCATCAGCCGAGTGGACCGGGTCGCGGAGATCCTCGCCCGGCTGTATGACCTCGAAGAGCAGCAGTATCTCGAGTCGTCATCGAAGAAGGCGTCGCCGCTGCCCGACTACGTCCCACCGGGACTGTTCGGCGACACGGTGACGCCGACGGCCGAGGATCGGGCCGCCCGGCTGGACGTGTGGAGGCAAGCGCGCCCGGCACACATTGAGGCAGACCGTGCGCACCTGCTCGGCGTGGCCTTGGATGGTGTGGGAGTGCGCGTGGTCAGCCAGGACCGGTTCGGCGCCAGACCGGAGATCGCCCTGACTTTCCACGACTGCGAGATTGTGGACTTCGCCGAGCGCGACGATGCAGACCTTTCGCGGCTGATCGAGCCGGTCCGGGGACGCGAGACTCCACACTGGAGTGTGCTCGATCCAGTGGCTTCGCGGGTAACCCCGCGCGACTACCCGATGGACTGGGCACAGTGCGGATCGAACGCCGCGCGCACCGCGATGGCGACCGCCACGGCGATGTCGAGCATGATCGCGTTGCGGTTGGGCACCAGCGTGCCCGCCATAGACTCGTCGGTGTAGCGCCCGTCGGGCACCGCCACCGAGGTGTCGGTCAACGCCGAACCGGTCAGCAGTGCGCCCAGGCTCGTCAGATTGATGCTTCCATGCGGGCTCAAGAGCAGCCGTGAGAGCTCGGCGGCGTGGTCAGCTCGACGCGATGGCGTTGCCCGTAGTCGAACGAGACCAACGTCAGGCGGCAGTGGCGGGGCGGCCAGCCAGTAGGCCAGCACGGTGGAGTCCAGACCGCCGGAGGCGATGACGTCGCCGCCGTTCACGCGAATAACGTGCGCCTCATGCGCTCGCACGTCCCCGGCCACTTCGACGGGAACGCGATCCTGCTGCGAGCCACGCGGGTCGACCCCGAACTGCGCGCGGCACTGGGAGCGCCTTCCTGGCACCCGCGCATCGCAGGCAGCGTCGAGGCCCACGACGTGGACACCGACCACGAGGGCCCGCTGACCGAACCAGCTGCGGTCCGCGCCATCGGAACAGTGCTCGCGCACTGCCTCTGATCTGCAAGACCTGACGAAAGTGGGGAAATGGACACTACCTAAGTGGCTGCGGACCGGTGTCGATCGGGCGCAGCGGCGGCGGACCACCCGGACCTAGCGTGGTGATCACTTCGGGAAGGGCCCGAGCGCGAGGAGGTACACCGATGGTGACGCGGCTGCAACTGGCTGCCGGATCCGGGGACGGCCTGTACGACAGCATCATTGAGTTCGCGGCGTACTCACCGGCCTGGCTGCAGGGGCTCGGCAGCATGTTCACCAAGGTAGGGCTGCTGTTCTTCGGTGCGCTGTTCGTCGCCGTCTGGTGGCGGGCCCGGGCGACGAACGACACCACCCAGGTCACCCGGGCGCTCCTCGCGCCCGTGGTGACCGTTATCGCCTACGTGCTCAGTGAACTGCTCAAGCTGGTCGTGAACGAGGACCGGCCGTGCCGCGGCCTTCCCGAGGGCAGCACCATTCTGGAGTGCCCCGAGGTGGGTGACTGGTCATTGCCGAGCAACCACGCGACCATCGCCGCCGCGGCGGCGATGGGCCTCATCCTCGCCCGGCGCCGGGTCGCACCCCTGGTGATGGCGTTGACCCTGCTGATGGCCTTCTCCAGGGTGTTCGTCGGAGTGCACTACCCGCACGACGTGCTGCTGGGCATCGCGCTCGGCATCGGTGTCGCCTGGCCCACCGCGACCCTGCTGGTCTCGCCTGCCCACTCGATCGTGGCCCGCCTGGCCGGTGTCCCAGCGCTCGGCATCCTGCTCTTCGCCCGGGTACCCCAAGGAGGCGTGCCCGCCCAGCGGCCGGACCGCGCCACCCCCGCCGGTCCCGCTGATGCTGCTCCGCAACGCCCGGTCGGACGGCCGCTTGGCGGCGGTGCCGCGCCTACCGAACGCATGCCGCAGGTCCCGCTCTCCGAGCGCCAGACCGTCCACATGCGCCAGCAGCGGCTGCCGCAGCAGGCACCGGGGCAGCGCCCCAGCCGCAACCAGGAGCAGGCAGGGAGACCGCCCGCGCGGGAGCCGCGCCGCGATGGCAGCAGTAGGGCGGCTCACTCCCGACCGGCGTCCTGAGGAGCCCCGTGCTGCCACGAGAGGGGGACCGCGTCGTGGACCGCCTGGTCGCCGAGCTGCTGCCGGGGGAGGCAGGGTCCCTGGAACGCCAGGAACCGCTCGGCACCCCGCTGAATCCGCTGGGCCTGGTGGAAATCGCCCTGCGCGTGGAGAAGGCCTTCGGGGTCGAACTCCCCGACGAGGTCCTCGACCCGTCCCGTCCGCTGACCCTGCCCCGCTTCCGGGCCCACCTGGCATCCGCACTGAGAGAGACGAACAAGCATGATCACGCTGCGCAACCTGACCAAGCGCTACGGCGAGCGCACCGCTGTCGACGACCTCACCTTCGACGTGGCACCGGGGAGGGTCACCGGCTTTCTCGGACCCAATGGCGCGGGCAAGTCGACCACCATGCGCATGGTGGTCGGGCTCGACGACCCCACCAGCGGTGAGGCCCTGGTGAACGGCCAGTCCTACCGCGACCTCCCCGCGCCGTTGCGCACCATCGGAGTTCTGCTCGACGCGAAGGCGGTGCACCCGCACCGCAGCGCCCGGAACCACCTGCTGGCCCAGGCTCACACCCACGGGATCCCGGCCAAACGCGTCGACGAGGTGCTGGACGTGGTCCACCTCAGCGAGGTGGCCGACCGGGTCGCGGGCAGCTACTCACTCGGCATGAGCCAGCGGCTGGGCATCGCGGGGGCCCTGCTGGGCGATCCGGGCATCCTCATGTTCGACGAGCCGGTGAACGGCCTCGACCCTGATGGCGTCCGCTGGGTGCGCGAGCTCGTGCGCTCCCTCGCCAAGGAGGGGCGCACCGTCCTGCTGTCGAGCCACCTCATGACTGAGATGCAGTTGACCGCGGACCACCTCATCATCATCGGTCGCGGCACCCTGATCGCCGACACCTCGATGGCCGACCTCATCGCCGAGAACTCGGCGGGTGAGGTCGCGGTCCGCACCCCGGACACCGGCGGCCTGACCGCGGTGGAGGAACGCCTGCGCGCGTGGCCATTCGACGTCCGCAGGCCCTCCCCTTACGACCTCGTGGTCCGGGGCGCCCGGCCCGAGCAGATCGGGGACTTCTGCTTCCAGCAGGGGGTCCGCGTGCACAAGCTGGAGACGAAGGAGACCTCGTTGGAAAACGTCTACATGTCACTCACTGCGGGCGCCGCGGAGTACGCGGCACCGGTGGTCCCCGGCGGTACCGAGGAGGTGCGGGTGTGAGCAGCGCGGCCGTTGCCGACCACCCGCGCGCGGGCCTGCTCGGGGCTGTCCGTTCCGAATGGACGAAACTGCGCACCGTGCCATCCACCTTCTGGGCGGCCGGAGCGGCGGTCGTCCTGGTGGTCGCGGGGATCGTGATCGCGTCGATGTCGACCCGCTCCCAACACGCCTCCGGAGCGGCGGACCCGTTCAGCAGCTCCGCCCCGTACGTCGCAGGCCAGGTCTTCGATTACCTCGTCCAGTGGGCCGCGGTGGGCCTCGCCGTGCTCATGATCACCTCTGAGTTCGGCAACGGCAGCATCCGCACGACACTGCAGTGGATCCACAGCCGCGGTCGTCTGCTCGCGGCCAAGGCCTTGGTGCTCGTCCCCGTTCTGCTTTTGCTCGGAGCCGTCCTCGGCGCGCTGTCGATCGGTGCAGCCGTGGTCGGGCTCGGCGAGTACGGCGAGGACTTCACCGCGGCGTACGCGGTCAAGGTGGTCTTCGGCATCGCGGTGTACCTGCCGATGGTGGGCTTGTTCTGCCTGGGGGTGGGCACCGCTCTCAGGAGCGCGGCGACGACGGTCTGCACCGCCTTCGTGGTCCTGCTGATCCTGCCGTCTCTGCTGCCGAGCGTGGGGCTCGGGACGGTGGGTGCCTACATGCAGGGGCACGCGGGTTCCACCCTGATGAAGGCCGTCGGAGACGACTACTACGGTCCCGGGGGTGCGGTCGTAGTCGCCCTGTGCTGGTCTGCGGTCGCCCTGGGCGCCGGGTACGCCGCGCTGCGGCGCAGGGATGCCTGAGGGACAGGGTGCCGAGCCGCGTGGATAGCGAGGGCTGTGTGCAAAGTCCGATCCGTACGCTGCACACGAACGAGGTGTTCGCTGGTCAAACAACCAGCCCCCTGTGGGCGTATCAGAAACGGCGGCCAGCGCCGCGGTGGTCGTTCCAAGCCGCGAAGCCGAGGACCGCCCCGTCACGCGCATCTACGTCCGGCGGCACGGCGGCGCAGATTCGATAGCGGGAAGAGTTCTACCGTCACCTGAGCAGATGCCTGAGTATCGGGCACACGACTACGACACGCTCAAGTTGCAAGAGCACCACTGGCTAGGGGCAGACGGACTTCCGTCGCGCCACCGCACGGAGATCATGATTCGGACGCGTGTCGACGGGCTGTCGGGATATCAGTACCGCATCGATACTCCCCATGCTCGCGTTAGAGCAGTTCGCGGCGGAGAAGCCGGAGTCCTTCACCAGTTGGGACCAGGTATCTGGGCAGTAGATCTCAAATTTCCCCATGCACTGAAGGCTGGGGAGGAGTGGTGAGCCTACTGGCACTGCACTATTCGGCTTGGTCGCAGTAATTGATCCGAAGGTGGGTCACTGAGGGCAGATTACCCGAATCTTGGCCTCAGCATCGGCCAGCTGAGCAATCGGTCACTTTTTGTAGTCCGGTGATGCCATGCAGCTATCCTTGGTTCTTATTCTACAGCACTTCGTGCACCGTCAGCTTGATTTGAAAACCTTAACCTTGGCCACGAAAATATGGATCCCGTAGTTAAGAATGCTGGTGGCGCGTATGCGCCACCAGCATTCAGTTACTTCTCGTCACGGACACCCTTGTGTGGCTTCGGGCTACCGTTCAGGATGCGTCCTGTCTTGGTGTCCCGCTTGAACCAGGTGCCGCCGCGCTGGAACTCACTGCGCTGCTTGACGGCACCCTTGCGGTGGCCGCGGCCAGTGTTCTTGGCCATGTTGATCACCTCCGTTTCAAGAGCTACAAGCTTCGGCTCGAGCCAGGCTGCGCTCTCACTATGTAGTCGAGACAGGCCGTAATGGAGTTAGTCTCCAACGGTCTAATCACGACATTCCACGCAGAGACCTTCGACGAGCAGATGCGGCTGATAGCTCAATGTGCACTTACTGCACCGCTGCTCTCGAGCGGCGGCGCGCAGGCACCGGCACCTATCACAGGCCGGACAGAAGGGCTCCCCACACTTCTGGCAGGGGTAACCGCGAACGGGCTGCCTGCCCTGGCAGCAGTGAATCGTCCTGACCGGACGCTGATCAAACTCGCGCGGCTGATCGATGTGGAGCTGTTCGCAGTTCCAGATGTCAACGTCGGAAAAGACAGCGATGGTGCGCTTGTCGTCGCTAACAGCGTCGACGTAGTAGTCCTCGCGCTTACCCCAAGACGTGCTCCAAAAGGTCTTTCTCGTCAGAGCCGATCCCGCCAGCATGGTTCGCAAAGGGTGGCCATCGGGGACAATTTGCCCTGGCCAGGGGATCACAACCGGCCAGCCTGACTCGACGTCGGGCTGCACGCTCGCGTACTGCACGATTTCACGATCGGTGATCATGATCGCTCCGACGTGCGGAAGCCTGCTAGCCAGCCCAATAGCGCAAGCCGGGACACTGGCATTGCTTTCATGGTATAGATCGAGCACATGACGTGCTCGCAGTACGCCGTCATTCAGCACTAGGTCGACGGCGCTCGTCGGCAACAGCAGTCGCTGGGCGATCTGGTCGCATATTGTCTCCAGCAGGCGCCCTGACTCGTTCTGGTCGGCAAGCCAGTCATACAGCTCATCCGTTTGATCCACGAGCCAATGCCCGAGCTCGTGAGCCAAAGTGAAGTTTTGTCGCCGACTGTACGGAGTAGGCGCATATAAGACGACGCCGTCCTGCAAAAACGACACGCCGTCGCACAACCCACCATCGCCACGGCTTTTCAGGTGCTCTGCGGCCTCAACCTTCAACCCTAGATCGACCCGCAACGTGCTGAGTGGATCTATTGAGAACCGAGTACGCGCTCCAGTATCGAGATGCGCAAGGGCGCGTTGAACACACTTATTGAGGTTCACGTGGGTGACCACCGTCCTCCAACGCAGCTACCAACGCCTCCAACGAGGCGAGGAGTTGCTCAGCGTCTGGACGATCGCCCCGGTGAACTGTGGCGAGTGCCCGAGACTTCAAGGTCGACGCTGCGAGACCGGGCGACGTGCCCTGGATCCCCGCCCACCGCTTCACCAAGCTGGCAAACCTTGACGACTGACTCAGCTCTGCAAGCATCTCGTGTTCGCCAGCTTCCTGCCGACGGACAATGAGTCTGTCCGGTTCAATGCGCATCTCTTCTGCAATCGCCTTGATTAAGGCTGGTGAGACATCAGCCGCTGACTGGTTCTCCCATCGAAAAACGTCTCCTCTACGAACGTCCCACCCGCGCGCCGTGAGCCGGTCCACGAGATCAACCAGCTTGAGATTGGCGCTACGCCGTGCACGTTTTAACGCATCAGGATCCAGGGCATAACGAGGATCGGGCACGAGCCCCAACATCGCTGCGACCGGGTCGGCCTCGAGCGGCGGAGCACCGTGCCCGACCTCCCACAACAGCTCCGCCACCTCGAGGAGTGGCTCGATTTCGGCGCGCTGCTCCTCGTCCAGAGAAGTGACACCGCCGCTTACAGAACTTGCTCGTGCATCCAGGAGCTTTGCAATAACCTCGTCGCGCTCGTGGTCGGTCATGCGGCACCTCCTTGCTCATCGACATAGCGTCGTAACTCCTGCAGAGCGCGTTTTGCCATTTGACTTACGCGGGCCGGCGACACACCCAGCTCAGCCGCGACGTCAGCCCTGGGCCGCTCCAATGCGATGTACTCCCACACGACTCTGCGATGCCGAGCGTCCAGAACCGAAAGCCCATCCCAGGCCACCGCCCGAGCCCGTTCGCGGTCGACCTGGTCGGCTACGTCTTCGGCGATGTCTACCGGATCGACTTGGTCGTACTCAGCATCCAGCTCAGGGCCCGCATGCCGAACGGCGGCTGAACGAAGAAGGTCAAGTGCTTTCCGCTTGGCCGCCGTCACCATGACCGCTTCCCAGTTCTGGACGTCGGCAGGAGGGGAGTTGATGAGCGACGTCATCGCGTCGCTGACGACATCGTTCGCCTGATCCGCAAGTCCGGCAGCACGCAGAACCGACGCAGCGACCCTGTGCATCGCGTCCTTGTGTCGCTGGTACAGCGCTGCCCAATCCGGTTGACCTTGTGACACCAGATCACCCGATCGTCTCGTCTAGCGGAGAAGCCAGCATCGCCCACCTCCGGTTGTCGCTTCCCGGCTGCCAACCTTCGCCGACTCACCACGTAGTCGAGACAGCAGTGCCCGGCGTTATCAGACTCACGGCGACTACGGAGTGTCACTGCATATCCTTAAGCCGCGCCAAGACCACCGGAACGATGATCAGGGTCACAAACGCCTCGACGAACGGCCCTGGCTTGACGATGCCCGCCAGCTCCGATCCCAGAACGACGGAACTGAAGACCCGGCAGCAGGGTTACCTGAGCGATCAGCAACAGCGGCGTGGCGGCGAGCATCCGCCTGCTACCACCGGCTAGCCCGCTGAAGACGATCACGCAATCGACGCGCAGCGTGTCTGCAGGACGCAGAGCCGCACCGACTGGTCCGCAGGCAGGAACGCGAACATCGCCGCGATCACTGACGGCGACCACGAACGCCCGTTCAGGCAAACGCGAAGTGCACCGCTCGGTGAAGAACCGAAACTGTTGGTGGGTATCGCGTGCGCGGTCAGCCGGAGTGCGGGTTGCGTACCGAGGTCGCCGGTTCGCGTTCGGTGGTGAGCGGGATCTCCCGCCCGAGGCCGCGAACGATCGCATCGAAGAGCGGTGTCGGTTCGTGAGGAAACGGTGCTGTGTCGGGCGGTCCGGCCGACTCTGCCTACTGAGACTCCAGTACTCCCCCTCGCGAAGTGGTAACCAGAATATCGTGGAGGCACCACTCTAATGGCGGTAACCCGCGATAACTATCCCTTGACCAGGTGACCAACGTGCCCCCGGCGGCCCATGTTCGCCATACTTCGACGTACCCGGGTCGCGACGGCGGACACCGGCAAACCTGGACCCATCCCCGCCAGAATCATCGACAACCCGACGGAGGCGCGGTGCGTCCGCGTGGACCACAAGACGCAGCGAGCGTGCTGAACGGCGACTATGTCCAGGTCACGACAGACCGCCCTCCCGCCTACGGCCGTGCTGTCGACGAAGGCTTCGCCCGGGTGGAGCGAATCGAACGCGTTCCGGCTGAAGTCGCGCCACGACTCCTTGCCAGCGCCTACGTGGACGGGCTCTCACTGGCGGTGATGTGGTGCCACGGCGTACCGGGTCCGGTCGTGGTGGGCAGCGGCGACGTCTGGGTGCTCGACTGGGCCAGCGAGCACCGCGCACACCACGACCTGCAGCACCCCTGGTGGCCACCCGCGCGTGGCTCCTTGTTCCCCTGTGGTGTTCCCGCCGGGGAGGAGCCCCCGCGTCGCCGGCGTATCCCGGAACCGCTCCGACGGCCGGTCGCGTGGGCGGCGCCGAGCGCTATGCCGAAGGCGCCGGTGCGCGCGACGGGGTTCACCAAGACTGCCTCGGCTCTGTGTGTCGGGGACTACCTGTGCGTTCGTGCCGATCGGTGGCCGACGAGCGATCACGACATCGACGAGGGCTTCGCCCGGGTCGAGCACCTGCGTTACCTCGACGAGCCCGCGGCCCGCGAGATCTTCGCGGACCCCCGGCTGGCACACGCCGGTGATCGCGGTCAGTGTGTACGGGTTGTCCGGCATCCTGCTCCTGACGGCACGCCAGGAGGTGACGGTCCAGGCGCTGGTCAACCCGGAACGGCAGACCCTGGAGCAGCGGAGCCTCTGGACGCCCGACCCGTCGCTGGAGCTGGCCGCGAGCCGCTCACCGACCGACGCTGAGCGCGCCGCCGCGGAGCGCCTCGACCAGGCGGCGCGACCGAAGGTGGACGAGGTGGACTGGTACACCAGCCAGTTCGACGATCCGGCGTACCGGCGTCTGATCATCGACGGGACCTACGGCTGGCGCACCGTCCCGCTCTCGGCACTGCAGACCGCTTCCCCGCACATAGTCGACCACGCATGCGGCGCGCCGTCGACATCGGAGATCTTGAGCTCAAGCTGTCTCGCCGGGGCCCGCCCGGCCGCTCGCGTGACATCGGGGAATTCCGACGATTCAGCCTCGGAAGGACGGCAATGGGTCCCACCCCGCGGCCGTACCGGGGGGAGCATCCATATCGCCAAGTCGCAAGCCGAATCGACCCGAAATCGGCACGCCTGTGAAAACGGAGACGAAACGGAGCCCAATGGCGCCGAGGGAAATGTGAATCCAACTCGCATAACGCGACATACCAGCAGGTCAAACGATATGTTGATCTTGAGCCGCCAAGGGGGCTCGAACCCCTGACCTTCTGTTTACAAGACAGATGCTCTACCAGCTGAGCTATAGCGGCCTGCCCGGGGACAGCCCGGGCAGGCCCAGTATATCGGCGCCCGTTCAGCTCTTCGCAGGGCGCACCCAGGGCTCGCCGGCGACGGCCCGGAAGGCGTGCGCGAACGTCACGGCGGTCGCCGGGTCGCGGCGGTCGGTGACGTAGTACCAGTTCATCCGGACGGCGTCCGGGGTGACTTCGAGGACGCAGGGGCCGTGCGAATCGAGTTCCACGAAGCGCACGTGGGGGTTCAGCGCGCGGATCGCGGCCTCGACCTTCAGCGACCCGGTTCGCGGCGGGACGCCGAGTTGCTCGTCGAGGTTGTCCGAGGTGACCGACGTGCAGACGAACTCCACCGCGACGCTCACCCCGTCCCGCGGTACGTCGTTCGCCCACGACGAGTGGATGTCACCGGTCAGGAACACCGTGTTGCCGCGGCCTCGCGCGGCGATCGCGTCGAGGACCCGGCGGCGATCTTCGGTGTAGCCGTCCCACTGGTCGGTGTTCACCGTGGTCGGCTGGCCGTCGAGGAGGTCACCGAGCGCGAGGCGTTCGCGGGCCGGCAGCGCGGGGACCTCGATCGGCGTGACCATCACCGAGTTCCCGATCAGGTTCCAGGCCGCCGTGCCGCGCGCGAGGCCGTCCAGGAACCACCGCCGCTGCTCGGCGCCGAGGATCGTGCCGTCCGTTCCCACCGCGGGGTCCGGCTGCCGGGTCCGGTACGTCCGCAGGTCCAGCATGGTGAGGTCGGCCAGCCTGCCGAATTTCAGCCGCCGGTACAACCGGTCGCCGCGATGCCGCACCGGCATCCATTCGAAGTACGCCCGGTGCGCGGCCCGCATCCGGTCGAGCCAGTCACCCTCGGTCGCCGGGTCGTGTGACGGCGATCCGCCGGACCAGGCGTTGTCGGCGGCCTCGTGATCGTCCCAGGTAGCGACCATCGGATGACGGGCATGGAGCCGCCGGAGGTGCTCGTCGGTCTTGTACATCGCGTGGCGCTGCCGGTAGTCCGACAGGGTGATCAACTCGTTGGGCGGTACCGAGGGTCGAAGATCACCCGCAGGGTTGGGATTCCCTTCGTAGAGGTAGTCACCCAGGTGAATGAAGGCGTCCAGGTCGTCACGGTCGGCCAAATAGCCGTAGGGGGCGAAGTGACCGACAGCCCAGTTCGCACACGAGACCACGCCGAAACGCAGGCTCGCGACGTCTTCGTCGTGCGCGGGCGCGGTGCGCGTCCGCCCGGTCTGGGAGACCTCTCCTTGAGCCGTGAAGCGGTACCAATACGCCGTCGACGCGCGCAGTCGGTCCGCCGTCACCTTCACCGTATGGTCACGCTCCGCGCTGGTCCGCACGTGACCGCGAGCGACGACATCGGTGAATCCGGCGTCCTTCGCCACCTCCCATCGGACGGTGACCGGCGCTCCTTTCCCGGATCCCGGAGCGGCCTCGGCCGAGGGTGTGACGCGGGTCCAGAGGAGCACCGAATCGGGCATCGGATCACCGGAGGCGACCCCGTGTGCGAAAACCGGGGCCTCCGCCCCGCTGGATACCCCCGGAAGGGTGAATGTCGCCGCTGTCCCGGCCGCGGTGAAACCGGCCGCACGGAGAACGGATCGCCTGCTCACGGGAAAGGTCATGGCATGCAGTGTGCCTCAAGCCGATCGAGTGACGATGATCTTGGTTCGACGTGGTGGAGGCCACTTCGAATTTCCTGCAACAGTCGGGCCGCCGCTCCCGATGGTCCTCGGGAAGTACCGGCGAAAGAGTGAGGAGGTGGAGCGATCATGAAGATCAACGAGCACACCAGGGGAGCCCAGCGCGGCGAACACATCGAACACGGTGCCGAAAAGAACCAGGACGAAACACCCGAACGGGGCGAATGGCTGCTGGAAGCGCCGCGCCAACGTGACGGAGAGCGATCGATCCCCCAGGCCCGCTCGCATCGGCCGAATCTGCTTCGCCGCCGCGCCTGGCAGATCCTCGAAGCCCCGACGGCCGAGCAGCCCGCCGTCGAGAGCGACGAGGCGATGGGCCCGAAGCCGCCCGACGACTCGACGGTCAACTTCGTCCTCGACCTCGCGCTGCGCATCGGCGAGGTCCAGATGTCGAGCGGCGCCGGCGCCTCCGACGTCACCGCGACGATCATCGCGCTGACCTCCGCCCTCGGGCTGCCGCATTGCGAGGTCGACGTGATCTTCACGTCGATCACGGTGACCTGCCACCGCGGCACCGACATGGCGCCGGTGACGGCGCTGCGGGTGGTCCGGTCGCGCGGTCTCGACTACACGCGGCTCACCCAGACGGAGACGCTGGTCCGCCGGATCGTCCGCGGCAACATCGGCGCCGAAGAGGCCCAGCAGGCACTTCAGCGGATCACGACCGCGCCGCATCCGTACCCCCGCTGGGTGGCCACGGCCGCCTGGGGCGGGCTGGCCGCGTTCATCACCCTGATCCTTGGCGGCAGCATCGACGTCGCACTGGTCGCGCTGGTGATCAGCGCGGTCATCGACCGGCTCGGGCGCCTGCTGAACCGCTTCGCGCTCCCCTTCTTCTTCCAGCAGGTGATCGGTGGTCTGGTCGCGACGCTGTCCGCGATGGCGATAGTCAGCAGCGATCTGCTCACCACGGACAAACCCACGCTGGTCGTCGCCGCGGCCGTCACCGTGCTGCTGTCCGGTCTTTCCACGGTTTCCGCCGTGCAGGACGCCATCACCGGCTATTACGTCACGGCGGCCGGGCGCACGATGGAAACCGCGTTGATGAGTGCCGGGCTGATCGCGGGGGTGGTGCTCGCGCTGAAGATCGCGCTGCTGCTCGGCCTGCCGCTGACGCCGCTGCCCGAGGTCGTCTCCTCGACGCCCCAGCAACTTCCGATCATCGTCGTCGGCAGCATCGGCGCGTCCGCCTGCTTCGCGCTCGCCTCGTATTCGACGCTGCGCGCGATGATCGTCGCGGGTGCGGCGGGCGCCATCGGTGGCGCGGTGTACGGCGCCTTGATGCTGACCGACTTCCAGGCCGTCAGCTCCTCCGCCATCGCCGCCACGCTGGTCGGTTTCTGCGGTGGCGTACTTGCCAGGCGGCTCAAGGTGACGCCGCTCGTGGTGGCTGTGTCCGGCATCACGCCCCTCCTCCCCGGCCTCTCCACCTATCGTGGTCTATACCAATTGGGCGTCGAACCCGGCGGGAACATCTCGACGCTGATGACCGCGGTCGCGATCGGGCTTGCCCTGGCCGCGGGCGTGGTACTCGGCGAATACCTCGCACAACCGGTGCGGACGGGGCTCGGCAGGCTGGAACGCAAGTTCGCCGGGCCGCGGATGGCGGGTCCGCTGGAACCCGCCGAACGACGCTTGGAGTGATCGCTCGCCGAGAAGGCCGCGGTCTCCTCACGCGATAGGGTTTCCGCTTAGGGCAGCGACCCGCGAACCGAGGGAGCGGCTGGTGGACGAAGTGACGGGCAGAACGGCCTCCGCGGAGTTCGTGGTGGTGGCGAACAGGCTTCCGGTGGACCTCGAACGGACCGCCGACGGGAGCAGGCGTTGGACGGCGAGCCCCGGCGGGTTGGTGTCGGCGCTCGAACCGTTCCTGCGCTCCCGCAAGGGCGCCTGGGTCGGTTGGCCCGGCGTGCCCGACGTCGAGGTGGAGGAGTTCGACGACGACGGTTTGGTCCTCCATCCGGTCTCCCTGACGTCGGACGACGTCCGCGACTATTACGAAGGCTTCTCCAACGCGACGCTTTGGCCGCTGTACCACGACGTGGTGGCCAGGCCGGTGTTCGACCGGAGCTGGTGGGAGTCCTACGTCCGGGTGAACCGGCGCTTCGCCGAGGCGAGCGCGAAGGTCGCCGCCGAGGGCGCGACCGTGTGGATCCAGGACTACCAGTTGCAGCTGGTCCCGGCGATGCTCCGCGAACTCCGGCCCGACCTGCGGATCGGCTTCTTCCTGCACATCCCGTTTCCCCCGGTCGAGTTGTTCATGCAGATGCCGTGGCGGACCGAGATCGTCCGCGGCCTGGTCGGGGCCGACCTCGTCGGCTTCCACCGGCCGGGTGGCGCGCAGAACTTCCTCTGGCTGGCGCGGCAGCTCGCCGGTCTCGAGTCCAGCCGCGGCGCGGTCGGCATCCGCACCCGCCCCGGCCTGATGCAGGTCGGCGACCGCACGGTGCGGGTCGGCGCGTTCCCGATCTCCATCGACGCCATCGGCCTCGACAAACTCGCCAAGACCAAGGGCGTCGCCGAACGCGCCGCCCAGGTGCGCCGCGATCTGGGCAATCCGAAGACGGTTTTGCTCGGCGTCGACAGGCTCGACTACACGAAGGGCATCGACCTGCGGTTGCAGGCGTTCCACGAGCTGCTGCACGAAGGCCGCGTCCGGCCGGAGGACGTCACGTTCGTCCAACTGGCCACGCCGAGCCGCGAGCGTGTCGAGCACTACCAGCGGATGCGCGGCGACATCGAGCAGATGGTCGGACGGATCAACGGCGAATTCGCCCGCGTGGGTCATCCGGTCGTGCACTATCTGCATCAGTCCGTGAACCGGACGGAGCTGGCCGCGTTCTTCTCGGCGGCCGACGTCATGGTGGTCACTCCCCTGCGTGACGGGATGAACCTCGTCTGCAAGGAGTACGTCGCCTGCCGCCACGACCTGGGCGGCGCGCTCGTGCTTTCGGAGTTCGCCGGCGCCGCGGCGGAGCTGACCAGTGCGCTCCTGGTCAACCCCCATGACCTGGACGGGGTGAAGAACGCCTTGGAGACTGCCATTACGCTCGACCCCGCAGAGGGACGCCGCCGTATGCGCGCCATGCGTCGTCAGGTCCTCACGCACGATGTCGACCGCTGGGCGCGTTCGTTCCTCCAAGCGCTCGGTGCCGAACCGGCCGACTAGGCAGTATTCGTACAACCGCCCCTCCCCCCGCATAGTTCCCGAGGAGAAATCGTTGACCGCCGAGGCACTGCCCGCCGAGTTGCGGCGCGCGATTGTCCAGGTCGCGCGGACCCCGCGGCTGCTGGTCGCCTGCGACTACGACGGCACGCTGGCCCCGATCACGGCCAACCCGGACGAAGCCCGGCCGCTGCCCGAATCGGTGGGCGCGCTCAGGTCGCTGGCCGGCCTGCACGAGACGACCACCGCGGTCATCTCCGGCCGCGCGCTGCGCGATCTCGCCACCCTGTCCCGTCTTCCGGCCGAGGTGAACCTGGTCGGCAGCCACGGATCCGAGTTCGACATCGGCTTCATCCACGCGCTCGACGACAAGGCCCGTGAGCTCCACAGGCGGCTCGAGGCCGAGCTGGAGAACCTGGTGCTCGACGTGCCCGGGGTGTCGCTCGAAGTCAAGCCCGCGAGCATCGCGGTGCACGTCCGCCGCGCCGAGCACGAGGCGGGCCGCCGGGTCCTGCGCGACGTCCACACCGGCCCCTCGCAGTGGGAGGGCGTGTCCACGACCGACGGCAAGGAGGTCGTCGAGCTCGCGGTCGTCCAGACGGACAAGGGCCGCGCGCTGGACACCCTGCGTCACCAGGTCGGCGCGACGGCGGCGGTCTTCCTCGGCGACGACGTCACCGACGAGAAGGCGTTCGCCCGGATCTCCGGCCCGGACCTCGGTGTGAAGGTCGGCGACGGGGAAAGCCTCGCGCAATACCGCGTCCCGGACACCGTCGACGTCGCGATGGCGCTCGCGTTCCTTCTCGAAGAGCGGCGCAACTGGCTCTACGGCGAGCAGGCACCGCCGATCGAGCGGCTTTCCATGCTGGCCAACGAACGGTCGGTCGCGCTGGTCACGCCGGACGCCCGGCTGACCTGGCTGTGCCACCCCGGCCCCGACGCGCCCGCGATCTTCGCGGATCTCCTCGGTGGCGCCGGCGCCGGTCACTTCTCGATCAAACCGCACCGCAACGGCCTGCCGCTCGGACAGCGCTACCTGCCGAACACGATGACGGTCGAGACCCGCTGGTCGCGGCTGCTCGTCACCGACTACCTCGAACCGGAGAGCCCCGCGCACCGCACGGATCTCGTCCGGGTGGTCTCCGGCGAGGCGGCGGCGGAGATCGTGTTCGCGCCGCGTCCCGAATTCGGTGGCGTGCCGGTGAAACTGGTCGCCAACGAGGACGGGATCCTGGTGCAGGGCACCTCGGAACCGTTCGCGCTGCGTTCGCCGGGTGTGGCGTGGGAGATCACCTCCGACGGGATGAACGACACCGCCACGGCACTCGTCACGCCCTCCCCGGAGAGCCCGGTGGTGCTCGAACTCCGGTGCGGCACGTCGGATCTCGGCGCGCACGAACTGTCCGAAGTGGAGCGACGGTCGCGGGCGGGCGACTACTGGAGCACCTGGGCGCAGACGCTCAAACTGCCCAGTGTCCAGACCGAACTCGTCGGCCGCTCGGCGCTGACCCTGCGCGGCCTGGTCAACACCGATACCGGCGGTGTGCTCGCGGCGGCGACGTCCTCACTGCCGGAGGAGATCGGCGGCGTCCGCAACTGGGACTACCGCTACTGCTGGATCCGCGACGCGGCCATGACCGTGCGCGAACTGGTCCACCTCGGCTCGACCGACGAGGCCGAAGGCTACCTCCGCTGGCTGCACGGTGTGCTGTCCACTTTGGCCGGTCCGGAACGGCTGCACCCGCTGTACACCTTGGCGGGCAGCGTGATCGGCGCCGAAGCGGTCATCGAATCGCTGCCGGGCTACGCCGGTTCGCGGCCGGTCCGCGTCGGCAACCTGGCGAATCACCAGGTCCAGCTGGACGTGTTCGGCCCGGTCGTCGAACTCGTGCAGACGCTGGCGGAGGCGCGCGGCGAACTCCGCGACGAGGACTGGCAGATGGTGCGCGCGATGGCCGAGGCCGTCACGCGGCGCTGGAACGAGCCGGACCACGGCATCTGGGAGGAGCGGCACGTGCCGCGCCACCGGGTGTACTCGCGGGTGATGTGCTGGGTGACCATCGACAGGGCGATCAAGCTGGGCGAGGTGTACGGCCGGGTGGTGCCGGGCGCGTGGCCTTCGCTGCGGGACGAGATCGCCTCGGACGTGCTGGACAAGGGCTGGAACGAAGAGGTCCAGGCCTTCACCACCGCATACGACGGCACAGACCTGGACGCCGCTTCGCTGTTCGTCGGGCTGACCGGGCTGCTCGATCCGGCCGACCCGCGCTTCCAGTCCACGGTGACCGCGATCGAGGCGGAACTGCGCAGTGGGTCCACTGTGTACCGTTACCGCCGCGACGACGGCCTTCCCGGCGGCGAGGGCGGTTTCCACATCTGCGCGGCCTGGCTCATCGAGGCGTACCTGCTCACCGGGCGGCGCACCGAGGCCGAGGAGCTGTTCACGCAGATCGTCGACGCCGCGGGCCCCACCGGCCTGCTGCCCGAGCAGTTCGACCCGATCGCGGAACGCTCGCTGGGCAACCACCCGCAGGCGTACTCGCACATCGGGCTGATCCGCTGCGCGAACCTGCTTTCCCGCTGACCGACCCACGCAATTCGGCACCTGCTTGCGCTAGTTGCACACGCAAGAACCGCAAGCAGGTGCCGAATGGCGGGGTTCAGCCGCCGGCGACGGACGGGATGATCTGGACCTCCTTCGCGTCGGCGAGGGAGGTCTTGGCGCCGTCGAGCCGACGGCATTCCTCACCGTCCACGTAGAAGTTCACGTAGCGACGCAGCGCGCCGGTCTCGTCGCGCAGACGGCGTTCCAGCCCCGGGTGCTCGACGCCGAGCGAGTCCAAGACCGCGTCGAGCGTCGGCGCGTCGACCTCCAGCGTGCCCGCGCCACCCGCGAGCGGCCGCAGCATCGCGGGCAGCAGGACCCGGACCACCTAGACCACCTGGGCCCGCACGCACAGCACGTCCGGCAGATGCGCGGCCACCTGGCGCCAGGTGCCGCCTTCGTCGGGACTGGCCCACACTTCACCGGACCGAGTGCCGAAGTAGACACCACCCCGCGCGTCGACGCACATCCCGTCGCGCAGCACACCCGCGTAGAAACCCTTGTCCGGCAAGCCGTTCCCGAGTCCCGTCCAGGTCTCGCCCGCGTCCTCGCTGCGGTAGACGCGGCAGCGGCCCCCCGGCGGGAAGCGGAGTACGTCGGCCACCAAAGGGAAGTTGTAGACGGTGTCCGGTTCGGACGGATGCACGACCATGGCGAAGCCGAAGTCGTTCGGCAGACCGTCGGCGATGGATTTCCACGTCTTCGCGTCGTCGTCGCTGCGGTAGACACCGCCGTGGTTCTGCAGGAAGAACCGCTCGGGGCGCGAGGGATGCATCGCGACCTTGTGCACGCACTGCCCGAATTCGGGCTCCTCACCGGGCAGGAATCCCGCGCTGATCCCGCGGTTGGCCGCCGTCCAGCTCTTGCCGCCGTCCTCGGTGCGATAGACCCCGCCCGTCGACATGGCGACGGTGATCCGGCCGGGGTCCACGGGATGCGGCAGGATCGTGTGGATCATCTGGCCACCACCACCGGGAGTCCAGTGTGGACGGTGCTCGTGGTCCCACAGGCCGCGGACGAGCTCGAAGGTTTCGCCGCCGTCTTCGGACCGGAACAGCGCGGACGGTTCGACACCCGCGTAGACGACGTCACCGGCGACGACGATCTGCCAGATGCCTTCGAGCGCCGTCTCCGTGTCCCCGGGGAAGGCCACCGGGGCGTGCTCGGGTTCGGACCAGGTCTCGCCGAAGTCGCCGGACGTCGCGATCGTGGGGCCGAAGTGTTCGTTGACCGCGGCGGCGTAGACCTTGGACGGTGTCAGCGCCACGGCCCGCACGGCCTCCATCGGGAACTTCGGTGTGGACAGTTCCCAGCTCTCCCTGTCCTCGCTGCGGGCGAGGAACAGGCCTTTCCTGGTGCCGATCCCCAGCTGGAACTCCACGACGCCGCCTCCTCGGTAGGTGCTGTGACTCAGGTCACCTCGCACCGTACTACCAGAAGCGCGCGCAGGCGTCGCGCCGGCTGCTGTCCAAGGGGTCGTGGCCTTCGCCTTCTCGGGGAACGAAAGTCACAGACGAGCAGCCGGCGCGACGGGTTTCGGGAGCGGTCAGCTGCCGTTGATCAGGCGCAGGGCCAGATCGGGACTGAACTGGCCGGCTTCGACGTTCGGCGCGATCCCGCACTTGCCGTCGGAGTCACCGGGCACCTTGACCCACAGCAGCATCTCGGCACCGCCGCCGGTCTGCGAGGTCGCCCCGAGCTTGCGCCCGGCCGGGTTGCACCACTCGGAGCCCAGCGGGCCGTTGCCGTTGCGGCTCGTGTCGATCACGAACGGCTTGGTGTAGCCGTACTTGCTCGACAGCGCGGCGCTGACGGCCTTGCCGTAGTTCGCCGAATCGGTGGTGGTCTTGTAGTTCGACACGTTGATCGCGAGACCGCGGATCGACTTCACGCCGACGGCGTTGAGCCGGTCGGCCATGGTCGCGGCCGGAATCCAGGTCGAGTTGCCGCCGTCCATGTACGCCCAGGTGTTCGGGGCCTTCGTGGCGAACTGCTCCGCTGCGTACTTGAGCAGGTCGAAGCGGGTCTGGCGCTCACCGGCCGGCAGGCAGTCGACCTGCGCGAGCGCGTCCGGCTCGATGACGACGACCGCGGGCTTGCCGCCGATGCCGGCGGCGAAGTTCGAGATCCAGGTGCGGTACGCCTCCGGGCTGCCCGCGCCGCCACCGGAGTGACCACCGCAGTCACGGCCGGGAATGTTGTAGGCGACCAGGATCGGCAGCTTGTCCGCGACGTCGGCGGCGTAGGTGTAGGTGTCGACGGCGGTCTTGACGTTCCCGCTCCAGTTGCCGAACCAGCGCGCGCCCGCCTTGGTGGCGATGGCGGCCTTGATCTTGTCGGCGGTGCTGCCCGGATGGTTCTTCACCCAGACGGCGGGGTTGGAGTTCGGGTCGACGTAGAAGCCGTTGGTCTTCTCAAGGGGGTTGCCGTCTGCGGCCTGAGCCGGCGCGGCGATGAGGGCCAGCAACGAAGCGGCCAGCAAACCGAGCGTCTTGATGCGCATAGACGCCAGCTTCGAGCTTTCCCGTACAAGATTCGTACAAACGCACGCCATTGGACACCTGCTTGCGGTGCGCGAGCATCGCAAGCAGGTGCCCAATGGCGAAAAGGGGTCAGGCCGAGTAGCCCTTCGGCGGGATCAGGGTGGCGAGCTGGTTGAAGGTGAGCCAGTAGATCTGGTTGCCGCCGAAGTTGGCCGGGTCGGCGATCTTCACCGTCATGTTGCCGCTGTTGTAGCCGATGATCGTGAAGTAGTGGTAGATCGTGTAGTTCGGGTAACCCGGCGGGTGGTTGTCCGCCGGGGCGACGATGTTCGCGACGAGCGCGTAGCCCCTGTCGACGTCCAGCACGATGTCGCGCCACAGGAGATCGCGCTGCGCCTGGGTCGGCGGGTCGTTCGGCATCTCCTTGGTCTCGTACCAGCCACCGGCGACGTGGTTGTTGAGCACGCGGGTGACCTGGCCGATCCAGTCGGTGCCGTTGGTGGTGGTCGGCAGCTCGTTCGCGAGCTGCTGCTGGCTCGGCGGGTTGCCGTTCTTCGCCGAGATGGCGATCCGGGTGGCGGCCGGGCCGCACCAGTACCCGGTCTGCTGGATCTGGTACTGGATGTTGAGCTCCGCGGCCGCCTTGACCCCTTCGACCTTGGCGGGCGGCGCCATCGACTGCACGAAGTCGGGCGCGGGTACGACGTTCTCACTTTGAGCGACGGCCACCGCCGGAGCGGTGATCAGTGCGGACACCGCGAGCGCGGCGACGACCGCGGTCCTGAGTCGACGCATGACAATCCTTCCCCAGTTTCCCGTTTGAACGGTGAATAGTGAACAGGATCGCCGGTCACATTGCTTTTGTCTGCGGCCTCACCTGCGCCGCCCCTGATCGGCCCACGACGAAAGTAGGGTCGAATGAACGTTCGGGGGCTCATCGGGCAATAGCGACCGTGCAGGTGAGGAGAAACGTCCTCCGGTCTTCCCAGGATCTCGGCGCGCCGCGAGTGGCGCTGTGCCAAGCACTCGCGAGGATGCCCGGCGTCGCCGTGGAGAGCGTGGCAACTCCCGGTGGACGGCCCGCGGTGTCCTTCACGGTCGCGTTGCCGGACCGGCCCCGCACTTTCGTCGTCGACAGCGCGACGGCGGCCGTCGTCGGGAACCGCGCCGTCCGGCCCAGCGGCCAGGACGAGGGCTGGCCGGGGCTGACCCTGTTCGACGACGATCTCGGTGGTGGTCCCCGAGCCTCGCTAGCGCGCGTGCTTGGCGGCGTTGAGCGCGCTTCCGACGTCCGAGACCTCCAGCACCCGGATTCCCGGCGGGATCTTGCCGGAGTCCGGCGGCACCAGGGCGTGGGTGAAGCCGAGCCGGGCGGCCTCCGCGAGCCGCCGCCCGACGCTCGGCACCCGCCGGACCTCGCCCGACAACCCGACCTCGCCCATCGCGACGAGTTGGGGCGAGAGCGGGGTGTCCCTCGCCGAGGAGATCAGGGCCAGCACCACCGCGAGGTCGATCCCGGGTTCGGTGATCTTCATGCCGCCGACCGTCGCCACGTAGACGTCCTTGTCGCCGACCTTGACGTTCGCCCGTTTCTCGACCACGGCCAGCACCATCGCGACCCGTGCCGAATCGAGACCGCTCACCGCGCGCCGCGGCTGCGGTGACTGGGTCGCCGACACCAGCGCCTGCACCTCGCCCAGCAGCGGCCGCTTGCCCTCCATCGTCACCGTGACCGCGGTGCCCGCGACCGGCTCCGCCGTGTGGCTGAGGAACAACCCCGACGGGTCGGGCACGCCGACGATGCCTTCCTCGACCAGTTCGAAGCAGCCGATCTCGTCGGCGGCGCCGAACCGGTTCTTGATCCCGCGCAGCATCCGCAGTGTCGAATGCTTGTCGCCCTCGAACTGCAGGACGACGTCGACCAGGTGCTCCAGCACGCGCGGCCCGGCGACCGAACCGTCCTTCGTGACGTGACCGACCAGCACGATCGGCAGCCCGCGCTCCTTGGCGAGCGCGACCAGCCCGGCGGTGACCGCGCGGACCTGCGTGACCCCGCCCGGCGCGCCCTCCACCTGAGGCGAGGCCATGGTCTGGACCGAGTCGACGATGAGCACCCCCGGCTTGACCGCGTCGACGTGGCCGAGGATCGCGGAGAGATCGCTTTCGGCCGCGAGGAACATCTCGTCGTGGACGTTGCCGGTGCGCTCGGCACGCAGGCGCACCTGCCCGGCCGACTCCTCACCGGTGACGTACAGCGCGCGGCCCGCGGTGGCCGCCCATTGGTAGGCGACCTCCAGCAGCAGGGTCGACTTGCCGACACCGGGCTCGCCGGCGAGCAGGATCACCGCGCCCGGCACGAATCCGCCGCCGAGCACGCGATCCAGTTCGGAGACGCCGGTGGGCCTGGCCCGTGCCGTCTCGACGTCGACCTCGCCGATCGGACGCGCCGGGGCACTGGGCGCGCCCGCCGCGACCCTGGCTATCGCGGGGCGGGCGTCGCCGCGTTCTTCGAGCGTTCCCCACGCCTGGCATTCCGGGCAACGCCCGACCCACTTCGGCGCCTCGTACCCGCATTCGCCGCAGCGGTAGGTACTGCCTTTCTTGACCACCCCGCGAGGCT
This sequence comes from Amycolatopsis sp. QT-25, assembly GCF_029369745.1. NCBI lineage: Bacteria > Bacillati > Actinomycetota > Actinomycetes > Pseudonocardiales > Pseudonocardiaceae > Amycolatopsis > Amycolatopsis sp. QT-25. The sequence goes on from NZ_CP120210.1 coordinate 7,326,568, forward strand.
AGCGGCCCCCACCGACAAACCCCGGCAACGACGCAAGCACCCGAAGGCCCCCTTCCTGTACTCGATCCGATACCGCGCGCGCCGGCGGGGGCATGGATGGAGCGAGGAAGGGGGCCTTCAGGTACTTCTGGAAAACTTCAGTGCCCGCCGCCCTTGGCTTCCTTCTCGGGCGCGGGTGCCCGGCTGCCCGGGTGCGACGGCGCCGCGACCGGCAGGTCCAGCGTGACCGGACCGGAGTTCTTGAAGACGAAGGTGACCTTGATCGTCTGGCCCGCCCACACCGGCTGCTTCAGCCCCTGCAGCACGATCGTGGCCTTGCCCACCTGATCCGGCGCGTTGGTCGTCTCCGGGCCCGCGGACGGGGTGACCGTCCCGGCGGCACTCGACGACGGGGCCCCGGACTGACTGCTCGACGGGGCACCCGAGGACGACGGCGCGCCGGAAGACGGCGGGGCGCTCGTCGGAGCGACCTCCTTGGCCGACTCGGCCGGTTCGGCCGCGGTGCCGCCTTCGGGCGGGCCGATCACGAGCGCGTGGCTCGAGACGACGACCTTGGCCCCGGTGATCTTGGCGTCACCCGTGGCGGCTTCGGAGGACACCGAGACGAGCTCGTCGTCCTGCTTGCCCTGGTTCACGATGGTCAGCGTCAGCGGCACGGCGGCACCGGCCGGGTACGCCTGCCCCTCGGCGGGGAACTGGAGCGCGGCGTTCCGCAGCACCAGGTCCTTCGCCTGCGCGTACGTCCCGTTGACCGCGGGCTGCTGCGAGTCGGTCTGGGTGATCTGACCAGCACCGCAGCCGGCGAGCACGAGCGCGGCGCCGAGCGCCAGCACACCTGCGCCGAACACGCGACGATTCTGCAGCCTCACGTCGGAGTCCTTCCATCTCACGGCCTCTTCACCGCGAAGACTAGCCGGGCGGCTTCGCGACCGGAGAACCCGGTGCGTGTTGACACGCCACCAATGCGGTGACGTGCCCAAGATCAACCGTCCACAAAGGATTTGGAAATCGTTCGCTTCTCACCAGCGTGAGCATGGGCGAATTGGATTTGTCAACCCCCGGGCGGACCACCGTCAGGCCGCTGACCTGCGACGACGATCGCGGGCCGCTAGGTGGGCCTCGTCGGCACGTGCTAAGATGAATTCAGCGAAAGGGGCAGAGGACACATGGTTTTCAAGGTCGGAGAGACCGTCGTCTACCCGCACCACGGTGCCGCACTCATCGAAGCCATCGAGACCCGCGTGATCAAGGGCGAGGAGAAGAAGTACCTCGTCCTCAAAGTCGCGCAAGGGGATCTTACGGTTCGCGTGCCCGCTGACAACGCCGAGATCGTCGGTGTTCGTGATGTCGTCGGGCAAGAAGGACTGGACAAGGTTTTCGACGTTCTGCGTGCTCCGCACACCGAAGAGCCCACGAACTGGTCTCGTCGGTACAAGGCCAACCTCGAGAAGCTCGCCTCCGGCGATGTGAACAAGGTGGCCGAAGTGGTGCGCGACCTCTGGCGGCGAGAGAAGGACCGCGGACTTTCAGCCGGCGAGAAGCGCATGCTGGCGAAGGCGCGGCAAATTCTGGTCAGCGAGCTGGCGCTCGCGGAGGGCACCGACGAGGACAAGGCTGAAGTCCTCCTCGACGAAGTTCTGGAAACCGCGGCAGTCTGAACCGGCGGGTGTCCCACGCCAGGTGAGGCTGCGAGGGATACCTCTACGATCGCGCACATATGAGCACCGTCCATATGAACACGATCGTGTTCGTCACTGTCGTCAGACACCATGCCTCCGACGCGGAGCTCGCTCTCGCGCCGGTCGATGGTGAGGCGTTACTCACGCACACCGTGCGGGGGCTGCTCGCGCTGCCGGATCTCGATCTGGTGGTCGTGGCGGCCCCCGAGCGGTGTGCTGATTCGTTTTCGGCCGCTTTGAGCGGCTTCGAGAAGCGTTGCCGGATAGTACCCGGCTCGTCGCTCAAGCATGCTTTCGACACCGTCGAAAACGAAATCTTCGGAAACCCCGTCTTTCTCGTGCACGACGCTTTGCGTGCGTTCACTCCCGCGGACACCGTCCGTGCCGTCGTGGACGCGGTCCGTGCCGGTTCGCCATGCGTGGTCCCCGTACTTCCGATGGCGGACACCGTGAAGGTGACCGACGCGGCGAAGGTGATCACCGCCACGGCGGATCGCGCATCCCTGCGCACGGCCCAAACCCCGCTCGGCTTCACACGTGAGACTTTTCTCTCGTATGTCGACAAGCCGTCTCTCGAGGGCGCCCACACCGTCGCCGGACATCCCGACGCGATGCGCGTCACCAACGGGTTCGAACTGAAACTGGCCGAAGCGATCGCGGTGGCCGGGAAAGAGGAAATCCTGTGAGGATCGGCAACGGCGTCGACGTCCACCCCGTCGAGGCGGGCCGCGAATGCTGGATCGCCGGGCTGCGCTGGCCCGGTGTCGACGGCTGCGCGGGGCATTCCGACGGTGACGTCGCGGCGCACGCGTTGTGCGACGCGCTGCTGTCCGCCGCCGGGCTCGGTGATCTCGGCGCGGTGTTCGGCACCGGCGATCCGCGGTGGGCGGGCAAGCACGGTGTCGAGTTCCTCGCGGAGGCTCGGCGCCTGGTCGAAGCGGGCGGCTGGACCGTCGGGAACGCGACCGTCCAGATCGTGGGCAACGCGCCACGCGTCGGGAAGCGCCGCGAAGAGGCGCAGAAGGTGTTGAGCGAGGCCGTCGGCGGGCCGGTGAGCGTCTCCGGCACGACGACCGACGGACTCGGCCTGACCGGACGCGGTGAGGGCATCGCGGCGTTCGCGACGGCACTGCTCCTGCCCTCGCAGGAATAGCCGCCACCGGGAACCGGTTCGGGCTGTCATGGCAGTCACACTTCCCGAACCGGTCCGTGAACTGGTGAACGGCAATAACTTCGCGACCGTGGCCACGCTGGACGCCGACGGCGGTCCGCAGACCTCGGTCATCTGGGTGGGCCTCGACGACGGCGAGCTGATCTTCAGCGCCACCGAAGACAGGCTGAAGGTGCGAAACCTCCGTCGCGACCCTCGCGCGAGCGTGTCGATCACCGACGCGGAGAACCCGTACCGGCACACGCAACTGCGCGGCACGGTCACGATCACTCCGGACCCGGAGAAGACGCTGCCGAAGGTGCTCAGCCACAAGTACCTCGGCCAGGACCCGCCACCCGAAGGCGACGAGGTCGAACGGGTGATCGTCCGCCTCCGGGTGGAACGGATCGCCGGGAACGTCCGGTGACCGGGCCGATTAGGATTCGGACATGGGTGTGACCTTCAACGACGCGACCAAGAAGCTCCTCGACGGCAACAACTTCCCGGTGCTGGCGACCATCAACGCCGACGGCTCCGCGCAGACGTCCGTGCTGTGGGCGAAGCGGGACGGCGACACGGTGGTCTTCGCGACCGTCCGCGGCCGTCTCAAGGAGCGGAACATGGCCAGGGACCCGCGCGTGTCCGTCTCCGTCTTCGATCAGGAAAACCCGTACGACTACGTCGAGATCCGCGGGACCGTGGAGATGACCGACGAAGGCGGGCGCGAGCTGATCAACGAGCTCTCGCACAAGTACCTCGGCGAGGACTACCCGGAGGAGCCGGCGGACGTCGTCCGCGTGCTGGTCCGGATCACGCCCACCAGGATCACCGGCAACGCCGCCTGAAGCTGAGCTGAAAGGCCCCTTCATCGCAAAATTTGCGATGAAGGGGCCTTTCCTGTCACACGCGAGGGGCGGCGAGGACCCCACGATCGTGGCTAATGTGGGGCCCGTGACCTTTCGCGCTGTGTTGTTCGACTTCTCCGGCACGGTCTTCCGGCTCGAACAGGACGAGACCTGGCTCGCCGACCTCACCGACCACGAGGGCCAGAGCCTGGACATCGAGGCCCAGACCGAGCTGATGCGCCGGATGACCGCGCCGGTCGGCCAGGTCGTCGAGCTCGACGACGAGCACCTTCACGCCTGGAACCACCGCGACCGCGACCCGGTGCTGCACCGGAAGGTGTACCTCGAGGTGCTCAAGCAGTCCGGGGTACCGCACGCCGACCAGGCCGTCGCGCTCTACACCCGGCTGATCGATCCCACCCAGTGGACGCCGTACCCGGACACCGAAGCCGTCCTCAAGGGCGTCTCCGGCAAGGGCGTGAAGCTCGGGGTGCTGAGCAACATCGCCTTCGACATCCGGCCCGCGTTCGGCCGCCGGGGCTGGGACGCCTACGTCGACGAGTTCGTCCTGTCGTTCGAGGTCGGAGCGGTGAAGCCGGAGCCGGAGATCTTCCGCGCGGCCGTGGAGCGGCTCGGCGTCGACCCCGCGGAAACGCTCATGGTCGGCGACAGCGAGGAGGCCGACGGCGCCGCCCGCGAGATCGGCTGCGCGTTCGCGCTGGTGGAGCCCCTGCCGACGACCGAGCGGCCGGACGCCCTGCTCACCATCATGCGTACCCATAACGTGCTGTAATACGGTCACTGCGACACCGCTCACGCCGACCCCGTACCCTTTCGGGGTGGCACTTCACCTCTATGACACCGCGACCCGGAGCGTGCGGGAATTCCATCCCGCCCGTAGCGGAACGGCGTCCATGTACGTGTGTGGTGCCACCGTGCAGGGGGTCCCCCATATCGGCCACGTCCGCGGCGCGCTGAACTACGACGTCCTGCGCCGCTGGCTCGTCCACAATGGACTCGACGTGCTGATGGTCCGCAACGTCACCGACATCGACGACAAGATCCTCACCAAGGCCGCGGCGGCGGATCGTCCCTGGTGGGAGTGGGCGGCCACGCACGAGCGCGCCTTCGAATCGGCGTACGAGTCGCTGGGCTGCCTGCCGCCCTCGATCGCCCCTCGGGCGACAGGGCACGTCACGCAGATGGTCGAGCTGATGCAGCGGCTGATCGACGGCGGGCACGCCTACGCCGCGGGCGGCGACGTGTACTTCTCGGTCAAGGCGTTCGACGGCTACGGCGATCTGTCCGGCCAGAAGCTCGACGAGGTCCAGCAGGGCGAAAGCCTCGGCGAGGGCAAGCGCGACTCGCGCGACTTCACGTTGTGGAAGGCCGCGAAGCCGGGTGAGCCGTCGTGGCCGACGCCGTGGGGCCCCGGCCGTCCCGGCTGGCACCTCGAATGCTCGGCGATGGCGACGGCGTATCTCGGCGCGGAGTTCGACATCCACGGCGGCGGCGTCGACCTGGTGTTCCCGCACCACGAGAACGAACGCGCGCAGTCCAACGCGGCGGGCGACGGGTTCGCGCGGTTCTGGCTGCACAACGCCTGGGTGACCATGTCCGGCGAAAAGATGTCGAAGTCGCTGGGCAACACGGTGTCGATTCCGGCGATGCTCGAGGACTACCGGGCCCCCGAACTGCGGTACTACCTGGTCCAGCCGCACTACCGCTCCACGATCGAGTACTCCGACGGGGCACTCGGCGAGGCCGCGCAGGGCTACCGGCGGATCGAGCAGTTCCTCCGCCGCACGGCGGGCATCGCCGGTGCGGTCCACCTCGGCGAGGTGCCGGTCGAGTTCGCCGCCGCGCTCGACGACGATCTGGCCACTCCGCAGGCCTTCGCAGTGCTGCACAACACGGTCCGCGACGGTAACGCGGCACTCGACGCGGCCGACAATTCCCAGGCACTCGAAATCGCCGCCTCCGTGCGCGCGATGACCGACGTGCTCGGCCTCGACCCGCTCTCCGCGCGCTGGTCCGAGGCGGGCGGCAACGAAACGCCCACCCGGCAGGCGCTGTCCGAACTCGTGGAAGGGCTGCTCGCCGAACGGCAGCAGGCCCGCGCCGAGAAGGACTTCGCCCGTGCGGACGCCGCGCGTGACCGCCTCCAGCAGGCGGGCATCGTGGTGGAAGACACCCCGAACGGTCCACAGTGGACCGTCAAGGACGGCTGACACTTACTCGGTTTCTAGCTCAAGGATTCTCACTGATGGCAGGCAACTCCCGGCGCCAGGGCGCTATTCGCAAGCCCGGCACGAAGAAGGGTCAGGTCGTCGGCTCCGGCGGCCAGCGCCGGAAGGGCCTCGAAGGCAAGGGCCCGACGCCCAAGGCCGAGGACCGGCCAGGGCACAAGGCGTACCGGATGGCCAACGCGCGTGACCGCAAGGACCAGGCGCGGCAGAAGAAGGCCGACAAGCCGGAGCTGATCGCCGGGCGCAACCCGGTCGTCGAGGCGCTGCGCGCCGACGTGCCCGCCACCGCGCTGTACGTCGCGATCAACATCGAGATCGACGACCGCGTCAACGAGGCCGTCCGGCTCGCCGGCGACAAGGGCATCTCCATCCTGGAGATCCCGCGCGAGGAACTGGACCGCAAGACCAACCGGGCCATGCACCAGGGCCTCGGCCTCCAGGTCCCGCCGTTCGTGTACGCCGACCCGCGCGACCTGATGGCGGTCGCGAAGGACTCGGGGCAGACCCCGCTGTTCGTCGCGCTCGACGGCGTCACCGACCCGCGCAACCTCGGCGCGGTGATCCGCTCGGCCGCCGCGTTCGGCGCGCAGGGTGTCCTCCTGCCGGAGCGGCGCAGCGCGGGAATGACCGCGGTCGCGTGGCGGACCTCCGCCGGCACCGCCGCCAAGCTGCCGATCGCCGTCGCCACCAACCTGACCCGTCAGCTGAAGGCGTGGAAGGACGACGGCCTGATGGTCGTCGGCCTCGACGCGGACGGCTCGGTCGACATCGACGAACTGGACCTCGCGGCGGACCCGCTGGTCATCGTGCTCGGCTCGGAAGGCCGCGGCCTCTCCCGGCTGGTGCGTGAGACCTGCGACGCGACCGTGTCGATCCCGATGGCCGCCGGTGTCGAGTCGCTCAACGCGTCGGTCGCGGCCGGGGTGCTGCTGGCCGAGGTGGCGCGCCGCCGCCGTCTCGCGGGACGTGTCTGACCCCGTAGTTCTTCGACACGGTGCGGGGGCCGCAGGCTAGGGTCACCAGCGGATAACGCGTAACCGCCCTGGGGGACCCCGCACCGATGTCGTTCATTTCACCGCTGTTCCTGTGGTACTTCATGCCGGCGGTCCTGCTCGCCGTGCTGGTGTGCCCGCGCGGCTGGCGGAACGGCATCGTCGCGGTCGGCAGCCTGATCTTCTACGCCACCGGCGCCGGGCCGTACACGCTGGTGTTGATCGGCTGCATGGTGGTCAACTTCCTGGCCGGGCCCGCGCTGGAGCCGAACGCGTGGGACCTGCAGAACAAACGGCGCAAGCGGCTGCTGCTGGGGGTCGTCGGCCTCAACGTCGGCATGCTGCTGATCTGGAAGTACGCGGGGTTCGCGACGCAGCAGATCGCGGCCGTGACGCACTGGTTCGGCGGCGGTTTCCCGGTGGCCGACCTGGTCATCCCGATCGGTATCTCGTTCTACACCTTCCACCACATCTCGTACGTGGTGGACATCTACCGCGGTGAACGCCGCGCCCTGCGCAACCCGGTGTCGTTCGCCGCGTACATCGCGATGTTCCCGCAGCTGGTGGCCGGGCCGATCGTGCGGTACCGCGAGATCGCCGACCAGCTGCCGCAGCAGCGGTCGCACCGCCTCGACGACATCGCCGCCGGTTTCCCGCGGTTCGCGCTCGGCCTGTGCAAGAAGACGATCATCGCGGACTCGCTCGGCCCGATGGTGGACGCCTGCTTCGACACGCAGGCGGATCAGATGACCTTCGCGATCGCCTGGCTCGGCGCGATCGGATACACGCTTCAGCTGTTCTTCGACTTCTCCGGGTACTCCGACATGGCGATCGGACTCGGCCGCATGCTCGGCTTCCGGCTCCCGGAGAACTTCGCGCGACCGTACTCGTCGGTGACCATCACCGAGTTCTGGCGGCGGTGGCACATGTCGCTGTCCCGCTGGTTCCGTGACTACGTCTACATCCCGCTGGGCGGCAACCGCGCCGGCGCCGGGCACACGTACCGGAACCTGTGCGTCGTGTTCGTGCTGACCGGCTTCTGGCACGGCGCGCAGTGGACGTTCCTCATCTGGGGCGTCTACCACGGCGCGCTGCTGATCGTGGAACGCGCTTTCGGCTACGACGTCACCCCGAAGACCCAGGCGGCCCGCGTCGGCCGCCGCACGCTGACGCTCGTGCTCGTGGTGTTCGGCTGGGTGTTCTTCCGCGCCAAGGACCTGCCGCACGCGCTCGGCATGATCGGGCACATGGTGCTGCCGGACTTCACCGGCCTCACCGACGTCGTCGAGAGCGCGGTGACCAACCAGCGGCTGCTGATCCTGCTGTGCGCGCTCGCGATCGTCTTCCTGCCCGCGCATCCGGTGACCGGACCGCTGCTGGAGTCCTCGCGAAGCCGCCCGGCCACCGCGCTGCGGATCGGCGTGATGACCGTGGGGCTGGTGTACGCGGCCATCCTGATCGCGACCGGCACGTTCAGCCCGTTCCTCTACTACCAGTTCTGAGGGAGCCCGAGGATGACCGAACCGATCGATCCGGCGAAGCTGCCGGGTGTGATCCCGTACGTCGACAACCACGACGGCCCTCGCCGGCTGCTCACCGTCGAGCTACGCCCGTTCCCTTCCTCCTCCGTCCCGTACGTGCCTCTCGTGAGCATCGACGGCAGACAGTTCGTGGTCTCCTGGGGTGCGGTCACCTTCGAGATCCCGGCCGACCGGAACGTCCACGTCAGCGCGCGTCTGCACACCAACTACGGGTCGCAGGCCGCCGCGACGCCGTTCGCCTCGATCGTCCTGGCGCCGCATCCGGAGCCGGTCCGGCTGGCCACGCAGTTCACCGGCCAGGGTGGTTCGATCCTCCCGGTCGGTTAGCTTGGGCTCATGACCGACGGCTGGCAGCGGGACCGGATCGGCTCGGCGCTGCGCGGGGAGAACCCGACCGTGTTGCGGCGGCTCGACGCGGGCTTCGCGGTGGTCGGCGATACGCAGTTCCTCCCGGGTTACTGCGTCCTGCTGACCGATTCCCCGGCCGTCGGCAGGCTGACCGAGCTGCCGCGGCCACGACGGCTGGAGTTCCTGGCGGATATGGAGTTGCTCGGCGAAGCCGTCGAGAACGTTTGCGCGCGAAGGGATTCCGGCTTCCGGAGGGTGAATCTGGAGATCCTCGGCAACACGGATCCGTTCCTGCACGCGCACGTCTGGCCGCGCTACGACTGGGAACCGGCCGACGCGGTCAAGCGTCCGGTCTGGCTCTATCCGCGGGAGAACTGGGCGGTGGCCTCGCTGGGGCCTGAGCACTACTCACTGCGTTCCGAGCTGGTCGTGGAGATCGACAGGCTGCGGGCCGCGTCGAGCACCAGCTGAGCGAATTCCTTGCCGCGCACCATCGGCAGGTAGTGCCCCGCCTTGGGGACGTTGATCAGCCTGCCGTCGGCGCAGGCGTCCAGGAAGCGGTGTTCGTGGCGGCGGAAGTGGTCGCGTGAGCCGTTGATCAGCCATGTCGGTCCCGGATATGTCTTCAGTTCCGCGAGCACGTCGAAGTCGGCGAGAGCCTCGACGACGTCCGGGATCACTTCGGTCGCGATGCCGCCGCCGATCACGGCTTCGGCGAGTTTCGGCGGCAGGACGCCCCGGAACTGCCATCGGCTCAGCCGTTCGCCCTGGTCCGGCAGCCGCATGAGCAAGCGGTGCGCCACGCGGAACGGTGTCTCCAGTGTCCGGCCGGGCAGGTGGGTCGAGCCCGCGACGACCAGCCCGGCGACCCGCTCCGGATGCCTTGCCGCCGCGGCGATCGCGACGAAACCACCGAGGGAATGCCCGACGACCAGAGCGGGTTCGTCGAGGCCTTCGACGACCGCGTCCGCTGCCGCGGCCAAGGTGAACCGCTCGCCCCGGCGGGTGCCGTGCCCCGGCAGGTCGACCGCTCTCGCGGGAAGCGTGGCGCGGTGCAGCTGCTCGGACCAAGCGGCGCCGCTGAGCCGGATGCCGTGGACGAAGACGAGGGGAACCATGACGAACCTCCTGAAAACAACGCACCGTTGCGTTGCAAAGTACGGGTTATCGCAGTACAACGCAACGGTGCGTCGTATTCTTCTCCGGTGAGTACCCGGAACGGCCCCCGCAAGGCCGAGGCGATCTTCGCCGCCACCCTCGCCCTGCTGGCCGAGCACGGTTACGACAAGCTCGCCATCGAGGCCGTCGCCGCCCGGTCCGGCGTCAACAAGACGACGTTGTACCGATGGTGGCCCTCGAAGGACGCGCTCCTGGCCGCCGCGCTGCGCGATTCGGGTCTGTTCGCCATCGACGTTCCCGACACCGGCAGCTTCCGCGGCGATCTCCTCGCCGTGGCCACACGAATTCACCGGCTGCTGACCGCGGAGGACACCGCCCCGGTCGTCACGGCGGCGCTGACGGCAGGCCCTCGCCGTCCGGAACTCGGTGACGTGTCGCGGAGTTTCTTCGCCGACCGCATGGCGCGCGAAGAGCCGATCTTCACCCGCGCCGCCGCGAGAGGCGAACTGCGCGCCGGCGTCGACCCGGTCCTGGTGATGGATCTCCTCGCGGGGGCGATCTGGTTCCGGCTGTTGCTGCGCGGCGGCGATGCCGGTCCGGGATTTCTCGAAGAGGCCGTCGACACGGTACTGGGCGGCGCCGCGGGAGAATCGCGCTGAAGATCGAATCCGAGCGGCTCGAAAACTTGTCTCGCCGCCGACGCGGTGGTCGAGCACGACCATCGGCTGATCCGCGAAACGGCTGACAGGCGGTCACCGACCGGCGGCACCGAAGCCGACGTGATTCGTTCGATGTTTCACTTCGTGCGCGAAGAGATAGCCCATACGGTGGACACGGCCGATCCCCGCGTCACCCTGATGGCCTCCGAGGTGCCGCGCGAGCGGGCCGGGCTCTGCTACGCGAAGGCCCACCTGCTGGCCGCTTTGCTTCGCAGCCAAGGCGTTCCGGCCGGGTTCTGCTCTCGGCGAACCGGTTTCCCGCACGGGCTCAACGGCGTGGATCTCGCCGGCCTGGGCCGGTGGATCCGGCTCGGCCCCAGAGGCGACAGAAAGGGCGCGGACGCGCGCTTTCCTTTGCGGCGAGCAAATCGCCGGGAAGACGAGCGGTTCGCGCGGACACTGGACCCCGACCGAGGCAGGATCGATTTCCCCACGGTGTACACCACCCCGTCTTCGGCCGTCGCCGAAATTCCGTCCTCGGCGAAGCCCGGATCCGCCTGGTACGAAGGAATCCTTCCGCACGCTCCGTGAGTGGTTTTTCCGTGATCCGGCGAAACCTCCGATGCGAAACCGGTATTGCCGAGCGTCACCTTCCTTGTTGGTGTCTTTCCCCCGAATTTCTTATTTCGACATTGTCACCAGGCGCGTAGAGTAACTCCCCGCGCTCGAACAGATACGCAATGCGTTCGTCCGTTCGAGTGCTGATCGAGGAGGTGACCCCCGTGCCCGCGGAAGCCAACCGGCTCCGCCGTACCACGTTGCAAGAGATCTTCTGGACCAGGACGAGCCTGCTGCTCACCGTACTGGTCGTCGTCGCGGGCCTCAGCCTGTGGATCTCCAGCATGATGGATCCCGGCGCCGGTAAAACGTTGCTCACGTCCCTGGGCACCGGCACCCTGATCTCCGCGGTGGTCGGCTTCGGCCAGACCTTGATCACCGCCACCGCGTCACAACGCGCGATGGTGACCCCGGTGATCGAGGAGAGCCGCCGCGCGCTGGAAGCACTCAGCGCCGAATACCGTTCGCTCAACAAGGAATTCTTCCCCACCCACGTCTTCGAGGCGACCACCGATCCGGATCCGTTGTTCAACCGGGTGATGACCGAAGACCTCGACGTGACCAGGCACTACTTCTTCCGCGGGTTTTCCGGCAGGCACGCCGCGGCCCGATTGCTGTTGTCCCGCACGGAAAGGGAGCTGCGCGTGGTCATCGCCGACCCGCGTGACGAGGGAGCGATCAGCGGCAGGGCGCGTTATCTCCTGCGCAGTGAAGAAGCGGGCATGGATTACGAGACGATCCAAAAGCGGCTCGACGACGAGATCAGCATCGGCCTGGTCGGGCTGTTCCTGGCTCGCAGCCGTTGCTCACTGGTGGACATCACCGTCGTCGCCGACCCGCCACTGGACCGGCTCGAAGTCTTCGACGAGAGCGTTTGGGTGACCCTGTACAGCGACATCCGCGGCGCGACCACGCTCTATCCGCGAACACTGCGGTTCAGCGAGGGTTCCTTCCTGTACAACAAGGAACGCTCCGAGTTCCTGCGGGTGTCCCAATCCCGGTCCGGACGGCATTTCCGCATCTCCACCACGACGACGAGGGCGGATTTCCTCGCCCTGTACGAGAAGATCACCGGATCTCCCCTGTCCGAAGAGAACTTGCACGAACTGGAAGGGAAATTCCACGCCTTCCGGAAGGAGTTCACCACCCTCGCCGAGTTGAACCCCTGACGACTCGGCGTCGCAGAGCACTAGATTTGAGGAGCTGAAGTTGCTCACTCGCTTGTCCCCCCTCACCCAGCTCTCCGCACTGCTCCGAACCACGGATCTGCCCCTCGCGCAGCATTGGCAGATCGTCGACGAGATCTTCCGCGACTGGACGTCGAGACCAGAGCTGCGCGACGATCTGCGGCGGCACTTGGGTTCGCTGAGTCCGGACGAGGCGAGCGCGGTGCTCGCGCGGTCGCGGGAGACCACCACCCATTTCGCCTGGTGCCTGCTCGACTGCCCGAACGACCCTTTCTCGGTCTGGCTCCACGAGTACAAGGCGCCGGAGGACTGGCGTGCGGGGTATGCCGATTCCGTGCACAACCACAGATATCACTTCTGCACCACGCTCCTCCGGGGCAACTATGTCCACGAACGCTATTCGACCCTGCGTGACCAACTTTCCGGATTGATCACATCGGTTCGGTTACGACGTAGCACGCTGTGTCAGGCGGGGTCGGTAGGCGTCATGTACGCGGACGAGTTCCATCGGATTCCCGAAGCCACCAAAGGGACTATGACGTTTCTGGTGAAATCACGCCCGGTGAGCGAATTCAGCCTTTCCTATGACCCGAAGACCGGTACAGGGCATCGTCACGTTCCGGTCGAGGTCCGATTGGGGGACCTCGCCGACCGCCTCTGACTACACACCGCCGCCGAAGGCGCTTACCCTTGCTCCACCCGTCTGTAAACGGGATCGGAGAGGTGTATGCGCGCGCGAAAGAGCACGATTCCTTCCCAGACCATCGACGCCGTCGAACATCGCGTCCGGCGACTGTGCTGGCGTTATGCCGACAAACTGCAGTTCCACGGCTGGCATCACGTGAGTTTCGTCCGGGCCAAGGCCGCCGGGTTCGCCGACCACAACGGGGCGGATCGCACCGTCGTCGAAGTGGCGGCGCTGGTGCACGATGTGAACTACATCGTGCTCCGCAACTCCCCCGCGGCCGCCGGGCGAGACCTCCGGCTGGACATCCTGCGGGAATGCGGTGTCGAGGAGACCGTGGCCCGATGGGTCGACGAGATCGTCGACGAGGCCGAGATGGCGACCAGGGGCCGGCACATCTCGCTGGAGGCCCAGGCGTTGAGCGACGCCGACACGCTGTTCAAGGCGCTGCCGGTGACGCCGGTCGTCCTCGCTCACCGCTATCTGCGGGAGAACGGGTTGAGCCTGCGGGAGCTGGCGCACAAGATCGTCGGCGAACAACGCGACGTCCACGACAGCGGCTACTACTTCTACAACCCGAAGGCCGCGGAGAACTACTCGCGCTGGGCGCTGGCGAATCTTCAGTTGTGGCAGTGCATCAAGGAGGCCGTCGACGATCCGACCGTCGTCGAGCTTCTCGACGCGGTGCATGCCGTAGACACCACTGCCACCACTGTCACCACAGCCGCCACGGAATACGAGGCCGAGCCCGCTGCTTCCTGATGTCGCGTGAGCCCGCTTGGTTCGTCATCCGCCGGCGAAAGACGGGTTCCGCGTGATCGGAGACGTGACCCGGGTGCCGTCAGCGCTGGCCGTAACCGCGGAGTTTCTCCACGACGTGCTCGATCTCGGCGGGCGGGAGCAGATTCGGCGTTCCCGCCGCTCGGGCCGTGAGCCAGACCTGGCAGACCCACTCGAGCTGCCGCGCCCGGCTGTAGGCGGAACCGAGACTGTCGCCGAAGGTGGTGGTGCCGTGGTTCGCCAGCAGACAGCCTCGGCGGCCGTCCAAGGCCTCCAGCATGGCCTTGGCGAGTTCCTCGGTGCCGTACGTCGCGTAGGGCGCGACGCGGGCTGTCGGGCCGATCGCGGCGAGCATGTAGTGGATCGGCGGCACCTCGGCGACGAGGGTGGAGACGGCCGTGGCGTGCACGGAATGCGTGTGCACCACGGCGGACACCGGTTCGCCGTCCGGATCAGCGGCCTGCCGGTACACGGTGAGGTGCATCGGCAGTTCGCTGGTCGGTCCGAGCGCACCGTCGACGACGGCACCGTCCAAGCCGACCACCGGCACGTCTTCCGGCCGCAGCCCGGCGTAGTCGACGCCTGTCGGGGTCACCGCGATCAGCTCGCCCTGCCTCGCGGAGACGTTCCCGGAGGTGCCGACCACGAGTCCGTCGGCGGCCATCCGGCGGGCGAACTCGCAGACCGCCGCGCGTTCTTCGGCCAGGATCATCGGCAAGGGGCGGCGTCGGTGCGGGTGGTCGTCCTATGGCGTCGCACGATCAGGAAGGGCGTGGGCCGGTGGGCTTGGCGGGGGCCGGCTTCCGCGTGGCCCCCGGTTTGGTCGCTTCCGGTTCGGCGGCTTCGGCGTCGGGGGCCGGCGACAGCAGCCGGATGGCCTCCTGGACGGCGACGTCCGTGGCGGAAAGCCGTTCGGCGACCTTCGACCGGAGGTCCAGCGAGAGCTTCCGCGCCTGCTGAGCCTCGGCCTGCTGGGTCTTCGCGTCGGTGAGAGCCTCCGCGACCTGCTCCTGCTTCGCGGCGATGTCCTCCGCCGAAGTCTTCTCCGCCTTGCTGATCTTCTCCGCCGAGACCCGCTCGGCTTCGGCACGCTTTTCCGCCGACACCCGGTCGGCCTCCGCGATCTTGTCCGTGGACGCCTTCTCCGCCTCCGCGCGACGAGCCGCCGAAGCCTCTTCGGCCTTCTTGTCCGCCGCGGCGCGGGTGCGAACGCTTTCCAGGTCGAGCTCCTTGCGCTTCTGCGCCGCCTCGGAGTTCAGCCGTTCGATCTCGGCCTTGGCGTCCGCGAGCAGCTTTTCGCGCTCCGCCTGCGCGTCCTTGGCCGCCTTGTCACTCGCGCGCTGGGTCTCGTGGGCGTACTTGTCCGCTTCGGCCCGGGTCGACTTCGCGTCGGCTTCCGCGGCGGCCTTGAGATCGGCGATCTCCTCCTCGGCGAGCTGCATCATCATGCGGACGCGTTCGGCCATCGCGCCGGCGCCGGACGGGCTCGAGCTCATCCGCACGAGCGCGGCCTTGGTCTCGTCCAGTTCCTTCTGCGCGTGGCCGAGTGCCTTGGTGAGTTCGGCGGCGGTCGCCACGGCCTCGTCGCGGTTGCGCGAGAGCTTCTTGAGTTCGGTCGACAGTTCGGCGAGCCGCTCGTCGACCTGTCGCTTGTCGTAGCCACGCACGGAGCCCGCGAATTGGGACGATTTCGCTGAGGGCGCCTGAGGCGCCGTCTTCTCAGGAGCGACCATGGCGGCCACCTTAATGAGCGGGCACCCGTCGAGTAGTACCGCCAAACGGCTGCACTCGGCGGGTGACGGGGCGATCACCTGGCATCCCGCGTTGTCGACAGGTCGTAAGCAGGGAGGCCCGGCGGCGTGCGGTATCAGGAGATGAAGAAGGCGGCGGCCGAGAAGGCGATCGCGTATCTGCCCGAAACGGTGAGACGCGTGGAGAGCTACGCCACTGACGCGCTCGACGTCCGCAACACCATCGTCACGAGGATGCGGCAGCTGACCCCGCTCGAGTTCGAAGGGATCCTCCGGCCCGCCTTCCAGCAGGACGAAGGGAAGTTGATCGCGGTCGGCGCGGTGATCGGCGGGCTCGTGGGTGAACTTCAGGTCCTGCTACTCCTCCAGTGAGGACAGGCGGCTAAGTTCCCCTCAAGCGAGACGCGGGAGGGGCTTCGAGTGGACGCCGTCATCGCCGACCTCGGCGAGCACTGGCCGGTGTACGTCACCATGCCGTTCATCGCGGCACTGATCGGTTACGTCACCAAACGCGTCGCCATCGAGATGATGTTCAAGCCCCTGGAGTTCGTCGGGATCAAGCCGGTCCTCGGCTGGCAGGGGGTGCTGCCGGCGAACGCCGAGCGGATGGCGGCCACCGCCACCGAGATGCTGACGAGCAACCTCGTCGATCCGAAGGAGATCTTCGCCAGACTCGACCCGGCTCAGGTGGCGAAGGAGATCGAACAGCCGCTGCTCCGCGTCGTCGAGGACGTCACCCGCGAGGTGATGGAGCAGTACCAGCCGCGGCTGTGGGAAGTGCTGCCGAACAGCGCCCAGCAGCTACTGCTCAAACGCGTGCAGGCCGAGGCACCGCGCGCGATCACGAAGATCATGGGCGAGCTCGCCGGGAACATCGACGACGTACTCGACCTCAAGCACATGGTCGTGACGAACCTCGTGCGCGACAAGGCCTTGCTCAACCGGCTGATCCGCGACATCTCGCGGCCGGAGATGCGGTTCATCGCGCGGTCGGGGATCGTGTTCGGGTTCTCCCTCGGCTGTGTCCAGCTGCTCGTCTGGGCGCTGACGAAGTCGCCGATCGTGCTGCCGCTGTTCGGGATCGCCATCGGCTGGTTCACCGACTGGATCGCCCTGAAGATGATCTTCCTCCCGCGTGCGCCGAAACGGTTCTTCGGCCTCTACACCTGGCAAGGCGTGTTCCAGAAACGCAAGGACCAGGTCGCCGCCGACTACGGCGACATGATCGCCCGCGAGATCATCACCATCCCGAACCTGCTCGAAGCCGTGTTGAGCGGGCCGAAGTCGGACAAGCTGTTCACGATGATCACCCGCGAGGTGCAGCGGACCGTCGACGCGCAGGCGAGTGTCGTGAAGCCATTCGTCGCGATGGCCGTCGGCAGCAGGCGCTTCCAGGAGATGAAGCAGACGGCGGCGGCGAAGGCGGCGGCACGGATCCCGGAGACGATCCGGCACGCCGAGAGCTACGCGGTCGACGCGCTCGACGTCCGGAACACCATTGTGGACAGAATGCGGCGGCTGAACCCGCTGGAGTTCGAGCAGTTGCTGCGCCCGGCGTTCCGGCAGGACGAGTGGAAGCTGATCGCGGTCGGCGCGGTGATCGGTGGCCTCGTCGGTGAACTCCAGGTGCTCCTGCTGCTCCACTGACGTGTACCGGATACCGTTTCCCATCCCACGAGCGAGGAGGTCGGATGGACACCGTCCTGGACGACCTCGCCCGCCACTGGTGGCTGTACGCGGCGATCCCGTTCGTCGCCGCGCTGATCGGCTACGTCACCAAACGCGTCGCCATCGAGATGATGTTCAAACCCCTGGAGTTCGTCGGGATCAAACCGTTCCTCGGCTGGCAGGGCGTGGTGCCGAAACACGGCGGGCGGATGGCCGCCGTCGCGACCGGGTTGCTGACGTCGAACCTGCTGGACGTCAAAGAGGTCTTCCGCCGGATCGATCCGGCGATCATCACGCGCGAGATCGAGCAGCCGCTCCTGCGGGCCGTGGACGAAGTCACCCGCGAAGTGCTCGAAAAGCACCATCCCAGGCTCTGGGAGGTCATGCCGACGATGGCGCAGGAGCTGCTGATCAAGCAGGTCCAGTCGGCGACGCCGCGGCTGGTGCGCGAGTTCATGGAAGAGCTGACCGCGCACCTCGACGAGGTGCTCGACTTCCAGCACATGACCGTGCAGCGGCTCACCAGGGACAAGAAGCTGCTCGTCCGGCTGATCCGCGAGACGTCGCGGCCGGAGATGGCGTTCATCGCACGCACGGGGAGCTACTTCGGCTTCGGGCTCGGCATCGTCCAGGCGTTCGTCTGGGCGCTGACGAAGGAGCCGTGGGTACTGCCGATCTTCGGTGGTTGCATCGGGCTGTTCACCGACTGGCTGGCGATCAAGCTGATCTTCGTGCCGCGCGAGCCGGTACGCGTCGGCAGGCTGGTCCTGCAGGGCAAGTTCCAGCGGCGGCGGGCCGAGGTGGCGCATCAGTACGGCGAGATCATCGCGCACGAGATCCTCACCGTGCCGAACCTGCTCGACGCCGTCCTGCGCGGGCCGCGGTCGGACCGGCTGTACGCGCTGGTGGAACGGCTCGTGGCGCGGGCCGTCGACCGGCAGGTGAGCGTCGCGAAACCGATGGTCACGATGGCCGTCGGCGGGCAGCGGCTGAACGAGATCACCCAGGCGGCCGCGCGGAAGGCGCTGGAGCGGCTCCCGCCGACGATCCGCCACGCCGAGGGCTACCTGACCGAGGCGATGGACGTCGCGAAGATCGTCGAGCGGCGGATGCTCGGGCTGACGCCGCTGGAGTTCGAGGGGCTGCTGAGGCCGGCGTTCCGGCAGGACGAGTGGAAGCTCATCGCGGTCGGCGGGCTCATCGGCTTCCTGGTCGGTGAGCTGCAGGTCCTCCTGATGCTCCACTGATTCGACTGACGCCACTGACGCCGGATCGCGTTTAGCCCGCTGAACGCGCTTTGCGGGTGGTTCTCACCTGCGGGAGACACGGGATGATTACGGTGGAGGGGTGGCGTCCGAACCCCAGCAGCTGCCAGCCGTCCACGAGGCGTGGCTTCCGCGTGAGCACGCGTTGCACCGTCCCCGCCACGGTGGCAGGCAGCTGACCGCGCTGATCAGCGCGCTCCTGTTCTTCACCACCCCCGCGCTGCTGTGGGTGTCCGGCGTGCGGCCGGGCGAGATCGAGAACCACAAGCTCGCGAGTTTCCCCGGCCTCGACAAGGGCTGGGGATTCTTCACCGACCTGCCGACCTGGGCCATCGACCAGCTGTCGTTCCGGCCGGGCGCGATCGCCGCCGCGGACGCGATCAGCCGCGGTGTCTTCGGCGAGGGCGCCCCGCTCGACCAGCCGCCACCGCGGCAGCGGGCAGGCCCGATCCCCGCCCCGCCGGCGCCGACGCCGTCCAAGACCGCGCCCACGCAGGGACCGACGCCGAACGTCGCGTCCGGCTATCGCCGCGTGGTGCAGGGCCGCGACGGCTGGCTGTACTACGGCTACGACGCGGACGCGAAATGCGATCCGTCCCGTCCGCTGACCGAGACGATCGCCAGGATCAACGAGTTGCGGCGCGCGGTCGAGCGGTCCGGGAGGCGGTTCGAGCTCGTCGTCGCGCCGGACAAGTCGACGATGGTCCCGCAGTTCCTGCCCGAGACCTATCCCGGCAAGGACTGCTCGCGGTCGGCCGAGGCGGCCACCTGGCACCGGATGCTGAAGGACGCGCGCGCGATCGACCTGCGGCCCGAGCTGCGCGCGTCCGAGGGCCGGGTGCAGCGTCCGGTGTACCCGCCGAACGACACGCACTGGGCGGACGAGGGTGCGCTGGTGATGACCCGCGCCATCGCGAACGCGATCAAGCCGGGTGTCACGCGGACCTGGGTCAGCGTTCCCGTCGGCCAGTACGACACCGTGGCCGATCTGCCCCCGCTGATCAGCAAGCAGGGCACGAAGACGAACACGCTGTACAGCCTCCGCCCGGACGGTGTCGTCGAGCGGGCTGGTGAGCCGAACGGCGACATCGACCGGCCGGTGTACCGCACGGCGAGTCCGCTGATCGGGACCGTGGACGACAAGATCCTGATCTACGGCGACTCGTTCACGAAAGCGTCTTCTCGGTATCTCTCCGGCGCATTCACGAATTTGACGATGCTGGCGCACTTCACCCAGAAGACGTCGCGCGCCGAAGCCGTCGACGCTTTCGTGAACGCGAACGTGGTGGTCGTCGAGGCCGTGGAGCGAAGCGTGGCCGGCGGTCAGCTCGCGTTCATCGACCCCGGTTTCCTCGAACCGGTCAAGAAGGCCTTGGCCGAACACCCGATCCGCTAGGGCTCTGGGTCGGAAGTGGCAGGCGAGGCGTGCTTTCCGTGCAGCTCGGTGCAGCTCGTGAGTGGCGAAGAGGCCACGTATTCGCTTACTTACGCGGGTGTCGACGATGGAGGAATCGGGACGTCGAGTGTCCCGATTCCTCCATCGCCGGGGGCGTTCGGGGCTCGGTGTTCGACGCGGAACCGCGAGCTCCTGCCGCGCAGCCACGCGATGAGACGGCAGACCAGGTAGATCACGAACGAGATGGCCGTGACGAACGCGCTCACCGGTTTCCCCGGCGCGAGCGAGAGGATGATCCCGCCGAGTGCCGCGATCTCCGCGAAGACGATCGACAGCACCGTCGCCTTCCACGGGCTCGCCGTGACCCGCGCGGCCGCCGCGGCCGGGGTCACCATCAGCGAGACCACGAGCAGCGCGCCGACGATCTGCACGCCGAGGGCGCTCGAAATCCCGACCAGCACCGCGAAGATCAGCGACAACAGCCGCACCGGCACACCACGCGCCGTCGCGACCGCCGGATCGACCGTGGCGAACAGCAGCGGCCGGTAGATCACCGCGAGCACCACCAGGACGACGACCGAGGCACCGACGAGCAGGTTCAGGTTGGTCGAGTCGATGGTGATGATCTGGCCGACGAGGATGCCGAACTTGTTGGCGCTGCGGCCGTC
The DNA here is from genome assembly GCF_029369745.1 of Amycolatopsis sp. QT-25. Lineage (NCBI taxonomy): Bacteria > Bacillati > Actinomycetota > Actinomycetes > Pseudonocardiales > Pseudonocardiaceae > Amycolatopsis > Amycolatopsis sp. QT-25. The sequence goes on from NZ_CP120210.1 coordinate 7,347,168, forward strand.
GTAGAACGACAGAAGCAGCACGCCCATGCCGAGGCCGAAGGCCAGGATCACACCGATCACGGAGTCGCGTTCGGACTCGCGGCCGCCGAGGAGCCCGATCAGCAGGGCGGCGAGGACCGCGCCCGCGAGACCGCCGAGTTCGACGCCGACACCCAGCAGCAGGGCACCCGCCGCGCCGGTGAAGGCCAGTTCGGCGGTGCCGTGCACGGCGAACGACATCCGGCGCATGACCACCAGCGGGCCCAGCACCCCCGCGACCAGGCCGAGGACGGCGGCCGCGAGCAAGGCCGTCCGCACGAAGTCGAGACCGAGAAGTTCGCCGGTCAGGGCGAAGTCGAACATCTTGTCCACGGTGCTAGCCGGCCCGTTCGTCGATGTGGTGGGGTTCGTCCTCGCACAGCGCGCTTTGCGCCCCCGCCACGTGGATCTGCCCGCCGACCTTGAGCACCTCGATCCGCGTGCCGTACAGCTCGGACAGCGTCTCCGAGTTCATCACCTCGTCCGGCTTGCCGATCCGGAACTGGCCGTTCACCAGATAGAGCACCCTGTCCACATAGGACAGGATCGGGTTGATCTCGTGGGTGACGAACAGGACGGCGGTGTCCGCCGATCGCCGTCGCTCGTCGATCAGCTCGCTGACCGCGCGCTGGTGCGCGAGGTCGAGGGAGAGCAGCGGCTCGTCGCACAGCAGGACCTCGGGGTCGCCGACCAGCGACTGCGCGACGCGGAGCCGCTGCTGCTCGCCACCGGAAAGCCGCCCCACCGGCTGCTTCGCGTACGCCTGGGCGCCGACGGACTCGATGGCCCTCGACACCAGTTGACGTCGTTTCGAAAGCCCGAAGAGGCCGGTGCCCCACCGGTGCCCGTCCAGGCCGAGGCCGACCAGGTCCACCCCGCGCATCGTCAGGCCCTCGTCGAGGGCGCGCTGCTGCGGGATGTAGCCGATCCGCCGGTTCGTCCCGCCGGGGCGCCGCCCCGCGATCTCGACCGTGCCCTCGGGCAGCCCCTGCTGGCCGAGCAGGACCTTGAGCAGGCTGCTCTTCCCGGAGCCGTTCGGCCCGAGGATCGCGAGGAACTCACCGGGCTCGACGTCCAGGTCGAGCCCGGACCAGAGGGTCCTGGAGCCGAACGCGAGGCTCGCCCCGCGGACATGGACCGCGGGGCGCGCCCCGGCAGGTACGGAAGTCACTACTTCAGTGCTCCCGCCAGCGAGTCCACTTCCTTGGTCATCCATGCAATGTAGTCGGTCACACCCTGCGGAAGCGTTTCGGTGACGTCGACGACCGCGATCCCGGCGTTCTTGGCGTCACCGACGACCTGCTGGGTGACCGGGGTGGTGGTCTGCGCGTTGTTGACCAACGCCTTGACCTGCTTGGCCGAGATCAGCTGCTTGACCTCGTTGAGCGCGGCGGCGGGCACGTCCTGCTCCGCTTCCACGGCCTCGGCGAAGGCGGGCGGGGTCGCGTCCGTGACCTTCGCGCTTTCGAGCAGGTAGTGCGCCACGGGCTCAGTCGCGACGACGTTGACACTCGCGCCGTTCGAGCCGCCCAGGCCGGAAACCTTCTTCAGCAGCTCCTGGGTCTTGCCCTTGAACGCGGTCGCGTTGGCGGTGAAGGCGTCCTTCGAGGCGGGCTGGATCTCGCCGAGCTTCGCGGCGACCTGGTCGGCGATCTTCTCGACGCCGGGCAGGCTGTACCAGACGTGCTCGTTCTCGTCGCCGGTCGCGGCGATGTCGACGGCGACCAGTTTCTGCGCGCCGGCGGCCTGGTCGGCGAGCTTCGAGAAGAAGTCGTCGTAGCCGCCACCGTTGGACAGCGTCAGCTTCGCGTTCTTCGCGGCGATGGCGTCACTCGCGGTGGTCTCGTAGGAGTGCGGGTCGGCCGAGGGGTCGTGGATGATCGAGGTGACCTCGACCTTGTCGCCGCCGACGGCGGTCACGACGCTGCCCCAGACGTCGGTCGAAGCGACGACCTTGATCTTCTCGCCACCGCCCGGGTTCGCGGCGGACGCGTTCTGCGAACCGGAGCCCGTCGACGGCTTGTCGCTCGACGCGCAAGCCGTCGCGCCGAGCGCGAGGACGGCCAGGGCCGACACGGCCGCGAAAACACTTTTGGTACGGCGGGAATTCATTTACTGCACTCCTGCGGATGCCCAGGCCAGTGTCACCGACGCCAGGTAATGGAAACCGTTGTCAGATTCAACTGTACCCCATTCGGTTGACCGGGCCCGCCGCGCTGGTAGGCGCTGTACCCAGGGTCACTCTGAATCGAGACCTGCCACACGTCGGGTGATGCTTCTGCAAAACGTTCTGAACCGTTACGGTTTGCGGATGGGCCGTCCTATCCGCACCAGGAGGCAGGCGACACTGGCGTCGTTGGCCGCAGAGCTCGGTGTGTCGAGGACCACCGTCTCGAACGCCTACAACCGACCGGACCAGCTGTCCCCTGAGCTGCGCCGACGCGTCCTCGAGACCGCGCGGCGCCTCGGTTACCCGGGCCCCGATCCGGTGGCCCGTTCGCTGCGGACGCGCAAAGCCGGCGCCGTGGGTCTTTTGCTCACCGAGAACCTCTCCTACGCCTTCCGCGACCCCGCCGCCATCGGCGTGCTCGAGGGGCTCGCGCTGGCCTGCGAGGACGCGGGCGTCGGCCTGCACCTGGTCCCGGCCAGCCCCGGCCGCGAGGACGTCGCGGCCGTGCACCGCGCCGGCGTCGACGGTTTCGTCGTCTATTCGGTCCCCGACGACGACCCGCATCTGGGTGCGGTACTGGAGCGCCCGGTGCCGACGGTGATCGTCGATCAGCCGCGTGTGGACGGTGTCGACCGGGTCGGCCCCGACGACGCGGCCGCGGTCACCGCGATGGCCGAACACCTCATCTCCCTGGGACACCGGCAGATCGGCGTGCTGTGCATGCGGCTCGCCCGCGAGCGCAACGACGACTTCGTCTCCATCCAGCGGCAGAGCGCCGCGCATTTCCACGTCCAGCGGATCCGACTGGAGGCGCTGGCCACCGCGTTCTCCGCGGCCGGGGTCGACTGGGCGACGGTGCCGGTGGTCGAGCGCTTCGACCACACCGTCGATGACGGCGCCTCGGCCGCACGGCAGCTTCTCGACGCGTATCCGCAGGTCACCGCCGTGATCTGCACCTCGGACATCCTCGCGCTCGGGGCGCTGGCCGAGGCGGAACGCCGGGGACTGCGGGTGCCGCAGGATCTGACGGTCACCGGTTTCGACGGCATCACCGAGGCCGAGCGTTCCGGGCTCACCACCGTCCACCAGCCGGTGCTCGAAAAGGGCAAGGCGGCGGGCAAGCTGCTGCTCAGCTCGGCCGACCGGGTCGGGCCCAAGGTGATCACCCTGGCCACGGAACTGCGGGTCGGCCGTACGTCGGCACCGCCGCGGACGGCCGAAGAGCGCTGGTTCGGACCGTGACGTGAGCCCCGAGGTGCCGGTGTCCTCCGGCCCGTCCGGTCCCCCTGGGCCGGTGACCTCCATCGACGTACTGCTCAAGCGCAATCGAGACCTGGGCGATGTCACCCCCGGTGACCGTTCTTCCCCGAGGCCCTCGCTTCAGGTGACGATCCTGACCTGCATGGACGCCCGGATCCGGGTGTTCGAGATCTTCGGCCTGGTCCAGGGCGAGTCGCACATCCTGCGCAACGCGGGCGGCGTCGTCACCGACGACACGATCCGTTCGCTCGCGCTGAGCCAGCGGAAACTGGGCACCCGCGAGGTGCTGATCGTCCAGCACACCGACTGCGGTCTGTCCATGGTCACCGAAGACGATTTCAAGGACGAACTCGAAGCCGCCAGCGGACTCCGGCCGACCTGGTCGGTCGAGGCGTTCCGCGCGGTCGAGGACAGCGTGCGCCGGTCACTGCAGCGCGTCCGGCGCAGCGACTTCCTGCCGCACACCGGCCACGTGCGAGGCTTCGTCTACGACGTGAAGCTGGGCCGCCTGACCGAGGTCGGACAAGGGTTTTAAGCTGGTTCCGTGGGCGTCGACGCGGATGTGCTGACCGAATGGTTCGACGAAGTGGGGCGCGATCTGCCCTGGCGGGAACCGGATTGCACCGCCTGGGGGGTGCTCGTCAGCGAGATCATGTTGCAGCAGACGCCGGTCGCGCGCGTCCAGCCGATCTGGCTCGAGTGGATGGCGCGCTGGCCGGTGCCGTCGGCGCTGGCGGCGTCGTCGCAGGGCGAGGTCGTGCGTGCCTGGGGCAAGCTCGGCTACCCGCGTCGCGCGTTGCGGCTGCACGCCGCCGCGGCCGTCATCGCCGCCGAACACGGCGACGTCGTTCCGTCCGATGTGGACACTCTGCTCGCGTTGCCGGGGATCGGCGCGTACACCGCGCGTGCGGTCGCGGCCTTCGCCTACGGCAAGCGGGCGCCGGTGGTGGACACGAACGTCCGGCGCGTGGTGGCCAGGGCGGTGCACGGCGCGGGTGACGCCGGGCCGCCGTCGAACACCCGTGACATGGCCGACGTGGAGGCGCTGCTGCCGCCGGAGGACGCGCCGGCCGCGAAACTTTCGGCGGCGCTGATGGAACTCGGCGCGCTCGTCTGCACCGCGCGGTCACCGCGATGCGCGGACTGCCCCCTCTACGAAGACTGCGCCTGGCAGCACGCGGGCAGACCCGCCTACGCCGGACCCGCGAAACAGGTCCAGAAGTTCGCCGGGACCGATCGCCAGGTGCGCGGGCTGCTGCTCGACGTCCTGCGCGGAAGCGAAGGCCCGGTCGAGAAGGCACGGCTCGATCTCGTGTGGAGTGAATCCGGGCAGCGCGACCGCTGCCTCGACTCCCTGCTGGTCGACGGCCTGCTCGAACAGACCAGGGATGGCCTGTTCGCCCTCCCCGGCGAGCACTAACACGTTACGACAAAAGCTGGTCAATGGTTGTCATCGGCGCGCCGGCGGGTTACTTTTCCGGCCAACGCGCATGATGGGAGTTTCGCCCGTGGCCGACTTCGACCGACGTACCGCGCTCAAGGGCGGCTTGACGGTGAGTGCCGTCGGGCTACTGGGAACAGCGACGATTTCCGCCGCCGACGCGGCGTCCGGGGTGCCGGAACCGAAGATCCACGGCACGGCCGCGTGGGGCGCACGGCCGCCGAACGGCGCGATCGAGGTGCAGAACCACAAGCCGACGTACATCGTCGTGCACCACACGGTCGAGCCGGGGAACGTCACCGACTACACGCTCGAACACGCCTTCTGGGCGTCGCGGGCCATCCAGAATTTCCACATGGACACCCGTGGCTGGATCGACACCGGCCAGCAGTTCACGAACAGCCGCGGCGGGCACATCACCGAAGGGCGGCATCGCAGCCTGGAGATCCTGCGTGGCGGAACCCGGCATGTGCTGGGCGCGAACGTGGGCAACAACAACAGCACCTGCATCGGGATCGAGAACGAGGGCCTCTACAGCAAAGAGGACGTCACGCCGGCACTCTGGAACTCGCTGGTGAAGCTGGTCGCGTACATCGCCTCCCGGTACGGGATCTCGCCGGAGTTCATCAAGGGACACCGCGACTTCAACTCGACCGAATGCCCGGGAACCGTGTTGTACGACCGGCTGCCGGCGCTGCGCACCGAGGTCGGGAAGCTGCTGGGCGCCTCGACGCCCAAGGTGGGCCCGCCGGAGTGGCCGCTGCTCAAACCCGGTGACAGCGGGCCACGCGTGCGGACGGCTCAGGAACTCCTGCGGGCCCGCGGTTTCGCCGTACCCGTCGACGGCCTGTTCGGACAGTCCACAAAGGACGCGGTCGCCGCGGTGGCGGCGCGGCACGGGCTGGAGCGGGACACCTGCGGCGCGACCGCGGCGACCGACGAGACCGGCTTCCTCGGCTCCGACGTCTGGCCGCTCATCGTCGGGTCCGGCACCGATCCGCGGGCGCTGAAAGCACGACTCGCCGGCTGAACAACAGCGGCGACAGGACGATCAAGGCGGCACACCAGGGAAGCAGGTCCGTTCCCAGCGGCAGCAACAAGCCGCCGATGAGCGCTCCCCCGGCGACGGCGCCGTTCCAGGCCGCGATCGTGAGCGACTGGGCGGCGTCGGCCGTGGGGCCCGCGAGCAGGGCGGTGACGGCCTGGAAAGCGGTCGGCGCGCCGCCGAACCCCAGGCCCCACAGCCCCGCGGCGGCCAGCACCAGACCGTGGACCCCGTCGCTCACCCCCAGTAGCACGATGGCGGTGGCGGTCACGGCGGTGCAGGTCAGCAGCACGGCGCGAGGACGGCCGTCGAGCGCGGAGCCGACCGCGACCAGCCCGCCCACCGCGGCACAACCGAACACCAGCAGGGCCGCGGCAGGCAACGTCGCCGCGCCGAGCCCGGCGAGCACCGGCCCGATGTAGGTGTAGGCCACGTTGTGCCCCAACGAGAACAGCGCCACCGTCGCCAGCACGGGCCGCATCCCCGGCAACCGTGACGCGGCCAGCGGCCGGGTGGTAGCCACCGGATCCGAGGACCCGGTGGCTACGGCGGGCACCGCGACGAGCACCCACCCCAGCAGCGGAACGGTGATCAACGCCATCGCGGCGAACGCCCAGCGCCAGTCGGCCAGTTCACCGAGCGCGGTACCGGCGGGCACGCCGAGGGCGAAGCCGATCGGGGTGCCGGACATCGCCACGGCCAGCGCGCGCCCGGTGCGTCCCGGCGGGGCGAGCCGCATCGCGTAACCGGCGACGAGGGACCACATCACCCCGGTCAGCGCCCCGGAGACCACCCGCGTGGCCAGGATCAGCGGGTACGACGACGACACGGCGATCACCAGATTGGTGATCAGGAAGCCGGTGATCAGCGCCAGAAGCAGCCGTTTGCGCGGCACACGCAGCGTCGCGCCGGTGAGCGGGATGGCGGTGAGCGCGGTGGTGATTGCATAGACCGTCACCAGCTGGCCGGTGGCCGACGGGGACACCCCCAGCTCCGCGGACATGCCCAGCAGCAACCCGGCGGGCAGCACTTCGGTGAGGCAGCCGAGGAAGACCGTCGTCGTCAGCGCGAGCAGCGCGGGGAGGGGCGGCATGCCCCGACGATCGCTTGCCCGGCGTCGCGCGGGGTAGTCCCTGGCGGGTATGCCGCCGCGTTATCGGCCGGGGATAACCCCACGGCATGACCGGCTGACAGTGCCGCGCGCGGCACGGACGGACGCACGATGACCGGGCATCCTCCCCCGTAGAGAGAAGGCTCGTTCATGACCGTGCGGATTCGGTGGCAGGAGCCATTGTGCACCGCGTTGCTCGCCACCACGATGATCGGCGCCTGCCCGGCTTCGGTGGCGGCCCAGCCGGAACCCGGCAGCGACGGGTACGTGCACGTCTCACCCGACGGCACCGTCCTCGGCCCCGATCCTTACTACCCGAAGGACGGCAACGGCGGTTACGACGTCGACAAGTACTCCCTCGCGTTGGACTACGCGCCGTACGCGATGCTGTTGAGCGGCAAAGCGACGATCACCGCGACGGCGACCCAGGACCTGAACCGGTTCGACCTCGACCTGCGCGGGCTCACCGTACGATCGGTCACCGTCGACGGCGTGGCCGCCGCGTTCCGCCGGGCGGGCGAACACGAACTCGTGATCACCCCGCGGACCCCGCTGGCCGCGGGCAAGCGGTTCACCGTCGTGGTCGACTACGGCGGGCGCCCGGAGCCGATCGCCACGGCACGCGGCCGGGTCGGCTGGCTGGCCGCCTACGGCGATTCCGCCGTGGCCACCGGGCAGCCGCGTTCGGCGATGACCTGGTTCCCCGTCAACGGCACCGAAGTCGACAAGGCCACCTTGCACGTCTCCGTCACCGTTCTGGAGGAATTCTCCGTGCTGGGCAACGGTTCCCCGGTCTCGGACGTCCCCGCGGGCGCGGGACGGCACACCGTCACCTGGGCGGAGGACTCCGCCCTCGCACCGAGTACGGCGATGCTCGGCATCGGGCGCTGGGAGGTCGAGAGGATCACGCTTCCCGGTGGCCGGACCGCGATCAACGCCTACCATCCGTGCGCGACGGGCAAGCGCGAACTCGGCGGCAAGCTGCCCGAGGTGCTGGAATTCCTCACCGGGAAGTTCGGCGACTACCCGCAGTCGGCGGCGGGCGGGCTGTTCCTCGACCGTTCCCTCGGCTACACGCACGGCGCCCAGACCCGGCCGGTGTACGGCCGCGCGGCCACCATCGCCGACCTGGTGTACGCCACCGCGTACCAGTGGTGGGGGGCCGGTGTGAGCGGCAAGATGTGGCGCGACGCGCTGATGCCCGAAGCCATCGCGCAGTACGCGGTGTGGCTGTGGGACGAGAGCGAGAACGGGGTCGACCTCGACCGGCGGTACCGCGAGCTGGTGGCCGGGGTGAGCGGTGACGCGGGCTTCTGGGCACCCGAACTCACCGATCCCGGCAAGGGCACCGAATTCGCGCCCACCACCAAAGCGGTGCTGATGGTGCACGCGCTCCGGCGGCTCATCGGCGACGACGCGTTCTTCCAGATCTTGGCGGGATTCCCGATGATCAACCCGCAGGGAAATCAGGACTGGCACGACTTCGAGCTCTACGTCTCCGCGATGACGCAGCTCGACCTCGGCGAGTTCAACCGGGCGTGGCTGCACAGCACGGTGCGGCCGCCGGACGACCTCCTCTTTCCCGGGCACTGACGGACCTCGTGAGTGCACGAGTACCTGAAGGTCCCCTTCAGGTACTCGTGCGGGCAAAGACACTGGCACCTGAGCCGCCGCACCGATGCGGCGAATTCGGGTGATCGACCGGACGTCACGCGTGATCAGGTGGACGTCACGCGTGACTGGATGGACGGCACACGCGCGGCCGGGATCCGCCGGGAGTCGTCCGCCTGAACACGCGTGTCGTCCGTCCAATCACACGAGACCGCCGTCCACGCACCGGCAGTCCGTACCCAGGACCGTCCTCACCACTCACGGGTCCTGTCCAGGTACGCCGCATAGACCGGCGCCGTCTTCGCCTCGGCCCAGTACGCCTCGACCACCGCGGAGATCAGCTCCGCCCGCCGCCCCGCCACGAAGGTCTCCTTGTTCCAGGCGAGCACATGCCTGCGCGGCAACACGTTCCCGCGCAGCGGCCGGGTCACCAGGCCTTGGTTCCGCGGATCGCAGATCGGCTGCGAAAGCCCGATCGCGCCGGACCGCACCACCAGCAACGCCACCTGCTGCGAAGTCACCTGATGGGCGACCGACGGGCTGAACCCGTGCCGCACGCAGGTTTCCACGAAATACCTGGTGAACGTGGCCGCCGATGAGTCGGACACCATCACCCAGGCTTCGTCCCGCAGCGCCCGCAGGTCGATCGTCTCCTCGCCCGCGAGCGGATGGTCTTCCGGCAGCAGGACGAAGGTCGGCTCGGTCGCCACCACCGCGGTGTCCACGTTCGCGGGGATTTCGAGCTCGTAACCCGGATAGTCCTTGACCAGCCCCACTTCCGCACGCCGCTGGGCCAGCAGAGGCAGCAGCCGTCCGGGGTGGTCGTCGTGGACGACCTGCACCTCGGAGATCTCCGGCCACAGCCCGGTCACCAACGACGGCAGACGCGCCACCAGCGCGCTCGCCACCGCCGCCACCCGGACGACGCCGGGCGGGCCGCTGGGACAGACGCGCTGCTCGAGGTCTTCGAGCAGTTTGTCCAGCTGTGGCAGCAAAGCGGCGGTGCGGCGTAACAGCAGTTCGCCCATCGGCGTCGGTGTCACCCGGCCTTCGCGCCGCTCGAACAGCTGATAGCCCAGCATGTTCTCCAGCCGCTTGAGTTGCGCGGAAACCGCGGGCTGGGTGACACCGAGAGCGATCGCGGCACGGGAAAGGCTGCCCGTGTCCGCGATCGCCCGGATCACCCGCAGGTGGTGGACATCCAGCTGTACGACGTCGAACTCCTTTGTCACGAACGGGTTTTCGACCCGCCGAAAGAAGTCATGGCCGAGGGAAGCACCGCGGACGCGGTTCGTCTGCCGAGCAGAATATACAGCAGAAAAGCACCGAAAACGGAATTCACCGTCGGGATTCCCCACGGCAGCCAGCTGCCCACCGCGGCCCCGGCCACCCAGCAGATCAGCCCGGCGGGAACCCAGGACGGGCAGGTCGAAGGCAGTGCTCCGGACGCGCGGCCGGCTTCCAGTTCCGGTTTCCAGCGCCGGACCACGTAGTACTCGGCGATCACCACCCCCGCCACCGGTGGTGTGAGCACGCCGACCCAGGTCAGGAAGGCGGTGAAATGGTCGAGGATGCCGATCGCGGAGAGCACCGTGCCGAGACCGCCGAGCAGCAGCGTCGCCGTGGTGCGGTCCAGCCGCCGGGACAGCAGCACCTGCACGGCGTTCACCAGCCCGAGCGAGGACGAGTAGAGGTTCCAGTCGTTGATCTTCAGGATCGCGGTGACCAGGATCAGCGTGCCGAGCACCCCCGACGACGAGGTGATGATCCCGACCACGTCGGCGCTTTTCGCCGCGTGCGCGAGCAACACCCCGATCAGGCCGATCAGGTACTGGCCGAGGGTGACGCTGACCAGGGTCTGCTTCACCACGTCGGACGCGGTCCGGTTGAACCGGGTCATGTCCGGGGTCATGATCGCGCCCATGATGAACGCGCCCGCCACCAGCGTGGTGCCCTGCGCCAGCGACATCGACGGCCCCGGCGGCGGTTCGGACATCAGCGCGGGCAGCGAATGGTCGTCGAGGGCGGTGATGATCGAAAAGCCCGCCAGCGCGAGGAAAGCGGGCACCGTGAGATACGCCGTCCAGGCCATCGCGTGGAAGCCGACCACGACGATCGCGGTCACCAGCGCGCCGCCGGCGAGCGCCCACACCCACACCGGCGGGCCGCCCATCAACGCGTGCAGACCGTGGGCGAACACGTCGTTCTGCACGCCGAACCAGCCCGCCAGGCTCACCGTCATCAGCAGCCCGACCAGCGAAGAACCGCCGGTGCCGAAGCCCGCCCAGCGCGCGAGCACCGACGTCGAAAGTCCTTCCCGGGTGCCCGCGACGCCCATCAGGATGGTGATGATCTCCAGCAGTACCGAACCGATCGTGATGGCCAGCACCGCGTCCCGGAAGGTCATGCCGAAGCCGAGCACCGCGCCGAGCAGGAACTGGTGGAACGAGGACACCTGCCCGAACCGTTGCAGGGCGACGGAAATCCAGGAGTAGCGGCGTTCGGTGGGCACCCGGCGCAGCGAGAAGTCGTCGTGGTCCACGATCACTCCACCCGTTCCGGGACGGCTTGTTCGAGGACGGCGAAACCCTGGCCGGGCAGTGGCCGCCAGGAGAGTTCGCCGCGGTAGAGCCGTTCGAGGAACGGGACCCGCTGGTGGTAGGCGAACACGGAACTGCCGACCCCGGCCACGGCGACGGTGCCGACGAACATCGGCAATTCGGCGAGGAAATACCGGACGGCGCTGCGCAGCTGGTCGTGCGTGGGGTGTTCGCCTTCGGGCAGCCGCCGGTCCAGCACCCAGCCCGTGGCGCCGAGGCACTGCCGGGCGAATTCCGGGTCGGTGGCGAACCGCCGGTGCGCCTCGGAAAGCAGGCCCAGATACGCGGGATCGGTTTCGAGCACCGCGGTGTCCAGGATCAGGGGGTGCGGATCCGACGGGCAGACCTGCTGCAGCGCGCGGACGATCTTGTTGCGCGTGTAATTGCCCTGCCGCTGCGCCTTCTGCGCGGCGCGCACCGGGTCGTAGCCGAGTGCTTCGAGGGTGAACGCGGACGGCCCGTCCGGGACGAAGAAATGAAAACTCCCGAAGGCGGACCCGGCCCAGCGGGCGAGATCGGCGATACGATCGACGGTGAAATAGCTGTTGAAGGGGCTGACGCCGAGGCAAACGTGCTCGGCCCGCGCCAGCGGATCGGCGCAATGCTCGGTGAGCGGCAGTGGTCGCGGCAAGACGGCTCCTGAATCGCGTGATATACGGGAGAAGAGGCGTCGACCGAACGTAACCGTGGCCCGATGGCACGGGTATTGCCACTGAATGTTGTCACCGGATTATGAGAAACGGCCGCTCTCGACTTTCGGAGGTGCCGGGCGCGAACGGGCCGCGGTATACGAAGTCATGGAGATTCAGGTTCGGCATCTTCGCGTGCTTTGTGAGATCGCTGCCCACGGCAGTCTGAACCGTGCCGCCGCCGGACTGGGGCTCGGGCAGCCCGCGCTCAGCCACCAGTTGCGCCGGATCGAGCGAATGGTCGGCGGCTCGCTGTTCCACCGCGACCAGCACGGGGTGCGGCCCACCGAACTCGGCGCCCTGATCCTGCGGAGGGCACGGGCGATCGTGCTCACCTTCGACGAGCTGGAGCACGACTTCCACCGGCAGGAGCCCGAGACCGGCGAATCGATCAGGATCGGCTGGAACGACAGCGCCATCACGGGTTCGCTGCTCGGCGGGCTGCGCGACCTGCGGCCGGGTGAGCCGTTCCGCACCCGCGCGGACACCTCGCGCACCCGGTTGCTCGCGCAGGTCGCGAACCGGGGCATCGACCTCGCCCTGATCATGATCTGCGGAAGGCGCGGCCTCCCGGTGCCGCCGGAGGTGCGGACCATGACCTTGGTCGAGGAGCCGTCGTTCGTCGCGCTCCCCGCCGAACACCCGCTCGCCGACGAAGAGGAGATCGAACTCGCCGAACTGGCCGGGGAGGACTGGATCGTGTCGAGCGGCGGCGACGGTTGTCGCGTGGTGTTCCGCGAGATGTGCCTCGCGCACGGTTTCGACCCGCGGATCACCCACGACGTCGACATCGACACCGCACGGGAGGACCTGGTCAGCGGCGGCCACGGTGTCGGGCTGGTCCAGCCGACCCGGCCGTCGTCGGACGGCTTGGCCATCCGTCCGCTGGCGGGCGCGCCGATGTACGTGCGGCACGTGCTCGCCTGGCGGGAGGACGGCCCGTGCGCGCCCGGCGTCCCGGAACTCGCCACCGAGGCGACCGCCGGATACTGGCGGCTCGCCGAGCGGACGGCGCCGTACCGCACCTGGCTGCACCGCCACGGCAGGCCGGCCGCCGGATAACCCTTCGACATGCCGAGGCGGCACTAGAGCGTGTCCCGGCGGTCGGCCGACGATGGGAATCGTCCATCACGGCCTGCGGAAAAGGGGCACCATGCTGCCGTTGATCACTCGTACGGAACTGCGCTCCGGACTGGAGACCGGCTCGGTGATCGTGGTCGACACGATGCCGGTCGCCTATTTCGAAAAGGAGCATCTTCCCGAAGCCCGCAACATTCCGGGATTCCCGTACGAACAGGCGGCCGAATTCACCGACCGCCTGGCACCGGCGGTGCTTCCGGACAAAACGGCCGCGATCGTCGTCTATTGCGCGAACACGCCGTGCCGCAACAGTGAATTCGTCGGACGGCGCCTGCTGGAACTCGGGTACACGAACGTCCGCAAGTACCGCGAAGGCATCGAAGACTGGGTGGCGAACGGTTTGCCGACCACGTCTTCGTCCTGAGTGGACTCTCACCGCCAAGGAGATCGTCTTGTCCAAACTCAAACGATTCGTCTGTGTGCTGGCCGGCGTGCTGGCACTCGTCACCGGCTTCGGCACCGGCGTGGCTTCCGCCGCGCCGACGGCCGAGAACGTGCTGACGGTGACTTCGGCCAACTACGCCGAGGTCATGAACATCTCGCGGCAGAAGCTGGTCATCATGGACTTCGGCGCGACCTGGTGCCCGCCGTGCCGCCAGATGAAGCCGGTGATCGAACGGCTCGCCGGTGAATACGGCGGCCGGTTCCTGCTGGGCGAGGTCGACGTCGACCGGAGCCCGGAGCTGTCCAGCCGGTACGACGTCCGCTATCTCCCGACGCTGGTCGGCGTCCGCAACGCCGCCGAACTGCCGTCCTCGCGCAACATCGGTTACCCGGGTGAAGCGCGGTTGCGCGCTTGGATCGACGCTCAGCTGGCGAAGGGCTGACCGATGACGTCGGAGAGGAACGCTTCGACGGCACCGAGGTAGGTCTCCGGCGCTTCGTCGTGCACCACGTGCCCGGCGCCTTGGACGACGGTGTGGCGTCCGAGGCCGCCGGGCACGCGGGCGGCCAGCTCGGCCTGCTGGCCATGTGGCATCGCGGTCCGTTCGCCTTCGATCGCGAGGAGCGGGCAGTTCACGCGCTCGACGAACGCCCAGAAATCGCGCCGTCCCCATTCCGCCGCGATCTCGTACAGGTGCGAAAGGGACGCGATCAGGTGGTAGCCGTCTTCACGTTCCTCGACGCATTCGATGAAGTAGTCACCGGTTTCGCCGAAGAACTCGCGCACGTGGGCCAGCGAGCGGAACGGGACCGGCCACGACTCGAAGTACCCGCGCCAGGTGTCCACGGTCCGGCCACGCTGATCCGGCGCGAAATCCTCGCAGACCACGGCGCGGACGAGGTCGGGATGCATCGCCGCGGTGACCCAGGCGTGCAGGCCGCCCATCGAATGCCCGATCAGGACGGCGGGCTCGTCGAAGGTCCGCAGCACCGCCGCGACGTCGTCGGCGAACCGCTCGGTGCGCCAGGGCCCGCCACGCGGCCCGCGGCCGTGACCACGCGCGTCGAGGCCGTGGACACGCCCGTACGGTTCGAGCCTTCGCGCGACCCGCCACCACGTCGTCGCCCTGCCCATGAGCCCGTGCAGAAGGACGATCGGCGGCCCGTCGCCGCCGAAAGTGATCAACCCGTCGCGCTGGATCACCACTAAGCTCCCCTCCATGCGCAGCCGTGTCCCCGCCGCCGGTCTGGTCCTGGGGGTCGTCTGCGCCCTGATTATCGGCTGCACCGCCGACCCTCCTCCGGCCGCGCCCCCACCGCCGCCGCCGATGAACCCGGCTCCCGGCGCTTCGGGCGCGGGCGACCCGTACTACCCGATGGACGGCAACGGCGGTTACGACGCGGCCGAATACCAGGTCGGGATCACTTACGATCCCGCGAAAGGGCGGCTCGACGGCGACACCACGGTGATCGCGAAAGCGACCCAGGACCTCAATCGGTACAACTTGGACTTACGCGGCTTGACGGTCCAATCCGTCGAAGTGGAGGGTGAACCGGCGAAGTTCGCCCGCGAGGGCCAATTCGAACTGGTGGTCACCCCCGCCGAGCCGATCCGGGACGGGACCACCTTCCGCACGAGGATCGTCTACGGCGGCGACCCGTCGGCGACCCCCAAGGCGGGCGGCAGCGAGAACGGCTGGCGGAAGTCGCAGGACGGCGGCGCGTTCATCGTCGGCGAGCCGCATTCGGCGTCGTTCTGGTATCCCGTCAACGAGACCCCGCGCGACAAGGCGATGTTCACCCTCACCGCGCGAGTGCCGGACGGCTGGACCGTCATCTCGAACGGGCGCGAGATCCAGAAGACCGCGGCGAACGGCTGGAGCACGACGTCGTGGCAGGAACGCACGCCCGTGGCGACCTACCTGACCACGGTGGCGATCGACAGGTTCACCGTCGACCGGATGGCGCTCCCGGACGGGACGCCGGTGGTCAACGCGTACGCGCCGGGCGCCGAGGACCGGCGAGACACCGGCAGGCGGCTGCCGGAGATCATCGGCTTCCTGAGCTCGAAGTTCGGCCCGTACCCGGTGGACGCGGCGGGCGGCATCTACCTCGACGAGGACATCCATTTCTCCCTGGAAACCCAGACCAGGCCCACCTACGCGAAATGGGCCGGCCTGATCACCGTGGTGCACGAAACCGCACACCAATGGTTCGGCGATTCGGTGACGCTGACTTCGTGGTCCGACATCTGCCTCAACGAATGCCTCGCCTCGTACGCGCAATGGCTGTGGCAGGAATCGCGAGACAACGAGAACCTGGACGACCGCTACCGCGCCGCCCTCGAGATCATGCGCGGCAGCAAGGACTTCTGGACGCCGAAACTGGTCGGCATGGGAGCCGGGCAGGAGTTCCGCGGCGTCTACGACAAGGGCATCCTGGCCATCCACGCGCTGCGGCGGAAGATCGGCGAAGGAGCGTTCGCGCGGCTGCTGAAGGAGTGGCCGGCGGCGCACCGGAACGCCAACGCGACCTGGGCGGATTTCGAAGCGTTCACGATCAAGCTCTCCGAGCAGGACCTGCGGCCCTTCTTCGACGCCTGGTTCCACGGCACGGCGATCCCGCCGGACGCCGAACTGCTGCCGGGCACCCTACACCGCAATTAGTCACCTACTTGCGGCACGGAGAGTCACCTTCGTGCGGTTCTTCCGGTCGACGGGCGCAGCGTCGGCTGGGAAGATCCCCCGCATCACATCGCGGTGTTGAAGAGTTTCGTCGTAGGCTGGCGGCATGGCTGTCGTGAAGATCAACGCGATCGAAGTACCCGAAGGCGCGGGCCCCGAGCTGGAGAAGCGGTTCGCCGCGCGGCTGCACGCCGTCGACAATCAGCCCGGCTTCCTCGGCTTCGAGCTGCTCCGCCCGGTCTCCGGCGAGTCGCGCTACTTCGTCTACACCAAGTGGGAGTCCGAAGAGGCGTACCAGGCGTGGGCGTCCGGCCCGGCGCGTGAGGCGCACGCGGGCGAGCGCGCGAAGCCGGTTTCCAGCGGCGCGAACCTGCTGGAATTCGAGGTCGTCCAGGCTTCGAAGCCGGGTGAGTGAGCTCGAACGAGCCGCGGAACTGATCGACGGCGCCGGCGCGTTGCTCGTCTGCGCCGGCGCCGGGATGGGTGTCGACTCCGGCCTGCCCGATTTCCGGGGTGACGAGGGTTTCTGGACGGCGTATCCGCCGTACGAGCGGCTGGGCATCAGTTTCGTCGAACTCGCCGACCCGCGGCATTTCGCCGAAGATCCCGAACTGGCCTGGGGTTTCTACGGGCACCGGCTCGCGCTGTACCGCGGCACCGTCCCGCACGACGGCTTCGGCCTCCTGTTGTCCTGGGGAGCACGCAAACCCGGTGGCACGCGCGCCTTCACGTCCAATGTGGACGGACAGTTCCAGAAGGCGGGCTACCCGCACGTCGCCGAAGCGCACGGGTCCATCCACCACCTCCAGTGCCTTGCCGCGTGCACCGGGGAGAGCTGGCCCGCCGACGACATCGACGTCCTGATCGACGAGGACACGATGCGCGCGGTGGCGCCGTTGCCGTCCTGTCCGCGCTGCGGCGGC
This sequence comes from Amycolatopsis sp. QT-25, assembly GCF_029369745.1. NCBI lineage: Bacteria > Bacillati > Actinomycetota > Actinomycetes > Pseudonocardiales > Pseudonocardiaceae > Amycolatopsis > Amycolatopsis sp. QT-25. The sequence continues at coordinate 7,364,244 of NZ_CP120210.1, forward strand.
CTTGCCCGGCCCAACATCCTGATGTTCGGCGACCACGACTGGCTCGGCCGGCGCAGCCAAGCCCAGCTCGACGAGCTGACCGCGTGGCGTCGCACGCAACGCGACCTCGTGGTGGTGGAACTCGGCGCCGGACAGGCGGTACCGACGGTGCGGCGCTATGCGGAACTGGCCAGCGCCGCGAGCGGTGCCCTGGTCCGGATCAACCCACGCGAGCCGCAGGTCCGGCATGGCCGTGGCGTTTCACTGGCGAGCAACGGCCTCGAAACGCTCAGGGCACTGGACGCGCTGCTCGCCTCGTGAGCGGTAAGAACGAGTACAGGAAGACCCCCTTCCTTGCGCCCCGGTACAGGAAGGGCGCCTTCCTGTACCGGGGCGAGCGGGTCACTTCCCGGGCAGTACGACCTCGGCGTAGACGGCGTCGTGGTCGCTGCCGGGCGTCTCCAGCACCTTGAAATCCGCGATGGCCGTCCGCTTGTCCGCCAGCACGTGGTCGATCGGCACCGGCGGCACCATCCCGTTGGTCCAGGTGCCCCGCAACCCTCTCCCCAGCTGATCGGCCGCGTCCACGTAGCCCCTGGTCAGCAGCTCGCGGAAGAGCGCGTGGTCGAGGCCGGCGTTGAAGTCGCCCGCCAGGATCCGGATGTCGTGCTCGGCGTCGGCGTAGGGCAGATCCTTGGCCTCGTCGACCCAGGCGTGTCTGTCCCACATCGGCGCCGCCGGATGGACCGCGACGACCTCGATCCGCACGCCGTCGCCGAGGTCCACGCTCGCGCTGGGCTGCTTGTCGTCCGAATCACCGCTCAGTTTCAGCGGCGTGAGCGGGTACTTCGACACCAGCCCGGAGCCGTACGCCCACTCGGCCGGGTGCAGCACGCGGTACGGCAGGAGGTCGAACAACCCGGCCCGTGCGAGCCCGGTGACCGACTCGGGTGTCAGCTCGGTCAAGCTCAGGACGTCGACCTGGTGTTCCTTCACGTAGCCGACGATTCTCGCCGGATCCTCCTGGCCACCGAGCAGGTTCGACGCCAGTACGCGGACGTGCTTCCCGCCGAGGGCCTTCTGTTCGTTCGCGAAGGCGCGAGGCAGCACCATCGACGCGATCGTGCAGGTCAGCACCAGCGCGACGGCCGCGGTCCACCAGCGGCGGGCCACCAGCGCGAGGATGCCGAGCACCAGCGTCGCGAGGCCGGCGTACGGCGTCAGCGCGAGCGCCGCGATCGTGTAGGTGTTGCCGTCGTAGCCCACCAGCCGCAGCGCCGTCAGCACCGCGAACGGCACGATCGCCGCGATGAGCAGCCCGCCGGCCAGCTTCCGCCCGGCACCCAGGCCCGCCGGTCGGACCACCCGTTCTTCGATCACCATGACGTCGAGTATGCCGATCACCGGCACGGTGACGGCGGTCTCCACAACACCTCCACAACCTCCTCACGCGGCCTCTACCAGCGCCTATCAGTCCGTGTCAGGTGCTGTCAGCAGCTGCCAGCGCGCTGTGCGCGGTCTGCCAGGTACGGCGTGCACCTTCGTCCACGGGGCGAGATCCACAGGAGGAAACGATGACGCACGCGATCAGGGCCGAGGGCCTGGTCAAGCACTATGGGGAGACGAAGGCGCTCGACGGGGTCGATCTGGAGGTCCCGGCGGGCAAGGTGGTCGGGGTGCTGGGGCCGAACGGCGCGGGGAAGACGACCGCCGTCCGGATCCTGGCCACCTTGATCCGGCCGGACCGCGGCCACGCGAGTGTCTTCGGGTACGACGTCGTCAAGAACCCGATGGCGGTCCGGAGCATGATCGGGCTGACCGGGCAATACGCGTCGGTCGACGAGGACCTTTCCGGTACGGAGAACCTCGTCTTGATCGGCAGGCTGCTGGAGTTCTCGAGGGCGGACGCGAAGAAGCGCGCGGCCGAACTGCTGGAACGGTTCGAGCTGACCGGCGCCGCCGGGCGGGCGATCAAGACCTACTCGGGCGGGATGCGGCGGCGGCTCGACCTCGCCGCGAGCCTGGTCGGCCGGCCCAAGGTGCTGTATCTGGACGAGCCCACCACCGGACTCGACCCGCACGCCCGCAACGAGGTCTGGGCCGTGGTCCGGACGCTGGTCGCGGACGGCACGACGGTGCTGCTCACCACGCAGTACCTGGAGGAGGCCGACCAGCTGGCCGACACGATCACCGTGTTCGACCACGGGCAGGTCGTGGCGAACGGGCGGGCCGACGAGCTCAAGCGGCGGACCGGTGGCCAGACGCTGCAGGTCCGGCCGAGCGCGCTCGCCGATCTCGACGCCGTCGAGCGCATCCTGGCCGGGCTCACCGGGACCCGGCCGAACCGGGACGACGACACCGGGCTGCTCACCGCGCCCGTCGCCGACCCCGTCCTGCTGTCCACCTTGGTCCGCAAGCTGGACGAAGCCGGGATCACCGCGGACGAGCTGGCGCTGCGGCTGCCCAGCCTCGACGAGGTGTTCCTCGCGCTGACCGGCAAGAGGACCGCAGAGTCCACAAAGGACACGACTCCGGAAGGGAGCCTGGTATGACGACCATCGCCATCCCCGCACCACCACGGCGCGTTGCGCCGTCGAGCAGCGTGCGGCACGGGCTTTCCCTTGCCTGGCGCGGTGTTCTGAAGATCCGCAAGAACCCGGAACAGCTGGCCGACGTCACCATCGCGCCGATCATCTTCCTGGTCATGTTCGTCTACCTGTTCGGCGGCGCGCTCGCCCCGAGCATCGACGACTACCTCCAGATGATCGTGCCCGGCATCATGGTGTTCAACATCCTGCAGGCCAGCATGACCGTCGGGGTCCAGCTGAACACCGACGTCACCAAGGGCGTGTTCGACCGGTTCCGGGCCATGCCGATCGCGCGGTCCGCGCCGCTGATCGGCGCCGTACTGGCCGACATCGTGCGGTACCTGGTGTGCATCGCCGTGCTGATGGTCGTCGCGACGATCATGGGCTACCGGATCCAGACCGGACCGGCCGAGTTCGCGCTGGCGATCGTGCTCGTCATCGCGTTCGCGCTGGCGTTCTGCTGGGCTTCGGTGTTCGTCGGAATGCTGGTGAAGAGCCCCGGCGCGGTGCAGGGCCTGATGTTCGTGGTGCTGATGCCGCTGACCTTCGGCAGCAACGTGTTCGTGGGGACGAGCACCATGCCCGGCTGGCTGAAGGCGTGGGCCGACATCAGCCCGGTGACGCAGATGTCCGACGTGCTGCGCGGGCTGATGAACGGCGGTCCGGTGGCCGGTCCGCTGACCGGGGCGCTGATCTGGATGGCGGCCGCGCTCGCGGTCTTCTTCCCGCTCGCCACATGGGCTTACCGGAAGCGCGTCTGACGGGGGTCAGGGGGAACGCGCGTGAAGGGCTCCTTGCCTCCGTCGAGGTGAGGAGCCCTTCTTCATGCGCTCACTTCCTGCCGGATCCAGGCCACCAGGTCCGGACGCGACAGGCCGGCGTCCTGCACGAGGAGTTCTTCGTAGCGCTCCTCGCCGAAGTGTCGCTTGAGGTCTTCGATCAGCTTCCGGATGCCGGGTTCCCCGAGGTCCTGCCTGCCGCGCAGCAGCTTCGCCGCGCCGAGCAGCCGGACAGCCGCCTCAGGCCTGCCTTGCCGGAACCGGATCAGGCCGCAGACCTCGACGATCCGTCCCAGATCGGGCATGTCGCCGCGTTCCGCGGTGGACTGCACGACGATCGCGGCACCGCGCTCGGCCCCGGCCAGATCTTCGGCGGCCAGTGCGATCTCCGTGTCGATGTACCCGCCGTACTCGTCGCCGAACATGCCCGGCATCGGCACCGTCGCCATCAGCTCCCGGAACCGGGCGCCGACCGCGCGCGCCTCGTCGACGCGCCCGGCGCGGCAGAGCAGATCGGCCTTCCCCAC